>CAXXSP010000026.1:0-65316 GCA_963676605.2 Sphaerochaetaceae bacterium | reverse complement strand
TCGTTCATTCGGAATTCGATGGAGTTGAGGATCCAGAACTGGAAGTGATTGACCTTCTGCTGGGAGTGGATCATAAATACGATCTTGAAGGAGACCAGGAAGAGTCCTATCTCCAATGATATTCTCCAGTGGAGGATCTCGGTGAACAGGTCAAGGCAGACAAGGATCACGATCAGGGCAAGGAAGATACCGTTGATCCAGTTGTCTTTTCGGGAGAATTTCTGTCCCCCGATCTCACCGAGTGTGTACCTGAGCTGTTCCCGCTCCTTCTCGAAAGCGGCAAATTCTTCAAGCAGTCTCGCGTCAGGCCGTGTTGTCTCTTCCATATGATCTTCTCTCCTTCTGTTCCTTCCACCTTAGCCCATCAGAATAGGAGGGCGCAAGTGAGAATTTCAGGGAACGAAGGTCTCGATCAGGGCCGGAACTGCGGGAGAGGCTCCGCTTGTGCGGATGAAGTCTCCCGACTGCTTATCGAACTGATAACTCTTTCCCCACTCTTCACTGTTCTGAATGATCTCTATGACAGCTGAGGCTATAAACTCTGCCTCAGCGTCTGTCATGGTCGGGTGCACCGATATTCTCACCCAGCCGGGTTTCTCAGAGAGGTCTCCTTTGGTGATCATTTCTTCGATCCTGTTGCTCGAGTTCTTGTTGATATGGAAGAGGATGTGACCGTAGGTCCCTGCACAGGAGCAGCCGCCCCGTGTCTGGATACCGTAGCGGTCATTGAGCAGGCGGACGATCAGGTTGTGATGGACACCGAGGGTGAAGAAGGATATGATTCCGAGCCTGTTCCGGTTATGTCCCTCAAGGACGGCAATCTCAGGTACGGCAGCAAACCTGTCGAGGATGATATCCATCAGATGTTCTTCCCTCTTCCTGATATTCTCACTCCCCATCTCTTCCTTCACCTTGAGGGTGAGGGCCGTGCGGATAGCCTGAAGGAAGCCCGGGGTACCCCCGTCCTCCCGTGTCTCGATATCTTCGATATACAGGTGATGGCCGAACGGACTTGTCCATCTCACCGTTCCTCCGCCCGGGTTGTCGGGGATCGTGTTGTGGTACAGTCTGCGTGAGAGAAGAAGAACTCCTGAAGTTCCCGGTCCTCCGAGGAATTTATGGGGAGAGAACATGATGCCGTCAAAGTGGGTTCCTTCCTCCCTTGGGTGCATATCGATCTCGACGTAGGGAGCTGCCGCGGCATAGTCGGCGAAACAGATTCCTCCATACCGGTGAATGATTGCCGCCATCTCATGTATCGGAGTCAGAATACCTGTGACGTTTGAACCTGCAGTGAACGAGCCGATCACCATCGGCCGTTCTGCGGCATATCTCTTCGCCATCTTCTCCAGTTCTTCAAGATCGGGAAGACCCGTCTCCTGGACGAAGGGGACGATGATCAGGTCAACGTCACATTCCTCCCAGGTGATCTGGTTCGAGTGGTGTTCCATGTGGGTGATAAGGACAACCGGTTTCTTCTCCTTTCTTCCTTCCGAGCCGAGGGCTTCGGGAATCCTGAGGCCGAGCATCCGCTGCATCTTGTTGACCGCTCCGGTCATGCCGTTTCCCACGAGGAAGAGGAGGTCTTCCTCACCTGCATTGACGTGCCGTCGGATGACGTCTCTGGCCTCATGATACGCCATCGTCATCGCGGTTCCCGTGAAGGTGGTCTCTGTATGGGTATTTCCGATGAGAGGACCGACTATCTCCTGCATGTACTTCTCAATCGGACGGTAGAGCCGTCCCGAAGCAATCCAGTCCGCGTAGACCATCGGCTGCTTCTTTCCCGTATCCGGCAGATACACCGAGAGGTCGGAGCCTACTGTGGCTTCTCTGAAACGGGTGAAATAGGTTTCCAGTGATGACGTTTCATTGTGTGATGCGTTCTGTGCTCTGTCCATGTGCAGCCCCCGGTAGAAAATGTCCTCCAACATTCTACGTGAAGTTGTCTTGAAATGAAAGCGGGGGGAGAACTATTTCTGACAAGAGAAGGGTGTAGAAAGGAATTTCTTCTTTAGGGGGCCGTCGAGGATCCTCAGTACAGGAAACCGAAGAGCCAGATCGGTATTGTTTTCCCGAATCCTGATTCGATATTATCAGATGCAATGTAGGCATCAGGGACTCCTTGCAGCTGCTTTCTTGTCTTGTTTCTACCTCCCGCCTCTATCGTATATGTACTGTTAACAAAGAAATCACTCCGTTTCGAGTACCGTAGGTCAGTTACAAACGATACCTGTTCAGCGATAAAGGTTTCCCCGAGTGTCCCGTGTAGAGGAGTCGCAGGAGAGAGCAGATGGGAAAGATTTGTGTTGGCGAGAAATTTCTTTTAATGTGCTGTAGTAAGAGAGTGGTTTTTCCGCATCCGCGGGAACCTTTTATGCCGATGAGTCTTGCTTCCCAGGATATTCTTGCAGAGATCTCCCTCGTAAAATTCATGGGAGTGCTGTGTAGAAGTCTATAATACGCCTCGAAGAGTCTTTCCATACACCTTTTCCACTCGATATATGTAAATTTGTACAATCTGACAACCAAAAAGAATGTAATATTGGTTACTGGACTAAACAAAAAAAGGATCTGTGGTGTGTACTCCAATACTCACCTGTGTAGATTATCTGATGGTGAAGGTTGATTCGAGTGGAACGTCAGCAGGGAGTTCTTCGGTCGAAACATAATTCACACGGGAGGCGGGAGGTCCCTCCTTCAGCAGACTGAACAGGCTGTTGAGATCTTCCTTCTTCCCCTCTGCGATGACTTCCACGCTTCCGTCAGGGAGATTGCGTACAGAGCCTGAGAGCGAAAGGGAACGGGCATGGCGGAGGGTGAAGTACCTGAAGCCCACCATCTGGACTACTCCGTAGATACTGAAGCGTACCCGCATCTCTCAGCCCCTGAGAAAGAAGACCCGGTCACGTCCTTCCTTTTTTGCCTCATAGAGAGCCGTGTCGGCACGATGGATGAGCGAATCAAAGTCATCGTTTTCAGTATCAAACTCTGCTATACCGAAAGAGGCTGTGAGAGGGATTGCTCTGCTCTCATACAGGTAGGGAGAGCTGTGCATTGCCGCTCGGAGTTCCTGAGCGATAGCTGTTGCCTCCTTTCCACCGGTCGAGGGAAGCACGAAAAGAAATTCCTCTCCACCGTACCGGGCAAGTGAATCTGTCTTCCGAAGTTTCTTTCTGTAGATCCCGACCGTGTGCACAAGCACTGCATCTCCCATGATATGTCCGTAGGTATCATTCACCGTCTTGAAATGATCCAGATCACAGATGATGATACTCAGTTTCGTCTGTGTTCTGCCTGAGACCGCCAGTTCCTTCATCAGCGATTCCTGCAGAAACCGCCTGTTATACGTCTGGGTAAGGGGGTCGGTGGACGCCGCGATCTCAAGCTGGGCTTGGAGTCTGTTTCCTACCAGAAGAACCGAGGACTGCATCGCCCAGATTGAAGTAAGCATGGAGAGAGTGTTGTGGACGAAGTTGAATGTGGAGGTGAACTCTGTCCCCATTGATAATGCCGGCTGTATCAGCTTTGCGAAGCTGATTATTCCCAGGATCAGAAAGGGTATGAACGCAAGCATATGAGATTTTATCTGGGTTCTGTGGGTTGCGGTGAGCAGGATCGTCAGTAAATACCCAACAGGTAGGAGGACGGAGATATTGAAGATGATTACCCGGGAGCCGTAGTCAGGACTCACAAAGGTGAAATAGTAGAATAAGAACAGTACGATGAGGGGATTCAGGAAGAGCAGGAACCGCCGGCGGAACGTGATCGAGAGGAGCCTGCTGTACAGTTCGCAGAAGAAGGTGAGTCCCAGGAGGATCAGCACATTCATGCCGATGACACTGAACAGGTCGGAGATGACCCCTCTCAACCCTCCGAGGATAAACGCCGCGCCGAGGAGTAATCCTGCTGCGGTAGCCCAGAGGAAGATAAGGTTTTCCCTGCGGGTAAAGCTGAAGATGAGCACGGAGAGACTGCTTGCTCCCAGTATGACTCCCGTAATGATGAATGTCGTTGAAAAATCCAGGTGCACATCAACCTCACTTACACGTCCCGAACCCCTTCACCCAGGAGTCTCCTGACACAAGTATACTTGATAGCACCTGAACGCGCAATTCCTCTTACACAGCAGAAACGGAACAGCGATCTCTCTTCGCGTGGATCGTTTGAAGGCCGGTGAGAGAGTGTGTGACCTCTGTGAAAGTCTCAGAGACGGTTTATATCTCAGGTGCCTGCCCCGTTGATTCCCGCACGACCAGAGAACAGCTGATCTCCTTGAGACTTCCCGAGGAATGGTTGCCTGATTTGAGGGACTCGCTCATCTTCTTCACCAGAGTCTGTCCTATCTGATAGGTGGGGAGCGAGACGCTCGTGAGGGGCGGATGTGTATAGGAGGAGATCTCGATATCGTTGAAACCGATGATGGAAAGATCCTCGGGAACCTTCAGTCCTTTCTTTCCGGCAGCCGATAGGGCTCCGAGAGCTATCAGATCATCGAAGGCGATGATCGCCGTAGGACGTGAAGCCTCACTCAGATTGAGGAGTCTGTTCGCACTCTGCGCACCCTCTGAAATATTGGGGAAACACCAGGTATAGTAATGGGGAGGGAGCGTGAGATTGTTCTCGCGGAACGCTTTCTGCAGGCTCTCCAGTTTTATCTTGGAGGAATCCCATTCAGGCAGGTCTGACATGCAGGCGATTCGTGTATGCCCGAGGGATACAAGATGTTTCACCGCCTGCTGCATCGAGGTTTCGTAATCGATCAGGATACAGGGCAGTTCGGGAATCTCCACATGGCGGGAGATCATGACAGGGATCCCTGTCCTCCGGGAGAACTCGACATACCGCTGGGGAGGAAGTTTCGTTCCGATGACGATCAGGCCGTCCAGTCCCCACTTGCGTGCTGCCTGGAGATTCGTCTCCTGTTTCACGATATCCTGAGTTACGTCCAGAATCGCAAGGGCCACTTCCTGCCGTGTCGCCTCTTCGGAGGCCGCATGGATCGCCCCGGCGAGCCAGGGGTTCAGAACATCGGGGATGATGAGACCCAGCTTCAGCATCTTGCGTGTCTGCTTTGAGGGGGAATGGACATATCCCAGCTCTTCGATGGTCTGATGTATCTGTTTCAGAAGAGCCCTGTTCACCGGAGCTGTTCCGTTCAGGGCACGTGAGACTGTAGAGATTGAAATATTACAAGCTTGTGCAACGTCTTGAAGTGTTACTTTGCCGTTTTTCATGAAAAATCCTCTTTTCGTGATTTGCTCTAGTATAGCATGATCTTTTCTGTAGTAGTGAATTAGTTTCTTACAAAAATGTATAATATCCTCACGAATCTGTATAGTGTATATAAAAATTTTCATGAAAAAAAATATATTTTGCAGTGAAAATATTGTCATAAGAATTAAGTAGTGATAAGATTCCATCAACTGGCGGAGAAGTTCCGTACGATTCATAGTGGAGGAATCACATGAGTAAGAAAAGAAAAACTGGACTGTCTAAAATTCTGAGTGCTCTGATCATTATCGCACTCTGCAGCACGACACTGCTTTTTGCCGGTGGCGCGAAGGAAACCGAAGAAGAGGGAAGTGATGCCCTGCGCGTCGCACTCCTGCTTGTCGGTTCGATCAATGATGCAGGTTGGAGTGAGTCCTCCTACCGTGGATATGAAAAGGCGAGGGCCGAGTACGGCTTCAAAAGCGCCTACACCGAAAATCTCCAGCTCCCGGACATGGAATCAGCCATCAGGGACTATGCTGACAGAGGATTCGATGTCATCGTGATGACCTCTGCCGATTTCAGTGAAATGGCTGTTGATGTCGCTCCGGATTACCCTGAAATCAAATTCATCATAGTGAACGGCCAGAAAGCTCAGGCTCCGAACCTTGCGAACTTCCGCCCCAACACTCCCGAATGCGGCTTCATCGCAGGAGCCTTCGCAGGTCTTATCTCTGAGAGTGACGTGGTCGGCGTCATCGCCGGTAAGAAGTTCCCGCCGGTTGTCGATGCGACGAACGGCTTTATCGCGGGAGCTCAGTACGTAAACCAGGATGTGAAGGTCCTTCAGGCCTACATCGACAGCTGGGTAGACATTGCGAAAGGCACGGAAGCCTCAGTCGCCATGATCGAACAGGGAGCGGATGTCCTGTGTTCCAACACCGGACAGGCAGCCTTCGGAACGATCGATGCTGCGAGAGAGAACGGTATCTATGCTGTCGGATATGTTGATGACCAGCACGAGGTCGCTCCCGGTACTGTCCCCTTCTCTGCAATTCAGGATATCGGAGATGCCGTATACATGGGTATCAAGACTGTGATGGATGACCAGTTCAAACCTGAGATCGTTCTGGTCGGCGCACAGGCAGGAGTGATCAGACTCTCTGATTTCTATACCATGGGAGACAGCGAGGTCCCAGCCGATGTCGTTGCCAGAATGGAAGAGATCTATGAGGGTATCGTGGACGGTTCTCTCAAGGACCAGGGAATCCTTCCGAAATCAGGATTCGAGAAGTAGATTCTACGTGTGGACTCCTTTCCCTTTCCATGATGAGAGGGGAGGGAGATTGTCTTCAGGCATGAACAGGAGTATCCTCTGATGAATACGAATGAGCAGATACCGGCTTCAGAAGATCTTGTCGTCGACATGAGGCATGTATCGAAGCAGTTTTCACATGTGCTCGCGAATGACTCGGTCGACTTTTCTCTGAGAAGAGGGGAGATTCATGCCCTTCTGGGCGAGAACGGGGCAGGTAAGTCGACACTGATGAATATTCTCTACGGGCTCTACTCGAGTGACGGGGGAGAGATCTTCCTGAACGGGGAGAAAAAATCTTTCAGTTCACCGAACCAGGCAATTCAGAACAGAATCGGGATGATCCATCAGCACTTCATGCTTATCCCGACGCTGACGGTCGTGGAGAATGTAGCGCTCGGTCTGAAGGATCAGAAGTTCTATCGCCTGAACCTGAAAAAGGTGGAGAAGCGGATCATGGAGCTCTCCGAACTCTATGGTCTTTCGATCAATCCCTGGGCTCTCGTATCTGATCTTTCGGTAGGTGAGCAGCAGCGGGTCGAGATCCTGAAGGTGCTCTACCGGGATGCCGAGGTTCTCATCATGGATGAGCCTACGGCAGTGCTCACCCCCAATGAAGTAACCGAGCTTTTCATCGTTCTCCGTGATATCACGAAGAGGGGGAATTCCATCATTTTCATCTCCCACAAGCTGTGGGAAGTGATGGAAATCTCAAACAGGGTGAGTGTACTGCGTGACGGCAGAAAGATCGAGACGGTGGATACTTCATCCACAACAAAGGAAAAACTGGCGGAAATGATGGTCGGTAGGGAGGTCATTCTCCAGTACGACCATCCGGCCGTTCAGGTCGGTGAACCCGTCCTTATCCTTGATGACGTGCACTGTCAAGACGACAAAGGCCTTGAGGTGCTCCATTCCCTTTCGTTCTCCGTCTGCGGTGGAGAAGTCGTCGGTATAGCCGGTGTTGACGGGAACGGGCAGAAAGAACTCGCGGAGGTGATCCACGGGTTGAGGCACTGCACCGGAGGAAGGATTTTCTTCAATAAGGAGGAGATCACGAACAGTAAGCCCCGTCAGATCATCGACAAAGGGCTCGCGCATATTCCCGAGGATAGGCAGTCAACAGCGATCGTGATGGATTTCACTGTTACCGAGAATCTTACCCTGATGAATTACGATACAGAGCCGTTCACGACAAAAGGGTTCCGGCATCCACAGGTATCCTCGAAATTCGCTGAACGGATGAGTAAGCAGTACGATATCAGGGGAGGCGGCATACAGGAAGAGATCAGGAATCTCAGCGGCGGGAATCAGCAGAAGGTTGTGATCGCACGGGAACTGGATCGTGATCCTGACCTTCTGATAGCGGCTCAGCCGAGTCGTGGACTCGATATCGGCGCGACGGAGTTTATCCAGAAGCAGCTGATAGAGGAGAGGACGAAGGGCAAGGCGGTCCTTCTGATCTCAACAGACCTTGATGAGGTGCTTGCGGTCCTCGGACCGGGTTCTGATCATCTATAAGGGAGAGATCATGAAAGAGATCCTTCCCGCACACGCCAGCTTCGAGGAGATCGGTCTCGCCATGGCCGGTGTCCGTGGCTGAACAGGTGGGGTGAACTGATATGGAAAAGAAACTGCAAATCGGCCGTATCGAGGTGGTGAAACGGGAGAAGCGTACCGCTTCCCTCTTCGGTATGTTCAGCTCGCTCATTGCCGTGCTCCTTGCCCTTGTTGCCGGAGGGGTGGTGATGGCCGTGGTTGATATCAACCCGTTCACGGCCCTACGGGCATCTGTTTGCCGGAGCCTTCGCAAGCAAGACAGGTATAGCGAATACGCTGATCAAGACGACGCCTCTGCTGATCGCAGGGCTCGGTCTCTCGATCTCTTTCAGGTGCAATCTGATCAACATCGGAGCGGAAGGGCAGATGATCGTGGGAGGGATCGCCGCGACGGCAGCATCCCTCTACTTCCCGATCTCCTCACCTGTCCTGATGTTCCTGATTATCCTCCTTGCGGGATTCCTCGGTGGAGGTCTCTGGGGTGCAGTACCCGGTATACTGAAAGCGAAGTTCGGGATCTCGGAGATCATCAATACGATCATGCTCAACTACATTGCGATCCATATCCTGAGTTTCATGCTCGACGGTCCGATGCGCGAACCTGACAACTACTATCCTCAGAGTGCGAAGATTGCACGGGAATTCTGGTTTCCCAGGATACTGGAGGGGACCAGACTCCATACCGGTTTCATCATTGCCCTTGTTCTGGTACTGAGCTATTACCTTCTGTTCTATCGGCTTCCCCAGGGTTTCAGAATAACGGACGGTGGGCTTCAACCCGAAGGCTGCGCAGTATGCCGGGATGAGTGTGAAGAGCAATATCATCCTGGCGATGCTCCTCTCCGGCGGCTTCGCCGGGATCGCGGGAATGTCCGAGGTGCTCGGCCTCCATCACCGTCTCTACAATGAATTCACCTCAGGCTACGGCTTTGATGCGATCTCCATCGCGCTGCTCGGGAAACTCCATCCGCTCGGTGTCGTATTCGCGGCTCTGTTCTTCGGAGCCCTCCGTGTAGGAGCGAATGCGATGCAGCATGTCGTGCAGATCCCGATCGCGATCGTCTATGTCATTCAGGGACTTGCCGTGCTGTTCATTCTCACAGACTCATTTTTCCAGAATTACATCATACAGGGCCGCAAGAGCAGGCAGCTGAAAAGGAGGAATCCGTATGAGCTCACTCTTCGATATTTCCATGACCGGTGTCCTTACCGCTACGGTGAGAATGGCCGTTCCCCTTGCACTTGCTTCCCTCGGCGGTGTCTTCACCGGCCCGGGTCGGGATCATCAACCTCGCCCTCGAGGGAATGATGCTCATGGGAGCCTTCACCGGCTTCCTCGGCTCCGTCTACAGTGGAAGCGCCCTCTTCGGGGCACTCTGCGGTATGCTCGGAGGGGCCCTTGCAGCCCTCGTGCTCGCCTTTCTTTCGGTGACGGCAAAAGCCAACCAGACCGTCGCAGGAGTGGGGATCAATATCACGGCACTGGGTATTACGAGTATCTTCTGTCGATGCTCTTCGGATATGGAAACAGGCCCTACGGGGTTGCCTCCTTCTCCAATATCGCGATCCCGTTCCTTTCCGATATCCCGGTAGTGGGACAGGTGCTGTTCAACCATTCGCTCCTTGTGTACATCACCTACCTGGCAGTTCCTGCCGTATGGTACCTGATATACCGTACGCCTGCCGGTCTCATGATCCGGGCGACGGGAGAGAATCCGAGGGCGGTGGACACCCTCGGGGGAAATGTGATGAAGATCCGTTACCTCTGCACCCTTGCCTCGGGTGTTCTCGCCGGTCTCGCCGGCGCGTATCTCACGATCGGTCAGATGGGTCAGTTCATGGAGAACGTCACAGCCGGAAAGGGCTATATCGCGGTAGCGGCGTTGATATTCGGCAAGTGGAAACCGCTCGGCGCAGTGGCGGCATCACTGCTGTTCGGCTTTGCCGAAGGACTGCAGCTCAGGCTGCAGATCGGAGAATCTGTCATACCCTTCCAGTTCCTCTCGATGCTTCCCTATGTAATGACGATTATCGCACTCCTTCTCTTTGTCGGCCGGGCGAAGGCCCCGGCAGCTATGGGCAAACCGTTATAACAGGCAGGATTAGATGAACCGTACAGCATACGACCTCGTTATCGAGGACTGCTCACTTCTGAGCCCGGATTACACCATCAAGACACATCAGGATATCGCATTCACAGGCACTCAGATCGCACTGATACAGTCTCACACAGACCAGCGGCTTACTGCGACCGAATACCTCGACGGGAGCCGTTCCCTTGCGATGCCCGGTCTGATCGACGCTCATACACATATCTCTCAGCAACTGATGCGTGGAGTGCTCACCAACGAATTTCCCGTCCTCTATCTCAGGTTCAATCTCCCCTTCGAGACGCGCCTCACCGCCAAGGAGATGACCGTCTCCTCAGAGCTTGCGGCTCTGGAGATGATCAGGTCGGGAATCACGGCTTTCGCAGATGCAGGGGCCGATTATATCGAAGAGATTCTTCCCCATCCTGAAAGCTTCAGGTCTGAGGGGAGCGCTGACACGCCCCTCTTCCGATATCGGAGAGCATCTGCCTGCCGGCTCGCTGAGCAGGATAGACGAAAGCATTGAAGATCAATGATGACCTCTACCAGTTTGTGAAAGAGGAGGGGGAGGGAAGATTCGATTTCTTCTTCCAGTTCCGTTCCGCCCGCTCGTGCTCGAAAGAGCTCATCACAGCCATGGTAGCCGCAGCGCGTCAGAGAGATGCGGGTATCCATGCCCACATAAGTGAATACCCCGAGTCGACCCTCTTTGCACTGAGAGAGTTCGGTATGAGAGAGATCGAATACCTCGATTCCATCGGAGCCCTCGGCGACAACTTCCTTGCCGCTCACTGTATTCAGCTCTCTGAATCTGATATCAGGATCCTCGCGGAACGGGGTGTTCACGTCGTTCACTGCCCGAGAAGCAATCTCGGAAAGGGGATCACGAAGACACCTCAGCTTATCGCAAGCGGAGTATCGGTCGGACTTGGAACCGACGGGGCTGCCCATGCGGGACTGAATATGTTCAGAGAGATGACCGCCTTTAAATATTCTCAGGCAGCCGTCTGGGGAGCGCCGTACATGGATTACCAGGTCGCGAATCCCTCCAGCTGCTGGAGATGCTCACCATGGGGGGAGCGAAGGCTCTCAGGAAAGAAGCTCATATCGGCTCGATCGAGGTCGGAAAGCAAGCCGATATCGCCCTGATAGATCTCGACAGACCCCATATATGTCCGACACCTACAACCTGCTCAATACGCTGGTGGAGACGGTCGATATCTCAGATATCACCGACCTGTTCGTCGCAGGAAAGGCTGTCATGCGCAAGGGTGAAGTCCTTACGCTTGACGAGGAGGCGATCCTTCACCGAAGCCGCAAGGCGAGTGAGGTGATGAAAGAGAGAATGAACTGGACGGGCAGATAAGCCCGCACGATCTGATACTGAAGAGGAGAATTCATGAAGGATACAAAAAACACCATGATGCATAGATTCAAGACAGAGGAGATCCTCTGTGATCCGGGTCCCGGAAGGCTGTTCGCCGCCAGGGACGAGAGTGCGTTCGTCGTCACTCTCGGGACGAGTACACCGAGCCCGAATCCCTACCGTCTCGGAGCCGCAGGAGCATTCGTAGCCGACGGGTTCCCTTATCTGATCGATGCCGGGGAAGGGGTGATACGGGCGATAGCAAAAGCTGCGACAGCCCATGACGGCCTGCTCATCGACGTGTTCGCCCCGAAGAATCTGACGACACTCTTCATCACTCACCTCCATTCCGACCATATTGTTGGCCTTGCCTCTCTGATCCTGAACCCCTGGATCTTCGGAAGAACCGAGGGATGAAAATCTACGGTCCTGAAGGGACGAAGGAGCTTGTTGAGCATCTGCTGAAGGCTCATGAACGTGATATCCATGAGCGTATCAACGGTGATGAGAGAGCGAACGATACCGGCTGGCGTGTCGAGGTGACAGATATTACTGAAAGCGGAAAGGTCTACCAGGATGAGCGGGTCAGCGTGGAAGCCTTCTTCCATCCTCACGGAACCATCGCCAATCTCGGGTACAAGTTCGTCTCGAAAGATAAGAGTGCGGTATGGGCAGGAGACGGAAAGGTCAATGATGAGTTCGCTGAGGCCTGCGAAGGTGTCGATATCCTGGTGACGGAGATCTGCTCGAAGGATACGCTTCCCAACGCACCCTGGGGAGGACTTTCCGAGGAGGAGAAGGAGCACAATCATCTGGTCCTACCATCTGAAGCCGAGTGAGCTCGCACAGATGGCTTCTCAGGGAGGCGTCGGCAGGCTCGTGTTGATTCATGAATCAAACTATTCCGTCCCCTACAGAAGCGAGGCGCTGTACGAAGAGATGCGTCAGCACTACGCAGGTGATATGATATCCTCCCGCGATGCGGATGTCTTCTAGGAAGAACGGATGGTACTGATCTCCCTTGCCCTCGCGAACCTCCTGATCGGATTCCTCGTGGGAGGAACCGGCATTGGAGGCTTCCTCCTTCCCGTGATGCTTACAGGCCTGATGGGCTTCCCGGTGAGGGATGCCTTCACGCTCTCGTTCGTTGCCTTCACAGTCTCGGGCGCAGCCGGTGCGTATTTCTACTGGAAGGCGGGAAATCTTAATCTCAAGCATGGCTCTGATTCTCAGTGCCGGGAGTGTTCCCGGTGCCTTGATAGGAGTCAGACTCAATACTCTGATGCCTGTTCAGACGGTATCTCTGGTACTGTACGGCTTCATCCTGCTCTCGAGTATCATCCTCCTGAACAGACAGAGGGGAAGGGGAGAGAACGCAGAAGATACTCACGCACACCTCCACTCTCCCTCTCTTCTCGTCCTCATCGGATTCTTCACTGCGGCATTCTGTTCCTTTGCAGGAGCGGGAGGGCCGATCCTCGTGGTTCCGATTCTTGCGATGTTCGCCCTGCCGGCGAAGGAGGCTGTGGGAACAGCGCTCCTGAATTCCGTATTCATCGGCATCACAGCCTCACTCGGCTACTCACTCACAGTAGGGCTCTGATATGCTGCCCTTTTTTCTTGTAGAGATTATCGCAGGGGTGGCAGGAGCTCTCGTGGGGAATCGGTTCTTCCGTCGTCTGAAGGTCCGTCTCTTCAGTATCGTCATTGCCGTCGCGGCAGGAGTCTCCTCCCTCTTTCTTCTTGTCAGAATCCTTATCTGATCAAAACAGACGCAATCTGAGCCGGCCTTCTTCCCGGGAACCTGTGCCGGGACGTGTTCAACTCTCTTGTTCCCTGTTGTTCATCTAAACATGAATCTTTCATGATGGTATCCAGCTATTTCGATTTCAATCTCACAATAAAGGATAAATTGTCATAAGATATGTCAGATTTTCACCTTCACAGAGACGTCGGTATCATGTATTTTATATAGAAAGTGTTTTTACTTAAAACGTCTCAAGGGGTTGGAATGGAACTGACGATACATCTCTACAGAAAAGGTGATACCTGGTACTTTGATGATCCTGCAAAAGATGTCTATGAAGAACCATTTGTAGAAGGGTCGAGCGAAGTGATCAGCGAAATGCAGATACGTCTCGGTCTCCCGGGTGATACCCTCGCGCTGACATTCTCTGACAGGAAGTTCAGTGAATACCAGTTCTGTATGGAATGGCGGGAATGCAGGGAAAACGGTACCTGGAACAAGTATCGCGTGAAAGGGACCGGCATGGACGGCTGGCTCTGTCCCGTCCTCCTGAAATACTTTGAAGAACCTCCCGTCAAGCTATACATAGCCGTCGATCTCTGCGCAGAATAGATAGGGACGGAGGTGAAGAGCTCTCTACTTCCATCCTGTCCCTGCAATCTGTTACCTTTGAGCCGGAGGTCTCATGAGTACATCACCTGATTCGAAAGAGCGATTCTCTTCGCGTGTGGATGATTATGCGGCCTATCGTCCTGATTATCCTGAGTCCCTGCTGAACTATCTGGAAGCTGACGGAATGGACAGCACGAGTGCTGTCGCCGATATCGGGTCAGGGACGGGACTGCTTTCCAGACAGCTCCTCTCTCGTGTGAAATGTGTCTACGCCGTTGAGCCGAATGCCGAGATGAGAAGAGCCGCAGAAGTATTCTGTGAGGATGTTCCCGGTTTCATCTCCATAGACGGAGGTGCCGAACATACCTCACTTCCTGACCACTCGGTCGATTTCATCACCAGTGCTCAGGCCTTTCACTGGTTCAATCCTCTCCAGACACGACTCGAGTTCTCCCGGATCCTGAAAGCAGGCGGCAGAGTCCATCTTATCTGGAACAGACGTGATACGAGTGACCCTTTCATGAAGGCGTATGAGGAGGTCCTGACAGGTTCCCTGGGTACACGCTATACCTCCGTTCATCATCATGCGATAGAGAAGAAAGATATAGAGGAGTTCTTTCAGAGCCCGATAGACTATGAACTCTTTCCTCACCGTCAGGTATTCGATCGAAAGGGGTTCCTTGGAAGAGTCTTCTCTTCTTCGTATACTCCGCAGCCACAGGAGTCAGGATACCGCGAGTTTTCAGAGCATCTGAACACCCTGTTCGATACCTTTGAGAAAGACGGACGGGTCACCTTTCCCTATCATACAGAAGTGTATTCGGGAAGCTTTTCCTGAGGGAATGTATCTCTGACGCACATTTTCTTCCCTCGTATCGGGGAAAAACATGATGCATTCTGGGAGGCTACAGGGTATGCTGTATGAAAAACCACGAAGGACAGTGTCATGAATATAGA
Source organism: Sphaerochaetaceae bacterium (assembly GCA_963676605.2). Classification (GTDB taxonomy): domain Bacteria; phylum Spirochaetota; class Spirochaetia; order Sphaerochaetales; family Sphaerochaetaceae; genus SABI01. The sequence continues at coordinate 50,455 of CAXXSP010000026.1, read as the reverse complement.
CCATAGTGTACTCTCGGAATTTGTGAGTGACCTCTTTCAGGCAGTACAGGTACCTGCTTCTCATGCCGAGCGGATCGCAGAGCTGCTCGTGCTCTCGAATCTCAGAGGTATAGACACCCATGGTGTTCATCGCCTGAAAGTCTATCTCAAGAGACTCAGCACCGGGATGATCACGGCAAAAGGTGAGATGAAGCGCACTGAGATTCCCGGAACGCCCATGGGAATTCTGGACGGTGACAATGCTATGGGATTCCTTGTGGCTGATGAGGCTGTCTCCTATGCGGTTGAGAAAGCAGGCGAGTATGGGGTAGGGCTTATCTGGGCAAAGAACAGCAACCATTTCGGTTCCGCCGGACTCTATTCGATGAAGGCGGCAGAGAAGGGGATGGTAGGGATTGTCTCGACCAATGTTCCTCCTCTGATGGGAATGGTGAATTTCAAAGGGAGTATCGTAGGGAACAACCCGCTTGCGATTTCGGTCCCCATGAGGGATCACCCTCCCTTTTCCGTAGATATCTCGTTATCGTCAGTGGCGCTCGGGAAGCTCCTGAGAGCAATGCAGGAAGGCTCTTCGATCCCCGACACCTGGGCACTGGATACCCAGGGGAGACCTACAACTGACCCGAAAGAGGGCTATGCAGGTTTCCTACTTCCGATGGCGATGCATAAGGGATTCTCTCTCGCCCTGGCCCTCGACCTTCTTACCGGAGTTCTGGCAGGAGGTCCGTTCCTGAGAGATATCTCAAGCATGTACAAGGATCCTGAGAAGGTCTCTTCCATCACCCATCTGATCATCGTCATAGATCCCTCCCGGATAATGGATATGGAGGACTTTTATCAGAGAATGTCTCTCTGGAAGGATGAGCTCCATTCCATCGTTTCAGAAGAAACCGGTGAGACACTTCATATCCCGGGAGAAGGGCTTGCCGCGACTGAAGCGGAACGCCGCCGTACAGGAGTCCCGCTCTCTTCTGCCCTGCTTGAAGAACTGAGAGAGCTTGCTTTGACCTATGGTGTTGACGTGCCCGAGTGGGCATCACCAGAGTGAATGAATTGTCCGGTCGGGGAATGAATTCCCATTAGGCCTGAAGGAAGTCCCATCAGGTCTGAAGGAAGTCTCATCAGGTCTGAAGGAATTCCCTTCAGGGTTTAGAAAAACATGGTATAGTAAAAGAGTTCCGAGGAGGTTCAGTATGAATGTAGGTATAATCGGTGCCGGCGGTATTGCCCGTAAGATGGCAGCTACTCTTAATGGGATGGACAGGGCGAATGCGTATGCAATCGGTTCCCGGTCACTGGAAAAGGCTCAGAGCTTCGCAGATGAGTTTTCGATGCCGAAAGCCTACGGTTCCTATGAGGAACTCGTGAGTGACCCGGATATCGGACTGATCTATGTCGCCACTCCCCATTCTCATCATCAGCAGCATATCAGGCTCGCTCTCGAACATGATAAACCTGTCCTGTGCGAGAAAGCTTTCACGATCAATGAGAAGCAGGCCCGGGATGTGATTGACCTTGCCAGAAGCAGAAAGCTGCTCCTTGCCGAGGCGATCTGGACCCGCTACGTACCTATGAGAAAGATACTTGATGAGACGATCGCCAGCGGGGTGATCGGCGAGGTGAGATCACTCACCGCGAATCTCGGTTACCTCATCGATACAGTCCCCCGTCTCATCGAACCCACTCTCGCAGGCGGAGCCCTGCTCGACGTCGGTGTATACACGATCACCTTCATGTCTATGGTTCTCGGAGACGATTTCACTTCATTCGATACCACGATGATCCCCATCGAAACCGGAATGGACGGGCAGAGCACCACCGTCTTCACCTACCCGGGGAATGTTATGGCCACTGTTCACAGCACCCAGCATGCCGTCACAGACCGACGGGGCATGATCTACGGAACGAAAGGTTTTATCGAGGTGCAGAATATCAACAACCCCGAGGCGATACGTATATTCGATCTGGATCGCAATCAGGTGAAGGAACTGCTTCAGCCGAAGCAGATCACCGGCTTCGAATATCAGGTGGAAGCCTGTATCGATGCGATAGAAGCAGGTGAGGTGGAATGTGAACAGATGCCTCACTCTGAAATACTGAAGATGATGCACACCATGGATGCGATACGAGAGAGATGGGGAATGACCTATCCGATGGAGTGAGGGCGGACAGAGAGAGAACTCATACCAATAGATATAACCCCACGATGATAGTGCTTTTCACGTGAGAGAGTGTGTGTACCGGGATTCTTCAGTTCGATCCGTATTCTTCTATGTCTCGAATCTACTTCTTCTCCTGAAATATCCTCATGAACTCCAGGGATGCCCTCATGAAGGCATTCTCTCGATCATGATCTCTTTCCGATTTTTCAAAAAAGAGACTCAGTATAGAAGAGCGAATCAGTTGTTGTTCCTGTTCCAAGTTCACCGTCATCATTTCTTCCTGAAGTAAGTATCTTTCCCTCGTCAGTAATAATCACGGAGTGAAGGTCACCGCAGGAGACGGCTGTTACATCTGTTTTAATCAACTCGAATCTGGTTTTTGACAATAATGTGCCGTCTCCCAGCTGTCCGAAATTGTTTCTTCCAGAAGCATAAAGATTCCCATCTTCTTTGATGATCATGGTGAAATCTCGTCCCGCGGCAATGGAAGTCACTTCGTCAGTGATAAAGCGGGGGGTGCTGATATCTGAATCAGGTCCGTCAGTGCCTATGGAGAGCTGACCATAATAGTTGTACCCGGTAACAAGGAGTGCTCCGCTGGTTTTCAGGATAACCGAATGGTGCTCGCCTGCTGCAATATCTGCAACCCCATCCATCATGAAAACGGGAGTGGATCTGTTCGTATTAGTCCCATCCCCAAGTTCCCCATTCAGGTTGTAGCCCGTACCATAGAGTGAGCCGTCTGTTTTCAGAATCAGGGAGAAAAAATCACTTGCCGCGACCTTTTTCACCCTGTCTGTGATATAAACAGGACTCTCTACGTACGGTAATGGTGTTCCGTTCCCCAGCTGTCCGTAGGTGTTATCTCCTCCTGCCAGCAGTGATCCGTCTATTTTCAGAATGAAGGTACTGTCACCTCCGGCAAACACATCGGCTACATCGTCCATAATGAAGTGAAGGCTGTTCTGATCCGTATCTGTTCCGTCACACAACTGGTATTGACCGTTCTCTCCCGTCCCATACAGCTTTCCGTCTGAGGTGAGGACCATTGTATGGCTCGCTCCGGGGGCGATGGAAACAACATCATCTGTGATGATCACCGGTGTGCTGATATTCGTATTCGTACCTGTTCCAAGATTTCCGGGTATATTACTTCCGGTAGCCCACAGGACTCCGCTCGGTTTCAAGAGAAAGGTGTCGAAATCACCTGCGAAGATTTTCTCCTGCCGTTCAGTCCACTTTGCATACAGCACCATATCGGAAGAGACTGTATCGAAGGTGAAATTCCATTTCGTGCTCAGTTCCGGCTCAGCATACCATGAAACGAAATCATATCCCGTTTTTATTGGATCGGGAGGCTGAGGGACATACTCACTCTTTTCAATTTCCTGAGTCGATACGGCCGATCCCCCATCGGTATAGAAGAATACCGATACCTTTTCGGGCGGTGTGATCTGCTGATCCACTTCACATCCTGCTGCTGTGAGTATGATCAGAAGAGTAAGTATGACCATAGAGATTATCTTTCCAGGTAATTCTGATTTCTTCCTTTTCTGCATGAATTCCCCCTTTGATCTGTCTGTGAGACAGATGTGTTCAGGATTCAATGCGGTGCCGTATGATCAGAAGAAGTATTCCCCGGGTTTCACCTGAGAGATGGCATCGCATGCTTAGAAGCCAGCGGCCGCTGCAGCGGAGTAAGACTTTCCAGAGTGACGGGGCCGATGAAAAGCAGTCGACCACAGGAAGAAAGATTTGAGTTCATGAAGTTTCCTCTGATCGACAGAGGTATATGTAGTATAACACGTAAAGGCCAGAACATGTTACAGGAGAACTCTGGGGTGTCCGTAGTATTTGCCGGATTCATCGCGGGTATGCACGAACAGAGTTCTCGTTACCTTGGTGTTTTTAGTAAAACGTATTTATGAGAAATACAAAATGGGATAAAACGTGTTTGCAGGGAATACAAAATCCTGAAAAATGTATCTGCGAGAGATACGTTCAGGTTATGATCATGATACTTGGTACTTTCATTCAACGATGTTCAGCTGAACCTCTTTTCCTTCGAACCAGTATGCTCCGCACTCCTTTATGTAATCTTCATCGGTTATGGGAGAGCTCGAGGCATTCCCTATAACCGCATCAACAGGACAGAAATGGCAGAATGCGGTTTTCTGTCCGTCACGTTCTTCTTCCAACTCAGGTTCGTACTTTCCCGGATCGTAGAGACGACCGCAGTAGAGGCAGACGACGAGGGAGCTTTCAGAGATCTCTTTCTCGTTCTTGAATGTGTGTGAGTGGGCTTCTTCTAAGAATTTCTGTGAATATCGAGGCATAGTGTCCTCCTGTAAAAGTTTTCACCATTCGCGTCGAGTTCAGCAAGGATGAGAAGTGTTCAAGAGGTTTCCTCGTACGTGTACAGGTAGAAACGGTCGGGATAGCCTCATAACCGTCACTGCTCTGCAGTGAAAGAATCTGAGGAACAGGTCCCGTTGTCATGATGGAGGAGGAACCTTTCAGTATCTCAGTGTCAGGTACGGGGCAACTCAGCAGATTCCTCAGGGTCAGGTAACGGACGGAGGGATTATCCTTTTCAAGGAGCCATGCAATGACCGAATCATCAATCCTTTTCAGGGTAATGAATATACTACATTTTTCCCAAACGATATATTTATTGATCTGTCTTACGTATATTCATGATAGTAAAATTATAGAACCAGCCGCAGTCAGATTTGTAGTCCGCTAAGGAGATGATAGAGGCGCTATATAAAAGGGAGAGCCCACGTGCTCTCCCTCAGTGTTTGCATGAATTAGTCTTGGATCTTTATGATGCTTGCGAGAACAATGAGATGCAATGCTGTCTGCTCAATCCATGAGAACCACTCAGATCCGTCAAAGTTTCCAAAATCAATGGTAAGTACATCAAGGATGATAATCAGCACTACCCAGAAGATCATGATGACTGTAAGGGCAAGTGTAACAAAGGATGAAGGGATATTCTTCACAACAAGCTGTGCACCCAGGAAAATACCGCAGATAAGTTCGAGAGTGGAGACGATATATAGTAGAAATTCACTGTCCCCTCCAAACATATTCGAGATTTCCCGTGAGATATCGTTTCCCAGACCTCTCCCCGAAGAGAATCCGATGATTCCCATTGCGATGAACAGCAATGCGATAAGTCCCTGCTGAACCTTAGTTGATGCTATTATCTGGAGTACATTTTTTGGGTTCTTCGCCATATTCATCCTCCTTGCATATAGGTTTTGCTTTGATAATATACATATTGTAACCCTTGATAAGAACGAACGTTACGGCTCATAAAGAAAAAAATGAACTTTCTTTATTCTCATTCAATGATGTTCAGCTGAACCTTTTTCCCTGCGAACCAGTACGCTCCACACTCCTTTACGAAGTCTTTATCGGTGATGGGAAAACCTGAGGCATTCCCTATAACCGCATCAACAGGACAGAAATGGCAGAATGCGGTTTTCTGTCCGTCACGTTCTTCTTCCAGGTCAGGTTCGTACTTTCCCGGATCGTAGAGACGACCGTAGTAGAGGCAGACGACGAGGGAGCTTTCAGAGATCTCTTTCTCGTTCTTGAATGTGTGTGAGTGGGCTTCTTCCAAGAATTTCTGTGAATATCGAGACATAGTGTCCTCCTGTAAAAGTTTTCACCATCTATTCACTTCTACGGAAGACGTAAAAAAGGATACCCCTTTCCTGATCATATATCAAGGCCTTGAAATGTACGTTATTTCAGAGCAATCAGGTATGTTCTATCGAATCGATTGCGAGGCGGACATCGATCACGTTGAATATACTGTGCTCGATACAGTAGGAGACAACAAGGTCCCTCCTGATCGCAGAGGAGAGGCTGAAGCCGGCAGATGCAAGGAGTTTGTCGAAGGATTGTCTCGGAAGTTCGAGCGAGAGGCCGAGAGAGATGATCGTCTCCTTTTTCGGGGTATAGGTCTTCCCTGACAACCCTGCTCTGATCTTTGAGAAGTGTTTTCTGTCTAGTCCGGCGCGGGTGTAGATGTCCACTTCAGTTGAGCCGCTTGTTTCAATGAAGGAAAACAATACTTCGGCAAAAGTTTCCTCCTGCTCCTGATTGATGTATTCATAGATATCACTTTCCAACTCATCAGCACACGATCCGCAGGAGAACAGGAGTTCTTCCTGTTCTAAGGATGGGAGGAAGTGAGTGTCAACATAGATCTGTATGTCCGATAAGGTTTCTGTGTCAATCATTCCAAGTTCCTCCACTCGTATTATAACCGGAAATCACAGAGAAATGTCGCCTTCGGGGCGACCATTCATTACCTGACTCCGGGTACGCTTTGACTATACCACGAACCTGAGGAGGTACAGTATGGAAAATACAGAGATTGTCTTTATTCTTGATAGCAGCGGATCGATGTCGTCTCTTGAAGCTGATACGGTCGGAGGCTACCACTCCTTCCTGAACAGGCAGAAGGAGATCACTCCCGATGCTGTGATAACGACGGTGCTGTTCTGCGATACCTATGAGATGATCAGAAGCAGAGTTTCGATCGATCAGGCGAAGCTGAAGAAAAATGAGTATGCCGTCGGAGGTATGACTGCCTTGTATGATGCGGTGGGTAGAACCATCATGGAGATGTCAGAGAGGAAACCTCTGCCTGATGAGGATCCTTCCCAGTCTGTGATCTTCGTCATCACAACCGACGGGTATGAGAATGCGAGCAGAAAGTTTGACAACAATCTGGTACGCCATATGATAGCCGACAAGAGAGCTCTGGGCTGGCAGTTCCTATTCTTCGGAGCGAATATCGACGTGGACGAAGTGGGTGAGAGCCTGGGTATTCTGGAGGAGGATATTGAAGCTTTCGAAGCTTCCAGTGACGGTATCTGCAAGATGATGGTGAGTATGGCTATCAGGGTGAATGATAAGATTTCTTCACAGGAGTAATATATATTCAGCAACCCCGGAATTCTATTGGTTCGGGGCTTCAGATACCTCACAGTGAGATTTCTCGGAGGCTATAGGATGAGTGGAAATCGATTTTCTCAGAAGCTTCTGCATGAGTTCAGTGACACTGATATGTTGTGCTTCTGCAAGTTTTACGGCCTGAACATGAAGATCGAAAGGGAGTGTGACCGTCATATCGGCCAATGGGGGTAACAAACAGGTTCCCGCCCACAGCTTCACTCACTCTGTGAAGGAGGGTGTATGTCGGTTTTCCTTTCATCCGAATCAACCGAGAAATGGCACTCTGTGTAGTCTTTGACCTCGATGCGATATCATTCTGAGTGAGTCTGTTCATTCCTTTCAAGTATTCATAGTCTACCAGGAACTTTGCTAATGGTTTCCACAGGCGGTGGTACTCTGCAAATGAAGCATCTTCTGAAAGAAGTTTCTCTTCCAATGCATCAACATGTATGATCCGTTCATCCATATACTGCGCTCCATCTCCTGAGTTGATGTGTCTTCGGATAAAGTCTGTATAAAACAATCAGTAAAATACGAAATCTGATTGATTGAAAACGGGCGATGATCTACAGTACCTGTATTATGGGTACACATACAAAACTGATGACGTGTGGATCGATTCACAAGAATCTGATCTATTTCGCCATCCCTTTATCTATCGGTACCCTTTCCCAGCAGCTTTACAACACGGCAGACTCCCTGGTGGTGGGTAATTTCGTCGGCAAGGAAGCACTTGCAGCGATCAGTTCCACCGCTTCTCTGGTATTTCTTACCATCGGGGTCTTTCAGGGACTTTTCGTCGGGGCAGGGGTAAGGATCTCCATCCTGTATGGAGCACAGGATCATGAAGCGGTGAAAAAGGCAGTGCACACTTCTGTGGCTTTCGCCCTGCTGTGCTCTCTCCTGCTTACCGTCTTCGGCTATATCTTCGCTCCGCTCTTCCTTAAATGGATGGGTACCCCCGAGAACGTCTTTACCGATGCGAACACCTATGTGCGTATCTACTTCCTGGGTGTGAGTGCCTTGGTGCTCTACAATGCCGCGACAGGAATCCTCCAGGCCGTCGGGGACAGCAGGCACCCCCTCTACTTCCTGATGATCGCCTCGGTGCTCAACATCCTGCTTGACCTCCTGCTGGTCGGCTACTTCAAGCTGGGCATAGCGGGAACTGCGTATGCAACCATATTCAGCCAGTCGGTGAGTGCCTTTCTCGCCTTCCGCCTGCTGTTCACAACGAACGACGTGGTAAAGGTCGAGCTGAAGAACATCCGTTTCCATACCGGCTATATCACAAAGATACTGAGAATCGGCGTCCCCTCGGGAATCCAGAACTCGGTCACCTCGCTGGCTAATGTCTTTGTGCAGTCGAGCGTCAACCTCTTTGGAGCAGCCGCCATGGCCGGCAGCGGAGCTTTCATGCGTATCCAGGGCTTCGCCTTCATTCCGGTCACCAGTTTCGCCCTTGCTCTCACCACCTTCACAGGACAGAATCTCGGTGCCAGGCAGCTGGATAGAGTACGAAAGGGAACCCGGTTCGGCCTCCTGTTCTCCATGGTACTCGCAGAGTCCATAGGACTCCTGCTCTACTACTATGCAGAGCCCCTGCTGAGCCTTTTCAGCCGGGATCCGGCTGTCATCGCCGTAGGCGTGCAGAAAGCCCAGATATCAACGATGTTCATCATGCCCCTCGCACTTTCCCACGTCATGGCGGGAATTTTCAGAGGAGCAGGGAAATCTATGGTTCCCATGTCTGTCATGTTAGCCTGCTGGTGCATCTTCCGTGTCCTTTACATCAAGGTTGCACTCTCGGTGCTGATGGACATTCGCGTCGTTTTCTGGGCATACCCCATCACCTGGAGCATGAGTGCTCTCATCTTCATCATCTATTACTTCAGCACCGACTGGATAGGAAACAGGAAACAGTGTGTAAAGGCCTGATTGACATGTTGCTCTCATTTCACGATGATGCTATCTATCATGCGAATACGCGATAGCTACCACCTGTATGCTCTTATCACGATCACCTGCTGGTCACTGATCTTCGTGCTGACCAGGCTCATGATGCCTGAGGTAAGCTCAGCTTCCATCGGTGCACTGCGCTGTGTGATCGCATCAGTGACGATGATCATCGCGCTGACTCTGATGCGTTCCAGGCTCCCGAGAGTGAAGGATATCCCGCTCTTCCTGCTGGCAGGTATCGTCGGGTTCTACCTGTACCTTCTGATGTTCAATGAAGGACTCAAGACGGCAAACTCCCTCAATGGGAAGCGTCATCATTGCAACCAGCCCGGTCATCACCGCAGCCATAGCGAGTCTCTTACATAAAGAGCGACTGAAACTCTACCAATGGCTCTCCATGGGACTATCACTGATTGGAGTCGTCGTACTTTCGATGATGAAGGAATCATCCAGCGCCCTGACAGGAATCCTCTGGCTCGTGGCGGCAGCCTTCTTCATCAGCTATTACAATATCCTTCAACGTATCCTGAGCAGACGGTACACTGCTCTTGAAACCGCAACCTACAGTATGACAGGAGGGGACGATCTTCTACCTGTTCCATCTCCCCAGGGCAATAGGCGAGATGCAGAACGTTCCTCTTATTTATGTTCTCTATATCCTGATCCTAGGCGTCTTCTCCAGCGCCATAGCCTACGTGATGTGGGCAAAGGCACTCTCCAAGGCAAAGCTGGCCTCACAGGTGACCAACTACATGTTCGTCACCCCCTTCCTCTCCACGTTCTGGGGTTATATTCTGGCAGGGGAGACGGTAAGCAGTGCGACCCTCATAGGAGGAACGCTCATACTGGCCGGACTCTTCTTCTTCAACTGGGGAAATGTCCTGATAACGTCATGGGTGTCCAGAAAATCGAAGAGGATCTTAGTAGATGATGAATTGATCGTGGAAATTGATGAATGAAGCTTTCCACTCCTATTCGGTGGTGGTCTTCAGCTTTTCCCTTGAAAAACAGAAAAACTCCCTGCAATCGCAAGGAGTTTCTCTTTGGGCCCAGTAGGACTTGAACCTACGACCCACGGATTATGAGTCCGATGCTCTAACCAACTGAGCTATAGGCCCGACTCGAATGATAATAGCGGAGATTCTTTTTCTCTGTCAATAACTTGGAGGGTGTTTCACTCCTTGCGTTTCTTCTTCTCTCTCGCTATAATCCGCTATCATGAGTACACAGAATAAATCATTGCATTGGGCCGATATATACGCGGATAAGGTTATCCGCGAGAAAGGCGATAAAGAGACCTACACCTGCGCAAGCGGAATCACTCCGAGCGGTACGGTACATATAGGGAATTTCAGAGAGATCATCTCTGTTGATCTTGTGGTGAAAGCGCTTCGCGAGAAGGGTAAGAATGTCCGATTCATCTATTCCTGGGACGATTATGATGTGTTCAGGAAGGTTCCGAAGAACATGAAGGACCCTGAACTTCTTGCCACCTTCCTGAGAAAACCCATTACCCATGTACCCGACACTAACGGGGAGTGGGAAAGCTATGCACAGGCGAACGAGAAGGCTGTAGAGTCTCTTCTTCCTGTCGTCGGTATCGAGCCCGAGTTCATCTACCAGGCTTCCCGGTACGAATCGAGTGTCTATGCTGAGCTGATGAGGACTGCTCTCGAAAAGAGAGAGGAAATCAGAGATGCTCTGAACGAGCACCGGACCAATCCTCTGCCAGAGGACTGGTTCCCTGTGTCTGTATTCAGCAACTTCACCGGAAAGGATACCACCACGGTATTGGCGTATGACGGTGAGTGGGGTGTCACCTATCGTGATGATGAGACCGGAGAGGAAGAGACTGTAGACCTCAGAGAGACCGGAGCAGTGAAGCTTGCCCTGGAGAATCGACTGGCCTGCCCGCTGGGCGTATGAGGGTGTTGATTTCGAGCCGGCAGGCAAGGATCACCATTCTGAAGGCGGTTCGTTCGATACGTCCAAGAATGTCGTAAAGCTCTTCGACGGAGAAGCTCCTGTTTCCTTCCAGTATGACTTCATCAGTATCAAGGGAAGAGGCGGTAAGATTTCGAGCAGTAGCGGGGAAGTCGTCTCCCTGCCTGACGTTCTTGAGGTCTATACTCCTGAAGTGGCACGGTTCCTCTTTGCCGGCACACGGCCGAACACCGAGTTTGCCATCTCCTTCGATACAGATGTTCTGAAGATCTACGAAGACTACGACAAGTGTGAGAGGATCTACTTCGGCGTTCAGCAGGTGAACGAGAAGAAGAGGGCGAAGGAAGCAAGAATCTATGAACTTTCACAGGTTCACGGTATTCCCGAGGATGTCTCCTACCAGATCCCGTTCCGTCATCTCTGCAATCTGCTTCAGATCAATGCAGGCGATATCGATGCAGTAATCGCCTCGCTCGGGGATGTGAAACCTTCCCAGGAAGAGCGGCTCAGAGCACGGTGTGTCTGTGCCTATAACTGGATTACCACCTTCTCTCCTGAAGAGTTCCGCTGGGTACTGGCCAATGCCTCTTCACCTCTCGTTGAGATCACGGAAGTACAGAAGAAGGCCATAACCGCACTTCACCGAGAAGTTCAGTCACTTGATGAGTACGATGAAAAGGAATTCTCCTCAGTGATCTACGATGTGGCCAAGGAAGCTGAGATAGATCCTCCCGACCTGTTCAATATCACATACAGGATTCTGATCGACAGAGAGCGGGGACCGAAGCTTGCAGGGTTCATCAAGACCTGCGGTAAGGATAAGATCCTTCCGATCCTCTCCAGATATCTGTAAACACTTCGGCAGGCATTGAAAGATGCCTGCCAAATTTTGTACGACGGGCATGTCATCATTCTTGGGTGAAAGTCCCAAGGGGCGTAGTTGTCAACGAACCCGATAGCGACTTGCAAGTTTCACATCGTGAGGTGTGGGAGAGAGGAAGCAATAGCGAAATCGTGGCCTGACGAACAGAAACCTGATAGTAGGCGACCAAAGGGGACAAGCTGACAAAATACAGTAAAATCCAAAAGACAATATAACCTTTGGGCGTAAATCGGGTGGGTAAACGAGGAAAGAGTGATGACTTATCCCGTGAGGTCTTCACAGCGTACGAGGCTGCAATATCGCTTATGACGACGTAGTAACAACGAATGTGGAGAAGTCAGCAGAAGCCGTAGTAGTGACTGAGGAAACAGTCTCGAAGGGCTGAACAACCAAATGCCTTTCAAAAAGGAAAGGTCTGTCTGTGAATCCGAACGGCAATATGCCTTGACAGGGGATGATACAGACAGAAAGGAAATTATGAGAAAGGAAGACAGGTCAACACCGAACACAGTACTGTGTGAACAGCTGATTTCCTCCGCGAACATCCAGAATGCGATAAAGAAAGTGATGCAGAACAGAGGTTCTGCAGGCATTGACGGTATGGGAGTTGATGAACTCCCAGCGTACTTTAACGCACATGAGAATGAGATTTGCGAACAGATTGTCACACGGACGTACAAACCTCAACCGGTACTTCGAAGAGAGATACCGAAAGATAATGGAGGTGTACGTCTGCTTGGAATACCCACGGCAGTGGATAGAGTAATCCAACAGGCGCTTGTGCAGGTGCTGACCCCCGTATTCGAACCGACATTCAGTGACTACAGCTTCGGGTTCAGACCGAATCGGAGTGCTGAAGATGCGGTTCGGCTCGCCCAGACCTACATGTCCGAGGGCTACAAACACGTAGTCGATCTCGATCTGTCTAAGTTCTTCGATACAGTGAATCATGACATACTCATGGGACTGATAGACAAGTACATGGATGACAAGGACGTGAGGAGACTCATCTACGTATTTCTTAAAAGCGGAGTGATGACAAACGGAAGTATGATGGCGACAGCCCTCGGGACTCCACAGGGAGGCCCACTGTCACCGCTTCTTTCGAACATCTATTTAACCCCCTACGACAGGGAACTGGAGAAAAGGGGATTGAAATTCGTGAGATACGCTGATGACTGCAACATATTCACCAAGAGTAAGAGATCCTCTTACCGAGTGAGAGACAATGCGAAAAGCTACCTTGAAAGAAAATTGCAACTGACAGTGAACATGGAGAAGACAGAAGCGAGGAGAGCCGTAGGCTCGACCTTCCTTGGCTTCACATTCCTAACCAATGGAAGAAAAGGGCGTCTTGGAATAACCCGACCTCAAGAAAAGAAACTGAAGAAACTCAAAGACCGGATACGACTCATCACGAAACGTAATCGTGGTGTAGCCATAGAAGTTGTCATTAGGGAACTCAACAGTGTTCTTCGGGGATGGATTGGTTATTTCGCTAGAAGCTTCATAAAGGGATACCTTGAAGATCTCATAGGATGGACTCGGAGGCGAATCCGTCAGTATCTATGGAAACAGTGGAAGAACGGCAGAAACAGGAAACACCGGCTCAGGCAACTGGGCGTTGAAGAATGGAAACTGTCAAAATGGAAGCTTGGAAGTAACTCATACTGGAAAATGTCAAATGCTATGGGATTCCTCATGAGAAACGAGTTAATCCATAAACAGTATGGTCTTGTGGAAGCAGTGGACTTTTTTGAGAAGCTCCATGAAAAACGTATGGAGCAGGACGGTATTGTACTCGATTGGAGGTACAATAGTCTGTTTGGTTGAACCGCCGTATGCCGAACGGCACGTACGGTGGTGTGAGAGGTTGGGGCCTAACGGCCCCCGCCTACTCGATTTTACATATTGTTTCTCGGATGCTGAAGCACTGTTTCAATAGGATATACCTCCCAGTTTTGAGATTCTGTAAGGTTTCAAAGTTTTCAGTGTAGCCTGAAACATGAAAGGTGATGTATTTTAAGCTTCTTTCATTCTCATGCACCATGATATACTTTTCTCGATGTGAGCATAGCAACTGTGGGAGGGCGATATGATTAGAAACCAATGGTACGTTATCCTTGAATCTAAAGAGGTGAAAAAAGGAAGCATTCTCCCTGTTACCAGACTTGGAGAAAAGCTTGTGCTCTGGCGTGATACACGTGGAAATGCTCACTGCCTCATCGATCGCTGCTGTCACCGTGGTGTGGCGCTCAGTACGGGTAAGCTTGTCGCAGATCAGCTGCAGTGTCCGTTTCACGGGCTTGAGTATGCCTCTCATGGTCAGTGTACCTGTATTCCCGCGAATACGAGAAAGGCAGAGGTTCCCGGCCGCTACAGGGTTCCTGCCTACCCGGTATATGAGAAGGGTGGATGGCTCTGGATCTGGTGGGGTGACGATGAGCATGGTCCAGTTTCACCTGATCAGATTCCTGCTGATGGTGTATCTGCTCTGCCCATCAATGCGAAGATTACTGATCCTGCGGGAAATCCCGAGTTCTTCTGTGATCTTGATGATTCATTTGAGACCTATACCGTTCAGGATCCCTGGGATGCCCACTATTCCCGAGTCCTTGAGAACCAGCTGGATGTCGTTCATTTACCGTTTGTCCACCACAATACGATAGGAAGGGGCAACCGTACTGTTGTTGACGGTCCCGGGGTCGAATGGATAGGGGCGAGGATGCTCTACACCTATGTGTTCAACAGAGTCGATGACGGGATCCCGCCGAAAAAGCCTTCAGAGGTCCCTGTTCCTCCCCCTGACCGTGATTTCAAGCTTGAACTGATCATGCCGAATCTCTGGGAGAACAGAATTTCTGAAAAGCTGCGTCTTGTCGCTGCGTTCGTCCCCGTAGATGGCGAACACACGATACTCTATCTGAGAACATACCAGAAGTTTGCGAAGGCTCCTCTGATCAGAACAATTGCCGGATACTTCTTAGGGAAGGCAAACAAGGTGATCGCTCACCAGGACCGCAGGGTCGTACAGACTCAGGTGCCGAAGGCAAGCAGCTTGAAAGGCGGAGAGCAGCTGCTGCAGGGAGATCTTCCTATCATCGAATACAGGAAGAAACGGGAAGAATTGAAAAACGGCAGGAAATAAGGTTCCTAAAGAATCTTAGATAGGATTATATCCTTTCGTCTCCACCAGTTCACTGCATTGACTCGCAGATCTAGGGGGGGGGTGAGAGGATAGGGAAGATTGGCTTGATCTCCACGAAGATGTCATGGGGGAGTTTCTGGGTTACGCTCTGAATAGCCTTTTTCCATATGATTTCAGATTCCAATTTACGGGCATTGATTCATGATTCATTTCTCTTATTCATGATTTTGTGAAATGTTGCTTTGAATTTAAAATTATCATTGAAAATTGATATATACTATTTCAATATTCAATGATAGAATTAAGTATGATTCAAAGATCAGCATATCTTCAGAAGATCAGGACAGCTTTGCGAAGGGCAAAGATCACAGCCATACTTGGTCCGAGACAGTGTGGCAAGACCACAATCGCAAGGGAGATTGCCTCTCTGATACCTTCTCATTTTCTTGATATGGAATCCCCTTCAGACAGAGCAAGACTGCAGAATCCGGAGCTGTATCTTACATCACTTGCGGATCTGATTATTATTGATGAGATTCAATTATTCCCACAGCTGTTTCGTGTTCTGCGCGTCATCTCAGATAAAAAAAAGAATAATGGATCATTCTTGATTCTCGGGAGTGCTTCACCCCGATTAATGAAACATGCCTCCGATTCCCTGGCTGGAAGGATTGAATTCATAGACCTCCAGGGCTTTGATGTTATGGAAACCGGTCATGGGAAAAGGGACGAGCTGTGGTTGAGAGGAGGCTTTCCTCTCTCTTTTCTTGCAAAAAACAATGAAGATAGTGTCGCATGGAGAGAGGGGTTTGTCCGAACATTTTTACAGAGGGACATCCCTCAACTCGGTATTCGTATCCCTGAGGCGACTCTGCGTCGATTCTGGACAATGCTTGCACATAGTCATGGGCAGGTTCTAAACAAATCACAGTTAGCAGGTTCTATGGGAGTAAGTCATACAACCATTCAGTCGTATATCGACATCCTCACTGCCACCTATATGATACGGACTCTACAGCCCTGGTATTCGAACATGAAAAAGCGGCAGGTGAAATCTCCTAAGATCTACTTCACCGATACAGGGATATTACATCATCTTCTCGGAATCCGTTCGAGAGAGGACCTTCTCAGCCATCCTGTTCTGGGAACTTCGTGGGAGAGTTTTGCGATTGAGCAACTAGTGAGGACTCAAAACATCCAGAATCCATATTTCTGGTCAACATACAGTGGGGCTGAAATCGATTTGCTTATCATGGAAGGCGGGAAAAGAATAGGAGTTGAGTGCAAGATGTCTGAAACTCCGAAGGTTACGAAATCTATGCATTCCGCCCTTGCCGACCTGAAGCTTGACAGGATATATGTTGTATACCCGGGACCTGACAGGTATCCTGTTCACGAAAAGATAGAGGTGGTTTCATTGCAGCATATCATTGAAGGTCAGCGAATGGTGCATGTGTAGCAGCTGTTAAAGAATCTTAGAGAGGATCATATCCTTGCGTCTCCACCTGTTCACTGCTTTGACTCTCAGCAGATGCCGAAACCGAGCAACCTGAAGGGCGGAAAGTAGGTTATTCAGACATACCTCTAATATAAGATCTTCGGTGATTGTTTATGTCTGATTAATCTGTGTGATTGTAAAATATGTACCTGAGTGGTACAATGTACATATGACTTTACTGGTAGATGCTAATATATTTTTAGCAGTTATTCTTAACGAGCCTGAGAAGGCTGCAATAATAGACCTTACGAAGGGGTGTGAACTTGTAGCTCCTGAAGTTCTTCCTTATGAGATAGGAAATGCGCTTTCTGCAATGAATAGAAGAAATAGATTGAATGAAGAGCAGATTGTAGCCTGCTATGAGATTTTTCGACAGATATCGGTACGTTTGGTTCCTGCTGATATACGGAAGTCTTTAAAGATAGTTTCAGAATTTAATACATATGCCTATGATGCATATTATCTGGAAGTAGCTTCAAGATTAAATGTCCCACTGCTGTCGTTAGACAAGAACATGCTGACTATTTCCAAAGGTCTAAACATAAAATCAGTGGAGGTGAAAATATGAGGATTTACAAGTATTCAGAAGCTAGACGTCAGTTTTCCTCCATTTTAAACGAAGCACTGAAGGAAGAAGTTATTATTACTCGTAAAGATGGGAGTACATTTAAAATTATTCCTTTACATAATCCTCGCTCTACCTCTCCTTTTGATATTGACGGTATCGATACTGGTATAAAAACCGATGAGATTCTTGAGTGTATCAAGGACAGCAGAAGATCTGAATAAACTTCCGATGCAGAGGAAACTGAGATTAAAGAATCTTGGAGAGGATCATATCCTTGCGTCTCCACCTGTTCACTGCCTTGACTCTCAGATCGAGGGTGAGTGAGAGGGTGGGGAAGATCTGCTTGATCTCCTTGAAGGAGGCGATGCGTATCTTCTTGATATTCGCTCCTCCCTTTCCTACCAGAATTCCTTTCTGACTCTCTTTTTCCACATTGACTGCGGCGCGTATCCAGATGGACTGGTTTTCCTCGTCATGCTCGATATCGATGATCTCAACGAAGATGGCATGGGGGAGTTCCTGTGATACGCTCTGGATAGCCTTCTCGCGTATGATCTCCGATATTCTGAATTCCAGCGGCTGGTCGGTGAATTCCTGTTCGTCGTAGTGGAGCGGTCCCTCGGGAGCTATCTTGAACAGCTCGATAAGGAGCTCATCGACTCCGTCATCCACCGAGGCGCTGATAGGACAGAGGACGACGTTCTCAAGGCTCTGTAAGACGAATTCCCGTGTTTCTTCAACCTGTTCAGCTGAGGCGATATCGGTCTTGTTTACTGCCGCTATGATAGGGCGCCTCACCCGGTTCAGTATCTCGATAATGGCTTTCTCTTCTTTTCCGCCGCTCCGGGTTGCGTCAATGATGTACAAGACGATATCACACTCATCAAGTGCCTTGAGAGCTGTCTCCTGCAGTTTCAGGTTGAACTTCTGGTCATTGAGGTGGTAGCCCGGGGTGTCGGTGAGGATCAGCTGCCCCCTCTGGTCGGTATAGATGCCCCGGATCGCATTGCGGGTGGTCTGGGGTGTCTTGGCCGTGATGGAGACCTTTCTTTCGCAGATCGTATTGACGAGAGTGGATTTACCGGACGAGGGACGTCCTATGATTGATACGCTTGCACTTTTCATATGTGAATGAATATAGGGGGAGAAGGGGAAAAGGTAAAGAGCTGAAAGCTCCTTCTCACTGTAAGTCTTTCTTCTCTCTCTTTTTTCATCAACGTATCACATTTCTTTCACACAATACTTGCAGGTTCACGATACAGATAAGGCATCTCATGAAGAGGGAGCCGAACGATGAAGATAGTCTACGGATGCAATGGAGAAGGGAACGGACATGCAGCCCGCACCGCTGCGCTGTGGCCTCTGCTGAGGCACCGCCACGATATGAGGGTATGGTGTCCTGAAAGCATCGACGGTTTCCTCCATGAGACATGTGAGGGTATCAGCACAAAGAGTATTCCCGGTCTCCATTTTTCCCATAACGGGCACAGGATCGAATATTTCAATACCCTGAGAAAGAATCTCCCTTTCATCCTGCAGAGAAAAAGAATCGTGGCACAGATGGCCAGGGAGATGAAGGAGAGCGGAGTTCAGGGAGTGATCAGCGACTGGGAACCGTTCACCGCTCTTGCCGCTGTCAAAGCAGGGATTCCTCTGATAAGCCTTAATCATCCCTCGGTGGTCCGCCGTTCCCTCTCACTTAAGGTCGATGCCCTCAGTGCCAAGTGTGTGTCAGCCCTTATGAGTCCTCCCGCTCAGAAGAATCTGATCTGTTCCTTCTATGAGGGAGACGTGGGACCCATCCTCCGTGAGGAGGTAAGAAACGCACCATGCCGGTCACAGGAGATTACGTTCTCGTCTACGTGAAAAAATCATCAGCTCAGCAGGTGAGAGAGATTCTCTCAGACTTTCCCGATACGGACTTCAGGATATTCCCCGATCCCGAGCATGACTTCGTTGAAGCCTTAGCGGGATGTAAGGCAGTTCTTGCACCTGCGGGGCACCAGCTCCTCTCTGAAGCTCTTTACTTGAAAAAGCCTGTACTCACCATTCCGCAGGAACAGCAGTACGAACAGCGCCTCAACGCGAAGATGCTCAAGGCGAGCGGCTGGGGTAGAGGCACTGATCTGAATAACCTGAAAAGGGATCTGACGACATTCCTTGCGGAGCTGGACAGCTATCCCCGGAAAGCAAGCAGTCTCTACAGGTTCAGGACGGATGATTACACGGAAGTGACTGCTTCTCTGATCAGCGATTTTCTCGAAAGTGAACGGAAGAAAGAAACACTCTCTCCACGTGTCACTTCCGATTTCCTTTCCTATCTGCCCGAGAAGATACAGCGCCTTTACGACTCCAGTACATGAAAAGTCGACATGCTCAAACCGGGAGAGGCTTCCCGCAGGAATCCTCTCCCCATGAATGCACCTTATTTGTCAGAAAAAACAACTCTACAGAGCATACCACCGAAGCTTTCTTCAGTATTACCAAATGTTCCTGACAGAATAATTGAAGATCCGTTATCGACTGATCCCCAAACATCCATGTATCTAGAAAACTTAATTTCACCGAAGGATGGATCAATATCACCGGTATAGGTGTACTTGCGGAAAACAGGGTGGAGACGATCGAATCCGATAAGAAGAATCCCGTCCCGTTCGAATATGATTCTATGGAATTTATAATCGCTTTCGGAATAAATCTGAATCTGACCATCATCTGAGAATGTATTCAAGATAGTCGGATTTGAGGGATCATCTATGTTATACATCGTGAGATAGCCATTGGCTGATCCAAAACCGGTGTAGTGGTAGCCGATAACTCCGATATACTCTGATGTTCCATTCCAGGTTCCATCGCCGCTGTATGAAATGACTTTCGGTTCCTGATAGCTGTTGGGAGTTATCGTCATACTGGAGGTTAAGGGCGTTCCCGTATCCGGGTCGTAGGTTGTGATTTTTCCCGAATCATAATGTACATTACTGCCGGTAGCCATATAGAGCTTGCCGTCAATGAGTTTACCGAACGTAAATCCGGTCAATGCATTATTATTGATAACAAACGGAGTTAAATTACCATCAACATACTTGTAGGAACCCAAAATCTCGCGCAACGTTTAGCACGATGAGCTGATCAGACCGGCAAATCGATCTCAAATGCTTCGAAAATCAGACTGGCACCCTTCGTCGGTGTCGAATACAACGACTTGTATCTGCCCTTGAATTCAACTTTTGAATAGGATGTGACCCTTCTCAGAACGTCACGGTAGCTTGTCGCATACTTGCTGAAACTTCTCCCTTTTTCTTCAATCACCTGCCGTATGGCAGAAAGAAGAATCAAGGCGATGAACTGAATAAATAACCGGCCATACATGGCTTCTTTGCTATGGACTCTCAGACGTTCGCAATCCAGTTCATTCTTCAGGTCATCAAAGGGAACTTCAATGCCATTACGTTCCCTGTAATTCTCAAGAGCAGTCTTCGCATCCTTTTCAGCATTGGTGTAGATGCACCAGTAGCCAAAAAAATGCTTATCAAAATAGGTCTCTGGTTTCTTCTTCGCCTTTATCTTTTGACCATTCTTCGTCTTGTAGCCAAGCTCGAAGAATTCCTTGTAGAACTTCTGATGCTCCTCTACAGTTTCTCCACAGCTGAGTTCATCAAAGCATCTACTGTAATGTTCCATGAAGGACTGTCTGCGATGAAGAGCAGCTTCATCATCATAGTAGATGTGAAGCCAGCCACGAGGCCCATCAGGAAGCGGAGCGTATACACTCCGGGACTGGATGATCGTTCCATTCTCTTTTCTGATGTAACCGCTGATGTTCTCCATCATAGAGCTTCTCATTTTCTGGATGTGCGTATGGGGCCATTTCACACTCTGAGGTACAGGAATGATGAATTTGATACCGTTTTCAGTTACAAAATTGAGATTCTCACTTGAGTAGAATCCTCTGTCCATAATGAAGGCAGAAGGCTGCACTTCCAGTTTCTTCAGCCGTGTTACCATCTCTTTCAGAGTCTTCGAGTCATTCATTGATCCCGGAAGAGGAGCAAACCATGTGAATATGGGAACGGCAGTGCTCTTCGCTGAAAGGAGCGCAAGATTGATCTGTTTCATCTTCTCTTTATCTCGATTATGGCCCCATTCAACATAATGGTTATGGCGGGCATGGGAGCTGACACTGGTAATGTCGTAGCAGAGACTTTTACCTTTTCCCTTTCTGTTATGGGAACATCCATGGACCGAGGAAGGTAGCGACCTTATCCTCATTCCTCAAACGAAACAGAAGTTCACTTACTCTTTCAGAGGTAATAATCTTCTTTCCATGAAGGTCCATCCAGTATTCTGAAGTAGAGAGAGGATTCCCTGTACACAGGATGCAGGACGCAAGATCAAGGATGGATTGTGTGTCATCCTTACCGAAGGCTTTCAGGAGAAACGGTTTTACTCCCGTACTTTTGATCATCTTGTCGATGATGAGATTCTCGCCCATCTGAATAGTTCTTGATACCGTTTCAGGAACGGTAGAAGCAACTTCGCTCTTCCCCATCTCAAGAAGATAGGAAGGACCGAAGGTGATCTCTCCACCCTTTTCGGTAGCGGTACCGACCAGCTTATACTTGTGGGACGTCTTTTTGGTTACCGGATCATAGACCGGATTGTCAATCAGGAAGAGCATATATAAGCGTTCAGTCGTTGGCTGAACAGAAAACGAAATTGGATGAAGTCGCATGACTGGCTGGGCTTCTCATGACTAATTCAATCTGAAATTGCAAACTTGTCTAGACACAGGCAAATTCTATGCAGTCATGCTAAACGTTGCGCGAGGTTTTGGGATAAGTATTCCACAATACGCAGAAATCTCTGCGTGATGTTCACTGTTTTAAGCCTTTCATAGTATACAACTGAAGTTCCGGTGAGTCCATACGGAAATTTTCTTCTTCTCGGCGGAGGACAACGCAGATGATGAGACCTGTTTTGACGGGGCTGTCTGAGACCATCACTCGACCATCAGCTCTCCTCTGCGTCGGTAAACTTCTGAGAAAGAGCCCCTTTTCAATTCATCCGTTCCTTACTATACTCGAACATGCAAGAGCTTGTGAAAGGAAGAGTAGATATATGGCAGAGAAAGATACAAAAGAGAAAGAGAATGCAGTTCCCCAGGATAAGTTCCTCGAGACCCGCTCGGTGATGCTCACCGGCGAGATCAACATGGAATCAGCCGAAAAGGTGATCAAGCAGCTGCTGATCCTCGAGAACGAGAGTGATGAGCCGATCAAAATGTTCATCAACTCGCCCGGCGGGGATGTGAACTCGGGGCTTGCCATCTATGACATGGTCAGGTTCATAAAGAATGATGTGTTCATGATCGGGACCGGTCTCATCGCGAGTGCGGCATCTCTGGTTCTCCTTGCTGTCGATGCTCCCTATCGCCTTGGTCTTCCCAACTCGACCTACCTGATTCATCAGCCGATGAGTGAGATGCAGGGCGTTGCGACCGATGTCGAGATCTACACCAATCAGCTTGAGAAGACAAAAGAGAAACTCAATAGAATCATCAGTGACCAGAGCGGGCAGCCGCTCGAGGTGGTCTCCCGCGATACGGACAGGGACTACTGGCTCGATGCTGAGGGTGCACTGGATTACAACCTTATAAGCAAGATCGTGAACAAGAGGGACGAACTCTAAGAGAAGGACATGGCACGCACAAAGTATCTTTCAGATGCTGAGAAAAAATTAGGTCAGAAATACCTCTATCGCTCAGAGGTCTTCAACGGGCTCGGCTTCAGCATGCTCGGTGATACGATCGTCTATATTCTGGCAGTCAGGTTCGGAGCATCCAACCTCTCCCTGGGCTATATCGCCTCGGCGATGTATATCGTCGGCATCATCCTTCCCTTCATGTCGAAGACCTTCCGGGGACGGAATGTCGTGAAGGTCCAGGTGGGAACCTGGGTCCTCAGAGGACTGGTCGCCCTGGGCTACATCCCCCTGCTGTGGATGGATGACACCCCTGCAGTCGCTCTTCTCCTTTCGGTCTATACGCTCTTCTGCCTCCTGAGACTGATCGGGGTGGTGATGTACGACTACACCTTCAAGACCATTACAAGCAACAGGACTCGGGGAAGAGTGATCGGAAACGCGAATGTCGCTTTCCAGTCATCGACGGTAGTCGCGCGTTTCGCCAACTTCCTGCTCACCTCATTTCAGGCCTTCTCGGGAGTGTTCGGTCTCGTCTTCCTTCAGATGATCGGTGTGATCAGCAATACGATAAGTGCTCTCCAGCTGTCGAAGATTCCCTGCAGAACGAAGATCGAGTACCGCAAGGGAAGGACGCTCTTCACTGTACTCAGCGAGTCTATGAAAAATCCTATGATACGCTCCCGTCTCCTCGTCTTCTGGCTCTACATGGCGGTGACGGTCATCATGGGGATGAGTATTGCATTTCTCACGAAGGTGGTCGGTCTTCAGAGCAGCACGATCTTCCTCTACACGATCGTTGCCTCCGGTTCAGTTATACTCGCGGGAAGGTTCTGTACCTTCTTCAGTGACCGCCTGGGAAGCAGACCTCTCATCATCGCCACCGGCTCAGCCCTGGTATTCACCTGGATCTGGTGGATGATCATCCCGATGGACGCAGACCTCTCCTTCTTCTTCATCCTCGGCTTCGTGAGCAACTTTCTCCTGGCTGTCGACAACATCCTTATCAGGCGGCTTCTTGCCGCCGTCATCCCCGATAATGACCCGGTGGGCTTCAACTCGATGACGAACTTCATGATCGCCTTCTTCGCCCTGTTCAGCGGTCTTGCCGGAGGGTATCTGGCGAATCTGGGAGATCTCATTCATCAGGGAACCGTCTTCTCAACGCTGAAATTCGGCAACTCCTACATGCTCACCTTCGCCCTCGCTCTCATCCTCTCCCTGCTGGCTCTTTTCGCAACGATCGCGCTCAAGGAGAAGGGCTCACTTTCGACCAGGGACGCGGCACAGCTGATGTTCAGCCTTCACGGACTGAGAGCCTTCATAAATATCGACCGACTCGAGAAGGAGAAGGATCCGGTGAAGAGAAAGTCTCTGCTCCTCTCCCTCGGCAAGAACCTGACAGGAGTCGCGACAAGCGAGATCCGGGAGACCCTTGCCAACCCCTTCAGTGACGACCGTGCGGAGGTGATCAGGGGACTGTTCGACAGACCGAGAAGCGCACTCGTCGAGGACCTCATACGTGACGCGTTCTCACCGGATTCCTACACTCAGAACGAATCGATCTATGCCCTGGGGGCATACAGGAATAATCAGAAGGCAGAACAGGCACTGCGCTATCTGCTGGACAACGGAACGCCTCTCTCCCGCTCAAACGCGGCAAAGTCCATCGCACGTGTCACCCGGTCGAATACCTACCTGCAGAAAGTGGAGCAGATGAGCGATACAGCCCAGAGTATTATGGAAGAACTCAATTACCTCATCGCACGGAATATCATGGATAAGGAAGGCGCCTTCCTTACCGAGCTTTTCCTCGCCTCACGCCAGGGATACGGCGCCCGCTTCCGTCAGACCCGGTACGCCATGATAGCCTATTTCCTGAAGAGCACTCCCAACCTCGGAGAACTGTATGAACAGAAGAATCTGCAGAATCCTGATTTCCTCACCGAGTTCCTCGATGAATCGAGGGATGTGAGTGAGATCGAACAGCAGGGACCTGCCATTGTCAGTGCTTTCAGAAACAGGGAGTGGGAACGTATCTGGACGATCTGCTTCTCCATGGTGCGTGATATCGAGGTGAAAGACCCCCGGTACCGCCATCTTGCGGCCGGTATCCTGAAGGGGCAGAATCTCTCCTTCTCTCAGACCGACAGTGAAGATGCCCTTGCCGTTCTCTATTTTTCCTATCAGGTGAAGAAAATTTCTCTCGACGGGAAGTAAGACGGTGTTCCCCACCGTTCTTTTCATTGATGAGAATACCTATCATAAGCCTTCTTGCCGTAACGGTTATCCTGACAACCTCTTCAAGCTGCTCCTTCACCGGAGAAGTGAGTTCTGACACCTTCACGATCATCTCCTACAATGTGCAGACCCTGTTCGACACAGTGGACGACGGTGATGAGTTCGAAGGATTTTCACTTGCCGACGGATGGACGGGTGAAGCCTACCGTGAGAGGCTGAGGAAAATCTCTTCAGCCCTTATCCAGTACACACAGGAGCCTCCCTCTATCATTATCCTGCAGGAAGTGGAGAATGAAAGGGTAGTGGAAGATCTCCTCTCACAGGATCTCGCCCAGCGGGGACTGCGCTATTACGCGGCAACAGCCTCGGATGCCTCACCCATCGAGATCGCTCTCATCTCCCGCTACGAAATCATAGAGTCTCATATCCACAGGGTTGAGGGGTTCCGTGATATCCTCGAGGTGCTCATCAATGTAGACGGGGAAAGAATCAGAATCTATGCCCTTCATCTGAGAAGCAGAAGGGGAGGCGCTGAAGAAAGCGAACCTGAGCGGATCGCTCAGATCAGAGCCCTGAAAGGGATCATGGAGAGGAACAGTCTTTCGGGAAATGTTCTTCCTACCGTGATTGCAGGGGATTTCAATGAAAGCGCGGATCAGCATCAGCTGATACAGGGGGCCTACCAAAGTGCATTGATTCCCTCTGATGCCTCCAGACGCGATGAATGGGAGTCGGAAGGCTCGCTTGTCATTACCGGAGGCTATCCTTCAGAGATGGTATTCCATACGTTTTACCTTGAGGAGCATTTCCCTCAGCCGGGTGATCTTCCCGGCTCCTATCACTGGGAAGGACTCTGGAAGGGGTATGACCAGATCCTTCTGACCAATGACTTTTTCGATTCTGCCGGATATATCTATGAGGAGGGAGGCGTGCTCTCGCACCCCGCTCTCCTGAATGAAAAAGGAACCCCCTGGCGGTACTCAGTACATACACACAAGGGGGTCTCTGATCATCTGCCTGTCTACGTCCGTTTCAGGCGGGGATATTAATTCTTGGGAAACTGCAGTTCATAGAATATCTGCTCGAGCTCGAGCGCGATATTCACATTGTGGATCACAGGCTTCGTCCCGTCCGCGGCGGCGACCGGCTTCAGGGTGATGGGGGAGAAGTTGAGTACTCCCTTGACTCCCGCATTCATCAGGCGCTGGAAACTGTCGCTCGTGGCGCTCTCGGGAACCGTGAGGATAGCCACGTCGACCTTATGGGAACTCACCACGTCCTCAAGACGGTTCATCGGGTAGATGGGTACCGGATGGACATTCTCGTTGTATACGAGAGGATCGGAGTCGAACCCCGCAACGATCCTGATGCCGTCGGGCTCGAACCCGTTGTAGTGCATCAGCGCACGCCCGATTCTTCCGCACCCCACGATGATGATGTTCTGCGGTTCGTCCGTCTTGCCGAGGATCTTGCCGAGGGCATCTATGAGGAAGAGGATGTCATAACCGCCTCTCTTCTGTCCATATATTTCAAGGAGGGAGAAGTCCTTACGTACGATGGCGGCGGAAACGCCCGCTGCATCGGCCAGGTTATGCGCAAACACCTTCTCGAGACCCAGAGACCTCAGGCGGTTGAGAATCCGGTAGTACCGGGTGATCCTGATTATCATATCATTATTCATAGAAATACCTCATTTATGTGAACCATTATACAATAATTTTAATAATATGCAATAATTAGAAAAATAAAGTGAAAAAAACTTGAAAAATTATTCGATAAATCGATATTTATTGTTGAAAATATTTCTGTTCTCTCTTAAGATAAGTTTCTATAAATCGGGCTCTGGAGGTTTTCATGGCAGCAGCTAAGAGAGAGAATACATTTTCGCGTGAACTTATTACGTTCATTGAAGAGTGGCGCAGCAAGCCGGGCAATCTGATCATGGTCCTGCACCGCGTGCAGGAAGAATTCGGGTATGTTTCCCGCGAATCGGCAGATACGGTTGCGTATATGCTCGATATCCCTCTCGCAAAGATCTACGGAGTCCTGACATTCTATCATTTCTTCAAAACTACAAAACCGGGTGAACACAATATTCAGGTCTGCCTCGGTACTGCATGCTACCTCAAGGGTGGCGATATGCTCGTTGAAGAGCTCGGAAACCTGCTTGGCATCAAGCAGAATGAAGTGACTGAGGACGGTAAGTTCAGCATCGAAGGCGTACGCTGTGTAGGCTGCTGCGGGCTTGCTCCCGTACTCACGATCGGAAAGGAAGTCTTCGGTAAGGTTACCAAGGACCAGCTTCCCGGGATCATCGCGCAGTACAGCTGATGCACGCATCCATCTGTGATGTCCTTGCCGATATCGTTCAGAACAGTATCGAAGCGGATTCCGCTTCGATAAAGATACGGATCGAAGAGACGGTCCACCTGCTCTCCATCATCATCGAAGATGACGGGAAGGGGATGGACGAGGAACAGCAGAAACGGGCGCTTGACCCGTTCTACACGGATGGGACCAAGCATGCGGCGAGAAGGGTGGGGCTCGGTCTTCCCTTTCTTCAGCAGATGACTGAATCGACGGGAGGAGATTTCTCCCTTTCGTCCGAGAAAGGAAAGGGGACAGCGGTTTCTTTCACCGTTCCCCTTGACCATATCGATGCTCCGCCTGTCGGAGACATCGCCATGACCCTTACCGGGCTGTTCTCCTATCCTTCGGAGAGTGAGATCACAGTCCGCCGATCATTCGCCGGTGAGGGCCGGATGTGAGGAGTATGAGGTCGAAAAGAGCGGGCTTCTAGAGGTTCTCGGTGACCTGAACACCGTGGGAAACCTGCGTTTGATGAAAGAATTTCTGCAGTCTCAGGAGGCTGCGGTTGAAGATGTGCATTACCGGGTCAGGTAGAGGGCCCGGAGGACCGGGAAACTGGTCTATACATGATGAGGAGGCTGGAATGGCAAAGATGACGTTGCAGGAGCTCAGGAAGCTTCGTGACACAAAGAAATCAGAAATCCAGAAGCGTGATCTCAGTGACAAAGAGACACAGATTATTGTCGGAATGGGTACCTGCGGTATCGCAGCAGGAGCGAAGGTGGCTCTCGATGCTTTTCTCGAGCAGCTTGAAGCTCATAACCTGAATTCGGTTGTCGTCACACAGACAGGATGCATGGGTCTTTGCTATGTAGAGCCTACCGTCGAAGTGATTTCCCCTGACATGCCTTCCGTGATCTACGGAAAGGTCGATGCAGAGGTCGCGAAGCGGATCGTCGAAGAACATATCATGCAGAAGAAGATGGTCAGCGAACATGTATTCGACAGACCCTCTGTTGATATCATCAAGGATGGAGGCAAATAATGGCATATAGAAGCTATGTTCTCGTATGCGGTGGTACTGCCTGTGAATCGAGTAAGGCGAATGCGATCTACGAATCCCTGCTGAGCGAAATTCAGGCTCAGGGCATGGCCTCCGAAGTCCAGGTCATCAAGACCGGCTGTTTCGGTTTCTGCGAACAGGGTCCGATCGTCAAGATCCTTCCTGAAGATTCCTTCTACGTGCAGGTGACTCCCGCTGATGCAAAGGAACTTGTCGAGGAACACATCGTCAAGGGAAGAGAAGTCAAGCGCCTCCTCTATGATAAGGAAGGAAGCAAGAAGCACGCTAAGGTCGAAGATATCAAATTCTACCAGAAGCAGTTCCGTATCGTACTTCGTAACTGCGGATTCATCGACCCTGAAAACATCGATGAATATATCGCCCGTGAGGGGTACAGCGCGCTTGAAAAGGTTCTGTTCGAGATGAGTGGCGATCAGGTCATCAATGAACTGAGAACTGCCGGCCTCAGAGGCCGCGGCGGAGCCGGATTCCCTACCTGGATGAAATGGAATTTCACCAAGCAGGTTGAAGGCGTCGACCAGAAATATATCGTCTGTAACGCGGATGAAGGTGACCCCGGTGCCTATATGGACCGTTCTACCCTTGAGGGTGACCCGCATTCGGTTCTTGAAGCAATGGCTATCGCCGGTAAGACAGTCGGCGCAAATCAGGGCTTCATCTACATCAGAGCAGAATATCCTCTCGCTATCCACCGCCTTGAAGTCGCAATGGCTCAGGCACGTGAATACGGACTCCTCGGAAAGAATATCCTCGACAGCGGATTCGATTTCGATATCGAAATCAGACTCGGTGCCGGAGCATTCGTCTGTGGAGAAGAGACTGCACTCCTCGCATCCATCGAAGGTGAAAGAGGAATGCCGGTCCCACGCCCTCCGTTCCCTGCTGTGAAGGGACTCTGGGGCAAGCCGACCGTTATCAACAACGTCGAAACCTGGGCAAATATCCCCGTCATCATCATGAAGGGCGGAGACTGGTTCAGCCAGATCGGTACAGACGACTCTTCCGGTACGAAGGTATTCGCCCTCACCGGTAAGATCCGTAATTCCGGACTCGTCGAAGTTCCCATGGGAACAACACTGAGAGAGATCATCTACGATATCGGAGGCGGAATCGCCAACGATAAGAAGTTCAAGGCCGTCCAGACAGGTGGCCCGAGCGGAGGTGTTATCACCGAGGAGTTCCTCGACACACCGATCGACTTCGGTTCACTGCAGAAGCTCGGTTCCATGATGGGATCCGGCGGTATGATCGTCATGGATGAGGATGACTGTATCGTTGATGTCACGAAGTTCTATCTTGAGTTCAGCGTAGAGGAGAGCTGCGGTAAGTGTTCTCCCTGCCGTATCGGCGGACGTTCTCTGATGAATATCCTCGATAAGATCACCAAGGGGACCGGAACCATAGAAGATATCGAGCAGATGAAGGAAATCGGAAACGCCATGAAGAAGGCATCACTGTGTGCCCTCGGACAGACAGCACCGAACCCGATCCTCTCGACAGTCAAACACTTCGAGGCAGAGTACCTCGCTCATATCAATGATAAAACCTGTCCTGCAGGTAAGTGTAAGAGCCTGATCACCTATAACATCCTTGCCGACAAGTGTATCGGATGTACCGCATGTGCCCGCAAGTGTCCTACAGCCGCAATTACCGGTGAAAGACGTCAGGTGCATGTCATCGACCAGGCAGCATGTGTCAAGTGCGGTGCATGTTTTGAAACCTGTAAATTCGGAGCCATCGAGGTCCGCTAGGATCTCGCAGGATAGGAGGAAGAATATGAGTACCGTTCATATGAAGATAAATGGAAAGCCGGTTGAGATTGAAGCCGGTCAGAATATCCTGGCGGCTGCAAAGAAAGCAAACGTCAACGTCCCGACACTCTGTTACCACCCGGACCTTCCCGCATGGGCAGCCTGTGGACTCTGTGTTGTGAAGCAGGAAAACTCTCCGAAACTCCTGAGAGCCTGTGCGGCTCCCGTTCAGGAGAACCTGAGTATCATCACACACGATGCGGAACTGTATAAGATCAGAAAGACCGTCATCGAGATGATCCTGAGCACACACCCGAACGAGTGTCTTACCTGTGCACGTAATCAGACCTGTGAACTCCAGCGCTTTGCCGCCGAGTTCGGCGTACGTCAGCAGCCCTTCGAGCAGAGAATCGCAGACCTCCCCAAGGATGAGTCGACAACCTCTCTCGTTCTTGACCCCTCAAAGTGTATCAAGTGCGGACGCTGTGTCCAGGTCTGTCAGCAGCAGCAGGGTGTATATGCCCTCGAGTTTATCGGACGCGGAGATCAGACTGTCATGTCTCCGGCAGCCTGTCTGCCTCTCAATGACAGCCCCTGTATCAAGTGCGGCCAGTGTTCAGCTCACTGTCCCGTCGGTGCAATCTACGAGAAAGACGAGACTCAGGACCTTATCTGTGCAATCAACGATCCTGAGAAGCACGTCGTTGTCCAGATCGCTCCTGCAGTGCGTGTTGCTCTCGGCGAAGCCTTCGGCCTCCCCGCCGGTACCATTACCACAGGTAAGATCTATGCAGCACTCAGACAGCTCGGTGTCGATACCGTGTTCGATACGAACTTCTCTGCAGACCTCACCATCATGGAAGAGGGAAGCGAACTTGTTCAGCGCCTGACAACAGGAAAGGGTGCTCTCCCGCAGATCACCAGCTGCTGTCCCGCATGGACCGACTACATGGAGAAGTACTACGCTGATATGATCCCTCACTTCTCGACGGCCAAGTCGCCGATGATGATGCAGGGAGCAATCACGAAGACCTACTACGCTGAAAAGGCGAAGGTTGATCCGGGGAAGATATCTTCTCTGCGTTGCCATCATGCCCTGTACTGCCAAGAAGTACGAGATCGGACCCGTGATGACAACATGTACGCATCAGGCCAGCAGGATGTCGACCTCGTGCTCACCACCCGGGAGCTCTACCCGACTGATCAAGGCGAGCAGGCATCGATTTCGCACACTCTCCCGGCATGAGAGAGGCTGATTCAGTCCCATCGGAGAAGTACGCAGGTGCCGGTACCATCTTCGGGAACACCGGAGGGGTCATGGAGGCTGCAGTCCGAACCGCCTACAACACTGGTCGTCGGCAAGGAGATGGATGACTACAAGGATGTGAACGTTACTGTCCGTCAGAGGTATGGACGGTGTCAAGTTCGCGGCGTCAGATGGACTATCAACGGGAACTGAGATCAAGGTCGCCGTTGCCCACGGTATGGCTAACGTCAAGGAACCTCCTTGATGAGGTCAGGGATGCGCACGTGATGAAGGGCCAGGAGCCGCCGTACCACTTCATTGAGGTCATGGCATGTCGGGGCGGATGTATCAGCCGGAGGCGGGCAGCCCTACGCATACCACCGATGAGATCAGGGAGCGACAGCGAATCGCGGGTACTCTACAAGGATGATGTGAACGTTCATCTGTGCGATGTTCACACCAGAACCCTGAGATCCAGCAGATCTACAAGGATTATCTGGGAGAACCGCTGAGCAAGAAGTCTCATCACCTTCTTCATACGACTTATCTCGACCGTCCTATTTACAAAAAGTAGATTTTCCCATTATAACGGGAGTAGGAAGCAGGTGTGTTTCACACCTGCTTTCTTGCGCAAGGGGGGTATCCTCTTCTGTATTTTTTCTTAAAGGAGTGACAAGTCAATGAAAGTAAGTAAATTCGGAGGCAGTTCACTGTGTGATGCAGATCACATCAAGAAAGTGGGAGAGATTCTCTCCTCAGATTCTTCCCGGCAGGTTGCGGTGGTCTCCGCACCAGGGAAACGTTCTTCCGAGGACATTAAAATAACAGACATGCTCTATACCTGTCAGGCACTGGCAGCGAAGGGCTCCTCCTTTGAGAAGGAGTTCTCGGTGATACGAGAGCGCTTCTCACAGATCGCGAAAGATCTCGGCGTTACCCATGATATCGAAGAAGCACTCGATGAGGTGTATGAGAACCTGAAGGGTGGGGCGAGCGCCCACTATGCGGCAAGCCGCGGTGAATATCTCAATGCTGTTCTTATCTCTCAGTATCTCGGATGGAAGATGATCGATGCTCAGGACGTTGTATTCATCACCGATGAAGGCACAGTCGATGAGAAAACCTATGATGCGGTTTCATCTGCTCTCAGCTCTGGCGAACACTATGTATTCCCCGGCTTTTTCGGACAGGGAAGTGACGGAAAAGTCAGAGCGTTCTCCCGCGGTGGAAGTGATATCTCGGGAGCTATCGTGGCCCGTTCCCTCGGGGATTGCCTGTATGAGAACTGGACCGATGTATCGGGTATCAGCAAGGCGGATCCGCGTGTCGTGAGCGACGCGAAGGTAATCAAGGAGCTGACTTACCGTGAAGTTCGTGAACTCGCGGCAGTGGGATTCAACGTCTTCCATGAAGATGCGATCGCCCCCGTCAGGGAAGCAGGCATTCCTATCCAGGTGAAGAATACAGGACGGCCTCAGGACGAGGGAACCTCCATCGTACCCTCCAGAGATATCACGAAGGATCCCATCATCGGTATCTCGGTGAAAAAAGAGTTTGTGAAGATCAGTATCCACAAGGTATTCCTCCTCAGGAACCCGAACCTCAGACAGGCCGTAGAGCGGGATATGAGAACCGTCGGGCTTGCTCCTGAATTCTGCCTCCAGGGTATTGATGACCTCACCTGGTATGCACAGGTGAATGCTGGTGTAGAGGTGGATCTTGCTGCACTCGCTGATCAGCTGAAGAATGAGTATGCTCTTGAAACAGTCTCTGTCGAGACTGGATACGCTGTTGCAGCTGTGGCCGGTGAAGGACTGCAGTCTCAGAAGGAACGTCTGAACCAGATCCTTCCCTCCCTGATGGCTGCAGGTGTGGACGTAACCTTCACACTCTTCGATGCATCTCCTGTCACCGCCCTGTTCGGAGTGATGGAGAAAGACGCGAAGACAGTTATTCACACCGTCTATGATGCGATGTTCCGATAGGCTCTTTCTTTGAAGAGCTCCAAACCCCTCACAGATGTGTGAGGGGTTTTTCAACGCCTCTCTACTCGTCTGCACGATAGAAGAGTCCGACATGCCGGTTGTTCCTGTGATGAGAAAGGTTCGACGCCATATGATGGCATTTCTTCATCTGCTGGGGTATAAAGCCTGCTTTATACCCAGAGAACAAAAAAGAGGCTGTCATGAAGTATTTCATGACAGCCCCGATCAAACTCGTAAGGTGTATTTACTTAATCACCAGTTCAGTCTCATAGTCAAAGAACTTCACCTTGCTCATATCTGGAGTAAGAGCGATGTCCTGATCGACAGTGAGCTGTACAGAAGGTTCGATCTTACCGATCACCTGGTGCTTGCCGACTGTGACATAGACGTGAGTTTCTGAACCGAGAGGTTCGATAACACTGACCTGACCATTGATGGTCTTGCCTTCAGTAGCGCTCTTGGTGTATTCAACATCTTCAGGGCGGATACCGAAGGTGACTTTCTTCCCTGCATAGGGAGTCAGGAGCTTCTTGTTATTACCATCGAGGGTGATCTTGAAGTT
The DNA here is from genome assembly GCA_963676605.2 of Sphaerochaetaceae bacterium. Taxonomy (GTDB): domain Bacteria; phylum Spirochaetota; class Spirochaetia; order Sphaerochaetales; family Sphaerochaetaceae; genus SABI01. Next base: position 16,437 of record CAXXSP010000026.1, on the reverse strand, counting down.
GCCTTCATCAATGATGATGTCATCGCCTTCTTTCTTCACATCGACAGTGAGGAAGTTCATGGGTGGTGATCCGATGAAGCCTGCGACAAACTTGTTGTTCGGCTCGTTGTAGAGTTCGAGCGGTCCGCCGATCTGCTGGATGATACCGAGCTTCATGACGACGATCTTGTCTGCCATAGTGAGAGCTTCAACCTGGTCGTGAGTAACATAGATCATGGTCGCTTTCAGTCTGTTGTGGAGAGAGGAGATCTCTGCACGCATCTGAACACGGAGTTTCGCATCAAGGTTTGAAAGAGGTTCGTCGAAGAGGAATACCTTCGGGTGTCTGACGATTGCACGTCCGACAGCAACTCTCTGTCTCTGACCGCCGCTGAGAGCCTTCGGCTTTCTATCGAGGAGCTGTTCGATGTCGAGGATCTTTGCAGCTTCGCGTACGCGTTGATCGATTTCGTCCTTGGGGAACTTTCTGATCTTGAGTCCAAAAGCCATGTTGTCGTATACGCTCATGTGAGGATACAGTGCATAGTTCTGGAAAACCATTGCGATGTCTCTGTCTTTTGGCGGGACATCATTCACCAGGCGGCCGTCAATGTAGAGTTCACCACTTGTGATGTCCTCAAGACCAGCTACCATTCGAAGAGTTGTAGATTTACCGCAGCCTGACGGGCCGACGAGAACTACAAACTCACGATCCTTGATATCGATGTTAACCGAATCAACCGCTTTTACGTTGCCATCGTACACTTTGCAGATGTCTTTCAATTGCACAGTTGCCATAAAAGCCTCCAATGAATTTATTTTATGAAACAAATTGTAAAGGCAGAATCCTCAGAAGTCAATTGAGAATTCCCTGGCGGCGGAAGAAAAACTAAACCGAAAAAGAAAAATCCCGAAGTAATCTCAAATGAATATTTCCATGAAGAGAGAGGTGACAGGGAAGCGGAAACGGCAAAGAGAGAACCACCGGAATTCACCGGTGGTTCTGGAAGAAATATGAAGACTGGTTTATTCGTCGAAGGCCATGTCGACGGTCCATTCCGCCCACACATTGCCGACGAGCTCAGGGCTCGGTTTGAGGGTCTTTTTCCCCGGCTTCCAGCCGGAAGGTGTCGCTTCGGTCCCCTTCTTTTCTCTTACGAGCTGGAAGGCTTGAATCTGACGTATCGTCTCATTCACGTTTCTTCCAACAGGGGGAGAGAGCACTTCGAAACCCTGAATAACCCCATCCGGGTCTATCAGGAAGCGTCCTCTGGTGTTGACACCGCCGTCGGCATCGTAGACTCCGTAGGCAGTACCGATGGCACCTCCTCCGTCAGAGAGCATCGGGTAGGGAACTCCACCTTCAACCATCTTTGAAATCTCATGATCGTTCCACATCTTGTGTGTGAACACGCTGTCCACGCTCATTGAGAGCACCTGGACTCCGAGTTTCTCGAACTCGGGATTCTTTTCGGCGACCGCCGAAATTTCTGTCGCTCAGACAAAGGTGAAATCACCCGGATAGAAACAGAGAACTACCCAGGAACCGAGGTAATCTGACAGTTTTACTTCGGCGAACTTCCCTTTGTGATACGCCGGCGCTGAGAAATCAGGCGCCTTCTGACCGACTCTGATCATACGCATCTCCTCCTTGATCTGTTGCATCTGCCTCTCAGGAACCGCTTCAGGGGAAGCGGAGCTGACAGGCCCGCTTTTGGGTCGCTGACAACCCGGTTTGAATTCTTCGGGCATAGCTACTCCTTTCCTTTATGCTCTAGGAACGTCTACGTTCAGGGAACATAAAGATAATTTGACTGATTTCAGTATATGCACCCTTCCCCTCGAAACTCAAGTATTTTTTAGGAATTATTCTCATTACTTTTTATACCTGATTGATATTGACAACCCCTCTCTGTGTTTTCTACTATTTGTCTGGAAGCTGATAGGATCTGGTGGTCCTCGCGGTCTTCAAAACCGTTGGGCGTGTAGAAGCGTCGGGAGGTTCAATTCCTCCCTCTTCCGTATCATGAAAGCTACACAGTTGGCGGCGCTGCCGCAGATAGAAGTTCTTCTGAACGATCCCTCTGTATCACAGTATCATCAGGTTCTCTCACGTCCTCTTGTTGCAGACATTGCACGGGATGTCATCACCGGTATCCGCAGGAGTGTGGTGGATGACGGAGGAGAGGTTCCTTCCCTCTCTGAGGTCGTAGAAATGGTGTGTGATTCCTGTGAGAATATCTCAGGAGGAAAGCTCCAACGGGTGATCAATGCCACGGGTGTGATCATACATACCAATATGGGACGGGCTCCGGTTTCAGATGCCGTGTGGGCTGAAGCCCGGGAAATCAACTGCGGATACTCGAATCTGGAACTCGACCTCCTTGACGGAAAGAGAGGAAAGCGGAAGGGTTTGATTCCTGCTCTTCTGAGAAAACTTACAGGGGCTGAAGACGCTCTTGTTGTCAACAATAACGCGGCGGCTGTCTACCTAATCCTCACGGCGTTCGCTTCCGGTTCCGAGGTGATCGTGAGTCGGGGAGAGCAGGTTCAGATCGGGGGAGGGTTCCGCGTTCCTGAGATCCTGAGAGCCACCGGTTCCACGCTCGTGGAGGTGGGAACGACGAATATCACAAAGACCTCCGATTACCGTGAGGCTATCACTGACAGTACACGGATGATTCTGTGTGTCCACCGCTCGAATTTCGCGATCCGGGGATTCGAAGAAAGTCCTTCAGTGAAAGAGCTTTCCAAACTGAAACATGAGGGTATACTTCTCTGTGTGGATCAGGGCAGCGGTGTAATCGATGAGAATCTGCCGGGTGAAATCTCCGTCAGACAGCATCTCGCTTCCGGTGCAGACCTTGTCAGTTTCTCGGGAGACAAGATATTCAGCGGCCCCCAGGCCGGTATCATTGCAGGACGACGGGAGCTGATCGAGAAGCTCGAAAAACATCCGCTCATGCGTGTCTTCCGACCTGGAAAGACGATCTATTCCCTCCTCGAGCTGAGCCTCATCAGGTATCTGAATGGGGAGGAAACGATGGTCTCGAAGATGCTTTATCAGAGCATGAAAGTGATGAAGAAGAGAGGAGAGGCTGTTATCAGAGATCTGGATCCCGATTCCTTCTCCCTCATTGAAAGTACCTGCACGACCGGCGGTGGCACGGCTCCGGATGAGTCCTTCCCTTCGCTCTCTATCCGTGTGAAGTATCAAGGTTCCGCTCAGAAGCTCCTGAAGCGTCTCAGGGAAGCAGCTGTTCCTGTGATCGCCATTATTCAGGACAATACAGTGCACCTCAATCTCGCAACGATATCGGATGAGGATGTGCCGTTACTTCATGACACCTTAGGAATGCTGAAGGATTAGGGTATGTACCATATCATCGGAACCTCCGGTCATGTCGATCACGGAAAGACAGCACTTATCGAAGCACTCACAGGGATCAACGCGGACAGACTCCCGGAAGAAAAGAAGAGGGGTATGACGATAGATCTTGGCTTCGCCCATTTTTTCGATCATAACGGAGACCCTGTCGGAGTCATCGATGTGCCCGGTCATGAGCGGTTCATCAGGAACATGGTCTCCGGTGCATGGTCTCTTTCCTGTGCCCTCCTTGTTGTTGCAGGAACGGAAGGCTGGATGCAGCAGAGTGAAGATCATGCACGGGTGCTCGAAGCGATGGGTATTCCTCAGATCATCTGCGTCATCACCAAAGCAGATCTCATCGATGAGGATGTACTCGCTCTCGTCACGGAGATGGCGGGAGAGGAGCTGAATAGGATCTTCTCCCGTGATATCACGGTACTTCCCGTCTCTTCGACGACAGGAGAAGGAATAGATCGACTGAAAGAGCATATACTGAAGGTGCTGCCCTCCATACAGCGGGAGGAGAGGCATGAATCGGGGTATGTCTGCATCGACAGAGTCTTCTCTATCAAGGGCTCAGGAACCGTTGTGACCGGCTCGCTTGCCGGAGGCTCCATTGCACAGGGAGATGAACTCACAATCCTCCCTTCCCTGATCACTGCGAAAGTACGTGGAATCCAGTCGTACCACAGCTCACTTGAGACGGCTTATCCCACTTCCCGGGTCGCTCTTAATCTGCAGGGCTTAAAAACCGGGGAGCTCTCCCGAGGCTTCATCGCCGCGAAGAATCCTGCTGAATTTCAGGTCGAGAGAGAATTCATCATCCAGTTCTCACCCCTTGAAGGAAGGAAGGTCCGCAACCATATGGAAGTCGAGATCGCCGCAGGTACGGGACACTCGATAGGAACGATCCATTATCTGAGGACGGAAGGGTATGCACGGCTCGTCCTTGAACAGCCGATCGCCGTCTCCTGGCTCGATACCTGCCTCTTCATCCAGCGAGGTGGCTACCGAATTCTCGCCAAGGGAAGATTCGTGTGGAGCGGAGCGACAGGAAAGCATTTCAGAAACTCCTTCGCCCGGACAGTTGCCTCCTACCCGATAGGGGAGAAAATCGAACATGAGGCGGTGCTGCGCCTCATGATAGACGGGTGCATCACGGCCTCTTCAGCTTCGCAGAAGAAAGTCCTGAAGAAGTTTCTCACGAAAGAGAAGATCAACCACCGAATCATCGGTGATATCACAATCCTTGAAAGCAACCTCCTGAAAGAATCAGAGAGGCTCTCTGCCCTGTCAACTCGACCCGGAGGAGTCACCCGTGCTGAATTCTTTCAGGAAAGTTCTCTTCCTCTCAAGGTCGGGGAGTATGTCATTGAGCGTGCCCTGACAACCTATGAAGTGACGAGTAAGGATCAGGTGCTCCTCAGTCCTGATCAGCTCGGAGGAAACTACGGGCTCTCTGTGCTCGGGAAGAAAATCATGAAAATGCTCGAGGATCAGAGTGACAAGGGGCTTCAGCTCAAGGAGGTAACCGAAAGCGGTGCCCGTAAGGAGCTGCGGAACCTTATCCGAATAGAGAAGGTGGTCCCGCTTGAAGGTGATATCTACTTCACAAAAGAACGGTTCGATGAACTGTGTGAACGTATCCTGAGCGGGCGAAAGAAGGATGAGATCTTCTCGATCCCTGAAGCGAAGGAGCGAACAGGGCTTTCCCGTCGCTATATGCTGCCTCTCCTCAACAAAATGGAGGAGAAGGGACTCGTGGAGCGCAGGGGAGATAACAGGATCGTTCTCTGAACAAACACTTGACGCTCTCAGTAGGCTGCATCCTTTTCTTCGGTGAAAGCGAGACTTCATTCATTCAATACAGCGGTAGGTTCTATCCGGTGGTGCGTAGCATCATCCGCTTCCAGGTGAAGGGTATCAGCGGATCACCCTGATCCCTTTCTCATCGGTGATCTCACCGATTACCTGATAGAATATACCCTGTTCGTAGAACTCTTCCAGGACAGCGTTGTATACGATCTGCGGGACGGCCGCGAGCAGACCTCCCGAGGTTTCGGGAGTGTACAGGAGCAGCTGCTGCTGTTCCGTGAGCTCTTCGATGAAGGTGAGGTTGCTCCCGTAGGCCTTCCTGTTCTTGAAGGTCCCCCCGGGGAACAGGTCCGCTTCGGCGTACTGCGAAGCGCCGTCAAGAAAGGGGAGGGCATAGAAGGAGATATAGGCTCCCTTTCCGCTCTTTTCAACCATTTCCGACAGGTGTCCGGGAAGTCCGAAACCTGTGATATCGGTACAGCACTTCACCTGATGTTTTACGAGGATTCGGGCAGCATCTCTGTTCAGACGGGCCATAGACTCTATAGCTCCGTCCACGTGAGCTTTTTCGGCCTTCTGATTCTTTCCCGCTGTAGTGATGATACCTGTTCCCAGCGGTTTGGTAAGAAGGAGGATATCACCGGATCGGGCAGCAGACTTCGTCATGATGGCATCAGGGAGGCAAGCCCCATCACAGAGAGGCCATACTTGGGTTCAGGGTCATCCACCGTGTGTCCTCCCGCAATAATACCTCCGGCTTCCTTCACCTTCTCGGCTCCACCTTTCAGAATCTGGGAAATATTTCTTCCCCGGAGAGTCCTTCCCGAAGACGGTTCCTGAGAAAATCGAGGAAAAGATGGTGGTAACGGAACCAGATTCCTTCATCATCCAGGGGAATCAGAAAAAGGTTGGCCCGGCCGATCCTCTTGATGCTGTCTCCGGTCTTTCTTACCAGATAGTCGTCGCAGAGGGGAGAGGAAAATTCATCGAAAAGGGACGACTCCAGCAGAAAGGTTGCGGTCTCCCCGTCCAGGCGTTCCATGACCTCTTCCAGGAGATAATCGAACACATAATTATGGCTGCCGGAAAAGGAACGGATAAACGCCGCCCTGTCTTTCTGCTGCCTCAGGGCGGATTTGACCAGCTGCAGTCCGGTCACCCATCCTTCCGTCCTTTTGAAGAGGGAGAGGCAGTCCTCCCGGGAAAGCTTCGCGTCCAGCCCCCTGTTCAGGAAACGGCAGGCCTCGTCCTCGGAAAAGCGCAGGTCATGCTGCCGTATCTCGCAGAGCCGGCCCTTCGCTCTGAGCCGTCCCAGTGAGATAGGCGGATCCTCCCTGGTTGAGAAAATGAAACGAACCGATTCGGGCAGGTTGTCCAGAAGAAAATCGAGCCCGCGGAAGATAGCCGGTTCCTCTATGGCATGCAGATCATCCAGTACCATTATCAGGCCCGATTCCCTTTCATGGAGATCATTTATGAAGGGAATCAGGCAGTTTTCGATTTCCGGCAGTTCGGGAGTATTCAGAAGGGAAAGGACTCCCTTGCCCGCATCGGGAAGCACCCGGTTCACACTGGCGATGAAGTAGTTCCAGAATCGGCGCGGCTCATTATCATAGGCATCCAGAGAGAGGAAAGCCGTTTCGCCGCCGCAATGCTCCATCCACTGGCCCAGAAGGGAGGTCTTGCCGAAGCCCGCCGGTGCGGAGAGAAGGAGGACCTGCCAGGCCGGGGGCAGAGTCCCGTAATCGAGGGAGGATCTCGGAGAACAGCCCGGCCCCTCCCCGTGAGGCTTATGAAACTTCGTCAGCAGTAAATCCATTTCCGTCCCCTATGGAAAGATTGTATTTTGAGAACGGGAAATGGTCAAGTTAATTAGGGTTCAATAATGAATGGGATCTCCACACGGGAGGAAAAAGACACATTTCTCATAATTTTCCAGACCGCCCGGTTCTCCTCTCCTTCCCGTGAGAAGACAGAGGCGTCCTCTCCCGCCAGGGCGATGCGCAGGGCATGGCCCTTCCCGATTCGGGCGGAGAGGGCATTGAGATTCAGGGAGATCTCCTCCGTTTCTCCCGGAACCAGATCCCGGGCGTCTTCCTTCATGAAAGAGTGGATGACTCCGGGGCTTTGATAAAGGGCTTTCTCCCCGGATACGGCCCGGTGGATTCCCCTCAGCACTCCTTCGGTCAGATAGGTCACTCTTCCGTCGGGGCCCACATCTTCCAGGTACACATGGAAAGCCGGGTCGGGACGGGAAGAGTCGACAAAAAGGGTGACAACAGGAGTACCCGTTATAGTCCTGTCCCGGGAAAAGGGTTCCGTGGTATAGACAAGCAGCTTTTTATCCTCCTCCCTCCTGTCGGCGGTGTAGTCGACGAAGTGCCCCATCTGGGTCATCCAGCGGTTGTTCATCCCCGTGGAAGCCTGCGGATCAACCCGGTAGAGGTCTTCACCCTCCGGTAGATCGGGAGCGAAGGGACTCAGCCTGTTCCGGGTTGCGAAATAGAGCGTCTCGCAGTAGCTCCCGGCGGGGGGCCAGATATCCGTATGGTTCCAGGTATCCGCGCCCAGGGTGTAATAGGTGATTCCCCCGGCCTCTTCCCGCGGGCTTCCGCCCTCCTTGAGATACCTGTCGAAGAATGCGATCATCCGCCCTATCTGCTCCTCACGGGCCCTCAGGTACATACCGTAAAATTCGATCTGCTCCTTTGCTTTCTCCCCGGGCATGGGGTTCTTTCCCAGGAGAGGATCGCAGGAGGGACCCTGCCCGTGTCCCCAGGGGCCAATCACCACCTCCTGATGATTGGAGAAAGTCATAAAACGGCTTATAGCCCCGTCGGCCACGCAGGCGTCCAGCCAGCCGGCGGTGACGTGCATGGGCACTCCTGATTTCTCAATCTCATCCTTAAGCCCCCAGGGACTGACCTCGCCCATAGTCAGGCCGCTGTCGCCCCAGGGGTCGTCCCGATACTCCATACCCGCCAGGGCGTCATAGATATTCTCCGAGTCATGGCTCTCGTAAGCTTCGGCGAGAAGCCGTCCGGAATCATCACCATCGACAGCCCTGGCGTGGCTGGCATCCGAATCAAGGGACATATTCATCTCGCTCCACTGGCGAATGAAATCATCGGTTTTCACTCCCCCGGGCATTCCCACTCCGAAAAGGGGATCGAAATCGCTGGAACCGGGAGCGACGGCTTTGAGGGCGGGATGGTTCAGGGTCGCCATGAGTTCCGCCGTATTCCCCGTATAGGACATGCCCCAGGCGCCGATGGCGCCGCTGGACCAGGGCTGCTCAACGATCCAGTCCATGACGGCTCCCATATCCTCAATCTCCCGGGGAGACCACTCTATGGGCCGGGTTCCGTAGGAGGCGCCGCTTCCCCTCATATCCACGAGAACTACCGCATAGCCGGCCCGGTTGAAGAGATCCGATTCCTGGTCTAACTGATACAGAGTGGCGAGCCAGTCGGGAACAAGGCCCAGCCTGACTTTCAGCTTGAAGAGAAAAGGAAGGTCATGATAGGCGGAAAGGGTGGTCCGGCTGTAGCGGGTGGCCTGTATCATGGCGGGGGATCTTTTCCTCTCCTCCGTACTCCGGCGGCAGCCAGAACTTCCAGGGCGATTCTTATGCCGTCGTCCATAGCCAGGTAGAAGGCCTCGCTCCTTGGGCGCCCTGAAGGAGTCTTAACATAGGCCTGTTCCGGATACATCCCGGTCCAGACAGCCATGAAAAGGATAAGGGTTATAATGACAATTATGATACTCAGGATGATTTTCTTCATTTTACACTCCATTCGCTCTCTACCCTCCGCGTATCGAGGGATACGTCCATAATAAATCGATAGTTCCGCCACCATTTCCCCGGCAGAACGGCCGGCTTGCTGCAATGGGTGGGGTGCAGTGTGAATCGCCAGCGGCCCCGATAGGCCAGAGTGTATTCCCCGGCGAAGATTCCCCTGTGCCGCTCGGAACTGAAGGAGAAACGTCCCTTGATTTCTTCGGAAGGATCAAGGTAGAGCAGGTTGGGAACGGGCGGGGAAAACAGCACCGATATGTCTCCCCCTTCACCGCAGGATGTCAGTCCCGCAGTCTCGGGAATATTGCCCCTCCATGCCAGATGATAGATCCAGCCGCCATATTCCAGGTCCGATTCACCAGCTGCCGGAGCAGCGTATTCAAGGGGCCCGGATTTTTCCCCGTTCCAGTTCAGGACAGGTGATCTGAGAGAATAGCGAATCATGTAGGGCTTGATCCCGTTCAGCTTGACGGGAAGGGAAACGACAGGAGATTCCCGCCCGTCCACTTCTGCGGCGACTTCCGTGCTCTCTGCCGGGGAAAAGCCGAAATAGTCCATATAGATAAAAGGAAAGAACTCCGGTTCGGCTACATCCCGTGCTACGGGAGCGACCAGACCGCCCAGTTCGGCGGAGGGATTGTTCTCTTCAATAGTATAAGCGACTCTTCTCCCCGCCGAATCGGTCATATCCATAGCGGCCTTCAGGCCATTTCCCCCGTATTCGTGAAAGCCGTTTATCACTGTCTCACGAATCTGCCGGATATCGTTAAAATGGCGGTAATCCTCTTCATCGACGGACAGCCCCGGGGAGTAATAGATATTCTTCCTGTCATCCAGATCATAAAGGATGACGATATGCCCCTCTCCCCGTTCATCATCCACAGCCTGATACTCGATTGTCCTATAGTATTCCGAAGATTCGATATCAATCAGGATAATGCATTCCAGATCCTCTCTCTCGACGGAGAAAAGCAGAGGGAATTCTGCAGAACTCAGAAAAGTCCTTCCCGTAGCGGAGATGTGAACCTTCCCTTTCCGTTTTCCCGAGAAAAGCCTCTTCATTCACAACTTCGGTGGGCATGGAGAAACATGAGAAGAGCAGAAAGGGAAAAACGAATAGGGGGAATCTTTGAACAGGCCCCCCCGAAGACAGGGACCCTTTGAATGATGACGCTTGCGATATGGGACATGACGATTCTCCTTAATCGCCATACTATCGCTTCGTGGATAGAAAAGCTCCATCCTTTCGGATGGAAATCATGACGAATGCCAGATGAAAGGCCATGCGAGGGCTGGGGTTATGTTGAAATCCGCTCTTCCGCCTCTTTGAGCTTTTCCTGAATCTGCTCTTTGCTCAGGGTACTCAGAAAATGGAATTCTTTCCAGGCTTTGATCAGCAGATCTTTGGCCTCTTCCCACTCATTGAAGTGGCCGTGGATCAGGGCGCGGTTGTAATAGGCGTCGGGAAAACCGGGCAGTTCGGGCAAGAGCTTGTCATAAATCTCGAGCGCCTTGTCCCACTCTCCGGTCATGATGTAGGTAAGCCCCAGAATTATCCCTGCCGACGGCGGAGGAGGAATCATAGTCAATACCGGCCAGATTGACTTCCAGGGCCCGGTCGTAATCGCCCTTCTCAATAAGGAAATAGCCGAGATTGCCGTAGAGGACTCCCGTACGGTACCCCTCTTCCAGCAATCCCTCAAGGCTTTCCACAGCCTGGTCGAGCTCTCCCCTTTTCCAGAGAACGAGGGAGTAATAGACGCGGGCCAGGTTGGGATTGTATTTTTTCGCGACAGCCGTCCTCAGGGGAGCGATGATTTTATCCGCTTCCTCAAGCCGGCCCTCTTTCAAGAGCAGATAGGCGCAGGTAAGCCTGTGCTGAGGCCTCATGGGAAAGGCAAGCGCCCTCTCCAGCTTCTTTACACTGCTCTCCTCTTTCACCCTTGCTGTAAGCTCTCGCCGCCCTGAAAAGGAGAAGGCTTCCCCAGTTCTTCCACAGCCATGTAAAGCACAAAGGCTCCGATTAAAAGAAGTACCAGCTGTCCGAAACTCATAATCCGTCTACTCCCAGAATTTCTCCATCTGTCCCTGAGTTCCTTTCGGTAGGCATCCCAGTCCGTTATGGGCTGATCGGCCAGTCCCTCTTCGCAGGCGGCTTTGGCTACGGCCAGGGCCTCCCACTCGATAACCCGGGGATCGAAGGGCTTGGGAACAATATAACCGGGACCGAAGGAAAAGTCAGCACCCCCGTAGGCTTTTCTGACAGACTCGGGCACCGATTCCTTGGCCAGGTCAGCCAGGGCGCGGGCGGCGGCCATTTTCATGCCTTCCGATATGGAAGTGGCCCGTACGTCCAGGGCTCCCCGGAAAATAAAGGGGAAACCCAGCACATTATTGATCTGATTGGGAAAATCGCTTCGTCCCGTGCCATGATCACGTCCGGCCGGGCTTCCAGGCCAGTTCGGGTCGGATTTCGGGGTCCGGATTGGCCATAGCGAAAACGATCGGCTGGTCAGCCATGGATCTGACCATATCCTGGCTGACCGTATCGGCGGCGGAAAGACCCACGAAACAGTCGGCGCCCTTCATGGCATCTGCCAGAGTCTTGAGATCCGTATCCCGGGCGAAGGGCTTCTTTTCTTCTCCCAGATCTGTCCGGTCCTTCCTTATGACGCCGTGGCGGTCGCACATAAACAGATTCTCGGGCTTCACTCCAGCGGCGATGAACATTTTAGCGCAGGAGATACCCGCCGCGCCGGCGCCGTTGAATACGACCTTCATCGTATCAAGAGGCTTTTTCACGATTTCCGAAGCATTAATGATTCCGGCGGTACAGATAATCGCCCGTGCCGTGCTGGTCATCGTGAAAGATGGGGATATCGCATATTTCCTTTAGGGCCGTTTCGATCTCAAAGCACTCGGGAGCCTTGATATCCTCCAGGTTCACACCGCCGAAGGTGGGCTCCATCATCTTGACAGCTTCGATTATCTTCCGGGGGGTCGGCCGTATCCAGCTCGATATCGAACACATCGATATCGGCGAATCTCTTGAAAAGGACGCCCTTACCCTCCATAACCGGTTTGCTCGCCAGAGCTCCCCTGTTACCCCAGGCCCAGAATGGCGGAACCATTGGAGATAACGGCTACAAGATTCCCCTTGGCAGTATATTTATAGGCGTTTTCCTTATGATCAGCGATCTCAAGGACCGGTTTGGCCACACCGGGAGTATAGGCCATAGAAAGGTCGTCCGCCGTATGGCAGGGCTTGGTGGAACCACTTCTACTTTGCCCGGCTACCGTCCATGCTGTGATAGGCCAGGGCTTTTCCTTTAATTCATCCATTATTCTATTCCTCTATTAAGCGCGGGACACACGGATTGTTTCGCGGATTCCGCTGATTTTTTTTCTTGGTTTCGGGCGGGCCCTTCGGGCCGGGCTTTCCGCTGCAATGGGCTCATCCCTGGGCTCATCCGGCTCTGTCGCCGCCGCCGGGCTCAGGGGGCCCATTTCCACTTCAATCCCTCCGCCATGCTCCGGGTAGGCTTATAGGGCCGAATGCCGGGGCATAACGCTATAGCTTCGCTGTTCCTTTTGGGGCACAATGCCCAAGCGTAACGGAATCCCTCCCGCTATTTATCCCACTTGAGATCGTACCCTAATTTATAGGTGCCGTTCAATTCGGTCATGACTTTCTGCAGGGCGGGAGGTACGGGGCATCCGTGTTCCATCCGGTACTTACGCGCCAGATGTTCCTTTTCGCCGGCAGTGAAAATTCTCTCTTCTCCGGGGGCCACTTCGGAATTTCGCAGGTCCCGCATAATGTTTCCCGCTACCTTTCTGAAGGTTTCCTCTCCCATGAAATTCTCCGTATTAATAGCCATGAAGAAGTGTCCCAGGGGATAGGGTATCCGGTTCCCCTCGTCGTCGAATCCGTTAAGGGATTTGAGGAAGGATCCGTCCTGCAGAGCGGCGGAAAGCACTTCCACCACCGTAGCGTAGCCGAAGCCCTTGAACCCGCGGTCATTTCGCCCAGTCCGCCCAGGGGGGCCAGAGCGGCTTTTCCCTTGGTCAGGTCGATGAGGATCTGGTCCGTATCGGTGCGGGTTTTTCCGGTTCTGTCGATAACCCAGCCCGGGGGCAGTTTCCTTGCCGGCCCGGCTGTACATCTCGATTTTTCCTCTCTGGAAACGCTGGTGGCGCAGTCCAGGATAAATCGAACTCCTCGTCCGTGGGAAGGCCGATCGTCAGGGGGTTGGTTCCCAGCATATTCTCCACACCGAATGTGGGGGCGATGGAGGGCCGGGCGTTGGTGCCGGTCATGCCGATCATACCCTGCCCGGTAGCCATGGAAGCGTAATAGCGGCGATACCGTAATGGGTGGAATTCCGTACGGCCACCATTCCATGCCGTATTTCTTCGCCTTCTCGATAGCTATTTCCATGGCCTTTTTAGAGACAACATGGCCCATGCCGTTATTGCCGTCCAGAACGGCGGTAGTCTCCGTCTCCCTGATCGTATCGATCTTAGTCACGGGATTGAGATGCCCCAGTTGATCCGGTCGATATAGATAGGTTTGAGGCGGCCGATTCCGTGGGAGTCGATTCCTCTTTTGTCCGACTCGATCAGAACGTCGCCTATGATATCCGCATCTCCTTCCGGAACTCCGCGGCCACCAGAGCGTCTCTCATGAACTTTTCAAGAAAGGGGAACTCTATCCACTCGCAGTTTTTGTAATTATCTCCGTAACTTTCGTACCAACCCATTGGGTCCTCCTTGTTTCGGTGATCCCCGCAGGGGAACCGCCGGTTCTATACAATCTTTATATCCATGCCGACTGCTTCGAATCCCTCTTTAAGTGAAGGGTCCAGACCGCTGTCGGTGATTACTAAATCCACGTCTCCCAGCTCAACCGTCTTAAAGTGGGAGATCCGTCCGAATTTGGTGCTGTCCGCCACGACGAGAACTTCGCCCTGGCACTGCTCCACCATAATACGGTTAACGGCCGCTTCCTGCGAAACGGGGGAAGTCAGTCCGTGTTCAAGTGAGATGCCGTCCGTACCTATGATCGTCCGGTCAGCGAAAACCCTTCGCAGATAGGCGAGAGTCTCCTCGCCCGCCAGGCACTGGGACCGGGGGCGATAATAGCCGCCGGGCAGAATGACTTCGGGACCGTTTTTCGTTGTTCATGACCTGGAGGATCGAGATGTTATTGGTTATGATGCGTATGTCCTTGCGCTCCGCCAGGGCGGCGCCACATAACGGGTCGAGGATCCGCTGTTGATAAAAACGGTTTCCCCCGGCTGAACAAGAGCGGCCGTATATTTGCCGATAGCGGGCTTTCTCGTCCGTCCGGGAACGGCCCTTTTCTTCGAAAAGAGCTTCCCTGTAAATGAAATTGCGGGATCGGGCCCCCCCCGTGGGACCTCTCCAGTAGCCCTTTTTTCTCAAGAAGATCAAGATCCCGGCGGATAGTGATAGAGGAAACATTCAAAAGCCGGCTGAGTTCTTCGACCTGGGCAAAACCCTCTTTTCTGAGATACTCTTCTATAGCCGCCTGCCTCTCGGCGGGAATCATACTGCTACCCATACTGATATATTAACACCAGATATGATCACAGTCAATCAGATATGATCATTTATTATCATAAATCGCTCAAAAGTGATAATTAAGGTTCATTCGGCCGGGGCTTTTCCGTTACGACTAAAATATTTGATATACAGTTTAACGAATATGCCGACCAGCAGGGCGGCCAGGATTGTACCTTCCCGGGCGCCGATCAATCGCTGATGCAAAGAAAAGAGAGCAAAGCCCCTGTGATGACCATGGAGCTGTCAACAAAGATCTTCGTTTTTCGAATTCGATTCCGTTACTTCGGAGAGGGCCAGAGCGACTCCCTCACCGGGCAGATAGGTTATCCTGGCACTCACTTCGATAAAGACTCCGAATGCCAGTATGGCGCAGCTTAGCAGACACAAGAGAAGCCTGACAGAATAATTCTCAAATTGCAGAGACGCAAGAAGAAACACGGAAAGATCGATAAAAAGACCGAATAAAAAAACCACGGGCAGCTGAATCAACTGAAAAGCTTATATTTTTTTCTCAGCAGCACTATCTGAAGGAAAATAAGGAAGCAGTTGAATACTATGGTCATCTGCCCAATCGACAGGGGGTATTTCTCACTTAATATATAAGGGGATACAGGAGATGGGAGATACTCCAAGAAAAGCCTTTACTGACAGGGCAACAGCCAGAGACATAATGAAAAGTCCTGTGATAAAGGCTATGCTTCTTATAAAATAATTACGATCGGCCAATTATTCTCTCCTGGGATTCTTAATTTAAAACATGTAATTTCTGATCAGATAAAAAAGGCTGTTACAACAGGACAGCTGCAACAGCCCCCTTTCATTACAGTCTGACGGCCAGGTTATTAGGCGCTTTTCGTTGCGCTTTCCACCGTACCGATTTTCTGGCAGTCGCCTATGGCGTAGAAGTCGCAATCCAGTCCGGCCCTCAGCTCTTCGGCCTTATCGGAGGCCGCTTTCATTCCCGCAGAGAGAACAACCTGCGGAGTGGATATTATGATCTCATCTCCCTCAGGACCGGCATAGGCTACACTGTCCCTATTGATTCCCGTGCACATGGCCGACGTGATTACGTTCACGTTCTCGCAGTTACCGATCTCATAGATCATCTCATCCTTATGGGTCTGGGAGGCATCCATCAGGATACCATCACGCATCTCAAGGAGAGTGACCCGTTTGCCCATAACTCCCCAGATGGAGCGCCGTCTCACAGCCGACCTGCCCGCCTCCCAGCACAACAACTTCATCGCCCAGGCTCTCTTCCCGGCCATAGGAATCCAGAGCCGTAATGACATTGTCCCCATCAATACCGGGGATGGGGGGAATAAGGGGCGAAGAACCCAGGCAGCGATAACGATGTCGGAGCCGCTCCCGTTCAGCATGGCCGAATCGGCCTGTGTATTCAGCTTTACCTTTACATCCGATTTCATAACCTGATCGACCAGATAATCCTTGAACTTCCTGAGATCTTTCTTGAAAGCGACCTTTTCGGAAAACTTCAGAGTACCCCCCAGGGAATCGGATGCCTCGTACAAAGTCACCTCATGTCCGCGGGATAAAAGCTCAAGGGCAGCGGTCATGCCGGCGGGGCCTCCGCCAACGATGGAAATCTTCCTGGGCCGGCGGATTGGCTCACCATAGTCGGCAGACGGTGTTCAAAACCTATCCTGGGATTGACCGTGCAGGAGTAATGGTATTCGTATACGGCGCTGTCGTGGCAGCGCATGCACTTCACACAGGGACGGATGTCTTCGCCCTTTCCGCTGTAGGCCTTATTGCCCATATCGGGATCGGCGATCAGCCGCGGGCGGCGGTTACGATATCCGCCATCCCCCGGCCAGAGCCGCCTCGGCGCTATCAAGCTCCTGTATGCCGCCGATTGTGACTA
>CAXXSP010000025.1:0-2583 GCA_963676605.2 Sphaerochaetaceae bacterium | reverse complement strand
TTTCATGAAAACATGTTCTGCGTGACGACATGCAATCCGAACCGGTTATCATTAATCAAAAAAGCCAACTGGCCCATGAGTATCATATAGAATAGAGCAAAATGGCATTACTGATCCCGATCGGTAGGGACCGCCCAGAATGTATACGCACCATCCTTTGCACAGAGACAATTAACTGCATCATGTCATCCTACTTCAAATCTATCCTTTCTCAACCGCTCTATCATCAGCGTGCTGTCAGTATCCAGCACAGTCAGACAAGAGATCTGTAATACTGCTCCAGAGCTTTTGCAGAATCAAGAATATCATACCCTGCAGCTTTCACATCACCTTTCCTGTTTTTACGTTCACTGTTCCCCTTGACCCTGCAGATCTCATCAACCCAAACGGCGTAGGGCTCGCTCAGTGGGAGGAAGGTGACCAGTTCGGTGACCTTTGCTTCCTCCGGGACCCTGTCGGAGGCAACACAGGGCAGCCCACACGCCTGAGCTTCCACGAGAGATACCCCCAGCCCCTCCACGAGAGAGGGAAAAACAAACACATCCATAGCCTGAAGAAGCGAAGGCACATCCTGCCGCATTCCAAGGAGGATGACAGAATCCTGCAGGTCCAGTTCCTGAATAAGACGTTCAACAGCATCTCTTCTCTCACCGTCCCCGACAAGAAGCAGTCGTGCCTCATGATGATGGGCCACCACCTCGGCAAACACCTGGAGCAGGAAGCTGTGATTCTTTGGAATATCAAAACGGCCTACATGGCCGATGACAAAGGCATCCTGAAGTCCAAGGCTTTTTCGAACCGCATGACGCTCCTGCTCAGAATAACCGAATTTCTCAACCGTAAACGCATTCATGACAAGGCGAAATCGGTCTGAACCAGCGACCCTCTGTCCGAACCGGTCCTGTCCTGCCACAAGAGAGCAGGCGAAGAATGCATCAGCTACGAATCTCGTCCAGTAGGAGAAAAAAGGCATATGCAACTGCTTTTTCCGTTAATGAAACGAGTCGATCCATGGCTGTGTGCGATCGTATGGATTCCGACGCGCTTGGCAGCCGAGAGATAGAATGCGGCGGAGCTGCCCATATGACCGTGTACTGCCGCAAACTCACCGGGATGGTCGGCAAAGAAAGCATTCCAGGCCTTCTTATAGGAAATAGCATTGTAGCCGCGGAAGGAGGTGATACGGAACACCCGTCCTCCGAGCTGCTCGATCTCATTTTTCGAAAAAACATCGCTTTTCGGTGTGAATGACAAAATCGAACTGTACGCTCGAGCGGTCAACAGCACGATACAGGTTCATCACCATGACCTCTATCCCACCGGTATCAAGAGCACCGAGAACGTGCAGTATCCTCATTGTTTTGTTCAAAATATACCTCACAGAGACATGCTCCTGAGCACTTCTACGCGACAGTCATCAATATCCTTTACGACAGACAGTAACATATCCTGCAAGGATCTCTCAAGGGAACGACTATCACCCCCTTTCGGTCAGCATCAGGCGTTTCAGGACGGGTTCTCCTGAGTCAAAGGTCCTTCAGTATCTCAATCGTACGCCTTAGCCCGTCATGGATAGAAAAACGCGCTCTCCATCCGAGTGCCTGCAGTTTAGAGCCATCAAGACGGGCAGTGGTTGCAGCACTGAATCCGGCGAGCTCAACTTCACTGGGAAGGTCAAACACCACCCGGGTCTCAGAAGCATCGGCTATAATCGCAGCAAGGTCTTTCAGGCGGATGTCTGAGGCCTCATCTGCAATATTGTAGGCCTCCCCTGAGAATCCATCAAACATCACCTTCAGCAGACCTGAGACAGTATCTGCTGCGTACAGGTAGGAGAAATACTGCATCCCCGGGCTTTTCAGGACAACGCTCTCTCCTCTGACGCCATTGTGAATGAATTGAGATAATGCCTTCGTATCGGTGGCCAGAAGTGTCGGCCCATAGCTGCGAGGAATCCGGGGAATGACAACATCGAGTCCCTTCTCCCGCGCATAGGCCCGGCATAATGCCTCACCGCAACGCTTGCTCTCCGGATACCCCGCACGCAGGGTATTCGAATCGATATAGCCACAATAAGATTCCGTAAACTGCTGCACATCACCACGATTCTCGCCATAGATCTCGACTGAGGAAGCAAAGACAAACCGCCTCGCGTGATGAAGCGCCGCGAAGTCAAGGAGGTTCTTCGTACCGATGATGTTTGTGGTGATTGTGGAAATCGGCTCAGTTGCATACGCAACCGGATGGGTATTGCTCGCCAGATGCACGATATAATCGATACCCGCGAGCCCGTCATATGCAAGCGGATCATTCATGTCATGGGCGATAAACCGGAAGTTCCTGTCACCGAGATATGGCTTGAACCGCTCAGCAGCACGCTCCTGATTTCTTCCAAGTGCCACAACCAGGCAGTTCATTCCATGTCGATTGCGATGCATGATCACATCAACGAGGAGAGAGCCGATAAGCCCCGTTGCTCCGGAAATGAGTATGGCTGCATCCTGCAGCCGGTGCCAGGGATAATCAGAGAGAGCAACGTCTCTCACATCCTCCAGATATTCCCTGTTTTCAAGTATATGTTTC
>CAXXSP010000024.1:0-167651 GCA_963676605.2 Sphaerochaetaceae bacterium | reverse complement strand
TTGACGGATACACTGCGAATCCGGGAGACCTCTCCTGGCAGTGCCTGGAGGTGTTCGGCGACCTGAAGGTGTACGACAGGTGTACACCACTGGAGATTCCCGAGCGGATCAGGGAAGCGGAGATGGTTCTCACAAACGATTATCAGCTGGGAGAGATGGAATTGAGAGAAGCTTCCCGTCTGCAGTATATCGGGGTGCTTGCCACCGGGTACAACGGGATAGACATTGCCTACTGTGCCGAAAGAGGTATCACGGTAACGAATGTGCCGGCCTACTCCTCTCATTCTGTTGCCCAGCATACCATAGCGCTCCTTCTCGAGGCGACGAATCACGCAGGGGCATTCAATGCCCATGTGCACAAAGGAGAATGGGTCACCAGCAAGGATCCAACCTTCTATATAGACTCTCCCCTTGTTGAGCTTCACGGGAAGACTCTCGGTATCATCGGGTACGGTAGTATCGGACGGGAAGTTGCACGAATCGCTCGCGCGTTCGGCATGAATGTGCAGGCATTCCATACAAGAAAAAAGCGGAAGCATGGGCGAGGATGAAGGCTCCTATGTCTCCCTGAAGGAACTCCTTTCCACCAGTGACGTCATTTCCCTTCATGCGCCTCTCAGGGAGGAAACCCGCGGGATGCTCGGTGAAAGAGAGTTTGCCATGATGAAGCAGGGTGTGATATTCCTCAATACCTCCCGTGGTGCTTTAACCGATGAGGCAGCCCTCAGGGATGCTCTGATAAGCGGAAAGATCGCCTGTGCCGGTGTTGATGTTCTCGCAGAGGAGCCGATGAAGGAGCAGCATCCGCTGCTGGGAGTCAGGAACTGCATAATCACTCCGCATGTTGCCTGGGCTCCTCTTGAATCGCGCACCCGCCTGATCGAGATAGCATGCGAGAATATCACGAAGTATCTGAAAGGGGATCCTCAGAACGTCGTAAGCTGAACTGACAGAGACTCACGTCTTTCCATGTTTTCCTTGAAATAGAAGGCAGAATACATAATACTATCATCAGCGAAGGGCAGGTATCACAGAGAATATGGTCTCCTGATACCTGCACACTCATCCCTGCCGCACCCCGCCTTACGCGAAGAGTTCACCTTCATTATCTCATCAATTCTCACTATTTCAACAAGGAGTCACTATGTGTACAAAAAAGCTGATACACTTCTTTTACGCAGGCCTGATCCTGCTCGTTTCCCTTCTTCTCTCCTCGTGCATATCGGCAAGCGGCAGAGCGCTGCAGGCATTGAATGAGGCTTCCTACCGTCAGGCTATACAGTACGCCCTCGAGGCACTGGCAGAAAATCCCGGTGATCCAGAGGCTGCAGAAATCCTTACGCAGAGCTGGAGTCGGGCGAACAGTGAATGGAGAGGGGCAGCCGAGGCAGCCCTCACTCAGGAAGATCCTGACAGCAAGGCTGTCGCACTCACCTACTTTGATGCTCTGATAGAGATCCACACGATGGTGGTGAATGCCGGGTGGAATCAGTTGAACGCGAACCCTCAGGAGCTTCAAAAAGAAGCAGATACGATCCGTACTGGGATTGCAAGAGCTTACCTGGATGCCGGATCCGCTCTCTATTATAAGAATACGGTCGAAGATGCACGGAAAGCTGTGGATTTTATCACGAAAGCCTTCGAACTTGACCCCTCCCTCTCTGAGGAGTTTTCCTACCTTTTCGACCTCGCCGTTGAGAAGGGAACCTTTCGGGTCTTCGTCTTCACCGGACCAGACACGAACCCTGCACTGAACGGGATCGAGATCATCCCGCGGATCGAAGATCAGCTTGATAAGATGAGCTGGGTCGAAGCTGTGCGTGTGCCTGCACGATACCGCTGCTCCTGTGAATGATGATCACAACGCAAAAGATTTCGCCCGGGGTCACGGGGCGGAACTGATGCTCCACATCGAACCTGCTACGACCTGGAGTTCGTCTCTTACAAGCACTTCCCGCCCCCTGGGCATCGACTCATGGGAGATAGAAGATACATCTCTGCAATCTGAAGGGAGTTCCACGCTCCGTCTTGTTCTTATCGATCTCTCAGATGATACCGTCCTCAGTGATACGTCGATCGAAGTGAGTGCATTCCTCTCCTCAGATACCGTGCTTCATGCAGTAGCGCCTACGGGAAATACTGCAGTTCAGGGCCCAGGCATGAATGCTCCACAGAACCTCTCGGTACACACAGTCCCTGCCGGAACAGATAGGTATACCCTGGCGCGCAGTCTGAGTAATGCCGGCGTAACTCTTCCCCAGTGGGGATTCGAAACGGGGGCTGAGCCTCTGCTGAACTCACCGGAAGATCTTCGCCTGTTCACCTCACGTGAGGATCTTGATGATTTCTCCCGTATCGGCGAACACACCTTCTTCCTCTTCGATGCCATCGTCTACGATGCCTATGGTGATGGGAACCACACCTATGATTACACCTACGGACAATATCTCGCAGAAGGATTTGAAGGACGTCTTGCAACCTCCGCCATGGAAAGACAGACCTACAACGCGATGAGAAACATCCTCTCCTCTCCCGAGGCGAAAACAGAACTTGAAGAGCGGTTCATGGAACTGTTCTATAAGACCTATATAGGAGACAGGGTCGCCGAGGCCGTTGCCCCCCTCTTGTTCTAGAAATCTGGTATCAGAGCGTGAAAAAGGGATGTCTTTCGACATCCCTGAATGTTCTGAGCTACGCTGGGTTTCGAACCAGCGACCCACGCCTTAAAAGGGCGTTGCTCTACCAGCTGAGCTAGTAGCCCGTTACGAACGTGTTGGATAGTACCAAGATGACCTGAAAGTGTCAACACTGGTTATAGAAACTTAATTCAGTTTTTTCAGCTTATCCATCTCCGCACCGACGAGGGTATCACACATCTCGTTCAGCTCGATTCCGCTGTGCCCCTTGACCCAGACCCACTCCACCTTCAGGTGTTCCCTCTCGGCGTCAAGAGCCTGCCACAGCTCCTTGTTTTTCACCGGTTTCTTGGCCGCTGTCTTCCATCCGTTCTTCTTCCAGCTGTAGATCCACGCTGTGATACCCTGACGGACATACTGACTGTCAGTGCAGAGGGTGACAGAAGAAGGCGAATAGGCAGAGATGACAAACCTCAGTGATTCAATCACTGCAGTGAGCTCCATTCTGTTATTGGTCGTCTGAGCTTCCCCTCCGCTTGAAGAAGCGACGATTCCCTGATCATTCGAGACTACGTAAGCCCAGCCTCCGGGGCCGGGGTTTCCCGAGCATCCGCCGTCTGTATAAATTGTGAGTGTTTCCATGCGTTTATCCTACGGACATTCATCTCGGATCAGTCAATAATAATTGTAGAAGAAGTTTGCTCTTTGACCTTATTTCTCCAACGCCTTTTCAAGCAGTTCGAGTGTTGCCTTTCTCGCGTAATAGCGGTACCCGTACTCGAGAGGAGTATGCCCCTTGAAGTCCTGAGCTTCCACATCCGCACCATGGGCTATCAGAGCCTTCACGACATCATAGTTCTGCGTGAAGTGAAGAGAGAGCGCGAAATGAAGCGGCGTTCTTCCTTCACAGCACACACGGTTGATCTCAGGGTCATGTTCTATCAGGTAGAGCGCCACTTCGCAGTTCTCGCCTTCACAGGCGAGCATGAGAGGGGTCTTGTCGCTTGAATCGCACCGGTGGAGGTCACATCCGGCTTCGACTAGGATCGTGACAAGTTCGATATCATCGAGCGCATGGTAGAGTACCGAGTGTCCTTCCCTGTCCATGAAATTGAAATCGACTCCGAGATAGATCAGGGTCGGAACCATGAGATAGGGATCAGGGTTCTCATAGATAGCGAACACCAGAGCATTCTCTTCGACGAGTAGATACTCGGGAATCTGCTCGTCGGGATCATCATCCCAGTCGAATTCGGGGTAGATATCGAGACCGAGGGTCGCATCGGGTGAGGCTCCTTCCTCAAGGAAGAATTCGGGAAGGGTTCTCTCCGTCCGGTTTGCGGCGGCCAGGAGAAACAGATAATTCATCTTCCGGGTATCCGGATGGGGAAGATTTCTGAAGATTCTGATCGCGATGTGAGGATTCTGATTATGTTTCACAGCCTCTTCAAGAAGGAAGAAGTCAAGCCTGGCTCCTCTCCTGATAAGGGCTTCAAGGACATCCATCCGTGGATTCTGCGTGACAGCGTAATAGACCGGGGTGTGACCGTTCAGATCTCTGTCGTTGATATCCAGAACTCCGGAGAAAGCCTGTTCAAGCGACAGCACCTCGTCGGTATGAAGACAGAGACGGCAGAGGCGGGAGAATGCATCGGAGTGGTCCATGCCCACAGTGTACCATTAAATCCCCTTCTGATGAATATAAAAATATCTGAAATGAGGACAGAGCATCTCGATTGACAATACTCACACTCTGTCAGTACAATCAAGAACGCGTATGGTGTAGGGAAACAGGTGAAAATCCTGTGCGGTCCCGCCACTGTAACCATGGTAAGGGTGAATGCGAAACGCGTCCATTGAATGAAACCATTCGAGAAGGATTCACCTCACAGTCCATGCAGCCAGGAAACCTGCCATACCGAGAACCTGACAATCTAAAAGATTGGGCCTACGGTGAATAGGTCGGGTATGCAGTATCATGCCCATACACAGTTTTCTGGAGGAAATGGACATGAAACGTACCATCAGCATCATACTCATCACAGTTCTTCTCATCTCTTCCCTGTTTTCGCAGGGTGCTGTCGAGGTGCCGCAGAGGGCTTCGGAAGTCACTTTCACGGACTCCCGTGACAAGGAGGTCGTTCTTCCCGAATCCATAGGAAGAATCGTATCCCTCAGTCCGAATATCACAGAGATCGTGTACGCTCTAGGAAAAGGGGATGCGCTGGTCGGAAGGACCGACTACTGCAACTACCCCGTTGAGACTGCTGAAGTCCCCTCCGTGGGAGACCTGATGAGTCCCGGCGTTGAACAGATCGTTGCGCTGAACCCCGATATCGTGCTGGTGAGTACCCTTGGTCAGCTTCAGATCATCGAAGCCCTCGAGTACGGAGGGGTGAAGGTCATCTATCTCAATGAGTCTCAGTCGATGGAAGGGACCTACAATCTGATCGGCAAGGGTCGGCACCATCCTTTCAGCTGAACAGGAAGCAGATGCTCTCATCAGAAAGATGAGAGAAGAGATCTCTTCTGTCAGTGATATCGTCTCCTCAGCCGACCCTGTGCCGGTGTACTACGTGGCCGGCTTCGGGCAGTGGGGAGATTTCAGTGCCACAGGCGACACCTTCATTCATGAGATCATCACCCTCGCAGGAGGGGACAATGTGGCGAAGGACGGAAGTAACTGGACCTATTCACTCGAGCGTCTGCTCTTCCACGATCCCGAAGTGATCATCCTCCCTCCCACCTGGGGTGCAACCTTCGAGGAGACAAAGACCTCCTTTGCCACCAATGAGGCGTACAGCTCCCTGAGCGCAGTACAGAATGACTCGATCTATCCTGTAGATGCAGATATCTTCAACCGTCAGGGACCGAGATCAGCCGAAGCTGTCTCTCTCATGGCACACCTGCTGCACCCGGAGCTGTTCAAGTGAACACGAAGGTTTCGCCCACACTCCTTGCAACCCTCCTCTTCCTCGCCCTGGTGATTCTTTTTCTTGTCGCGCTGGCAAGCGGAAGCGTCTCTATCCCTATCAGCGAGGTCTTGAAGGCTCTTACCGGCAGGCAAACAGAGAATCCTACAACCTCCCATATCATCTGGAATCTCAGATTCCCGCGGATCCTCGGGGGAATCATCACAGGAGCGGCTCTTGCCGCTTCCGGAATGGTCTATCAGGGACTGTTCAGAAACGTCATGAGTGACCCTTTCGTACTCGGCATCAGCAGCGGAGCAGCCTTTGCCGTCGCCCTCGGAGCCTACCTGGGAATTGTGAGCGGGGCAGCCTCCGCCTTCGTCGTGCCCATCGTAGCCTTCGTCGGTGCACTGGGAACCAGCATTCTGATCTTCTTCATCTCAGGAGGAATCAGGAACTCACCGACGACCCTTCTCCTCACAGGGATCGCACTCAACTTCCTCCTCTCGGCTCTCATGACCCTGTTCCTCTATCTCAATAGAACTCAGCTCCACGCGATTCTCCAGTGGACTATGGGATCCTTCGTGACCAGCACCTGGACAAAGGTGTTGATTCTTTCGATTACAACGCTCATCGGAACCCTTCCCCTCTTTGCACTGACACGGGAGATGGACATGCTCCTTCTCGATGAAGCAAGCACCCATTCCCTGGGTGTGAACCTGCGTCAGATACGAATCATTCTTCTCATCCTCTGTACGGTATCGACTCGGTCGGTAACCGTCGCTCTCTACGGCATCATCGGGTTCGTGGGGCTCATGGTCCCCCATATCATGAGACTCGTCGCAGGCCCACTTCACAGACGGCTGCTCCCTCTCACGCTGCTCGGCGGAGCGATCATGGTGGTTGTGAGCGATCTTATCGCCCGTACAGCCATCGCACCCTCCGAGCTTCCGGTAGGTGTCATCACGAGTATTGCAGGAACACCGCTGTTCCTGATTCTTCTGGTCCGCAGGAGGAAAAGCGTATGAGCGAATCAGCTCTTACAATCAGCGATTTCACCTTCTCTTATCGTGATACGCCCCTGTTTGAACATCTGTCACTCACCTTCCCGAAGGGGAAATTCGTGAGCATCATCGGCCCCAACGGCTCGGGAAAGACGACCCTTATAAGAGCCCTCATAGGGTCTCTGAAAGGGAAGACGGGAGAGCTCACCTATGAGGGCAAGCCTACCCGGCACATGACACGCAGAGAGCAGGCAAGGCATATATCCTTCGTTCCGCAGAGCGGAAGGATCGATTGGGATCTGAGTGTCTATGAGTGTGTGGCGATGGGACGATACGCCCATCACAGACGGTTCTCCCAGCTCAAGGATACCGATACGGACACGATCGAAAGGGCTGTTCATGCGCTCGGACTCTCAGAGTTGAAAGAGCGATTGATCACTGAGCTCAGTGGAGGTGAATATCAGCGGATGCTCATCGCGCGTGCCCTTGCCCAGGATGCAAGCGTCATCGCTCTGGACGAGCCGGTATCACACCTCGATATCCACCATCAGGTGGAAATTCTCTCACTACTCAGGGAGCTGACCGTCTCTCGGGGAGTGACCGTGATCACGGTCCTCCATGACCTCAATGCAGCTGCTGTATTCAGCGACAGAGTCATCCTCCTCAACAACGGTTCACTCGCTGCCGAAGGCACGGCAGAAGAGGTCCTTACTGAAGAACGTATTGAACAGGTGTATAGCGTCAATGTGGATATCGTTGAGAATATGTCGGAAGTGGGACAGGAGAGGTACATCCTGCCCCGATGGAAGCAGGAGCTCTAGCGCATCCCTGTCTTTTTGATGATATGAAAGCCGAACTGGGTGGGAACAACCGAGGAAAGAGCTCCGACGGAGAGTTTCATACAGGCCTGTTCGAATGGCCGCACCATCTGTCCCTGTGCAAACCAGCCGAGATCTCCTCCCTTGCTCTTGCTCGGACAGGTTGAAAATTCACGTGCCAGAGCCGAAAAATCGGCACCGCCTTTCAGACGCTTCAGGATCTGCTCGGCAAGGCCTCTTTCTTTCACCAGGATATGTGATGCTCTCATTTCCATATTCATACTCCTTTTCTCTGTTCCTGCAGCATTTCGCTGTAATACCTTCCCTCCAGAGGAAGCTCGTCAAGCTCAAGGGTACTTCTCAGTTCCATCAGCTCCCGCAGGGCATCATCAGAGGTGTAGGGACCTCTCGCATCGACAAGAATCTCCATTTCCACATACCAGCCGAGGGTGCTCACTTCAACGAGTTCCACGGTCAGAGAACCGTTCGCCCACAGCCAGCCGTGCTTTTCTTTCCTGTAGAGAGGCAGATATCCGAGAGAGGAGAAAAAGCGGTGAATCTCCCGCTCGTCGGAACCTGAGGAGAATTCGATCTCGTCATTCACCTCAAGACCGTCTGACCTGGTCTCCTTGCTCTTTCTCGTCATGATAAACCGGTCACCCGATTCCCTCACCCGGAACAGAGCCTTCTCTTCGGGGTCGATTCCCCAGTAGAGATCTTTCTTTTGAACCTCTTCTCTTACAGACTCAGGAGGAAAATACCCATCAATTCTCTGGTGTATCAGCTGCACTGAGTCTGCACCGAGTGACATCTTGCATTCAACTTCTGTCGCCATATCAGTCCTTCCAGGGGAAGATGATCGAACGAAGTGACCGGTGACCGACCTTTTCTCTCTCTTCGAAGAGCAGATCGTCCCACGGGAGATGTTTCCTATCGGCCTCAGGGTGTTCTTCAAGGTAATCATATTTCAGCATCAGCAGATCAAAGGCTCCGTTCCGGGAGACGGCAAGGCCTGCCACGCCCGGAATGATCGTCGCAAGGAAAATCGAAAGGACAAAGAGAATCAGATGGTAGATACTGAGGAAAATTGAGAAAGGAAGGTTGTCAAGCACGATCACAAACGCTTTCTTTGCCGTCTTCCGTGGAGAATCCTGAGGGAACCTCATGGCAAGCGGATAGTAATAGAGCGTAGCTCCGGTAATGGTGAGAAAAACCCAGAACAGAAGGACTGCCAGGATCATGGGAAAGATCGAATGAAGGGAAAGGTAGAAGGGAATGACGAACACGAGGATCGTCAGGGCTGCGCTCTCAGCCGCCCAGAGAAGCAGCGCGTGCCGCCACATGGCAGGTATTGCCTTCCAGAAGCTTGAAGCCTCTCCCCTTCTTCCCTTCACCATGGTGGAGGTGATCGCGTGGACACCTGCAGCATAAAAGGCATGGAGCCCCACGGTCAGAATAAAGACAAGAATCGCAGGAAGGAGCGCTATCTGCATGAGTGAGAATGCACCATAGAGAGCGAGCAGTACCAGAAGGTACCCGAGGTTTATGATGATCAGTGAGATCATATTATCCCAGCCGTCAAAAAAGGCCTTTTTAAGAAAGAATCCAGTCATAGGGGATACAGTACTCTGCCGTCATGAGAATTTCAAGATACCTGCCGTAAGATAAAAAGAAAGCTTCCTGACCCTCTGTGGGAAAGGAAGCCTGTTAGCGGCGAAGGGACTCGGACCCCTGACCGAACGGATATGAGCCGTTTGCTCTACCAACTGAGCTACGCCGCCGTGTATATTCAACACTCTGTGCTGCTGTCAACAGGCGACAATATAATCGGCTTCAGCACATCATGTCAAGAGGATTCCTCCATACTCTTTCAATTATTCATCATCTAGAGCGAACAGCCTGTACCGCCCGTCTTCACCCTCTTTCCAGATAGTTCTGAAAACACGCCTCGTGCCATCTTCTCCTACGCAGATCAGCCTGACGGAGATCCTCAGAGCACTCTGTTCAATCTGAAGCGATTCTACAGACGCTCCCGAGAGGAACATCAGGTCCTTTTCATGGGAATAGAGGAGTGTCGCCCTGATCTCAGGATCCAGAAACTCGTCAGTCCATGCAAGAGAGTACGGCTGCCTGAGAGCCTGAAGAAGCCTGTACGCCACAGCATGATCAGAACCGAAATCGTACAGAAGTGTTTTTCCTTCCAGAAGGGGCAGCACCCCTTTCATCTCCATGTCCTGCAGGTGACGGGTTTCTTCAGAGGAGAAAAGAGGAACTCCTAGGAGAGTGCACAGGATAAGGGTGATCAGAAAGGTCTTCATACTTACAGATATGTACCCCACTTCAGCTATCCATGTCAAATGAATCAGTGGACAGATAGGTGAAGTTTCTATAGGATGAACCGTACCATGAGCACACAGACTGAAAGCCTGATCACCATCATAGCAACTCTCCAGAGAGAGGCTACGGAGATCATCAGAGACCCGATCCATCACGATATTCCCCTCTCCCCTGCCCTCTTTAGAATAACTCGTTCATCCATCATGATGAAACTCCATTCGATACGGCAGCTTGGACCAGCTTACCTCCTCTATCCCGGTGCTCAGCATACGCGGTATGAGCACTCCCTCGGCGTGTATGCCGTCGCCCGTCAGATGATACTCTCGCTCCTCAGCAGAGCATCGGGAGAGAACAGCTTTTCTTTCTCTCTGAAAGGGATCCAGGCCTTCTTCGTCGCCGCCCTCCTGCACGATGTCGGGCACTTCCCCTATGCCCATGCCCTCAAAGACTGTGTCAGCCCGACTCATGAAGTTCTCGGCGCACAGAGAATAGAAGAGGATCAGGAGCTGCGGGTACTCATCACGAAGAGAGTCGGAACATCTGTCGCTTCGGTCTGTCAGATCATCGATGATACACGTCCCTGTGAAGACAGGGAGATCCTTTTCTACCGCTCGGTACTGAGCGGGACCCTTGACCCGGACAAGCTCGATTACCTCTCGAGAGATGCTTTCTACTGCGGAGTTCCCTACGGGGTGCAGGATGTAGATTATCTGCTGCGGCATATCGGCATCACGCAAGACGGCAGGCTTTACCTTGAGAAGAAAGCCCTCGGAGCTGTGGAACATCTCCTGTTCTCGAAGTATCTGATGTACAAATACATCTACTGGCATAAGGAGACCCGTGCAGCCACAGCAATGATCAAACGGAGTGTCCTTCAGGCATTGCAGGAGGGGCTTCTCACCAACCGGCAGCTCACTCATCTTGACGATCTCGAGTTCGCTATCCTGATGAGATCTCTTCCCCCCTCCCCCTCACGGGAGCTGTTTGATCGTGTACAGGGAGGAAGACTCCTTGAGGAAAAGGCTGTCATCCCCTTCGACAGAAGTTGTGAAAAAACATCAGACATGGGCATCGGAGGAAGGAAGAATCGCTCTTGAAGAACATATCTGCAGGGAACTCAGGAAGCTCTACCCTTCCTTGAGAGATCAGGATATTACCGTAGATATCAGCGAAGAGGTACGGTTTGAATCGGATCTCCCTGTTAGAACAGGAAAAAAGAGCGAGCTCCCCTTTTCGAAGGCAAGCGAACTCTTTTCTGATCAGTTCGTCTCCCTTTTCACCTCCTCACTCAGAGTATTCAGAGTGTATGCTCCTGCTGAGATAGAAATACCAGACACAGAAAAGACCCTAAGGACATACCTATGAACACTGCAGCGGAACAGAGGCATTACTCGGAACTTATCAAAGGAAATATCCCTCCAAGAGTAAGGCGGTTTATCAAACTCACCGGAAAAGGTATCAACGAGCACACCATGATTGCTGAAGGCGACCGTGTCCTGCTCAGCGTCTCCGGAGGAAAGGACTCACTCGCTCTTGCGGCAGCCCTCTCCCTTCGTCTTAAATGGCTTCCCGTCTCCTATCATCTTGAGGCTCTGATGATTGACTGGCAGGAACATCCGATCGGCGAAGAAGGAGAAAGGAACCTCAGAGAATTCTTCAAGGCCTTCAATATCCCCTTCACCATCTTCCATGAGCCTCAGTACCCTGAGAGCTTCAAGGGTGAGTTCAATTGCTACCTGTGCTCACGGAACAGGAGGAGAATCCTTTTCGAGTATGCCGACAGGAACAATTTCTCTCTCATAGCGACAGGACACCACCTCGATGATATGGTCGAGACGACCCTCATGAACCTGGCGAAACGCGGCACCTTCCATACCATGCTGCCTGTTCAGGAATTCTTCAAGGGAAAACTTCATGTCATCCGTCCCATGATCCTTGTCCACGAGTCTACGATCCGGTCCATCACACAGGAGTACGCCTTCCCTTCCGTGAAACCCGTATGTCCCTATGATCAGACGAATATCAGAAGTTCAATCAAACCGATCGTCAGGTCGCTCGTTCAGCTTGACAGGGATGCACGGGAGCATATCTATGCAGCCCACCAACATCAGTTTGATTATACGATAAAAAGGTAGTACAATGTGAACATCACAGGCCGTTTTCATTGCATGAAAAAACGGTTGCTAGTTGCAGATAACCACTTATTGGAGTACATTTACAATATGAAAAAGAAACGTGTAACCCGATTTAGCATTCAGGCCGCAGTGTTGATTCTCGTCCTTCTGACGGGGACCTTCCAGATATTCGCTGACTCATCCTCAGATTCGTATCGCTATTTACATATAGTGAAAGGAACAGGGGATACGGCATTGATGTTCAACAGCAAGGGAGAACTGGTGGAAGAGACTGAGATTCCACAGGTTTTCAATGAAGGCTGGATCGTCGTATCGGATCAGGAACCGGTAACCCTCCGGAGCGGTGATATCACTATCGTTCTCCAGAAGGAATCGATTCTTTCAGTCGTCTCCAATAACACCAATCATCTGCAGTATTACCTTGTGGGCGGATCGGCATCATTCCTTACCTCCCCGACGTTCACACGCCGCCTCACGGTAAGCACGCCCATCGGTATCTATGAAGCTCAGGGAACGTCCGAAATGTTTGTCTCTTCAGACCTGTCTGAACTGATTTTCTCCCTCGGAGGATCCATAAAGATCACCAACACCATCAGCCGTGAGATTGCTGAGCTCTCTCCCTACCATTATCTTGACCTTGCAGATCCATTCCTGAAGGAGAAGCCTGTTTCCCAGAGCACCTTCAGGAAACTTTCAATGAACCCGGAAGGAAAGAGCCTCTCCCTCATGCCAAGTGCAGCTGTCTCAGACATCTTCAGCCCCGTTTCTCCTGCAGCATCGTTTACTGCGGCAGAAAAGGAAGCTGTACCTTCAGTTCCTTCCACCTCCGTGAAGGAGAGTGCAGTAGAAGTAACGAAGAGTGCAGCAGTGCCTGTCACCGCTGCAGAAAAAACCACTGAGGCTGTACCAGCGCCATCCCCTGTGAAGAGCGCAAAGGCGGCCTCCGCGGCAGAGAAATCAGCTCCAGCCGTCGAGAAATCAGCTCCAGTAGGATCTGCTCCGGAACCTGTAAAGAGCCCAGTCCCCGCAGCCGATGAGGTTCTCGAGGTTGTCTACATCGCACATACGAACGACGGTATGGGAGCACTGCTTGATTCCGATATCTCATACGCCGCACTTGCGACCCTTGCCCAGTGGGGAAGGAACAGCGCAGAAAGAACACTTCTCCTTGATGCAGGTAACACGATCGGAGGAAGTGACATCACAGAATTCGACAGCGGATTAAGCGCAGCTACCGTTCTCGAAACGATCGGGTACGATGCAATCGCTGTGGGAACTGCGGAATTCACTCTTCCTGTCGATTATCTTGTTCAGGCTTCCGAGTATGCACAACAGCATGGATACACGGATATCCTCTCCAGCAATACCGTCGATGTCAACGGGAAACAGGTCTTCACTCCCTATACCATATATGACCTTGATGGAATCACCATCGGCGTCATCGGTATAAGCGCCCCCGAAGAAGCTGTAAGCGGTTTCTCCTTCTACTCTCCTGATATGGCGGCCCAGGCTCAGGAACTCGTGAACGAAATCGCCTCACAGAGTGATGCTGTCGTAGTCCTCGGGTCACTGCCTGCCTCAGCAGGTATTACGGCTCAGGATATCGCTGAGAATATCGAAGGGATAGATCTTATCATCAC
This sequence comes from Sphaerochaetaceae bacterium, assembly GCA_963676605.2. Lineage (GTDB taxonomy): Bacteria > Spirochaetota > Spirochaetia > Sphaerochaetales > Sphaerochaetaceae > SABI01. The sequence goes on along the minus strand of CAXXSP010000024.1, from coordinate 154,169 downwards.
CGGCGGGGATGCTGAAGCTCCCGAAGGCGGCAACGTAGTCGGATCAACCAGAATAGTGAGAGCAGGAGAGAAACTCTCCAGTATCGGTATCGTCGCCCTTTCCTTCAAGGGAGGAAACCTCGTTTCCACCGGAGCCTTGAGTATTGATGCCGAGGAGATCGCCGATCCCTCTTCATCAGCGCTTGCCCGCTCCTACGGTATCACATCAATACCTGAGGATGCACAGGTAGCATCGTATTTATCCTCTGTTGCTGAAACCTATCATGCAGCCCGTGCAGAGACTGTAAGTCAGCCTGAACCGATGGAAACAGCGAAAGCGGAAACGGCACCAGTCACTGCACCGGCACCTGAGCCGGCAGCGGAAGTAAAACCTGTCGAGACAGCAGCCCCCGCCGCTGTCACTCCCGAAAAGAAGGTAAATGAACCCTCAGCCGAGGAGCAACCGCTCACAGTCTCCACAAAGACAACCATCACAGCTGACACCGAGGAAACCCCGGCCCTCAGTGAATATGGTGTCCGTGTTGCCTACGAAGCAGCCAAACAGAATCTACTTGCCGATGAATCGCTCTATCATGGACTGAGCATAAAACCCTACGCAACAATACTGAAGAGCCAGATCGGCCTCCAGGGTTTCTACCTTACGAACGGATCAATCGTCAGACCTCTAGATGCAGATTACGGAAATCTTAATCCCACCTTTGATGAGGGAAAACTCGAGACGGTCCGCACGCTGATGAGCTATGTCGATTATATCTATTACGGGGATGAAACGGATCCGTTCCAGATCGTGATTGACGATCACACACCGATCACCTACGGTAACGGCTATATGGTGGACGAGCTTGCAGTCCGCGACTCGCTCTTCGAAGAGAAACTTGGAGTTTACATGAGGGGCACCTTCGGAAAGCTCGGCTTTGAAGCCTTCGCTGATGATCTGTATCTGACTGGTCTTTCAGAGAGTTCCACACAGACAGGAGGAGCACGTCTCTCCTATGAGGTGACTGACGCCCTCTCCTTCTCCCTTGGATCTCTGATCAATTCGGATAGAAGCCTCTCAGAAATCAAGGCGTATCCGACCCTGGATGCACAGTACACCCTCACAGATACCCGCACCCGGAGAACATCGTTCTTCCTCGGCCTCTCAACTGCGCTCGATGTTAACCCCTTCTCCATCGACACAGTATTCGATTCAGACGGCAGCGATATCGTGAGAATGTTCCCCAATGTTCAGGCGACAGCAGGTGCTGATCTGAAGTTTAATAATTTCAGTTTCCGCTTCACAGGTTCTCTGATCAATGACACGGATCCTCTCCTTGCCCTCGGATCACTGAACTCAACTGCCTACTCGGGAAGCAGAATGATCGAAGCAAACGGTGCATACCTGATGCTGAAGGCAGAGGGTGCCTATACGGGTGAGAACCTTTCACTCAACGCATCATATGCTATCCCGATCGAATATGACTTCTCACGAGTCCTGGGACTCGCAGATGATACAGCAACCTATGCCGATACCCTCACTGCGGGTATCAGCTGGGAGAGCGGTTCTATCAAGGCAAACGCAGGAGTTCGGAGAGTTGGATCTTTCTCGCGTATTGAAGAGATGGCGGCTCTTGATTCCGGTCTGAACGGACTCCTGTCGGATGTATATTCCTTCCTGACAGAAGACGGCATGGCCCAGCCCTACGCCTCATTCTCTTTCACGACAGGGATTGCAAGAATGTATGCAGACTTCCTCTACATGGCTGACGGAAGTGCGAATCTGAAGATCGGTACAGAGCTCTCCATCGGAAAAACCCTGTATCAGAAACAGGAGAGCACAGAGGCAGCCATTGCTGAAGTAACCTCCTCACCCTTCACCTTCGGATTCACAGCTGATGTTCACAAAGGTTTCAAGGGCGGTTCAGATATCTTCCTGATGTCTCTTGCCCCGTCGGTAAGCTATGAAGGGGACAATTTCAGCATGACTCTCGCTCCGTATATCACAGCAGATCCGAGTGACTACTCACTCTACAACCACAGCGGAGACTCTCATTTCACCTTCGGCACAGAAGCCGGATCAACCGCGACTCAGGTGTATGATATCTTCAATGACACAATGTCACTCTTCGACAAGGTTCGATACGGAAACGAAGGCGACCTCTTTTTCTTCGAACTCTCACGGGATACCACCTATTCCGCCGGCGCCCTGACAGCGACTGTTGATTCAACAATCGATGCCGACCTGCAGAAACAGCTTGCCATGAGAGCGATGATCAACACCAAGGTGTTTAATGCATACGCCTATGTGAATAACCTTGCACTGGCTCAGTTCGCTGATCTCGGAATCTCGTTCGTACCTCTTTCTTCCTATGCTGCTGAATTCGGAATCTCTTCCATCGTTGAAGCAAGACTCTCGACGGGAGCAAAGAGGGTGTATGCCATCCCATCTATCACTATCGATCTCCCGATCACCGGTAATCAGGAAACAGGCCTTGCATTACTCATGCAGGCAAGTGCTCTGATCGGGTACGGCCGGGATAACGGATTTGATGTCATGTCCTTCGACAGTTCTGAGCCCAGTCTGTTCGACAAGCTGACAAACTACCTCGTGTACGGCGGACTTGAATACAAGAGCGATACAGTGACCGCGAAGGTAGGAGCAAGTGTTGAAAGCGGCATGCTCTCCCAGAATATGTACAACTCGCTCTACCTGAGAGAAAGAAGTTCTCTGGTTGACACCTTCGATGCAGTCTATGAAGGAACCTATAGCTCAGATGGTATCGATTTCGAAGCCTCAGCAGATCTCACCTGGGATACCGATATGATCGATTTCAATGCATCATATGTCATCCCGGTCTCTACGTCCTTCGCACTGGATCAGGAACAGGATCTTGCTCAGATATCAGCAAGCCTGGATGTCGGCTCATTCGTATTTGATGCTTCCTACAGCAGAAGAGGATTCCTTGATGCTCTCACCACAGACATTCTCGACTCCTCTGACTCTGTTGTTGACAGGCTTTCAGCCTTCCTCCTTACGAATGACAGTTATTCAAGTGTAGGCGCTGTATATACCATGGACAACCTTGAACTTCATGCAAGAGTCGGTTCGTATACCACATTCGAAGCTGATTCAGGCTCCTATAACGGCGTAAACGCAATCGAAACTGTCCCGTTTGTCTCTTTCGGTATGGAACTCAGTTTCTAGATACCGTCTCTATGAGATCAATGTACATACGAACCCCTCCATTGGCGAGGGGTTCATTTTTCTGATACAGTAGTGTCTATGGAAACTGAGAAAAGAGTTCATCTTCTAGACCCTCTGGTGGCACAGCGAATTGCCGCGGGAGAAGTAATCGACCGCCCGGCTTCAGTGGTGCGCGAACTGATCGATAATTCACTCGATGCATCTGCCTCTCATATATCGGTCGTGATTGAGGAGGGTGGTATAGCCCTCATCAAGGTAATTGATGACGGCACGGGTATACATCCCGATGACCTTGGCATCATCGCTCATTCGCATGCAACGAGCAAGGTCCAGACCCTCTCTGATTTCAATACCCTTCAGACCCTCGGCTTCCGGGGAGAAGCCCTGTACAGTATAGCAGCCGGCGCACACCTGAGCATCTCATCCACTCAGAAAGGCTCTCTCGGTTCATCGATCCATATTCACGGAAATACCTATGGGGAAATTATTCCGGGAGGACCCACGAAAGGTACGGTGGTCGAGGTAAAAGATCTCTTCGCAGAGATCCCTGCAAGAAGATTGTTCCTGAAACGTCCGTCAAGTGAGGCGAGAATGGTGAAGAACGCGATTATCGAGAAGGCACTTGCTTTCCCCGAGGTCGGTTTCACGTTGACACACAACTCAAAGGAATCACTCTTTCTCCCTCCGTCCTCCCTGAAAGACCGTGTTTTGAATGTCCTGAAGGGTAATAAGGATATCGTGGCATCTGAAATCCTTTCTATGAAAGATGCAGGAGAGCACTTCAGTATCCAGGTCCTTGGAACCGAAGAAAGCACCTACCGCACAGACCGCAAATACATCCAGATATTCGTCAACAACCGTATCGTAGATGAGTACTCACTTGTCCAGGCTGTCACCTACGGGTACGACCCGTACCTTCCCGGAGGAGCCTTCCCCTACTGTTATGTCTATATCACAGTCGATCCGGACCTCGTCGATTTTAATATTCACCCTGCAAAACGGGAAGTGAAGATCCGCAACAGGGCGGAGATTCATCACCAGCTTGTGTTGCTCATTCAGCAGACTCTTCAGAAACACCATTATACCAGTCAGCACCGGGAGGATAAGGTACGTGATACCTCTCCCCTGTTCGCCTCTGAAGCGGTATCACCCTATACACGATCCTCTGCTCCATCCACCCCTTCAGGAGGCTACCGGAAGCAAACGACCGCATTCCCGGCTCCTGAACATTTCCATGATGACACCTGGTTCGAGAAAGCCAAAAAGATATTCTCCGACAGTGAGAAGAGAGAAGAACAGGTTCAGGAAGTTGGAGAGGAATTCATCTACCACGGACAGATCTTTTCACTGTTCCTCCTTGTTGAACGGAATAACTCACTCTATCTTGTTGATCAGCATGCGGCGCATGAGAGAATTCTCTTCGATGAGATGAAACAGTATGACGGGACTCAGCCTCTCATGATCCCGCTCGAGTTCGAGGTAGAGAGATCAATAGACACTTTCCTCCTTGCACACAGCACGATGTACGAGTCTCTCGGTATTCTCCTGGAGAGAACTGGAGAGCTACTGTGGGCTATCAGGGCAACGATCCCTCACTATCGGGAGATGGAGAGAGAACTTGTCTCCTCCATCCAGAATTTCAGTTCAGGAAGTTTGGAAGAACTGCATAAGCTCCTGTTTGCTACTGCTTCATGCAGAAAAGCTATAAAGGAAGGCGATGCGATAGACAGGGTTCAGGCGATAGCTCTCTTGAAAAAGGTCTTCAAGCTCGACCATCCGGTCTGCCCGCACGGGAGAAATTTTGTTGTCGAGATTACAAAAGACGCTCTTTACAGGTCGGTAGGAAGAGTACTCTGATTCAGCAGGCGTTCGGTGATCAGAATCTCGCTCTGTTCATCCCAGTAGGTGATATGCAGTTCTTCTACCGTATCTACCTGAAAGGGAATCTCAGGTTCAGCTGAAGAGACCGTAAAACTCTTTCCGTCAACACTCCCGTACCCCTTCCAGACTACCGATTCCGGGAGGTCAGAGGTGATACGGATACCTACTCCATCCTTATTCATCCTCACGCTTCCCTCTGGAGAAGAGGCACTTACTCTATCTCTGGTGAGGGTAACATGAGCAGCTGTGCCCTCTTCATTGATGAGTTCTATCCTGTAGGATCCTAAGGGTAAGGGAGTTTCTCCGGGCATGAGAAGGTCATTGAAAAGAAGGATGGGTGTGGAGGTCAACGTTTCAGGTGTAAGCACCTTCTCCCAGATATATCGGTCGTCGGGGCTTTCCACCCGTATCTGATACTTCTCTTCTTCATTCAGATCTGCTGAGTACACAAAAAGTGCCATTCCCCTCTGAACAAACTCGATATCCTGTATGTACGATACCATTGCGGTATCGATCGAAGATACAGAATCTATAGAGAACGGTTTTTCAGTACAGGAGACGAATGAGAAGGGAAGAAAGATAAGGAGAAGGAACAGAAGGCCGGTGCTCCTGAGCATGTTACATCCCGAGTTCTTCCAGCTGCATCACTACTGGGTTGGCATAGGTTCTCAGGATACTCTTCCTCACATCCTCGCTGAGGTCTTTGTATCGCTTGAGAAACTGCTTTGTATCAAGAGATTCATATTTATCCTCGAACCTGGTCGGTCCCTGAATCATATCATAGGCGAAGTAATTGGTGTCCATCAGACGGTATCCGACGTGCACCTGCCGGTCGATTTCCCGTGCAACTTCGTTGGCATCCTTATAATCACCTGCGATGGGTTTTCCGAAGTGAAGATGCACATCACCCTTGAACCGTCTCAGTCCCCTCAGCATGTTCACGAGGTCTTCGTATTTCTTTTTTCTGTATGTTCCGTGGAGTCTTTTCGAGATCTGTTCACGCCCTTTATTGATATCGTTCGGGTCATACTGATAACTGATCGCAACCGGGACGATATTGAGGGAGTTGATCAGTTCACTGAATCCCACTCCGGCTTTCTTATAACTCAGGAAAAGCATCTTTATGATAGCGGGGTTCGTCAGATCAATTCCATCTTTCGCACGTCCGCTCTTCTGGGCAACCCAGATCGATTTCTTTTCCTCCCTGACAAGTTCGACAAAGTATCGGCTGAGATGCATCGACTCAGCATACTGTTCTCTCATAGGAAGATTCCGTTTCACGGTCACTCCGCCGTTCAGCTTGAACATATCCTGCGTGAACTGATTCACCAGGAGGTTATCACCTATAGCCATCTCGCAGATAGGAAGGTCAGATTTAAGGAGAGCATAATCCAGAAGCGCGCAGTCAAGGACGATATCCCTATGATTCGAGATGAAGAGGTAGGGAGTATTCTTGTCGAGATGTTCGGTACCGCTGTACGTGAAGGAGGTCATCGAGGCCTTCTCAATCATGGGGAGGAAGAAACCTGCGGTGATCAGCTTCTGAAAATCATCATAGTTCCGCACCTTATCAAGGAGAGGTGGAATCGCATCCTTGATCTGATGCGATTTCCATTTTGTTTTAATCGGATTTCCTGAGTATAGAACATCTGCCATACTGGACAGTAAGGTCGGATGTGCTTTAATTCTCTCTACCGCATCGATCACATCCTGACCGCTGTAGGGGGCGATGTCTCTATACTGTTCTCTATCCATGTTTAAAACTCCACATTGAGAGATTTCATGTACTGACTTCTCTCCCAGACTGCAGGGTTTTCAAGCCGTTTATGAGCGAGGGCTCCCCTGAAATCTACAAATGATTCATATCCCTTCTCTTCCATCCAGGCTGAGAGTGTATCATTCATCTCGTTGATGACGCCCAGACCGTTCTTCATGAGCGCAGTGACGACCTGGACAGATTTTGCTCCGGAAAGAAGCAGCTTGATCAGAGTCTCACCTGAGTGAACTCCGCCTGAAGCACAGATATCACCTTTCAGGTATGCGGAAAGGAGAGCTGTCCATTGGAGAGCCTGTCCGTAATCGTGTGCGTTCGAAAGGTTGACCATCGGTCTGAGACTCATTTTCTTGATATCGATATCTGGCTGATAGAACCTGTTAAACATCACATAGCCGTCTACTCCGTAGGAATCGAACTGATGTACTGTATGGGCAAGAGAAGAGAAATAGGGACCCATCTTCACCGCGACAGGAATGGAAATGCTTTTCTTCACCTCTTTCACGACGGTATGGTATTCTTCCTCGATCTCCTGTGAAGTGCTGCTCATGTCACTGGGGAGGATATACTGGTTTACTTCGAGAGCATCTGCCCCGACAGCGCTGAAACGCTCAACATAATCAACCCAGCCGCCATGGCTGCGGCAGTTCACACTTGCAATAACCGGGATATCGAGAGCCTTTTTCGCTTCCTCGATAAGGGAGACATAGCCGTCGATATAGAAATTTCTCGATACCTCTTCAAGGAAATCAGACCCGTCTGTATGAGCAACATATTCATTGCTTTCTTTGATCATCTGAGCTGACTGTGAGTCGATCTGCTCTTCGAAGATCGATTTCACTACTACGGCACCTGCACCGGCATCTTCACATTTCTTCAAGCCGTCAAGGGTGTTTGTCAGTGGTGACGATCCGACGATAACCGGATTCTTCAGATTCAGGCCCATATATGTTGTATCGAGTTTTGGCATTAGGTAATTCCTCCTGAGTATCTTATCATACCTAATAACTGATCTGTTGTACAGTCAGCTTCACTTTTTTCAGAAATGAACGGGGAGAATAAAATACCCACGGAAGGGAGTAATCCGTTCCATGGGTACATACGAAATACGATGTATTCAGGTCAGCAGATAAACAGCTTCTCAGGATACTCGATCAGTTTTTCACATCCGCTCTCGGTGACGAGGAAGGGCTCACTGCATTCGAAACCGTAGGTATCGAGCCAGATACCGGGCATGAAGTGAATAGTCATGCCCGGACGGAGGACTGTCTTGTCACTTGGTCTCAGTGATACGGTATGCTCACCCCAGTCGGGAACAAAGGCGAGACCGAAGGAGTACCCTACCCTGCTCGGTTTCTCGACTCCCGTCCCGACCAGCTGTTCTCTCCAGATTTTCTCAACCTCTTCTGCGGTGATTCCCGGTCCAATCCTGTCCAGCGTCTTCTGCAGTCCGTTTACGACGACATCCGCAACATGAGTGAGGTCAGCCGGCGCATCTCCGATGAAAGCAGTTCGTGACAGAGGTGCATGATAATGATACCTAGCTGAGCCGATCTCAAGAAGGACAACATCTCCCTTCTGATACAGCCTATCTGAATCGTAGGTCAGATGGGCTGAAGAGGTTCTCTCCGCTGAGGGGAGAATCGGGAAGATCGCGGGAGAGTCTCCTCCATAGCCGTTCACTCCCCGAATCTGGGCAGCGGAGACCAGGGCTGCAACTTCCCGTTCAGGGAATCCTTCCCTGATGTGTTCGAGTGCGGTATTCATCGTCTCGACAGTGATCGCTCCCGCCTGCCTGATATACTCGATCTCTTTCTCGCTCTTTATGCTCTTCACCCAGCCGACCATATTCTCTGCATCGACAATCTCCACAGAGGGGAGTTCCCTGTGAAGAACGTGTTCCATCTTCGGGTTACACCAGTAACCTTCCATTTCAATCGCGAGACGCTTACCGCGCCCCTTCATCAGAGAGGCAACAAACTCCATGGTATGCATATACCGTGACTGTACATATTCGTCTCTGTACCCGTGGATATTCTCCTCGGGGAGGTAGGTCGTGAGTCTGGCGGCATTGGAATCCTGTGCGCGACCGAACCAGTGAGGATACTCTTCATCCAGAAAGATGATCAGACCCTGATGGACATAAAAACTCCATCCGTCGAACCCTGAAAGATAATTCATATGGGAGGGGTCAAGGACAAGGAGCATCTCTATGCCCCGTCTGTCCATGATCTCTTTCACCATTCCTACACGGCGTGCGTACTCTTTTTCAGTAAAAGGCAGCTTTTTCATCGTTTCCTCCGGCAGGGATCTAGATGGAGATCCCCAGCCCTTTCTTCTTTGCAAGTGTATAGGCCAGCATCGCGACCATCGTATCCTGAACACCGACGCCTGTGAGATCACAGACAGTCACCTGTTCATCATTCTCCCGTCCTTTCCTTTTTCCAGAGATGATCTCTCCGATAGGTCTGACTGAAGAGAAATCAGTCAGAATCCCCGCTTCCTTCACTGCCCGCAGTTCCCCCAGGCGTGTGCTCTGGCTGAGGAGATCGCAGGCGATCACATCAGTCTTCCTGAACACATCAGCATAAAGCTCCTGTTTGTCTTCCGCGTCAGAGCCCATACTTGTGATATGGAGTCCCGGCTTCACCCATTCAGGGGAGAAGTAGGCTTTTCTGCTCGGTGTTGTGGTGACGACAACGTCACTCATTGCGACAAGGTCAGCGCCGTTCTCGGCAAGGACAACCTCGACATTGAGACGGTTTTTCATATCATCGACAAACGCCTGTTTACGCTGTGGCGGATCGAGAGAGAACATGACAATCCTCTCGAACCTGCGGACTAGGGCCATGGCTTCCATCTGGTAACGGGCCTGAACACCGGAGCCGAAAACTCCGACGGTATGTATCGTCTTTCGTGCAAGATACTTGGCAGCGATGGCACCGGCTGCAGCCGTCCGGATTTGGGTGAGGTAGCCGTTATCGAGAAGAACGCCCTCAAGCATACCGGTCACAGTCGACAGGACGAGCATCTGACCGCTCTGACTCGGCAGGCCGATATCGGGGTTCTGAAAGAAGCCGGAAGCGATCTTCACAGCCATGAGATCCATCCCATGAACGAAGGCGCTCTTGATATCGACCTCCCCGTCCTTCTCGGGAACCGGAATCATCATAATCGGCGGTACGGTAGCCTTGCCTTCGCTTAAGGCGACGAAGCCTTTCTCAATCTCTTCGATGAGCACTTCATCAAGAGGTATATTCTCCACCAGTTCCTTTTCATTCAAAATCAAAATAGGTTCTTTCTTCATAGTTCATTCCTTCTCATCGTTTCCCGATGACACGACTGTACTGCTCGAGATCCACGTTCCTGCCACTGCAGATAAGGGCAGCACGTTTCCCCTTCAGATCAAGTTTCCCGCTCATACCTGCCGCCAGAGGCACAGATCCTGCACCCTCCACGACGAGTCCCATCTTTTCATAGAGAGCTCTCATCGCTTCAGCGGTCTCTTCTTCATCGACCACGATATGGGTGTCAACAAAGCGGGAGACCAGGTCGAGTGTGTATCTGTTTTCAACCCCGATTCCCCCGAGAAGAGAGTCTGCAAGGGTGTCGCTCTCTCTCACAGCCACAGGTCTGCCAGCCTCGACACTCTTGAGCATGGCAGGAGAACATGCGATGGAAACTCCTACAACCTCGACAGAGGGTTTCAGCTGCTTGATCGTGAATGCGATTCCTGAGAGCAGTCCTCCACCGCTGAGCGGTACAACAAGAGTATCGACATCCTTGAACTGCTCAAGGATCTCGAGAGCTATCGTCCCCTGACCGCTCACAACAAAGGGGTCATCGAAGGGAACGACGGGGATAAGATTCCTCTCCAGTCTCACTTTTTCATAGACAAGTTCCGCCTCATCCTGGCTTTCCCCTTCCTGGATGACTTCAGCACCGAGAGCCTCCATAGCCTCGACACGATAGGCAGGAACACGTTCTGACACGCAGACAACGGCCTTCACACCGTTTCTCGAGGCAACAGAGGAGACAGCCCTGCCATGATTTCCGGTCGAGAAGGTGATGACTCCCCGTTTCTTCTCTTCATCGCTGAGAGAAAGAATCCGGTTCGCAGCTCCCCGTTCCTTGAAGGAACCGGTCTCCTGAAACATCTCTGCCTTGAAGGCCACCCGCTCGGCACCGAGCAGGCGGGTGAAATATTCACTCTCAAGGAGAGGGGTCTTCCTGACTGTGGGATATATTCTTCGTGAAGCTTCATAGACCGAAGCAATTGTGACTTCTTTCATACGCCTGGAACTCACGGGTTGAGAACAATATCCATCGGGTAGGTGAACAGCGGTTCATAGCCGTTCTCCGTGATGATGATCGATGCATCGAGCTCAAAACCGACCTCGTCATACCAGATTCCCGGGATAAGGTGCAGTGCCATATTCGGCTTGAGAACGGTCTTGTCTTCGGGCCTGAGACTGATCGTGTGTTCGCCCCAGTCCGGAGGATAATTCACGCCGATCGAGTACCCGAGACGAGATTCCTTGACAACTGCTGAGTGTGCAATCGCCGCTCTCCATTTCGCCTCGACATCCTCTGCCGTAACTCCGGGTCGGATCCACTCCAGTGTAGCCTGCAGTCCTTCAATTACCGTTTTCGCTGTGTCCTTCATCAGCTGAGGGGGTTCGGTACCGAGGAAAATCGTTCGGGCAATGGGACAGTGATAGTGATTATAGACACCGCAGAGTTCCAGAAGCACAGCTTCATCTTTCTTGAAAGGATTATCAGTCCAGGTAAGGTGGGGAGTCTTTGACTTCTCACCAGCCATCATCAGAGGTACGATCGCAGGGTAATCCCCTCCGTGTGCCGGTGTTCCGGCATACTGGGCACGGACGATCTCGCTGGCAGCATCGCATTCTCTCACTCCCGGTCTGATATTCTGCATCGCAGCATCCATCACCTTGACGGCAATACTTCCGGCAATCCTCAGCATCTCCACTTCTGCTTCGCTCTTGATGACTCTCACCCAGTTGACCAGGGCATTTGCATCAACGAACCGAGCATCGGGAAGAGACTTCTCCAGCTCGACATAGGAGCGGTGGGTGAAATAGAACTGATCCATCTCGACGCCGATCGCCTTGTTCGCCCAGCCGAACTTCCTGATGATGTCAGAGACATACTGCATCGGGTGACGTTCGAGAGACTGAACATAATTATCGGCATACTGGAAAATAGACTCATCAGAGAGGAACGAGGTGATTCTCGCTCCGTTGGCGTCCATCCCCCGTCCTATCCAGATAGGTTCTTCCCTATCGAGAGAGACAAGGACACACTGGTGAACATAGAAACTCCACCCGTCATACCCTGTGAGATAGTTCATATTTGCAGGTTGAGAGACGAGCAGCAGTTCAACACCCTTCTCATTCATCAGCTTCTTCGTTTCTTCAATGCGGCGCTGATACTCCGCTTTGGGAAATACTGTCATAGCGACCTCCTCGTGTACTTACATATGGCCGGTAAACGTCTGTTTTACCACAGCATCATGAACATAATCGATCATGGTGATATAATCAAAAACCGGAAGCCCGGTGGCTTCTGCAACAGAACGGGCAAAGGGAGGGAGAAGGGAACACTCAAGCAGAATCGCTTTCGCTTTCTGATGCATTTCCTTCATTCTCACTGCCCGTTCAACCACGCACTTTTCAACTTCTTCGGTGTCATAGATTCCTTCTTCGTCGAAGACAGGAACTGTGAATGCCGGGCAGTCTTCAAGTCCCGAGATCCTGCACCTCTCCTGGTATTCACGTGCTACCGAGAGGTTGTCGAGGAGCTGGGTAGTAAGGGAACTGCTGTTTGCAGTGATGATGATCACTTCCGAATCCTGTGAAAGGATGGGAAAGATGAAATTCAACTGAAGGAGGGAGGAAAGAAACAGGGGAACATCCACGGCTTCACTCAATTCCTTCTGAAAAAGAGCGAGGAAACCGCAGTCCCCTGTGATGGCTTTCACACCCTGAGACTGAAGCTCAAGGGCACAGCGCCTGATTTCATTCAGGCTGCTTGTGTCGTGAGCGAAGAGTTTTTCGACGGTGAGGCCCAGGACAGGCTGAAAACGGACAGGATACCGATAGGTCGTTGCATTGGCGGTATCACCCGGGATATAGGGCGCATAGTTCTCAATGAGAAGTATACCGATAGCTTCTCCATAGCTTAACTGTCTCCCCTGTGCTTTGACTTTCATACCTGATGAGCCTCGTCTCCTTTAAGTCTACAGACCTGCAGCGTTCGGAAGGAACAGTGCAATCTGAGGGAACATGATAATAAGAGCCGTCGAGAGGATCAGGATAGCCACAAACGGAGGTGTCTTTCTGATGACCTCGAGATACGGTCGACGGAAAATAAGCTGAGCTGTAAAGATATCACATCCGAACGGAGGTGTTGCTGAACCGATAGCCGACTGGAGAACGATAAGAGTTCCGAGGAATACAGGGTCGATACCTGTCATGTCCACATACGGAGCAAATATCGGAGAGAGCACATAGATAGCGACAATCGGGTCTACAAACATACAGGCGATGAAGTAGGCAATAACGACTGTGATGATCAGCTGAAGCTGTGTTGGGGCTGTACCGATGATTGCAGGCATCACTTTCTGGGGAATCTGAAGGAAGCTGATCGTCCAGGAGAACACCTGTCCGGCTCCCACCAGAATGAACACGACACCTGTCACGATACCTGCATCAAGGATCGCCTTGCTCAGTTTCTTCCAGGTAAGTGTGCGGTAGATCGCCGCTTCAAGGAGAAGCGCATAGGCAACACCGGCAGCAGCCGCTTCAGTGGGAGAGAAGATACCTGCGTAGATACCTCCTACTACGATGAGGGGGAAACCGAGGACGAGATACCCGTCCTTGAGAGCATTGATCCTCTCTCTCTTCGTTGCCTTCTCCATGATCGCGATATGTTTCACCTTGGAGTAGAAGTATACATAGATGCTGAACAGTATGAAAATCATGACACCTGGAAAAACACCTGCAAGGAAGAGCTTACCGATAGAGGTGCTCGTGACGACTCCATACACGATAAATCCGATGGATGGAGGAATCAGGAGTGCGATATCACTCGCGTTGATGATAAGACCGAGGGTGAAGGAGGAGGAATATCCCGCCTTCAGCAGCATCGGCCTCATCGTTCCGCCGATGGCGGAGACTGTAGCCTGTGTCGAGCCGGAAACGGCTCCGAAGAGCGTACAGCTTGCATTTGTTGTGATGGCGAGCCCTCCCGGTATGTGACCGACAAAGACCCTGATCATTTCAACCAGTCGTGCAGCAGCCTTGCCGCTTGTCATGATGTTCGCCGCGAGGATGAACATGGGAACCGCCACAAGCGAAGAGGGGGAGAAGCCCCTGATCAGCTGCTGTATGACGACGACCAGATTCATATTCGGCATGACGATCCCGAAGTAAGCCAGCAGTGGTGCCAGCAGAGTGATGACGAACGGGAATCCGAGCATCAGGAGTGCGACCATCAGTAATCCAACTATACCCATACTATTTACTCTCCTCTGTTGTCTCGTTTCCGAAGGTCAGTCCTGCGGTTTCCTGTTCCAGCATGGCTTCCTCGTCATCAAACTCTCCCTTCTGTTCGGGTGAGAGCCAGACGTCTTCCTCCCGGAAGTTCTTGATGACCGTACGTACGTACTGGAACGATGCCATAAACAACCCGATCGGTGCGATCAGGACGAAGGTCCAGTACGGAGCCCTCAGGGAAGAAGTGACCGTCCCCTTCTCAATGAGGGAGATCACATACTGAAGAGCTATGTATCCGAGGATGAAGAACACAACTGCACTTACGATCGAAATGATGATGATCAGTGTCTTCTCAACTTTCTTTGGAAGCATTTCGAGGAGAGCTCCCATCCGGATATGTCTCGCCTTTCTCGCTGCGAAACTGGTTCCGATAAAGGTGATGAGAATAATGAAGAACCTCGACAGCTCTTCCGCAAAATGAATACTGTGGTATAGATTTCTCATCACAACATTTATGATGAGCAGGATTGCGAGCGCTGCAGTGCTCACGATCAGGATAGTAACCTCGAATCTGTCTACAGCCTTCGAGAGTACCGCCCCGATCCTCTTCAACGGTGAATGGTACGCTTCCCGCACCTCGCCTTTTTTACTCATAAATTCCTTGCCCCTATACTCCTGTGTCCCGCTACGGGACACAGGATTGTGGTTTGGTATTGTGCTTGGTTAGAGTCCGAGAGCCTTCTGAGCGTCTGCGATATCCTTCTGGAGCACTTCCAGAAGCATGTCAGAATCTTCTCCGCCGATTTCACTGAAGGTAGGATACACCTTGCTTTCAGCCATAGCTTTCAGCTGTGCGACCTGTGAGTCAGAGAGTTCCTTGAAGCTGATTTCAGGGCGCTTGTCAGCAATGATGTCTTTGAATTCTGCATTCTTCTGAGCGAACTGATCACCGCTTTCTTTGACGACTGATTTCCAGTAATCACGGATGAGCTGCTGATCTTCAGCTGAGAGAGCATCGAAAACGTCAGCATTCACTGCCGGAATTCCGATGAAAGGTTCTGCCCAGAGCTGTACGAAGTAGTCTGCCACTTCATAGAAAGCCATAGAGAAGTTGGCGAACATGGGCTGGCTCTGTGCGTCGATCAGACCGGTCTGCAGGCCGCTGTAGATTTCGCCGTACGGAAGAGGAGTCGGGTCGATGCCGTATGCTGCGTAGTCTTTAGCCAGCATGGCGGAACCCATGATACGTGTCTTGAGACCTACAAGGTCATTAACAGAATTGATCGGAGTCTCTTTGGTTGTGAGCCACTGCCATCCTTCGAAGAAGATACCGAGGGGGACAAGTCCCTTTTCTCTGTATTTCGCTTCGAGTTCACCCATGAATTTGCCGTTGTTGTTTACCCAGTCAAGGATGTCGACAAGGCCTTCTCTCGGCCAAACATAGTGAAGTGCAAGGACGTTGGTCTGCGGAATGTAGGCACTGAGCCATCCGTAGTCAGCGAACACAAATTCGACAACACCGTTCTGCGCGAGCTCGACAATGTCATCATTCTCCCCAAGTGTTCCGTACGGGAATACATTGACTGTCCATCTACCATCGGTCTGTTCAGCCATATACTGCCCGAAGTTCTTCGCCCACACAGTCATGAAGTCGCCCTCGGATTCACCGGTGGGGAAACGAACTTCATATGACTTTGAAGCTGTCTCTCCACTTCCCTGTGCGAACACCATTGCACTGCTCATCAGCAATACAAGGATCAGTGATGCGATAAAGAATCTTTTCTTCATACGTTCCTCCTGTAATATTCTACGATCTCAATTGATCGTATAAGTTTGCTCAATTCTATTCCCCTCAGGATACTCCTGGGGGGGATGTTACCTCTGTGCCTCCCTATCAGAAAAATACGCGAGGGCAGAGGAAACAAGGTACTCCACACCAATTGAAAGTGACGACTCATCGATCGTGAACTTGGGATTATGGTGAGGGTACGTGCTTTTTGCCTCATTGCTTGCAGTACCTATAAAGGCGAAGACAGCCGGAACATTCTCTGCGAAGGCTGCAAAGTCTTCACATGCCATCGACTGGTGTTCCACAACCAGCTCTTTCCCAACTATCTTCGTGGCGGTATCGTAGGCGATGGAGGTCATGTGGGAATCATTGACGACTGCATCATTTTCATGATCTATGCTGATTTCGGCAGAACATCCATAGGTGACACACACCGAGTCGACGACCTTTCTGAAGGCATCCGTCGGATAATCCTTCTCTCCAGGAGAGGTTGAGTAGAGATAGCGGATCGTACCTTCAAGTTCAACGCTCTCGGGGATGATATTGCCTTTACTGCCGCCGCTGATACGGCCGAACATGAGGGCAATGGGTTTCATCGGTGAGATAAAGCGGGTCTGCAGGGTCTGAACCTGCGAGATAATCTGTGCGGCACAGATGACGGGGTCGACAGCGCTGTCCGGATACCCGGTATGGCCGCCCTTCCCGACGATTCTGATCTTGAAGACATCCATACTGGCCATGACGGCGCCGCTTCTGATCCCTATCCTTCCTGTCGGAATCGGGGACCACAGGTGCACACCCATCGCTGCATCGACTGTAGGATTCTCGAGCACACCCTGGTTGATCATGATCTGTGCGCCCGCGATTTCTTCATTGGGCTGAAATACAAACTTGATCTTTCCGCTGAACGAGTCTGTCATGCCGCTGAGAATCTTTGCAGCAGTCAGCATCATGGCCATATGGCCATCGTGACCGCATGCATGCATCACACCCGTATTCACAGAAGAGAACGGAAGTCCGGTCTCTTCTGCAACCGGCAGGGCATCCATATCTGCTCTCATGAGCAGGACAGGACCCTCAGGATTTTCACCTTCAAGAACAGCTACGACACCGGTCGTTGCCACCCGGACAGTCTTCAGTCCGAGGGACTGAAGATACTGTTCGATCTTCTCAGAGGTTCTGATTTCCTGGAACCCGAGTTCGGGATAGGTGTGAAAGTCCCGTCTCAGGCCGACGAGCTCTTCTCGGAGCCCGTCCACCAGTTTTCCAATATCACTCACTATACAAGACCTCGTGAAACAAGGGTCTCTGCAACCTGAACTGCGTTCAGTGCAGCCCCTTTCCTGATATTGTTCGAAACAACCCAGAGGTTGATACCGTTTTCGATGGTGAAATCCTCACGGATACGTCCGACCATCGTTTCATCCTCATTGTTACTCTGTACAGGCATAGGATACTTCAGATTTGCAACATCATCAACGACCTTAATGCTCGGAGCTTCTGAAAGAATCTTTTTCACATCCTCTGCACTGAGTTTTTTCTCGGTCTCGATGTTAATACTTTCCGAGTGTCCGTACCACACTGGAATACGCACACAGGTGGGAGAGACTTCGATATCCTTATCAAGCATCTTCTTGGTCTCATTCACCATCTTGTACTCTTCCTTCGTATAGCCGCCTTCCTGAAATACGTCGATATGAGGAATGGCATTGAAAGCGATCTGATAGGGATATACCTGAGGCTCAGAGACTGAACCTTTCTCGAGCATCTCCTTCGATTCGTTCTCAAGCGCATCGATAGCTCTCTTACCGGAACCGCTCACTGCCTGATAGGTCGATACGACAACTCGTTTGATCTTTGCCGCATCATGAATCGGTTTCAGTGCTACAAGCATCTGAATCGTTGAACAATTGGGGTTGGCGATAATTCCGTTATGCCAGTCAAGATCTTCAGGATTCACTTCAGGAATGACAAGCGGACAGGTGGGATCCATTCTCCACTGGGACGAATTATCGACCACGATAGCACCCTCTTCCACTGCGATCGGTGCAAGTACAGCACTTGCATCTCCTCCTGCTGAGAAAATAGCGATATCGACACCTTTAAAGGCTCCTTTCTTCGCCTCTGCGACCGTCCAGCTCTTCCCACCGAAGGTGACTTCCTTACCTGCATGGATCGCGATATCGAGAGGAACCAGTTTCCCTACCGGGAAGTTTCTTCTCTCGAGTGTCGACATCATTTCCGTGCCGACAACTCCCATCGCGCCTACTACAGCAACCGTATATGACTTAGCCATTTCTGACCTCCTATTCAACCTTTCCTTCCTGAATGTCCTTGATGACACCTTCAATGATTTCGATACCCTTCATGAGATAATCTTCGGGAATCACGAGAGGAGGAAGAAGACGGGCGACGTTATTGTGGTGACCGCCGACTTCGATCATGACACCTCTCTGGTGAGCATATTTTCTCACTTTTTTAGCGATAGCGGATGCCGGCTTTCTGCTTTCTGAATCCTCAACCATCTCAAGTGCGATCATAAGTCCGAGTCCTCGAGCTTCACCGACGATGTCATACTTCGCCTCGATCTCCTTCATTCTGACCATTGCCTTCTCACCGAGTTCTGCAGCACGTTCGGGAATCTTGTTCTCCTTCATCCAGCTAAGAGCTTTCTCACCGGCTGCAAAGGCAACCATGTTACCTCTGAAGGTTCCAATGCTCTTTCCTGCAGGCCAGGTGTTGAGTTCTTCCTTATAGGCGATTGCAGAGATCGGGAAACCTACTCCACCGAGGGCCTTACTCATCGTGATAATGTCAGGAACGATATCAAAGTGCTCGAAGGCGAACATCTTACCGGTTCTTCCGAGACCCGCCTGGATCTCATCACAGATCATCAGCACACCGTGCTTCTCTGTGATCTCTCTTACCCTCTTCATGAAACGCTCTGAAGGAATGATCGTGCCGCCTTCTCCCTGAACTGACTCGAGTATCACTGCTGCCGGGAGGGAATATCCTGAGTGGGAGTCCTCGAGAATTCTTTCAAGGTAGGCCGCTGCCTGGAGATCGACATCCTCATCGGGACAGCCGAACGGGTTGCGGTACGCATACGGATACGGAATGAACTTCACGTCGGGAACAAGCTGCCCTATTCCGTCTCTGTGGGAACTGTCGGTCGTGAGAGCAAGTGCGACACCGGTCATACCGTGGTAGGCACCTTCAAAGGCGATGATACCGTTTCTACCGGTATTGTATTTTGCGAGCTTGATAGCCTGCTCCACAGCGTCCGAGCCTGTAGGCCCACCGAAGAATACACGGGTAAGTTCCTTGGGAAGGAGAGACTTCAGTGTCTCGACCATCTTCATACGGGTGGGTGACGGGATATCGAGGGTGTGAGTCACCTTGTCAATCTGCTCGTGAGCAGCTTTGAGGACTTCCTCGTGACCGTGACCGACAGCCATAACTCCAGCGCCGCTGAACATATCGATATAGATGTTTCCGTCAACATCCTGGATCGTCGCACCCTTACCGGTGCTGATTGCCATCGGCATACCCTTTGAGTATGAAACGACTGAACTTTCGTTATCAGCCTGATACTGCAGGATCTCTTTTGATTTCGGTCCCGGGGGAACAGTCACAATCTTCGGTGCTCCAGCCATAGACATCTGTTCAAACATCTTTTCGTTTTCCATAGTATTCTCTCCTTGACCCTGAATGCGTTCTACCAGTTCAGGGGTTTATTGTTCTGTAACAGTTTCTCTGTTATTAATGCCGCCGTATTCTTCAGCGGTTCAATGCATTCTTTCAGTTTCTCATCAGTGAGTCTCATCGAAGGACCGGACACACCGAGAGAGGCAATCACATCTCCACTGCGGTCCCGTACCGGAGCTGCGACGGAATTGAGATGATCTCCGTGTTCAAGGAGCTCGAAGGCATACCCGCGATCTCCCGCCTCACGTATCTGGCGACGGAATTCAGCCTTATCCATGATAGTGAACTCTGTGCGCTTCACCATCTCGAGATTGCTGAGATACGCATCAAGGTTCTCATCGGTATAGGAACTGAGGAGAATCTTTCCTGAAGCACAGGAATTCACCGGATAGGTGTAAACGATATCTGGATTAAGTACGACAGTATGAACACTCTTCACTTCCTCGAGCGCGATAACCTGATCATTATAAAGCACGTTCAGATAGACATTCTCTCTGACCTGACGTTCCAGTGAGTGCATATGTTCTCTCGAAAGCTCTCTGAGCTGTTCCTTTATAGGGACAGTCGAACCAAGCTGAAATAGTTTCAGTGAGAGTTGATATCCGTTATGGACTTTCTCGAGGTAGCCTGTGCGTACCAGAGTGGCGAGAAGACGGTGAACATTGGCACGGGTGAGCTTCAGTTCCTTTGTCATAACGGCAGGTTGTACAGGCTGGTGATGGGCAACGAACTCGAGCAGGGTAAGTGCTTTCATGACTGTGGTAGCCAGAGGATAAGTTGTATCATTATTTGAACCCGTGTTTGTATAATGAATCATATGTATAGTATTAGATTATAACATTCGAAATGTCAAGGAAAATATTCGTCTTAGATTCTTTTCCGATAATAGTTTATCTATTAATCATATAACGTAATAAATTACAGGGAATAGAATTGAAAAATACAGGCTACATGGGCGTAGGGCCTACATTTCTGTAGGGTGAAATTTTCTTTTCGGGAAGGGATAAAACAATTCCATCGCAACGCCGTCTACCGAAAAACGGCGGGAGTACAGAGATAGCAGGAGGTCTCTGAACGATCAGAATCATCTACTGTCAGCAGGAGCAGAAATGGGTGGAAAACCATTCCTCCGGAGACAGCGAAACTCCCGCCTCAGCGGGAGTTTCACCTCTCATCAGAATGCAGATTCCTCAGATAATATAGGGAAGGAGGTAATTGTGGCTCTGATACACCACGAACGTTTCCACTTCCGATATCTCAGGAACCTTTGAGAGTTCCTTTTTGAAAAAATCGAGAAGAGAGAGATTCTCATCCTCACTGAGAAGGACCTGAACCATCAGGTCATATCTCCCGGTGACGACTATTGCTGAAACGACGCCTTTCAGCCGGGAGAACTCTTCAGCCTTGCGACCGAGATCGAGGGTTTTGAGTTTCACACCCATAACCACGACCTGCACCTCGGGAAGGTACTCCGGATTCACCAGACCGGTAATATGGAGTATCCCTTCGTCGATCAGCTTATTCACACGGCTTCTTACCGTATTCTCTGTGATGGAGAGTTCTTCAGCGATCGCGCTGTACGCTTTTCGGCCATCGTTCAGCTGACGGATAATCGCCTTATTCGTCTCATCAAGGTTCTTCATCAGCCGTTCACTCTCTGGAATTCTTTCATAAACTGAGAGAGTGCCTTCACGTCCTCGACCGGGACAGCGTTATAAATCGATGCCCTGAGGCCTCCTACGCTTCTATGCCCTTTCAGTCCGAGCATCCCTGCAGCTCCGGCTTCACTCAAGAATTTCTTTTCAAGATCTTCAGACGGGAGTCTGAAGGTGATATTCATTTTGGAGCGGTAGGCAGGATCAACAGGGGACCGGAAGAAACCGCCGCTTCCATCGATCGTATCATAGATGACACCGGACTTGAGGAGAGCTCTTTCAGCCATCCCTTCGGCTCCGCCGTTCTTCTTCACCCATTCAAGGACAGTCTTTACGGCCCAGATACTGAATACCGGAGGTGTATTGTACAACCCCTCTCCCTTTGCATGGATCGAGTAATCAAGATACGCTGTCAGGTTCTTGTTCTGTCTCTCAAGCATGTCCTTTCTCAGAATGACAAGTGTAGCACCCGCCGGACCGAGATTCTTCTGCACTCCACCGTAGATCATGGCAAACTTTTCAACAGGAACCGGTCGGCTCAGAAAGTCACTCGACATATCGGCGATGAGGGGGACATCCCCGGTCTCCGGGAAGCTCTGCCATTCGATTCCGCCGATCGTCTCATTCGAACAGAGATAGAGGTAAGAAGAATTCTCTGAGGGTTTCACTGTCGAGGGATCGGGAAGGGAACTGAATTTGTTCTCTGTTCCGTCATAGTAGAGGTGAACGTCCCCGATCTTCTGAGCATCCTGGACTGCCTTGTTCGCCCAGGTACCGCTCTTGATATAATCAGCTACCGTTCCCGGAGCAAGAAAGTTCATCGGGATCATAGAGAACTGAAGGGTCGCTCCCCCTCCGAGGAAGAAGACGTCATAGTTCTCGGGAACATTGAGCAGCTCCCTCACAAGAGCGAGTGCCTCTTCGTACATGCCTTCGAAAGGCTGTCCTCTGTGGCTCGCTTCGATCATGGAGAGTCCGTAGCCCTTGTAATCAAGGAAATCTTCATGAAGCTGTTCCAGCACTTCCACAGGGAGTGCTGAAGGACCTGCAAAGAAATTCATTTTTCTGTTCATAGCGAACCTCCATTCACAAGTTCTCTCAGAATATCGGTAGCTTCGCTGCCGATTCTCAGGAGATTTTCTTCTGTATTTGCACCGACGTGGGGTGTAAGGGTAACCCTTTCACAGGAAAGAAGGGGGTAATCATCCCCGGGAGGATCAGAAGGATATACATCAGTGGCATACCAGCTGATATCGCCTGAAGCAAGGGCACTCTTCATTGCTTCCGCATCCACGCAGGGACCGCGACCGGTGTTGATGATTACCGGTTTTTTCGTCATTTTCGCAATAAGTCCGCCACTGATAATACCTCTGGTCTCATCGGTGAGGGGAAGGTGCATGGAGATGTAATCAGCATCCTTCACAGCTTCTTCAATGGTTTCCTTCATGTCGGCAGCATCGGAGGAGGAGACGTACTTGTCATAGGCGACGACATCCATGCCGAAAGCCTTCGCACGGGCAGCTACCATTCTGGCAATATTGCCGATACCGAGGAGAGCGAGTTTCTTGCCGTACAGTTCGGTTCTTTTCTCTTTCTTGAGCCACTCACCGTTCTTCATGCCGTTGTGCATCCTGATGAGATTCGTCGGGACGGAAATCATGAGAGAAAAAGCAAGTTCAGCAACAGCAATCGCGGAGGACTTGGGAGTATTTCTCACAAGAATCCCTTTCTCAGCAGCATACGCTGAGTCGATGTTGTCTATCCCTACACCGCCTCTGATGATCAGCTTCAGGTTGGGTGCAGAATCGATGTACTCTTTCGTACATTTTGTCTTGCTTCTCACAAGAACAACATCAGCTTCAGCCAGGCGACCCGTATCAGTGGTGACTTCACCGAATTCAGCCAGAAGTTCAGGCAGGGTCGAATCGAACGCGTCGGAAATAAGCAGTAACATATTCCGTCTCCTCGTGTATAAAGATACCAGTGAGTATACATATTAAATGAGTTTTTTGTCAATTATGAATCAAGTTTTTTAGTGAATTCGAGATTTATATGAGTTTTTCTAATAAATACAAAAGCTTTCACATAAAAGTAAAATATTCAATTTTCAATGACTCTTCGTCACGGAAGAAGCGTCAGATCAAACGGTGTTGTCTGATAGACATAATAATTGAGCCAATTGGTATACAAAAGCTGTCCATGACCGAACCAGGAGACCTGAACGCCCTTCGACGGATCGTCATCAATGTAGTAGTTGCGGGGAATCTCGATCGGGAGATTCTTCTCGGAATCTCTGCGGTATTCGGCATCGAGAGTGAGTCTTTCATACTCGGGATGGCCGAAGACGAAGACTTTTCTCTTATCTTTGCTGGTCGCGATATAGAGCCCTGCTTCCTCACTGTAGCTGAGAACATTGAGTTCTTTCACCTTCCTCACATCCTCAATCTTCACGTCCGTATGGCGTGAGTGAGGAGCGCGGAACATTTCATCGAAGCCCCTCAGAAGGGGATCGGTATCATCAGATACGCTGTGATCGAAGACTCCGAACATCTTCTTCTCCAGCTGATATTTCTGAATTCCGTAGTGGTAATACATCCCTGCCTGGGCTCCCCAGCAGAGAAAGAGCGTGGAGTATACATGGTGCTCCGCCCACTCCATGATTTCACAGAGCTCTTCCCAGTATTCAACCTCTTCAAAGGGCATCTGCTCGATGGGAGCTCCTGTGATTATGAGGCCGTCATAGGTGCGCTCCCGTGCTATATCGTGGGTGATATAGAACTGCTCCATGTACTCGGCCGAGGTATGGCGTGAGGTATAGGTGGCAGTCCTGAGGAAGTCAACCTCTATCTGGAGAGGTGTGTTCGAGAGGCGCCGCAGCAGAGAGGTCTCAGTGGAACTCTTCAGCGGCATAAGATTGAGAATAAGGAGGCGTAGAGGTCTGATGTCCTGACTCATCGCCCGCTTCTCCGTCATGACAAAGATATTCTCTTTTTCGAGGACTTTTCTTGCTGGTAACGATTCATGGATTTTAACAGGCATCACACGCTCCTTTTTCAGAATAAAAAACCGTCGGTGTGTACCGACGGTGATATGCGTCTCATGTACAGAGTAATTACTAGTAACTCTTCATGGAGTGCATCTTACGAACTTTTTTCATCTGCTTTCTTGCGAGAGCTTTTTTCTTTCTGTTCTCGATTGTTGAAGGCTTTTCGAAGTATTCTCTCTTCTTCCATTCACGGATAATGCCCTCTTTCTCGACCATTCTCTTGAATTTCTTGATCGACTTCTCGAGAGGTTCGTTGTCGTCTACACGTACGTAAGCTATAGTAATCACCCCCTTCCCTCTGTATGCGGGAAAAAATTCTCTTTATATTCATAGAACAGAAGAGTTTTGTCAAGTAGGAGTACAGTGTTATCGGAGAAAGGAGATCATCACTGCTGAGGAACTCTCATGATCTCGTCGATCGGCGTCCTGTACTTCCTGATATCCACAACGGTGAGCTGGAGGGTCTCCTGATTCCGAAAATAGTTGCGCCCCATCCTGAACACCATATCGATCTCATCTCCGCTTCGATAGGAATCCGCCACAGTTTCTGCTCCGTTCCACATGAGGGCAGGCCACTTAAAGGAACCGTAGGCGATGGTGAATTTCACATGGTCCGGAGCCTCAGCCCGCGAGTTATTGAGAATTTTCACCTCCTCAATCACCGCCTTGCTGATGAGGAAATGTATCGGGGGATTTCCTTCTCCGTAGGGTTCGAACAGTTCGACGAGACGGATGATGTCCGGTGTCATATATTTCGCAGGGAGTTCTACATCAATGGGAACCTCTTCCTCCTCTTTCTCCACTTCTTCGAGGTGCATGATCGACTCATTCACCCGTTCGCTCAGCAGAGCGAGGTTCTCACGGTTCATGCTGAATCCTCCGGCGCACCGGTGTCCTCCGAAGTCGTAGAACAGGTCTTCGAAGGTGGAAAGGAATTCCCTCACGTCAAGCTCGCCGGGGCTTCTGATCGATCCGGTCACTCTCTCGTCATCGATATGGGCAATGACCATCGCAGGCACTTTGAACTGTTTCATCAGCCTGCTCGCCATGATTCCGGTCAGTCCCCTGTTGACGTTCTGATCCTCAACCACGAGGAATTTATGATCATTCGCTTCACAGCTTTTTTTCGCCTTGGGAAGAAGAATATTCCAGGAATCCTCCCCTATCTTCTGACGTTTTCTGTTGAGAGCGAGGAGCTGCTGGGCTAAAGTCTCGGCATCCTCCATGGAGGTACACAGGAGAAGGCGGAGCGCGAGAGAGGGTTCCCCCATTCTTCCGCTTGCGTTGATAACCGGGGTGATTCTCCATCCTATATCGGTGGTAGCGAGCTGTTTGCCCAGAAGATTCTGCTGATTCAGAAGGACAATGAGCCCCGGACGGCGTGTCTGTGAGAGTTCCTTGAGGCCCTGACGTACCATGATCCTGTTCTCATCCGCCATAGGCATCAGATCAGCTATCGTTCCCAGTGCCACCAGGTCGAACACGGAGGCGTACTCGTTTTTCAGAAAGGGTATCGACTGCGTGACATGGTGACGGAAGAGAGAAATGAGAACATCAAGCTCACTCGCATAGCGAGAGTAGCGGACAGCTTTGCTCACCTGTTTCAACGAAAAGAGCGATTGATCTTTAATCTGAGAAATGGTTTTCTCGAAGAGCGTTCTCAGCTCTCCGAGGTGGATATCGACCTTGGAGGAAAAAGCCTTGTTGAGGAGAAGCAACTCCGTATCGACATCCAGTACAAGAATAGGCAGTGAACAGTTCAGGAACTGCAGGATTCTGGACTGATGAACGGAGAGTACGCCCGGCACGATCTCCTCGACCATCCGTTCGGTCTCCCGGAGATTTCTCAGCTTCACAGCTTCAATAATAACTGTCTCCTTCCCTGACTCGCTGTTACCGGGAAAGGAGTGGAGCAGGATCACATCCTGCTGGAAGAAATCGCTCATACCGAATGCTACAGCCCATACAAACTTTGCAGCTACTCCGCAGCCTGCAAGATGGGTGAAGGGATAGTCGCACTCTTCTATTTTCGGGTCGATGACGGCAACTGCATCCGGGACGTAGTCTCCTGCGATGTGATGGTCGGTGACGATCACATCGATTCCAAGGGAAGTGGCATATTCCACCTCATCAACATTCGAGATCCCGCAGTCTACCGTAATGATAAGGGTAACGTCATCCGAACGGGCAGCATCCACCATCTTCCGCGTGAGACCGTAGGGATCATCTCCCTCAGGAAGGCTCCAGGAAACTTCTAGTCCGAATTTCCCCAGACTCTCTGTCAGAATAGCCGTGCTGGTGATCCCGTCAACATCACGATCACCGACAACCCTGACCTTCTCTCCTTCTTCTGCAGCCATAAGCACACGCTCGACGGCCTGCTCCATCTCATCGAAGTCGAAGGGGTTGTGCGCATAGGAGAGTTCAGACTCAAGATAATATTTCAGAGATTCCTTCTCGTGAATATGTCTCCTGGTCAATAATGTCGCTGTTATATAATCGAGACCGAATTTCTCATGGAGAGCACGTACGTGCTCCACCGAAATAGCCTCTTTCTTCCATTGTTTCATGCTAACTCACTTTCCTACTCGCTCGCGGGTATCATAAACATAGTACTATCGATGAGACTCTGTAAAGGGTACCCCTGAATATCACGGAGAGAATCTCGCAGGTAGAGGAAAATCCTCTCCCGGGCGGAGGAGGAGAGCTCAAGGGCTGCAGCCTCTCTCATGTCCAGGGCACTGCTCACGGTCAGATACCTTCTCATGCCGGGGTACAGAAGGAGATGGGAGGTATCGGCGCAGTTCTCGCATACCGGAGAGTGAATACCCGTGTGGTATGACAGCACCTCTTTCTCCCGGTACTTTCTGTCACACAGGGGACAGGTTTCAAGGTCACCGGCGAGACCGGTAACGGCAATGAAGCGGTAGATGAACTGAATAAGTACCTGAAGAGTTTCAGTCTCTTTCAGGTCAAGCAGACTGAGCCCTTCTGAAAGGAGAGTGTACATCGCTTCGTAATCTCCCCCGTGCATCTTCAGGCAGATCTCGCTCATCGCATGGCCGGCGTAGATCCGTGAGATCTGTGATCTCAGAAACGGGAGATCCTGTATCACTGCGATATCCTTCAGGGTGTAGTAGTCTCTTCCCACCTGTGCGTAGAGAAACGCTCTCAGTGTCGTGAAGGGTTCACTTGCAGCGGAGAGTTTCCCCTTCCTCGCACCGTATACAACCGCATCCACGACTCCGAGGTCAGGGGTCAGCATGGTAATCTTCCTGTGAAGTTCGCCCCAGTTCACGCTCTTCAGTGTGATACCTGATGTCTGAACATCTCTACTCACTTGTCTACCCCCTGAGTCCCTAGAGTGACATCACTGGGATGAATAGTCAATCTGACAGAATGGAAGAATCGTGGTAACAGGGACTACTCAATGCCTCTGAGTTCGGGTATGGTAGAGATGATACACGATGAAAAAGCGACTTCTGATACTCTTCATAGTTCTTATCGGCCTCACTCAGCTGTTCTCCATCTCTCTCGATCCTGCCTTTGAGATCGATAATCCGAACAGTTCAGCGAAGATGCTCCAAGGGGAGGATTTCTGGGACACAGACGAGATTCAGGAAGGGCGGTACCGTCTGTATCTGACCACCATGGGACGTGATGATCCTCTCTACGTGTGGTTCGGTCATACCTCTCTCATCGTTGAGGACACACAGACCGGAAGAAGCGTCATGTACGATTTCGGGATTGTCTCGTTCGAGGACGGTTTCTACCGGCAGTTCGCACTTGGAAGACTCTGGTATCTCACCTGGGCGACAGATGCACGGATGAGGATATCGATTGCACAGGATGAACAGCGGGATATCTCACAGGTGGAGCTGAATCTGCCCGAACATGTCATCATAGAGGTTCTGAGACACCTGAACATGGTAACTGACCGCGAACACAACACCTACCTCTACCACTATTATGATGAGAACTGCTCAACAAGAATACGCGATATCATAGACACAGCCACCTCAGGACAGTTCAGTGCATGGGCGAAGGCAGAGCCCTACCCTCTGACACTGAGAGAACTCGTTGCTAAAAGCAGCGCGGGGAACCCGCTTGTCATGCTGATGCTCGACTTCCTCCAGGGCGGGGCGATAGACCGGGAAATCAGTGCCTGGGAAGCCATGTTCCTGCCCCATATCCTCGAAGAGGAAGTGTTGGCGTTCTCGTACACAGATATTGACGGGATACGTGTTCCTCTCGCAGAGAACAGGGAGATACTCTCTACGGAGCCGGAGGGACTGCGTCCCGACATGAACCAGAGCAGAGGTAAGGCAAACCTCCTGCTCTTCCTGGCATCCCTCGGCACTGCAGCGATGACGCTCTTCCTGAAGCGGATGCGTCTTCACGCTCTGTTCAGCGGAGCTAGAAGCACGGCGACCGTCCTGTTCGGCCTGATCACCTCCGCCTGGACGCTTATCTTCTCCCTCTTCAGCCTGCTGATTCTTTTCCTCATGAGCGCGACTACTCACGATGTTGCCTATTTCAATGAGAATATCATCCTCGTCTCTCCCCTCGCCCTCATCATGTTCGTTGCCGTCATCCCCTTCCTGTTCAACAGAAAAGGGAACATGGAACTTCTGGAAAGACTCAATACAGTTGCCGTTTGGATCTGCATTGCGCATATTGTGTTGAAAGCGGTATTCCCCGAATACCTCTATCAGAACAATTACAATATATTCGCAGTGATCCTGCCGCTGTATGTTGCAAACTCAACCTTCTCACGGGCTCTGCTCATGAAAAGGACCCGCACTCTCAGTGACAGGACCTGGTAGGCAAGGAGTTAACCATGTCAGGCATGGAAACATTAGAGAAAAGACATGCGTATCGTGCATTTGATTCAAGGAAGATAGATCGTGCTGTCGTGGAGCGCATGATAAGAGCAGCATCCCTCGCCCCCTCTGCGATGAATTCCCAGCCCTGGAAATTCATCGCCGTAGATGAAAAGGAACCCCTCACGGAACTGAAAGGAACTCTGACAGGAGGGAATTACTGGGGTTTGAAAGCACCTCTCATCATCGCCCTGGTGACGAATGCGGCATGGTCACTCCAGTACGGAGGACGTGATTTCGCACATTTCGAGTTAGGGATGGCGGCGATGGCACTTCAGCTGCAGGGAGTTGAAGAGGGGCTGTACGTTCATCCCATTGCAGGATTCGATGCAGAGAGAGCAAAGAAGGCTCTGAAGATCCCCCAAGAAGATGTGCTCGAGACGCTTATCATCGTAGGGTATAAGGGAGACGAGAGCTCACTGAATGAAAAGCACCGGAGTATTGAGCACGCCGCGCGTGTAAGAAAACCCCTCACTGAAATCCTCCGCTACAACGTCTGAGCAGAATGAAGCCCGTCTGTGAAGACGGGCTTGTGTGAGAATCACCTCAGGATACGATCTTCGTCCCTTCATCTCCGTAGACGGCATTATAGATGTGCTCAGGATTCGTGATGACACCTGTCTGTCCTGTTGTTTTCACAAAGTCCATCATAGCCTGAATCTTCGGAAGCATGCTTCCGGGAGCGAAATGACCTTCATCCACATATTTCTGGCACTCGTCGAGTGTGATCGTCGCGAGATCTTTCTGATCGGGTTTCCCGTAATGAAGGGAGACTCTCTCCACCGCGGTTGAGATGATGAACAGGTCAGCCTTGAGCTGTTTTGCCATGAGGGCTGCGGCAAGGTCCTTGTCGATTACAGCTTCTTTCCCGTCAAGCATTCCTTCCTCATCACGGATGACCGGAATTCCTCCACCGCCTGCGGCGATGACGATAACACCGCTGTCAAGCAGCAGCTGTATCGTATCGAGTTCGACGATCGATTTCGGTTTCGGGGAAGCGACTACACGGCGATACCCTCTTCCTGCGTCCTCGACAATAGACCAGCCGTGGTTCTGCCGATGCTCTTCAGCAGCTTCCTGACTCATGAAGGCTCCGATCGGTTTCGTCGGGTTATTGAACGAAGGATCCTTCGGATCAACCTCCACCTGAGTCACGACCGTCGCCACCTGCCTGTTCACCTGTGCCGAGGTGAATTCGTTCTTCAATGCTCTCTGCAGCTGATACCCGATAGCTCCCTGCGTATCTGCAACGCAGGAATCGAGAGGTACCGAATGAAGAATCTTGCTCGAGTATTCGGCTCTGAGCAGGATAAAACCTACCTGCGGTCCGTTCCCGTGGGCAATCACGACCCGATGTCCGTCCTGTACCAGCTTCACGATCCTGTGAGCTGTCTTCTGGGCTGCTTCATACTGGCTTTTGACCGTCACATGGTGAGAGTCTTCAATGAGGGAGTTTCCCCCTATGGCAATCACGATAAGTTTACTTTCTTCCATTCTTTTAGTCTCTCCTTCCTAAGAGTCTTAACAGGTATCAGTATATCAAAGTTGCAACAAATTGCAACAAAATTCGATTCAATTGACCCTGATTCTTATCTCTGGTATCATTTTTCCAGTCACTGAAATGACGAAGGATAGGAACAGATGAACACAACACTCTCGTATGAACAGTCAGTCTCGCAACGATTCGTGACAGGTATCGAGGGGCCTGAACTCACGCAGGAGTTTCTCGATATTCTGAAAGACTTCAAATTGACATCGATCATTCTCCGGGGAGAGAATATCGTAGAAACAGAGCAGCTGAGAGCTCTGATCTCAGCTATCCGGAATGCGGTCCTTAAGGCGACAGACCTTGAGGCGTTTATTTTCCTGCTCTCCGATGCCGAGAGTGAACAGGCATTGCAGCGGGTGATGACACCGATTCCCAACAACCTTGCGCTTGCCAGCTCAGGAGATGAGGGAAATGCATTCTCTGCCGGACGGATGCTCGCACTTGAACTCGGCAGTCTCGGTATCGACGCACTGATCGCTCCTTCTCTCAATATCAATACGAACAGAATGAAAAGAGAACAGGGATTGCTCTGCTTCTCGGATCAGGTGGATGTCGTCTCCCGTTTTGGAAACTCCATGATGCAGGGACTTACCGGCTCGGCGATGGTTGCTGTCGCCCATGATTTCCCCGGATTCGGTGAAACGTACAAAGGGGTGAACAGCTCACTGAGAATACAGGAAAAATCTTTCGAAGAGTTGAAAAACTGCGAGCTTTTTCCTTTTGAATCAGCCATGAATCAAGGCCTTGAGTCGCTGATGTGCGCACCCGCATATTATCAGGCGTTTGATTCCGAACAGACCATCTCAAGTATGTCCCAATCCCTGATCCACGATTACCTGAGAGAAGAATCTGGTTTCGACGGAGTCGTCCTCACACCCTTCATCGACCTGCCCCAGATCAGTGATACAATACCGATAGAAACCGCAGCGGTTGAAAGCGCAAAGGCAGGCTGTGACCTGCTTCTTCTCAGCGGATCCTATGCTCATGCGCAGAAGATCATCACCAGCATCTTCGACGCCTTATCCACCGGCTATATGAATGGTGAAGAACATACCCTCTCCGGTGAAAGAATCCACCGGATGAAAGAGCATCATACTGCGGATCGGAAGAGCGCGGACCTCTCCTTTTCACAGGAGATGCACAGTTCCTTCACCTCCTCGATTCTTGAACGGGCTCTCACTCTCGTTCACTCCCGGGAGGGAGAACTTTCCGATATCGGACAGTTTCCTCTTTTCCTCTCAAGAAAAAGGGAGGAAGATGAATATACTCCCTCATTCGCCTTCTGGATGGCTGAGAAGATCGGTGGAGAGGGGGTGGAGTTTTCCTCTGAGATCGAGTCACAGGAAATCAACAGAATGATCGAAGAAGCAAGTGACAACAGTGCCATCATCATTCTCATTGATGCAGGATATGAGGATTCCTCACAGCTATCACTTGCAAATGCTCTCGGTGCGACAGGAATTCCGACCATTGCGGCCTCAACCGGGAATCCGTATGATCTCCTCTATCTGCAGGAGAGCATTGAATCCGTCGCTCTCTTCTCTGATACGAGAGATGCCTATGAAGCATTCGCGAAAATTCTCATGAAAGAGAGGAAGGCGACAGGCAGTGCATCCATACACTGGTAAGCGTAAAAAGGCTTGATTTTCAGACCTTTACCAACCTCCTTCTTTCCTATATTGTGTGACAGATATTTCTCTTGGATGGTGAATTATGACTGTAAAAGATAAGAAAATGATGTTTCTGTTCGCGCTCTACATCACTTCAATGGTGCTGGTGAATACCCTGGGTGCAAAAATCACGACGCTGGGCGGAGTAAGAACCTCAGTAGGAATTTTCTTCATCCCGATTCTGTTCCTTGTTACCGATATCGTGGGTGAGGTGCACGGAAGAAAGGTGAGTTCGATGTTCGTCAACTACTCGGTCATCATGCTTATCTTCATGTTCCTGATGATGGCCCTTGCCATCAACCTTCCACCGAACCCGGCATGGGACGGTCAGGAAAGTTATGTATCGGTTTTCGGGTCAAGTATGAGAATGACGATAGCATCGCTGATCTCATTTTATGTGGCACAGCAGATTGATGTGCTTACCTTCTCTTTCATGAAGGCTCTTACACACAAGAAGCACCTGTGGATCAGAAATAACGTGAGCACAATCCTGAGCCAGTTCATTGATTCAACCGTTTTCATGTTTCTCGCCTTTTACAGAATGAGTGATCATTTCACCGTTCCTGTGATATTCTCCATGATCATCCCCTACTGGATGCTCAAGGTAGTGTTCGCATTTCTTGATACACCCCTATGTTACCTTGGTGTACACTGGCTGAAGAAAGAGAAAAAGGAAGCTGTCACCGTCAATGGATGAGCTGTATATCGTAGGGGACTCCATGACCCGCGGGTACTTCGGTATCCCCTATACCCCTCTTCTGAAGACCCCTTGCACCTGGAAGGGGTATGATGGGGCAACACTTTCCGAGACGGCACTCAACGCTTCGAGGGTACTGAGAAAAAAGAAAGGGATCCTCCTCCTAGCCGGAGGGACCAATGATTTCCTCTCAGATTTCTACCGCCGGAATAATCTGAGAGGTGCTGAAGAGCTCACAAAGCCACAGGCAGAAGATACTGAACACTGGCAGCACGTAGCACTTGAAAGCATCCGCCCGCTTCAGGAACGTTTTCATCTCGTCCTCACTACTCTGCCCCTGATCAGCAGATCCCACCTGGAAGAATTCAACACCCTCAGGGACTCGTGGGATAGAACGATCAGAGACCTTGCAGTGAAACTCAATGCACAGGTGCTTGATCTGGGCGGCGCGATGAGAGCCCACACAAGGCAAACTGAGAGCATGTATTTCCCCTCTTCCGCCGCATCACTGATTGATGATACGAGGCGTATCAGAGAGGAGGAGCACTCCGATCTCATCCTCACGAAGGAGAGATCGCTTTCCCTCACGATCGACGGCATCCATCTCAACCGCCGGGGAGCAGCCGTCATCGCCGGTGCAGTTGATGCTTTTTTTACAGATACCCTACCCGCCGGCACGACTTTTTAGTACATTCTGATAGATAGAACAACAATACAACCTTCTGTGGAGGATTAGGAATGGCAGATCAGGAATTAATGCCCGTTGAGCAGACGCTCCCCCGCAATTTATACATACTACCTCTCGTGGGAAACCCCATTTTCCCCGGGCTGTTCACGCCGCTCGTCATCGAGGCGAAAGAGGATATCGATATTGTAAACCAGGCACTCGGCCAGGGTGGTGATATCGGTCTTCTCCTGGTAAAGGATGAACAGAAAACAGAGTACGAAACCGATAATCTCTATCGCGTCGGGACGATCGCGAAGATCATAAAGAAGATCAAACTCCCTGATGGGGGAATGAATATCTTCATCTCCACGATGAAACGTTTCCAGGTCAAGGAATTTCATACCAATGGACGTTTCATTGCCGCCGAGGTGGAATACCTCGACGATATAGAGGATAACCCGACCGAGCTGAAGGCGTGGACACGTCAGCTGATCACCGAAACGAAGAAACTCTCGAAAGGCAATCCTCTGTTCACCGAAGAGATGAGACTCAATATGGTGAACATCGATCAGTCGGGAAAAATGGCTGACTTCATTGCCTCCATCATCAACATCGACCGGAGACAGCAGCAGAGGATCCTTGAAACCCTCAATGTCAGACGCAGGATGGAACGTGTCCTCGTCCACATCAAGAAGGAACAGCAGGTCCTTCAGATGCAGGAAAAGATTCAGAGCAGGGTCAACAGCAAGCTGGAGAAGAACCAGAGGGACTACTTCCTCAGGGAAGAGCTGAAGTATATTCAGCAGGAACTCGGACTCACCAGTGACCCGAAGACTGCGACGTATCAGAAACTCGAAAAGAAGATCTCTTCACTCAATCTCGAGGGAGAAGTGCTTGAAGCCGTGACGAACGAGCTCGACAAGTTCAAGTCCCTTGACCCGAACTCTCCCGAGTACTCGATCACCCGTACCTATCTCGAGACAATCGCCGCCCTCCCCTGGCAGGACCCTGATGTGGAGGATTTCTCGCTCGCTTCAGCGAAGAAGGTACTTGAGAGAGATCATTACGGACTGAAGGATGTGAAGGACAGAATTCTTGAATTCCTTGCAGTCAGAAAGATGAAACAGGATACCAAGGGTTCCATCATCTGTCTCGTCGGTCCTCCGGGAGTCGGGAAGACATCCGTCGGACGGTCTATCGCAACTGCACTGAAAAAGGAATATTACCGCTTCAGTGTCGGCGGTATGAGAGATGAAGCTGAAATAAAGGGGCACAGAAGGACCTATATCGGTGCAATGCCGGGTAAGATCATCCAGGGACTGAAGACGGTGAAGAGCAAGAATCCCGTCTTCCTCATAGACGAGATCGACAAGATGGGAGCATCCTATCAGGGAGATCCTGCATCGGCACTCCTTGAAGTTCTCGACAGTGAACAGAACTACGCGTTCAGAGATCATTACCTTGACCTCCCTTTTGATGCCTCACATATCCTGTTCATCGTGACAGCGAATACACTCGAAACAATCCCCCGCCCTCTTCTCGACAGAATGGAAGTGATCTCTCTTCCAGGATATACGAGCAATGAGAAACTTGCGATCGGGAAGAAGTACCTCGTACCCAAGAGCCTGAAGAAGCACGGACTGAAAAAGTCTGATGTCCGCTACAGTGATAAAATCCTCAGAGAGATCGCTGAGTCCTATGCACGTGAAGCCGGAGTGAGAAACTATGAGAAATCTCTCGATCGTATTCACCGGAAAGTCGCCCGCGACATTCTCGAAGAGAGCGTGAAACGACCTGTAGGGATCACCGAAAAACGGATGATCACCTATCTCGGCAAGCCCATCTTCAGAGAAGACGAGATCAAGAAGGCTGACCGTCCCGGAATGGCTGTGGGCCTCGCCTGGACAAGCATGGGAGGAGATACTCTCATCATCGAAGCTGTGAGCTACCCAGGGAAGGGAGAACTTAAACTGACCGGCAAACTCGGGGAAGTCATGCAGGAATCCGCAAGCATCGCCCTCACCCATCTCAAGTCGATTGCCGAGGAGTGGAATATTGACACCGCCTGGTTCAATACCCATGCGATTCACCTTCATGTCCCCGAAGGAGCCACTCCGAAGGATGGTCCGAGTGCGGGTATCACCATGGCGACAAGCTTCTTCTCCCTCCTCACCGGAAGGGCGATCAAAGATCATCTTGCCATGACAGGCGAACTCGATCTCATCGGCAAGGTGATGCCGATTGGAGGTCTGAAAGAAAAAATCCTCGCAGCGAAAAGAAACGCCATCGATACGATCATCTTCCCGAAGCATAACGAAAAGGATCTTGAGGAGCTTGATGAAGAGATCACAAGCGGAATCACCTTCTATCCGGTATCAAGCTTTGAAGAAGTGCTGAGCCATGCGTTCGACGGCCTGAAAAAGAAGAAGGGATAAGAGATGGAACTGCTGGCACCGGCCGGATCACTGGAAAAACTGCGCTATGCCTACACCTATGGGGCAGATGCTGCATACATGGGTGTGCAGACGTTCTCACTGCGGGCCAGAAGCTCAAATGCAGACCTCTATGATGCAGAGGCTCTTGCCTCGATCAAGGGAAAGAAAAAACTCTATGGAGCTGTGAACAAATTCTTTCACCAGAAGGATTATGAAGAGTTTGTAGAGAGAGTGGATGAGCTGAAAGCCTTTCCCTTCGATGCCTTCATCGTGAGTGACCTCGGACCGGCTTCCGTTCTCAGAAAGACCTTCGGTGATTCTGTGAGACTCCACCTTTCCACCCAGGCAAACACGCTCAACAGCGGTGCAATAGGTGTCTATAAGGATCTTGGTTTCTCCCGTATCATTCTCGGCCGTGAGGCATCACTTGATGATATAAAGAGAATACGTGATACCCATCCCGATATTGAACTTGAAACGTTCGTCCACGGAGCGATGTGCATGGCCTACTCAGGCCGCTGCTTCCTGAGCGCCCACCTTTCCTCTCGGAGCGGGAATGAGGGCGACTGTTCCCATACCTGCCGATGGACCTATAAACCCTATGCGAAACTGAAAGAAGATAACCTGGAATTCGCTCTTGAGGAAGAAACAAGAAAGGGAGAGTACTTCCCCATCATAGAGGAAGACGGATACACGACTATCATGAGCAGCAAAGATCTCTCCATGATCGACCATCTCAAGGAACTGAAGGACGCAGGAGTAGATTCACTGAAAATCGAAGGACGGATGAAATCTCTCTACTATGTTGCGACCATCACACGAGCCTACAGGAAAGCGATCGACGTCCTCGAACATGGAGGAGATCCCGTTGAGGCTGAAAAGTTCAGGAATGAAATCTCAAGCGTGAGCCACAGAGAATTTTCCACCGGATTTTTCTTCTCCAAAGAGGATATCGAAGAGCCGACCGATATCTCGTACCTGCGCCAATACCTCCTCATCGGAACGATCGGGGAAGAACTTCGTCCCGGCGAGTTCCGTCTCCACCTGAAAAACCGTCTCATCGAAGGAGAACAGGTGGAATATATCGGACCTGACATACTTTTCCTTGAAGATTCCTCCTTTTCCCTTGCTGATATTGAAGGGAATTCTCTCGATAAAGCGAACCATCATATGGAAGTTATTCTTAAAACGGACAAACCTGTACGTGAAGGGTACATAATCAGGCGAAAAATGGCAAAAAAATAGGGTAAAATCCATTTTTTGCTTTACAAGTCAACAATTATCAGGGATTATTGATATATAACGTATTATGCATAGGAGGCTTTACATGAGTGTACACGAGCAGATCGTAGCTCAGTTCGAGGCATATATCGCCGAGAACCAGAAATTCACCGATAAAGGTGTAAAAGCATCAGCTGCCAGAGCTAGAAAGGCACTGGGAGAACTTGGCAAACTCGCCAAGGAAAGAAGAAAAGAAATTCAGGAAGCAAAGAACGAGCTTTAAGATTTCTATCATGTAAGTATATGGCTGGTGTCTCGAATCGAAGTCGATGACGTCAGCCATTTTTTGTGCCCGCCTTCCTCTCACCGCAGAGTATCCAGACGGGCTGTTCTGTTACTTAACCTCTCTAGAGTTTTTTCTCCATCCAGAGAATATCGCGATACGCATCAAATTTGTACCCGGCCTCAGTGAACCGCCCTACTTCGGTGAAACCGAACCTGGTGTGCAGGTGCACGGAGGACTCATTCGGCATCGTGATACACGCATACACCCTATGGATATCAGTATCTGAGATGGCTGAAAACAGTCTCTCGTAGAGGGCGCTCCCCAGTCCACGTCGTTGATAATCCGGATGAATATAGATGCTTGATTCCACCGACTGGGCATAGGCTTCCTTCTCCCGGAATTTACTCGTTGAAGTATATCCGACCACCTTTCCATCGTAGATGGCTACCATCAGCTTGTACCGTGACTCAGGACTGTAATGAGAAAACCATCCCCGCCTCTGTTCGACGCTTACAGGGTTGAGATCGAAGGTTGCTGTTGAGTTCAGTATATAATGATTGTAGATATCCGTCAGGGCCTGGAGATCCTCTGCTTGTGCAAACCGGTAGATACATTGTTCTTTCATACAGGTATTGTACGAAAAAATTCTCATTCTGCCCAGATACAAGATACACAAGAGGATGGCAAAAAAAGGGCATCCACAGACTCAGTGAGTCGACAGACACCCTTTCATACGTGTATCAGATTATTTCAGTGTGTTCAGAAGCTCAAGGTGCTTCAGCCCCTTCTCCTTCTTTTCGGTGAACTCTGCGAGTTTCTGTCTCTCTTTCTCCACCGCCTCAGGCTTTGCGTTCTGAGTAAATTTCTCATTTCCCAGTTTCGCACTGCTCTGCTTGAGAGATTTCTCATTCTTCTCAAGGTCCTTCGTGATTCGGGCGATCTCATTGTTCACATCGATCGCATCCTTTACGACGACGAACGCTTCAAAACCGGAGCCTGATACAGGTACGGTTCCTGCGATATCAGCGCTATGGTCAACATCCACGGTAAGGGAACTTGCGTTCAGGAAGGATGCAATAAGCTCCTTCTCCGATTCAATAAACTTCCATACCTGATTATCCTTGTCAGGACGATAGATGATCGCAAGCTTTCTCTCGTTGGGGATGAGAAGTTCACTCTTCAGAGCTCTTACCGATCTGACAAACTCCTGCATGGACTGAACCGTGGAGTAGGCCTCATCGTACACTCTCGAGTCTTCGAATACCGGATACTCGGCATGAATGATCATCCCCTCGGTATTAGGCAGTTTCGTGTAGATCTCTTCAGAGATGAAGGAGAGGAAGGGGTGCATAAGACGCATGAGAGTGGCGAGGATATCAAGCATGAAGGCTACGGTCATATCCTTCTCCTCTTCGCTCTTGTTCGAGAGGTTGAACTTGGTCACTTCCACATACCAGTCACAGAAGTCATTCCAGAACACATCATAGATATGGGCTGCGGCATCGTTGAACCGGTACTGTGCAAGGGATTCCTCGACACCCTTCGCTGCAAGATTCACCTTATGGTACATCCATGCATCAACGATGGAAAGCCGGGACATATCGGGTTCAACAAGATTCCTTCCATCGAGATTCATCAGGAGGAACCGGGTTGCATTCCAGATTTTGTTTGCAAAACGTGAACCGA
Organism: Sphaerochaetaceae bacterium; assembly: GCA_963676605.2. Classification (GTDB taxonomy): domain Bacteria; phylum Spirochaetota; class Spirochaetia; order Sphaerochaetales; family Sphaerochaetaceae; genus SABI01. The sequence continues at coordinate 114,518 of CAXXSP010000024.1, read as the reverse complement.
GTTTGAATGACTCGAAATCGATCAGGATATCCTGTCCCTGTGCTGCCAGGTAGCAGAGGGTGAATTTCATCGCATCGGCGCCGTACTCATTCACAACGTCGATCGGGTCAATTCCGTTTCCGAGGGACTTTGACATCTTCCGTCCGCTCTTGTCCCTGACAAGACCCGTGATATAGATATCACGGAAGGGCACTTCTCCCAGGAACTCGAGCGATGCCATGATCATTCTGGAAACCCAGAAGAAGATGATATCGTACCCGGTCACGAGGGTGTTTGTTTTGAAGAATCTCTTCATATCATCAGAGGATTCCGGCCAGCCGAGGGTACTGAACGGCCAGAGCCAGCTGCTGAACCAGGTGTCGAGAACATCCTCTTCCTGTCTCAGGTTCTCACTCTTACAGGCTGAACAGTGAGCAGGATCCTCCCGCTCCACCATCATGTGTCCGCACTCTTCACAATACCACACGGGTATCCGGTGTCCCCACCAGAGCTGACGGCTGATACACCAGTCCTTGATGTTTCTCAGCCAGTGGCTGTAGGTGTTTTCCCATCTCTTCGCATAGAAACTGATCTCACCGTTCTCCCATGCCTTGAGCGCCTTGTCGGCCATACCTTTCATTGAAACGAACCACTGATCACTCACATAGGGTTCAATCACCGTTGAACAGCGGTAACAGTGCCCGACGTCGTGAGCGTGATGCTTGTGAGTGAGAAGGTATCCTCCGCTGGCAAGGTCCTCCACCACCCTCTTGCGGGCGGTGACGACATCAAGTCCGCGGTATGCTTCGGGGACCTCTTCGTTGAGAGTTCCGTCCGGGTTGAGAATATTCTTCACTTCGAGATCATGACGCTGTCCGATAGCCCAGTCATTGGGGTCGTGTGCCGGAGTGATCTTTACCATTCCTGTACCGAACTCCATATCGACATAGGCATCAGCGATGATGGGGATAGGCCTGTCGGCAAGAGGGAGAATAACGTGGGACCCTACAAGATCCTTATATCTTTCGTCATCAGGGTGCACGGCTACCGCCATATCACCGAACATGGTTTCGGGACGTGTCGTCGCAACGGTGATCGAACCTTCCCTGTCCTTATAGGGATAGGAGACCTGATAGATCGCACCGTTCACATTCTGGTATTCAACCTCGTCGTCCGCAAGTGCTGTACCGCAGCTGGTACAGTAGTTGACGAGGTATTTCCCTTTATAGATCAGGTTCCGTTCATAGAGTGTGACGAACGATTCTCTGACGGCCTTACTCAGTCCGTCGTCCATCGTGAACCGTTCACGATTCCAGTCACAGCTGCTGCCGATCTTTTCAAGCTGTTTCTTGATGATCGTATGGTGGCGGTCCTTCACCTTCCAGGTCTCTTCGAGGAACTTCTCACGTCCGAGCATGGTACGTGACTCGCCGCGGGCACGGAGTTCTCGCTCCACCACGTGCTGGGTCGCTATTCCCGCGTGGTCCGTCCCCGGGAGCCAGAGGGTATCGTATCCACTCATTCTCTTATACCGGGTGAGAATATCCTGGAGGGTATTATTGAGAGCATGACCCATATGAAGGATACCCGTGACATTCGGAGGAGGCATGACGATGGTATAGGTTTCCTTCCCTTCAGCCGAGGGAGCGAAAAGATCAGCATCTTTCCAGGCGCTGTAGATATGCTCTTCGAATTCAGCGGGGTTATAGCTTTTATCCAGTTCTATCGATTTCATGAAGACTCCTCATTTGCACACTATGTTTCAGCATAGTATCAAAATCGAGCCTCTGTTACAACATGATAAGGTTCACAGGACAAGAAAAGAGGCCTTCCCGTCATGTGGGGATAAGGCCTCTTCAAGTAAGCGGTTCGGATAACCGGATGAGGAGCTTCCGGTTATTTGTCCGCATTGTCTCCAAGCACTGTGACTGATTTGAGTTTGAGATCAACTTCATATCCTTTTGAATCGAGATAGGAAAGGATCTCTTCAAGGGAAAGATTTGACAGGACCTGGCTTGCAGCAAGGTTCTCGGTCGCACGCACCTGCATCATTCCCTCGTCCTGTGCATCGACGACCTGCGGGATGATAAGGTTCTCTTCGGCAAGGGTCGGAGAATTGAGAGTGAGCGCACCGACGAACATCAGGACGAAGGCCGCAGCTACTCCGATCACAGCTGAAGATTTCACCCGAAAGTCACGGTGTAAAAACTTTATCTTCTTTTCCTTTTTCAGGTATCTGTTCTCGAGGTAGGTGTAGATCTTATCTTTCGACTGATCCACCTGATCATCGGTCAGGCGGGAAGAGCTGACCATCGAGTGTACCGCTTTGAGCTGTTCATACCTGCTGCTGCAGGCGCTGCAGTACTTGAGATGCTCAATAACCTGAGTCTTCCAAGGTTCTACAAGCTCGCCATCAAGATACGTATTTAAAATCTGATCATCTAGACACATGTACTTCTCCCCGGTCTATCATCGATCCCATCATCTTACGGGCCCGATGTATTCTGACCTTTACATTGCTTTCGGAAATCTTGAGAATCAGTCCGATCTGCTTATAGTTCAAATCGGCGTACTCCTTTAGTATTAATACCGATTTAAGCTTCTCAGGCAGCTTCTCAACAGCCAGCCTCACCATTTCTTTCGTTTCAGAGTCGAGAAGAATATCTTCACCGTTCTGCACTGGGGTCTTGGGTATCTTCTTGATCTTATCGACCATAGCCTTCTCCCTCGACTTCCTCTTTACCACGTTGATCGCCAGATTTTTAGTCACGCGGATCAACCAGTATTTAGCTTCATCCAGTGATTTGAAACCGATATTCTTCTCGTAAAACCGAATGAACGCCTCCTGCACGATATCTTCAGAAACATCCATGTTGTAAGTTACATGGTATGCAACTCGCATCAGAACCGGAAACACTTCTTCGTACACTCTCTGAAATGATGCATTCTCGCTACTTTTTATTTCCATATGTTTAACAACTCACCTATTTCATCGGTTACATATTTCTGATGATTTCTACGCCGTCTTTCGTATCCTTGACAGTGAAACCCAGATCCCGTATCTCATCGCGCAGGGCATCAGCCAGTGCGAAGTCTCGCACCTTCTTCGCTTCGCTCCTTTTCTGTGCAAGTTCCAGAATTTCTCCGGGGATCTCTTCACTCTCCGTTTCTTCCTCCGCGAGGAGATCAAGAGCGAAGATGGAATCCATGGTCTCTATAAGGGAGAGCTTCTCTGCGGCACTGATATCTTTACTTTTCACCAGAGTCCACAGAACGGCGAGGGCCTGGGGAATATGGAGATCAACGGCAATATGACCTTCGAATTCTGCCAGTACGGCCTTCCCCGCCTCGCTTGATATATCAGCCTTTATTCCATCAGCTTCCTCTCTGATACTGCGGATATGTTTCATTAGGTTCGTCCTTCCGCCCTTCGCCGCATCGAGAGCCTGCCAGGAGAAGATCAGCTGGGAGCGGTAATGTCCACCAAGGCAGAAATACCGGTAATCGAGAGGGCTGTAGCCCTTCTCCTTGAGGAGACTGAGGGTAAGGAAGTCTCCTTTCGACTTCGACATCTTCCCCGTCTCATCGATGAGGAACTCACCATGAACCCAGTATTTCACCCACTCTTTACCGGTAGCGGCTTCGCTCTGGGCAATCTCATTGGTATGGTGAACACTGACATGGTCTATTCCGCCACAGTGAATATCGAACGATTCCCCAAGGTATTTCATGCTCATTGCAGAGCATTCCAGGTGCCAGCCGGGATATCCGACACCCCAGGGGCTGTCCCATTTCATACTCTGATTCTCGAATTTCCCTTTTGTGAACCAGAGGACGAAATCCTTCGGGTTCCTCTTGTTCTCATCAACCTCGATTCTTGCTCCGCTGCTGAGCTGATCCAGTTTCAGGCGGGCAAGACGGCCGTAGGAGGGGAATGTATCGATGCTGAAATAGACATTACCCCCGCTGATATAGGTATGGCCTCTCTCCTCAAGACGCTGAATGAGAGCAATCATCTCACCGATATGATCAGTCGCCCGGCAGGTAACATCAGGAGTTATGATATTCAGCGAACCGGTATCCGCGAAGAAACTTTTCGTATACATCGCTGCGATATCATATACACTCATCCCCGATTCACGGGAACGGCGCTCCATCTTATCCTCACCCTCATCTCCGTCATCACTGAGATGACCGACATCGGTAATGTTCATGACGTGAGTAAGATTGTATCCGCGGTAGGTAAGTATCCTGTGGAGAAGGTCTTCAAAGATATAAGTTCTCAGATTCCCGATGTGGGCATAGTTATAGACAGTGGGTCCGCAGCAGTACATACCGACCTTTCCGTTCTTCAGAGGAACAAAGGGTTCGATACTTCTGCTCATTGTATTATATATTGCTACTTCCATGAATTTTCCTTCTCTCAGCATTGAATCCAGCACACATCATTGAACGGCTTGAAAAAATGGGATAGTATACCCGTGTGAGTACAACAATACGGGATGAAAATGAAAAAATCAATATAGAGGAGATCATCGAAGCCGATGCACCGCTGAAACAGCTGTGCACCTACCGCACCGGCGGTTCGGCAGATTTCCTCGTCAGACCGAGAAATCTTGAGGAACTGCGCGCGGCACTCAGGTGGGCGAAGGAGAAATCCGTTCCTGTCACGGTTCTCGGAGGCGGATCGAATGTCCTTATCAGTGACAGGGGAGTTGAGGGCCTTGTCATCCTGACAAACAGACTCGCGTCCTCGCATGTAAGGGGTCTTCTGAGTGTCTCCCAGTGCGGAGTGTCTCTCGACCGTCTTATCAATGCGACAATAGAACATAATCTGAGCGGACTCGAATCCTTCGGAGGTATTCCCGGAACTCTCGGAGGTGCCGTCAGGGGCAATGCGGGCTTGAGAGACTTCTCGATCGCGGAGGTCCTTGAGTGGGTGGACTACCTCGATTACGAGGGGAACATGTTCCGTTACTACCCCCAGACACGAGAGAACACCTACCGCTCCAGTTTCTTCAAGGGGAAACCCTACATCATCTATGAGATAGCATTGCGGCTCTCGCCGCACAGAAATACAAGTGAGGCAAGACAGCTCAAGGAGAAGAGCAGAACACAGAGACTTCAGCAGGGCCAGTATGACCTGCCGAGCGCAGGATGTATGTTCAAAAACCCTGAAGGGAAGACGGCGGGAAAACTGATCGACAGGCTCGGGATGAAGAATGTCCGTCTCGGCGGTGCGATGATCAGCAACTCGCATGCGAATTATATCGTGAATGTCGCCCGCGACACAAAAAGCGAGGATATCTTCCGCCTCAGCGAGCAGGTGAAGGAGAAGGTTTTCGAGACCTACGGCATTGAGCTCGAACGTGAAGTCATTCTCATCGGTCGATGGTGACTGATAGTTCCTTGAAACCTTCGTCATTCAGCTTCATCTTCCCATTCCACATCTCTCCTTTCAGGGCGATTGTACAATCGAGTGATACCTGAACAGACTCCTTCCAAACAACCTGTACTCCTGTTTTCACTCCGCGTGCAGTGAGAATGAGTTTAAAGAGTGAGGAGTACCCGCCTGTACTATGAGAGAGTGTACAGGTGGTCTTCCAGGAAACATCACCTTTTTCCCCTGAGATACGAAGGGACCACTTGTCTTCGAAGACCCTCTCTCCTTTCTCCTCCAGGGAGGTCTCTCTTCTGTAGGAGATACTGAAAGGCTCCACTGAAAGGTTCCAGTCTATTATCTGTCGAACTTCCCCCCTGTACAGTGCGAACGGAAGAGAAGAGAAGATGTGGCGGGACCAGGAGAGGATACTCGTGAATCTCCCACGCGAGATGGTGTACGTGATACTCCGGCGAGATTTCTCTCGTGATGTAACACTCTCCTCCCCTGCTGTCCAGCGGTACCTTTTGCGGGGAAATACGGAAGACTCGAAGAGGAGTTCCTGCAACTCATTCGGAAAATACTTCACTACACTTCTTGCTGCGACATCCCCGTCTCTCAGACCGAGATAGGAATCTACGGAAAGTGTATCTCCCCTGTATCCGGCGAGCAGGTATCCGTCAATGGAGAACACTCCCGACAGACGGGTGTAATCGGTGATAAAGCCCTCCTTCCTCTCTGACACGAGTGTACGCCGGAGGGAGAGACCCAGCGAAGGCGAGAGGAAAGAAAAAGAAACTTCATGTTCTCTCTCCTCTCTGAAGGAATGAAGAAGCAGATAGGACGAACGGCCGAACGGGAGTGCGGCAGAGATATCCCTCCAGTCTCCCTCAGTGATACGCAGTTTCTCTGTCGGTGCCTGCAGCCCTCTGCTTTTCAGGTATGACCCGTTCATCACCTTCATCCTGATATCCCGGGAAAGATCTCCAAGGAGCAGAAAAGGAGAAACCAGCGAGATTTTGGCGGAGAGGTCTGCATGAGAAAGGTTGACAATCCATGAGTAATCTATATCGCACTCGGCAGATGAAGAGCCGCGGAGAGAGCCCTTCAGCTCGGATGAGGTGAAGGATGAAGAGAGCTGAAAAGATGTATCAGATGCAGATACAGCCTCAATCATACATATAAGTAAGATTATAAGAAAAGTCTTCATAAAAACGTTACCGAAATCTGCGAGTCTCTGCTTCGTATACATTGATTTTTTAATCGGTACATGTAAAAATTGGTCGTCAAATAAATTTAGATGAACCTAATCAGGAGGCAATCATGAACATTCTCACGCTGAATTGCGGGAGTTCTTCCGCAAAATATCAGGTGTATGACTGGACACAGAAGGCTGTACTCGCAGTCGGAGTAGTAGAACGGATCGGGCTTGAGTACTCGACCATCGAACACAAGAAAACCGGTGCAGACGAGTACAATGCCAAGGTGCAGTGTCCTACACATGAAGAAGCGATTCAGCTGATCATCGACATGCTTCTTGATGAAAAACACGGTGTCATTGCCGACATGAGCGAAATCGGTGCTGTCGGGCACAGAATGGTTCACGGCGGCGAGAAGTTCAAGCAGAGCGTACTCATCACCGATGAAGTCCTTGAAGAAGTGAAGAAGCTCATCCCTCTCGCTCCTCTTCATGAGCCCGCAAACATCATGGGTGTAGAGGCGGCTCGTCACGTCATGCCGAACATCCCCCACGCAATCGTCATGGATACAGCATGGCACCAGAGCATGCCAGCGAAATCATTCATGTATGCCGTTCCTTACGAGTGGTACTCACAGTACAACGTGAGACGGTACGGCTTCCACGGAACAAGTTATGTCTACACAGCGAAAAGAGCTGCGGTGCTTCTCGGTAAGGACCCGAAAGAGACGAACCTTATCATCTGCCATATCGGGAACGGTGCAAGTATCTGCGCAGTGAAAAACGGTGAAGCTATTGACACCTCGATGGGACTGACTCCCCTTGAAGGACTTGTCATGGGAACCCGAAGCGGTGACATCGACCCCGCTATAGTTCCCTTCATCTCCAACAGAACAGGCATGAACGCGAAGGAAGTTGACTCAGCCCTCAATAAGAAGAGCGGTCTCGTAGGTATCTGCGGAATGAGCGACAGACGTGATGTCCGTGATGCCGCAGCTGACGGAAATGAGAAAGCCCAGCTCGCAATCGATATGGAAACACAGAGACTGAAGAAGTATATCGGAGCCTATGCTGCGGAACTCGGCAGAGTTGATGCGGTTGTCTTTACCGCCGGTGTCGGCGAGATGGCTCCCCATATCAGAATCGGAGCATTGAAGGATCTAGAGATTCTCGGAGTACACCTTGATGAAGAGAAGAACAGAATCGCAACCTGCAGAAACGGTGAATGCGATATCAGCAAGGAGGGCACTCCAACCCGTATCTTTATTATTCCTACTGACGAGGAGCTTGTCATGACCGAAGATGCCTATGCCCTGATGGAAGGCACCTATGATGTACACACCAACTTCGTCTATTCATTCCAGCATGCTGATTACTCCAATAAGGCTAGAGCTGCAGGACTCGCAAATGACCTGAAGAAAAGACCTGAACTCGAGAAGGTTCTTGTGTATCCTCCGAAGAACTGAAAAGACCGAATCTGATACGATGGACTTCCTTTCCCGGGAAGTCCATTTTATGCTGAGCGGACGGGACGGAGAATACGTGCCGCATTGAGAACAGCAAGAAGAGCGACTCCCACATCCGCAATGACAGCCTCCCACATAGTGGCAAGACCGAAGGCGCCGAAGGCAAGGAATATCCCCTTAACAGCGAGTGCAAAGATAATATTCTGAAGCACGATCAGACGGGTACGCCGGGCAAGACCAACAGCCTCGGCGAGGCCTTCCATCCTATCGTCCATCAGGACGATGTCTGCCGCCTCTATTGCCGCATCCGATCCGAGAGCACCCATGCTGATCCCGATATCACTCATCATCAGAACGGGAGCATCGTTCATCCCGTCACCGACGAAGGCGAGAGTCGTTCCCTTTTTCATGGTATCTTTCAGTTCCTTCAACCGCTCCACTTTCTCGTGAGGCAGCAGTGAAGCATACCAGGAATCGATTCCGACCTGGGCGGCAACAGAAGCCGCAGTCTCCTCCCTGTCTCCTGTCAGCATGACCAGCTTTTCCACTCCCAGCTGTTTCAATGCACGAACGGCTTCCTGAACTCCCGGTTTTACCTCATCGGCAATCTCAACATACCCCAGATAGGTCGTTCCCTGGGAAACCGCGACCACCGTCCCTGTGACATGTTCTTCGGGGACAGAAATTCCTTCCTGCCGGAGGAACCGTACACTCCCTGCGAGAATTCGTCCTTCACTCGCTTCTGCGATAACACCGAGACCTTTCTCCTCATGGTATCGGTGAGCTTCAGGTACCGGATGTCCTGGATACCTTTCCCGGTATGCTTCACGTATGGAATCCGCAACCGGGTGAAGCGAGTGAGCTTCTGCTGCTGCGGCAGTGCCGAGCAGACTCTTCTCATCAATCCCTTTCGCCGCATAGATCTTCACCACCTTGAAATTTCCCCTGGTAAGAGTCCCTGTCTTATCGAATACCACAGTCTTGAGACTCTTCAGCAGATCGATATAGTGCGCACCTTTCAGGAGAATACCCCGTTTAGAGGCAGCACCTATTCCACCAAAATAACCGAGAGGAACGGAGATCACAAGAGCACAGGGACAGGAGATAACAAGGATCACAAGAGCCCGGTAGACCCAGGAAGCGAGATCACCTGAAAAAAACAGCGGTGGAATGAAGGCTACTGCCAGAGCAATAGAGACAATCAGCGGTGTGTAGACGGCAGCGACTTTCGTGATAAACCGTTCTGTCGGAGCCTTTTTTGCTGCAGCCTCCTCCACGAGCGAAAGAATGCGCGCGACCTGTGAATCTTCGGCTTTTTTTGTCACTCTGATCTCCAGCGTCCCGTTATCGACGACGAAACCGCTGAGGACGGTATCACCTTCTCCAGCTATTCGCGGTACAGACTCTCCAGTCAGGGCTGAAGTATCCACTCGTGACTCACCCGAGACAATGACGCCATCCAGCGGTATTCTCTCCCCTGAGCGCACCTGAATCAGCGTGCCGACCTCAACCTGGTCAGGATCAACGAGTTCATAGCCATCCTTCGCTACGACCCGTGCATTATCAGGTCTGAGAGACATGAGCGCAGCAATCGACCTCCGGGAATTCTGCACTGCCCTGCTCTGGACCCATTCCCCAACAGCATAGAAAAGCATGACACCCACCGCTTCTTCGAGCTGATGAATGGCTACGGCTCCAATCGTCGCGATACTCATAAGAAACATTTCATCGAACAGGCGTCCTTTCAGGATCGAGGTTCCTGCGTGCAGGAGTACCGGATAGCCGACTATGAGGTATGATGAGAGAAACACGGCATATTCACCCAGGGCAAAGGGTGTTCTTTTCAGTGTATCGGTGAATATGATGCCCAGCAGGAACAGAAGGGTGGAGAGACAGATCCTTGCGAGCTGAGCTCTCGAGTTGTCCTTTTCACCTTGGAGCTCTGAGGATCTTTCAACGATACGTGCATCCTCTTCGATTGCCGAGACGGCATCCTGTGCAACCGATAGCGTGCCGGAAGGGATGCGTACGGTCTGTGTTGAGAAATTGATCGAGGCGTTTTCAAACCCCTCTATCTTTCTCAGCGCAGTTTCGATCTTCAGTGCACAGTGTGCACAATCCAGTCCTTCTATCTTATAGGAAACCATTGGTCATCTCCATTCGATATAATGTTCACGGGCGACTTCGATGAGAGAAAGAACGTGGGGATCATCAAGGGTATAGAATACCTGCTTGCCCTCACGTCTCCCCTTCACCAGACGCATCACCTTCAGCAGCCGCAGGTGGTGTGAAACCGCAGGAAGGGAGATATCGAGAAGGTAGGCGAGATCACACACGCACAACTCCTGCCTGGAAAGCATATACAGGATACCGACGCGCGTCTCATCCGACATGGCCCTGAAGAGTTCTGACAGGCCAGAGACTTCCATGAGAGAATCTTTCAGGTCTTCCTCATGATTCATGCAGGAGAGAGAATACTCACTGCAGACATCCGATTTCTTTGTATCTTCATTACTCATCGTAGACCTCACTTCAGATAAACAATTAAACAATTACTTAATTGTATAATTTAGCAACAGTCAAGTCAAGCATTGAATGATTCTGAGATGAGGAAAAGAATGGGTGGAGAGAAGCCCCTGGCTGTTCTACCTTTCTCTGATGGAGATATAGGAAGCAATCACCTCGACAGCTTTCGGAATTCCGAGGACTCCAGTATTCAGTGTAAGATCGTAGAATTCAGGATTACCCCAGGTATTTGCCGCATAATAATCGTGGTACCGCCGGCGTTCCTTGTCGTATTTGTGAATTTTGCTTTCTGCTTCCTTGAGATCGATCTCCTCCATCTCGGAAATCCGCCTGGCTCTGAAATCCTTATCGGCATGAAGAAAAACAGCGATATGGTTCTCTACATCCTTCAGTACATAGTCACTGCACCGGCCGACGAGAACACAGGGACCCTTTTCGGCAAGTTTCCTTATGATCTCATACTCCGTAAGGAAAAGAGTATCGCTGAGCGGCATGGTGTACATGCCGGTGGCTGCAGCCTGTCCCAGGGTCGGAAGACCCGAGGGGACCGCATACAGAAAACGGTTTGCGGCCTTCTCATCGAGGTTCTCGATGATCTCCTCATTCATGCCGCTCTCCTTTGAGGCCATGGCAATGATAGCCCTGTCGTAGAATGGAATCCCGAACGCATCTGCAAGACCCTTTCCGATCTCACGTCCGCCACTGCCGGTCTGCCGGCTTATGGTAATGATCGTGTTCATCTTGATTCCTCCTCTATCTCTATTGTAGAGCCTTACAGGGCTATCGGTAAAGAAAAAACCTACTCGTCGAGAAGATTCCTGGAGGGGAAAGCCGGGTCGCTTGTCACTCTCACAGTCATTTTTCTCAGACCGTTCATATCACCGAGGGATGGAAGATGGGTAAGATGCATCTCACAGTTCGCCAAGACAGGAACCTTATCCATCGCAGCTTTCGAGGAAGGATTCTGAGCCGCGCTCATAGCGAGACAGATCAGCGTCTCTTCCACATCAAGTGAAGTCCTTTTCCCGTTCAGCACTTCCTTCTTAAGGTGTCTGATCGAATCAATGGTTGAGGGAGAGATGAGGTCTATCTCTTCGGGAATGCCCGCAAGATATTTCAGAGCGTTCAGTAGGAGTGCAGAGGAGGAGTGCATCAGTTCGCTATTACTGCCGGTAATAATAGTACCGTCAGGGAGCTCGATCGCAGCTGCGCTCACGATACCGTCATGCCCTTTCCCCTTGGCGACGCCCTCTTCGAGCGCTTTCTGTGAGGCCGGGACGGTCTTTCTCATATTTTTGTCGAGTTTCATATCGTCGAGAAGAAGTTTAATCCGGCTCAACGCCTCACTTGAACCTGTTCCCTGTGCATATTCTGCCGCAGTGATGAAATAGCGTCTGACGATCTCCTGCCGACTGGCCTCTCTGACGATCTCATCATCAACTATACCGAATCCTGCACGGTTCACTCCCATATCTGTGGGAGATTTATAGAACGATTCCTCTCCTGTAATCTTCTCTATGATTCTCTTAAGAAGAGGAAAGGCTTCCATATCGCGCGAGTAATTGACGGCGGGCTCGCCGTAGGCACTGAGGTGGAAGTGATCGATCTGGTTGAAATCTCCGATATCGACTGTCGCTGCTTCATACGCCTTATTGACCGGGTGTTCAATAGGGATATTCCAGATGGGGAATGTCTCGAACTTTGCGTAGGCGCTTTTCTTCCCTCCACGATAATCGTGATACAGCTGAGAAAGACAGGTGCCGAGCTTACCGCTTCCCGGCCCGGGAGCCGTCACAATAACGACTCTGCCATCGGTTTCAATATAGGGATTAGCTCCGTACCCGCTGTCGCTTACGATGGTATCGACATCATTCGGGTACCCCTCGGTTGCCTTATGGGTATACACGTTGATACCCCGTCTCTTCAGACGGTTCATGAACTGTGTCGCACCGGGCTGCCCGTTGTACCGGGTGATAAGAACCTTATTCACCGTCAGTCCCCAGTCACCGAAATCATCAATTATCTTGAATACGTCAGTGTCATAGGTGATGCCGAAATCATTCCGGATCTTCCTTCTCTCGATATCCTCGGCGTAGATACAGACAATGACATCAATCTCATCTTTCAGAGCCTGAAAGACCCTCATCTTCACATTCGGGTCAAAACCGGGAAGAACTCTCGCGGCATGGTAATCGAACAGGAGTTTCCCTCCACATTCAAGATAGAGTTTCCCGTCTGTCGAGTTCACCCGTTCGAGTATTGCGCTTTTCTGCTGATCAAGATAGGTCTGATTATCGAATCCGATGTGTGCCATATGTACTTCCTTTCTTCACATTCAGGTGCATCTATTCTTTATGAAGGATACTTGCCGAAAGATTATCGCGTGTGTCTTTATCCCACAGGTGTTCAACAATAGCAAGTGCAAATTCCACCGCAACTCCTGCACCCTGTGCCGTTATGAGATTCCCGTCTACACAGACTCTCATGTCAGAGAAGGTGAAATCGGGTGCATTCGCTTCAGAACCGGGATAACAGACCGCCTTGTGTCCGTTCAGAAGGCCCGCAGGCCCGAGAACGACGGCTGGGGAGGCACAGATAGAAGCTAGGAGCGCTCCCTTGTTCACGAGGAGAAGCATCTTCTCATGGGTAAGCCACGACTCACTGAGATTCTTTGCTCCGAGGCCTCCGCCTGGAAGAATGATCGCATCGAAGTCAGTATCGACATCCTCGATTTTAGCGTCTGCTACAACCTGAATACCGTGACCTCCCGTGATAACCTCTCCGTCGATACCGGCCATCACAACCTCAGCACCAGCCCTCCTGAGGATATCGACAGGTGTCAATGCCTCAATCTCTTCAAACCCTTCGGCGAGGGTGACAAGAATACGTTTACTCATAATATTCCTCCTTCTCTTTCTCCATGTCTCAGCAGGTCGGCAGTCTTCAGGAGCATAGCTTCGGTCTCCTCCCATCCGATGCACGGGTCGGTAACCGATACGCCGTACCTGAGAGAATTCAGATCTTCAGTGATCTTCTGACACCCTTCGAACAGATTGCTCTCGAGCATGAAACCCCTGATTTCCTTTCTTCCCATCAGGACCTGATCGATCACCGCGCGAAGCACACGACGCTGTCTCGTGTAGTCTTTCCTGCTGTTCGCATGGGAACAGTCTATCACGATCGAGGGGTTCACATCGAGGGAGCTCATGCTCTTTACTGCGTCTTCAACCTCTTCCTCATAATAATTAGGGCCTGCATCGCCGCCCCTGAGAATCAGGTGACCGCTGAGGTTTCCTTTCGTCCGGTAGATGGAGGAATTGCCGTCCTTATCGATTCCGATAAAGGCCCCGCTCAGGGATGCGCTCTTTATGGCATTGATGGCGTTTGTCACTTCACCGCTTGTCGAGTTCTTGAATCCTACGGGGACACTCATTCCGCTTGCAAGGGTCCTGTGGACCTGAGATTCGGTGGTCCTGGCTCCGATGGCACACCACGAGAGGGTCTCGTCTATGTACTGGGGAACGATAGGGTCAAGCATTTCGGTTCCCACGGGAAGTCCTCTTCGTGTAAGTTCAAGGAGCAGTCTTCTCGCTCGTCTCAGCCCTTCGCTGATATGATAGGAACCGTCCATGTCAGGGTCAATGATCAGCCCTTTCCAGCCTCCTACAGTTCTCGGTTTCTCGAAGTACGCTCTCATCACAACCAGGAGCTGATCATTCACAGTTTCCGATACCTTCTTCAGGCGGTCCGCGTATTCGAGAGCGGCCTCGGTGTCATGAATTGAACAGGGTCCCACGATGGCAAGCAGCCGGGGATCCCTTCCGTTGATCACATCTTCCACCGCTTCGCGATTGTGTATGATACGCTCTGCAAGCTCATCACTGAGAGGAAGCTCCTCAGCCAGGTGACGCGGGCTCACAAGAGCTTCTATTTTATCTATTCTCAGGTCAATACTGTTTTTCAGCACTGCTCAACCTCTCTTATCTTCTTCATCTTTTTTCTTATCTTCACCTTGATTCCTGTGAGTCAGGGAGTAGAGATACCGTTTAATTTTCAGTGTGGGGGTCCGCTGGAACGGCTCCTCGTGCAGTTTCGTTTCAATAAGACGGCTGAAGGAATTCAGTTCCCTGTTGATCTCCTGCCGGAGGTTATGGACATAGGAAGCGGCCTCGCTCTTCGCATCCTCGACCGACATCTTCATCTGCTCAGCCATCAGCTCGAGATCGACCTTGATCAGGGCTCCGATACCGCCCTCCCCTTCCATCACAAGAGACTCCTGGACATAGGGTTTCGCATTGATCAGAGCCTCAATCGACTCGGGATAGATATTCTCACCACCGGGGCCGAGGATCATCGTCTTGCTCCGCCCCTTGATACTCAGCCTGCCGCGGACGATCTCACCGAGATCTCCGGTCTTGATCCAGCCGTCAGAGGTGAAGGTCTCCTTCGTCATTTCCGGTGCTTCGTAATAGCCGAGCATCACGTTCGGACCCTTTGCGACGATCTCACCGACACCGGTGTGGGGGTCGGGAGAATCGATTCTGACCTCAACAGTCTTCAAAGGATAGCCTATGGTTCCCACCTTTGTCTGAGCCGGTCCGCTGCCTGCAAGGAGCGGAGAGGTTTCGGTCAGACCATACCCTATTGCATAGGGGAATCTCGCCTCCTTCAGGAACGATTCCACTTCTCTGTCGAGCTTCGCTCCACCGACACCGAAGAATTTCAGACGTCCGCCGAAGGTCATTTTCAGCCTCCGGCCGATGATCCTGTTGATCTCCCGCCGGAGGATGCGGTGATGATACATCGAGGAGAGGTTCTTGCTCCCTTCTATCTGGGGAACGACCGAACCCCGGTAGATCTTCTCGATCAGAAGGGGTACGGAGAGCATCATATCAGGCCTGATCTGTTTCAGAGCCGGCAGGAGTATCGAGGCTACGGGCGGACGTCCGAGGTAATGAACCTCGCATCCGCACAGCAGAGGCAGGAGAAAACCGATAGTGAATTCATACGAATGGGACATGGGAAGGATTGAAAGAAATTTCATCCCGCTTTTCACCTTGAAGAACTGCCTGACACTCGCAGCTGCATTGCTAGTCAGGTTCCTGTTGCTCAGCATGACCCCTTTCGGATTCCCTGTCGTTCCGCTTGTGTAGATAATCGAAACAAGAGCATCCTCTTCATGAGAGATATGCTTCAGTGCCTTCTCATCAGCTTTCTTCCGCCTCATATTCTTAGCCGGCAGGTCGAGGAACTCCTCCCTGCCCACCCGACTCGTATCCGAATCAGAAGGGACATGGAAGAGATCATCGATCCGGTAGATTTCATGATCCTCTCCGAAAAAGCTTTTCGGTATCTTTTCCGCCTGCCGTGCGGCGGCGAAGAGTTTCTTCGTCCCGCTGTGCGTGAGAATCAGATCAACTTCCTTGGAAGAGAATTCAGGAAGCACCGGCACCGCAATACAGCCGGCACTCACGATCGCAAGGTAGGCGATACCCCACATGGGGGAGCTCTCTGCAAGGATCGCGATACGGTCTCCCTTTTCCACCTTCCGTGAAAGAAGATAGGAAGCGACCCTGTCGACACTCTCCTTCAGAGATGTGTAGGTATACTGCTCACTATCATCCCCGTACAGAGAGAGTGCCAGACGATCTGCGTGGCGATCAGCTGACTGCTCCAGTAGTGAACGGACTGTGAATGTCTCAAGCGAATGTTTCATAATGACGTTACTCCTTTCTCGATCGCACCGGCATAGGTCTGTCCGTTTTCACAGATGGTGCAGGCAATGGAAGACAATCCCCTCTCCTCCAGTGATCTTCTGAGAACTTCAGCACTGTTGTTCTCCAGAGAGAGGTGGCAGAAATAGACTGTTCTCTCCTCATTATGGGACAGGCCATTCAGGAAGTCTATGGAAATATCATTTGAGAGATGGCCTTCCTCCCCGCCTATCCGCTGTTTCAGGAAATAGGGATATGGGCCCTGTCTCAGCATCTGCTCATCATAATTCGCTTCCAGGAACAGAACATCGCTTTCTGATGCATACCTTTCCATAGAAGCTTCAGTTTTCCCGGTATCTGTCAGAAGGACAAAGTTTCTCCCTCCGACATTCACATGGTACCCTCCGGAAAATGGAGAGTCGTGGAAGGTACTGAAATAGGTCACGGTGAACGCTCCGACCGAGACCGGCTGGGTTCCTATCGTCCTCCTCAGCTCCTCAGGGATCCTGAGGTTCCTGAAATCCTTGAAGGAATCATCGATCGCATGATGGAGATAGACCGGCTTTTTCATCTGTCGTGCGAAGACTCCGGCCCCCCGGGCGTGATCGGGATGCAGATGAGTGATAAAGAGAGAAGAGATCAGGTCAGGATCGAAACCTGCAGTGATACACCTTTCTCTGATCTGTTTCAGAGAGAAACCGGCATCGAGGAGAATCGAGGTTCCCTCATACTCAAGAATGTAGCTGTTTCCGTTCGATCCGCTTCCCAGGACTGCATAGCGGATCACAGGCACTCCTCTATCAGGGAGAAATCCTTCTGTCCATGCGCACACAGCACCTTCTTCTTCGATTTGATAAGAGGGGTCTTCAGGAGCTCAGGGTGCTTCACCAGCTCTTCAACCGCATGGTATTCCAGATAGGCGTAGCCGTTCTTCCTGTAATATGTACTCTGTTCGTCTATGAGATCGTCCGCCTCGAGGTGAGTGAACACCTTATCCCATTCACCGGGACTGAGATCCCTCTGTGAAAGGTCGACGAACTGATGTTCTATATTTCTTTCCTTGCAATATCGCAGAGCCTTGCGGGTATCACTGCATTTTTTCGTACCGATTATCTGAACCATGTGACCACCTTTCATAAAATATATCGAGATGGGCAGTTCACGTCTACCTGAATCTGGGGTTGATTATACCTGTTTGAGTTGACAAAATCTGCGTAAGAATGAAATATACTCAGATAACAGGAGTCAATTCATGAAAGAACGAATTATTCACTTACTCAACGCGAAACCCTCAGACACACCGATTACAGCAGAAGGCTGGGTCCGGACAAAACGTGTCAGCAAAACTGTCTGCTTCCTCGAACTGAATGACGGGTCTTGCCTCTCTTCGCTTCAGATCGTCATCGACCTGCAGAATTTCATGAATCCTGATATCCTCGATTCGATTCAGACCGGTGCCGCTGTCAGTGCCACCGGAGTGCTGGTTGCATCTCCGGGCGGAAAGCAGTCTGTCGAGATGCAGTGCTCCTCACTCGAACTGCACGGAGAAGCGGGTCCTGATTACCCCCTTCAGAAGAAACGTCACTCCCTTGAATACCTGAGAGAGATTGCTCACCTCAGAGGCAGGACGAACACGATGTCTGCCGTCATGAGAGTGAGGAATGAGATTTCCTACGCCATCCACTCCTACTTCTACGAGAAAGGTTTCTCCTATATCCACACACCCATCATCAGCACAAGTGATGCTGAAGGTGCAGGACAGATGTTCCAGGTAACGACCCTTGATCTCCTGAATGCACCGAAGACAGAAGAGGGAGAGATTGACTATTCGAAAGATTTCTTCGGCCGCAAGGCCTCCCTCACCGTCAGCGGGCAGCTTGAGGGAGAGACCTACGCGCTTGCGCTCAAGAACATCTATACCTTCGGTCCAACCTTCCGTGCAGAGAACTCGAACACGAAGCGTCACCTCAGTGAGTTCTGGATGATCGAGCCGGAGATGGCCTTCTGTGACCTCGAAGGGAATATGGAAATAGCGGAAGAGTTCCTCAAGTACGTATTCTCCCGGGTCCTGAACCGCTGCGAGGAGGATATGGCGTTCTTCAGCAAGTTCATTGAAAAGGGAATCGCCGATGTACTCCGCCAGGTAGTTGAGACCCCCTTCGCCCATGTCACCTACACTGATGCTGTGGCAGAACTGACAAAGAACAACTCTGCATTCGACTACCCGGTATCCTTCGGGGTCGACCTGCAGACCGAACATGAACGGTACCTCACCGAACAGGTGTTCAAGGGACCGGTCATCGTCACCGATTATCCGAAGGAGATCAAAGCCTTCTACATGAAGATGAATGATGACAACAAGACCGTCCGCGCCATGGATGTTCTCGTTCCCCGTCTCGGTGAGATCATCGGAGGGAGCGAAAGAGAAAGCCGCCATGATGTACTCTCAGAGCGCATGAAAGAGCTTAACCTCGACCCGCAGGAGTACTGGTGGTACATGGACCTGAGAAAGTACGGGTCAGTGAAACATGCCGGTTTCGGGCTCGGTTTCGATCGCATTGTTCAGTACATCACCGGTATGCAGAATATCAGAGACGTCATCCCCTACCCCCGCGCCGCGAAGCAGGCCGATTTCTAGGAAATCCCCTGCCTCTCAGCGAGGCGAAGAGGGTGAGCTGCTGCAGTGTGTGAGAGTCGGTCTTGAGGTAGAGATTCCTCTGGTGGGCTGCCACGGTATACCGGGAGATGTTCAGTTCATAGGCAACCTCCTTGACGCTCATTCCCCGTGCGAAGAGATCAAGGATCTCCCCCTCACGAGGAGTGAAGCATACCTGTTTCTCCTCATCACTCTCCTCAGAGCTGAAGAGAATTCCTTTCAGGTAATCAATACAATAGGTGAATGAGACAGAGGGCACTCCGAGACGGGGTGCCTTTTCCTTCAGTGCATCATGATACACTGCTAGAATTCTACCTTCACCGTACAGCCTGAGGATCCCTGAAGAGCGATACACGTCCTCGAGCTCGAAGAGAAGATGGATGAGCAGACCGGTTTCACCTACCTGAGGCATAGCATCCGAGTCGAGACAGATCGTCTCAACCCTTTCAAGCGAAGGGAAATGGCTGTGCAGCCAGTACCTGAAGGTTTCGGTCAGCGTGCTGTGGAATCCTGTTATGGTTATCTCTAGAGTATTCACATACTCAAATACGTGCGGAGGTATCCGGCTGCTTCATTTTCCGAGCTTCGTCAGTTCCCGATCCAGCGCATTCGCAAACTTCTGGATCTCCTTCGGTGAGACAGGCTTGTTTTTCTGATCGAAGATCTGCATGTCTCGGAATTCCTTCATGGCATTTCTCACACTGAGACGTTCCTTCACATTGTTTTCAGTGAACAGACCTCCTCTGTCATCGAGGACGGTCAGACCTTTCTCCACAAGGCGGTCTGCGAGAATCACATCACGCGTCACTGAGAGGGCCCCGCTCACGGCAGAGGCGACAAGATAGTCATCGGCACTGTCATCTCCCTTCTCTACCACGATCATACGGACAAGGAAGGGATCAGATGGAGAAGTTTTCTCTACCTCCAGGACATCCTTGAGAGGACGGTCTGCCACGAAGATAGCAGGCACCTTCCGTTTGGTTACTGCCTTGAGGAGAATGGGACCTGATCTGGCGCGGACACGAATCGGCATCCACATAAAGTAAGACATGTGAGAAATCTTCCATGCGGCGATCGTACCCTCCGAAGAGGCACTGAGTCAAGAATCTTCTATTGCTTCATGAATCAATCCTCACACGCCTGTGTATCCCTTGCCACAGGTTCCTCAAAACCGGTATAGTAAGGCCAACAAATACCACCCACCAAAGGAGCGAGCGAATGGAGTATTCAGCACTGCAGAAGGCTCGATATGAGTATCAGCCGAAATTACCTTTCAATACTGAGGAACCCTATCCACTCTCTTATTGCCGTAACAGGCGAAGCGACTTCCCCCGCACAGGATGCCGCAGAGATACAGAAGTTATTCCCCTCAACTTTCGGACTCCCGAAAGTCGACTTTGAAATCACAGACAAGAACGTGGAACACGCAGCGATCAATTATCGGCGTGATTCTCAGCGGAGGACAGGCTCCCGGCGGACACAACGTCATCAGCGGCCTCTATGATGCAGTGAAGAACGCAAATCCCGATTCCAAACTCTACGGTTTCCTCGGCGGTCCCTCAGGACTTCTTGATGACAAGAAGGTTCTCCTTGACGATGCATTCATTGATGAGTACCGCAACACAGGCGGTTTCGATATCATCGGAAGCGGTAGAACCAAGCTCGAGACAACAGAGCAGTTCGACACCTGTGCTGCCGTGTGCGAAGCAAACGATATCACAGCCATCGTCATTATCGGCGGTGATGACTCGAACACCAACGCAGCTGTTCTCGGTGAATACTTCCTCAATAAAGGATCGAACATCTCTGTCGTAGGATGCCCCAAGACGATCGACGGCGACCTGAAGAATGACTTCATCGAAGTCTCCTTCGGTTTCGATACGGCAACGAAGACCTACAGTGAGCTCATCGGGAACCTGATGAGAGATGCAAACAGTTCGAAGAAGTACTGGCACTTCATCAAGCTCATGGGAAGAAGCGCTTCACACATCGCACTGGAGTGCGCACTGCAGACTCAGCCGAATGTCTGTCTCGTCAGTGAAGAAATCGAGGCAAAGAACATGTCTCTCAGCGAAGTGGTGGCAACCATCACTGATGCGGTTATCGCACGTGCCGATAAGGGTCTCAACTACGGTATCGCACTGATCCCCGAAGGTCTCGTCGAGTTCATTCCCGAGGTGAAGAGACTGATCGCCACCCTGAACAACCTTCTGGCCAAAGAAGAGAAGGCCTATGGCGTCCTTACAGACTGGGAAGCTCAGAAGGAATTCGTTTCCTCGAGACTCTCTGAAGAGAACAAAGCCGTATTCCTCTCTCTCCCCCACCGACATTCAGAAACAGCTCCTGATGGACCGTGACCCGCATGGAAACGTCCAGGTGTCGAGAATCGAGACCGAGAAGATGCTGATTTCCATGGTTGATACTGCACTTGCTGCAAAGAAAGCTGCAGGCGAGTACAAGGGAGCCTTCACCGGCCTTAACCACTTCTTCGGTTACGAAGGACGCTGTGCCTTCCCTTCAAACTTCGATGCTGACTACTGTTACTCACTCGGGTACAACGCCTACCTGCTCCTTGCAAACAAGTTCAGCGGGTACATCTCATCTGTAGGTAACCTGACAGCACCCGCTGATCAGTGGACTGCAGGCGGTATCCCCATCACCATGATGATGAACCTCGAGGAGAGACACGGTGAGATGAAGCCTGTCATCAAAAAGGCTCTTGTAGAACTTGACGGCAAGCCGTTCAAGTACTTCGAAAAGATGAGAGAGACCTGGAAGACAGAAACTTCCTTCATCTTCCCCGGTGCCATTCAGTACTACGGTCCCACCGAAGTGTGTGACGCAGTAACCCGCACCCTGGAACTCGAACAGAACTAACAACAGGGTATCCCCTGAAAATGGAAATGCCGTGCATGTCGATAAGACTGTACGGCATTTTTCTTTGTAAGATCTTGAAATGGAATGCTAGAGGATCGAGTGAAGAATTTCTTTGAGCTCTTCAGGATTGATTTCTACCGGAGCGTTCCTTTTTGACTTGATGAGATCGAGTGTGTCGATCTCTGAGAGCGTGAATCCAAAGGAAGAGGCGGAAGGGAGGGAGGCAAGCTCTTCAAGACGTTCAAGCAGCTCAATGGCCTGCTCCTGATTCGTCAGGTTCCACGATTGAGCAAGTCGGTGGAGACGGGAAAGGTACTCATCTGCATTGTCTTCCTTCACCGCACGGTTGAACATCGCACGGTTGGTCTTCGCGATCAGGAGTGCACAGGCAATTCCGTGAGGAATATCGTGCATCGCGCCCATCGGACCGCTCAGGCCGTGTACATAGCCGAGCCCGGCATGGGCAAGGCCCACTCCCGAGATAAATGCTCCGTAGGAGAGGACTGCGAGGTGGTCTTCTCTCTCTCCTGTTCCTTCAATCAGCCCCATCAGCGCATAGGGCATCTCCTTCAGTGCCTGAAGGACGAGCGATTCTATGTACTGGTTGGTGGATACCGAGAAATAGGCTTCAAGAAGCTGAGTAAGTGCATCCATTCCGCTCGGGATAAGAACAGAAAGAGGCGCAGACTCAAGTAAAGAGGGATCAAGTATCGCAAGGTCACAGACATAACTGTCGTGTCTGAGAGATTTCTTGAAGCCTCCTTCTCCCACCTGTGAGATAACCGCGTTTTTGGTCGCTTCACTGCCGGTTCCGGCTGTGGTGGGAATAAGAAAGAGAGGAAGTCTCCCCTCAGGAGCAGGTCTGTCTCCCACCCCTTCAAGATAGTTTTTCACGGAGAGGTCTCTCAGTTCTTTGTTACGTCGGTGATAGAGCATGACAGAAACGGCTTTCGCCGAGTCGAGGACGCTGCCTCCGCCGATCCCTACCACCATATCAACGCCACTGTCGAGATGACGGTCGGTGATCGCATCTATAGTGCGGACTCCCGGTTCCCCGGAGAGGTGTTCCATCCTGAGTGAGATATGATGGTTTCTGCAGAGGTGAAACAGTTCCTGAACGGAAAGGTGTCCTTCAGCCGAAGGGGAAATAATCAACAGAGGCTGACGCCCGATAAGGGAATCAGCCAGCTGTGACAGCGTCCCTGCCCCGAAGAGAACCTTCGGGACCTGGAGCAGTGTGAAACGATCACTCATCAGTCGGTAACCGAATCAGGAATGTGAACGACCTGATCCATCGGATCCTCATTCTGGCGGAAGACGATAGCGACATGGCCCACGGTAGTGACAACTGCCGCATTGACCTTTTTCGCCAGTTCTTCAGCAAGAGGTCTTACCTCATCCTTGAAATCCTGAAACCGGACTTTAACGAGTTCATGTGCAATGAGGGCTTCGTCAAGTGCCTTGACAACGCCCTCATCAACTCCCTTCTTGCCCACCATAACTGCAGGCTGCAGATTGTGGGCAATCCTTCTTAAATAATTTCTTGTCGAACTGTTCATCATGATACGTTCATACTACATCTTGTCGTACTGCTTTGCAACAATATGTCGCTTAATTTTCTTCGTACTTGTCATCTCCAGAGGCTCTTTCGCGATGGTCAGACGGGTGATTCTCTTGTAGTGAATCATTTCCTTGTTCACCTCGTTCACAATGCCCTGCATATGGTCGAATACATGCTGATCAACATCTGCTTCGCTCACCTCTTTTTTCACTTCGTCAAGGTATTTTTCAGTGGGATAGATGATACAGCGGATACCTTCGGACTTGTTCGCGACATCAACAAGGTAGCCGAGAACACAGATCTGCTCGATCTCATCATAGAGCTGGAACAGGTCTTCGATTTCTTCAGGGAAGACGTTCTTGCCGCCCTCGGTAACTATGAGTGACTTCTTGCGTCCGGTGAGGTAGACGAAGTTCCTGTTGTCGATATACCCGGCATCTCCTGTCCGCAGCCATCCGTCCTCTGAAAGGACTTCATCAGTCGCTTCCTTGTTCTTGTAATATCCCTGCATGACCATCGGTCCCTTGACCATGATCTCACCGATCTTCCTGTCATCGGGATCAAGGATCTTCATCTCGGTCTGTGGAAGGATCTTTCCTACAGAAGTCTCGATATAATCATCGATCGGGTTGAGAGTAATGATGGGAGAGGTCTCGGTGAGACCGTACCCCTGGACAAAGTCTATGCCGAGCTGGTTGAAGAGCTTGAAAGTACGTGAAGGAAGAGGTCCTCCTCCGCTGATACAGATTCTGATATGATCCATCGAGAGTTTCGCAAGGATCCCGTTGAACATCTTGTGTCCGGGATTCACCTTGAAGACCTTCTTGATCAGACCGCTGATACCCATGAGGAATCTGATAAGGCCGTAGACGACAATCCCTTTCTCCCTGATCCCGTTCATCAGGCCCTTGAGCATCTTGTTGAAGAGCATGGGGACGGCGAGGAACATCGTCACCTTTCCTTTCTTCAGTTCCTTGAGGATCTGGGAGACGATGAGTTTCTTGCCGAACACGATCTCAGAACCGATACTGATCGCCTCGATGAAGACGGCGAGCATCGTATAGGAGTGGTGGATAGGCAGGAGTGCGTAAAATACGTCGGAGGGAAGGACGGTAAGAAGATCCTGTGCGAGGTAACAGTCACTCGCAAGGTTGGAGTGAGAGAGCATGACACCCTTCGGTGTTCCGGTGGTACCGCTGGTATAGAGGATCGCGGCAATATCATGCTCTTCCGCCTTATCGAGTTTCTTCCTTCTGTCTCCCTTTTTATTGAAGATATAGGTATCATCATCACCCGGTTCCAGAGTGATCTTCTCGGTAATGCCGATCTTCCCGTTTCTGTCGATCGCGTCCTTGCGCTCGTCATCAATGAACAGGTGTGTCACTCCTGAAAAAGAGAGAAGGTTTTCTATCTCCTTATCAGTGAGCATATAATCTATCGGAACGACGGTTGCTCCCGCAGTCAGAATTCCGAGGTAGGCGACTGCCCATTCTGGGGAGTTTTTCCCTGTTACAGCAACGTTGCTGCCTCGTCCGATTCCCTGAGCTTTCAGGTAGTAGGCGACATTTTTCACCTTTTCCAGAACTTCGCTGTAGGTAAGGGTCAGATCAACAGGGGAAAAAGCGGTAAAACATCTGTTATCGGGGTACCGGGTACAGGTGATCTCAAACATCTCGGGAATGGTAGGCCATTCACCGGTAAAGACTGTTCCTTTAAACTCTTTCAGGAAGTCCCAAGGTTTCTCATTCGTTCCCATCTCTATCCTCCACATTCAATTATCTAGATGATTGTGCTATAACTATAGAACGGGATAGCTGAAAACACAAGAGATATCGGGTATTTAGCATATGTAGCACAGTATCTGCACATCTGTGTTCACTGCTCTATCCGGTTGTTCCTGTTCTTCCATTTCTTGACCTTTCCCCCCCCCCTGTACTACATTGAGTCCATGTATCACACGACCTTCGACGAGTTCTGCCGTTACGCAGACTCCTACAATAATCTCGAGAAGAGCACAGGAACCTATTCGGCACGGGAATACCGGCTGGACAGGATGGACGCCATTCTCACTCACCTCGATAATCCCCAGCTCGCCTACAGCACGATCCACCTGGCAGGATCCAAGGGAAAGGGATCCACAGCGGCGATGATCGCCCGTGCCGTCGAAGCCTCGGGAGAGAGAACAGGGCTCTACATGTCTCCCCATCTGGTAGACTACCGTGAACGTTTCACTTTGAGCGGCCGGTTCTTTGAAGAGAAGACCCTCATTGATGCCTCGAATGCCTTCAGGAGGGCTATGGAAGGGTTCACCTTCACTGATGAGGAGGGAGTGAGCGAAGTTACGACCTTCGAACTCTACACTTCCTTCGCCTTTTTCCTGTTCCGCTATGCATCCTGCACCGTTGCAGTCATCGAGACCGGACTGGGAGGAAGGCTCGATGCGACGAATGTCGTTCGGCCTCTTCTGTCGATCATTACACCAATCGAGCTGGAACATACCGCTATTCTCGGTGATACCATAGAGAAGATCGCAGGGGAGAAGGCCAAGATCATCAAAGAGAACACCCCTGTACTGATCAGCCGTCAGAGAAGTGAAGCCCGTTCTGTCATTGCTCAGGAAGCAGTTGAGAAGGGTTCACGTCTCTGGGATATCACGGTGGAGGTGGAGGCGATCAGAGCCCGCACCTCTGCTGCGGGAGAAGAGGTCCGTATCGAATGGAAGGATGAACATACCAGCGACCTGACACTGCAGCTCAGGGGTGAGGTACAGGGAGAGAATGCGGCTCTTGCACTCTTCGCACTCCGCCTGACGGGCTTCTACCGCGAGGGGGTAAGTGAAAAGGCGATCGAGCAGGCCACTCTTCCAGGAAGAATGAGCCTGATTTCAGAGCACCCCCCGATCATCATCGACGGAGCCCACACGAGCGAGTCTATACGCCATCTGTTCAATTCGTTCACCTCCTGGTTCACCGAAGAGAGGCGCATCGTGATCTTCGGTGCTCTGGAGGATAAGGACATCCTCCATATGGCCCGAATCATCGTTCCTCAGGCAAGCCATATCATCATCAGCCGCCCGGGAACCTTCAAAAAGAGTGATATCACGGCAACCTTTCATATCTTTCAGGAAGAGATTACCAGGCAGAAATCATCCTGTTCTCTCTATCTGGCCGAAGAGGCCTCTGATGCCCTTGCCCTTGCTCTCAGCCTGTCAGAGCAGGTTTCACCTGTTCTCTGCACCGGCTCCTTCTACCTCGGAGGTGATATCCTCCTTGCCCACCAGCAGATGAAAGAATCGAGGGAGTCGACATGTCTCTGAATTGGCGGGAGATCGAGCAGATTCTCAGTGAGCTTCCCCTCGCAGGCTCGAGGATCCAGAAGGTGTTTCAGCTCAATTTCCACACCCTTGTCTTCGAACTCTTCCATCCGGAGGAACACTTCTGGCAGCTCTATATTGAAATCGGCACGCCCCAGGCGAGGATACACCGCATAAGCGGGAAACGGTACGTACATCGGGGAATCAAGGAAAAGAAGACCCAGAGATTCAACCAGTACCTGAACAGCCATATCAGCGGAAAGCTTATTACCGAAGTTCAGCAGACACCGGGAGACCGTGTGGTCTCCCTCACCATCCGTTCAGAGGAAGGACCGATCCTTCTCATCCTCCGTTTCTACAGCACCTCCCGTGCAAATGTCATCGTCTGTGATCAGGATCTCACTATCCTCGACATTCTCTACCGTCGCCCTGCCCAGGGAGAGATAAGCGGTCAGACCCTTACCCTAGAGGAACCGAAAGGGGATCCGATGCGTTTTTCTGTGAGGGAGTATCCTGAGGAGAAAAGTTTCAACTCCTTCATCGAAGAGACCTACCTGACTGACAGGAAAGACGAAAAGAGCTACCTTGTCAGTGCAATCACCCAGCGCTTTGAGAGCGATCTGGCAGAACTGATGACTGAAAGGGACCGGACAATCTCTTCACTTGATACCTGCTCGAACGGTGAGGAGTACAAGATGGCAGGGGACCTGCTCGCCTCCAATATCCACCAGGTGAAACCGGGCTCCCTCTCACTCACGCTCACAGACTGGGAAGGCAACACAGTAGATATTGCACTGAAGCGTGATCTTTCTCCCGGAGAAAACCTCAACAGATACTACCAGAAGTACCATAAAGAGAAGAACAGGAAAGAACATCTGACAGAGTCTCTCCGGAGTGTCAGCTCCCGTATTGAGGAGCTGCAGAAACGGATCGAAGATTTCGGAGAAGGAAAAGAGCTTCCGATGGGAGAGCTGAGACGGCTTGCCGGCCATGAACAGAAAAGCCGGGAGGAGGTCAAATACGCACAGGCCCCCGGCCTCTACCTCTCCAATGGAAGGTGTGATCTTCTTGTGGGAAGAAACGCGAAGGAAAACGAGCAGCTTCTGAGATCGTACGCCAGGGGAAATGATTACTGGATGCATACCCGTGATGTCCCCGGAGGCTATGTCTTCATCAAGACTGCGAAGAATAAGAATGTCGACCTCGAGACGATCATCGATGCAGGAAATCTCGCGATTCACTATTCGAAGGCAAAAGGGCAGCATAAGGTGGATCTCTATTTCACCCAGGTGAAATACCTCAAGAAGGTGAAGGGAGGAAAGGCAGGCCTTGTCCTTCCCACTCAGGAAAAGAATTACACAATCGATTATGATGAGAAGCGGGTGGCAAAGCTTCTCGGAAACCGCGGAAACGGACAGGGGTGACAGATGAGTACGATACAGAGCAGCATGTTGGAAGTGAAGGGACATACCTATTGCGCCCTGACGATCGGAGAGGTATCAGGAGAACTGCCGAGACACCTTCTCAGCGGCGAGCAGGAGTGCGGATACCTCTACCGTGAGGGATCCCTGACGGAGCTTTACTATGCAAGGATAGCAGACAGAGACGGACTCCGCTCGATCCTCTGGGATACCCCGATTTTCATACCTGTCACAGAGATAGGAACGCGGTTCCCCGATCAGGTAAAGGAGAAGATTCTTGAAGTCTCAGAAGCGATGCAGGCGGTACCCCGCTCGTTCCTGCAGAATGAACGGGGACAGATTCCAGCCTGGAGGATATTCCTTCTCGAAGGCGGCGGCGTCGCCCTCCTCCCCTCGAAACTCAGCGATCTCATCCTCTATTCCGCATCGCAGGAAGATAGGAACATCTACCTTCACCGGTTCCACCGGCCTGATGTTCACTCGCCTTTCGCTCTCTGTCATGAACTTGCCCAGCTTCTCTACCTCGCCCTCGCAGGATTCGCTCCTTTTGAACCGGAAGAGGTGAAACAGACAGCCTACCGGCCCATCCCTTCTTCCATCGCTATCGGGGGCCTGCCGGCCGAGAGTGCAGCAGCACTCGATGCGATACTTACGATGCCAGTCTCAGCACAGCGGACCGCTGTGTCGGGCGCTTACAGTGCAAGTGAGAACCTCTCATGGTTTGACGAGCAGATCAGAGATCTCTCCTTCACCCTGGATGAAAAGGCCTCATCCGAAGAGAATCTTGCCGCCTACCGTGAGACTCTGAAGAAAAAGGGAGAAAGACGGGAGTTCTGGAGAAAAAAGGGAGTCGGTATCATAGCGGCTGCCCTCGCCCTGACAATCATTCTCTCCGTTTCAGTGAGAACGTTCATCCGCTCCCTCGAACCTCCCTACACCGCAGGAATGACCAGCGAGGAGATTATCAGTGAATTCTTCGCCGCACAGAACGATCTGGATATAGAGAGAATGAATGCCTCGCTTGCCAGAGGTGTGAAAAACCCGTTTGAGCAGGAGGTGACCACCCTCTTCGTCAACTCACGGGTACGTCAAGCCTATGAGCAGGTCGACGCCCTGCTCACGCCGGAGGAATACGAGAACTCAGGATCTGAGGCTATACCATACACTGCGATGATCTACGGTGTGAGCGACCTTACAGTTACCAGAATCGGGGAAGATGCGTACCTGGCAACCTACCTCTACTATGCACCCGACAGAAGTGAGGATACAGGGGGAGAGGCGGAAGTCTATCGGGGAGTTGTGGCAGAGAACAGGGTTGAATTCACCTTCAGTGACACAAAGGGATACGAACAGATCACACGTATCAATGATCTCGGGCATGAAATTGTAAGGGAATTTGAAGTCCCCTACGAGAGGTAGTCGTCCACAAGAGCCTGAATGCTCTCAGTCTCTTCAGGGTTCATCCAGGTAACCCCTTCAATACTCCTGAAAAAGGTCATCTGACGCTTTGCGTACTTGATACTGTTTTTCACGATGAGAGCCTTGAAGGCGTCCAGTGACCACTGACCTTCCCTCTTCAGAGTGAAATACTCCTGGTATCCGATACCCTGCATCCCCGGCCACTCGGGAGTGGCCTTCATAGCCAGCAGAGAATCGATCTCCTCCATCAGTCCCTGTTCCACCATCAGCTCGACTCGCAGCTCTATGCGCTCAGCAAGCTCCTCTTTATCCCGTGTGAGACCGATGATGAGAGGTTTGAGTCCTTCTCTGGGAACAGAGGGGACCCGGTAGGAGGAGAGAGGTCTTCCGGTTGCTTCCCAGACTTCGAGAGCCCGGGTAAGACGGTAGGTATCATTTCTGTGAATCTTCGCCGCTGAGAGCGGATCGACCTCCTCAAGCCGACGGTAGGCCCATTCCTGACCGTGAGTCTCCACCTCTCTCTGGACGAAAAAGCGCACCTCAGGTGAACTCTTCGGACTTTCGGGCAGCCCATAGAGAAAATGTTTGAAATAGAAGGCGGTCCCTCCCGAGATAACGGGAATTCTTCCCTGAGAGAGGATATCTTCGACAGCCTCATCCGCCCGGTGGACGAACTGCCCTACGGAGAAGTCCTCCCAGGGATCGAGAATGTCTACAAGGTAATGAGGAATCCTGGCGACAAGCTCCGGCTCGGGTTTCGCCGAGCCTATATCGAGGTGTCGATAGATCTGTTTGCTGTCTGCATTTATTACAGAAAACCCTTCACTGAACAGAGAGTCCAGCAGGGCTGTCTTTCCGACTCCGGTCGGACCGAAAAGAAAGATGAGCGGAATATTATTCCTTTTCACCGGAGGCAAATTCGATGTCCTCCGTGAGGACTCGTTCGAGAACGGTAGAGACTACTTTGTTGTTGTTTGCCTCGATCTCTCTGTCTCCATCCTTTGCAATCTGGTTTGCCAGACTGATGGCGACACAGGTCATCTCGTACACATTGTTCTCTTTATCAACTAATTCATTAATAGGAATGCTCAAGGTAACTGCTCCTTATACATCGGTATAACCGCCTTACTATACACAAATTCATCTGCTTTGCCAAGAGGAGTTTCACGTCACTGAAAAGATATCAGGAGCCCTGAGGATTCAGTCTCTTTTCTATCTCGGCAATGATGATATCGGCAACCTGCCGGGGACCGAGATCATCGGTATCAATAACAAGGTCAGCTACCGAAGTATCGGAGTTGTCGATATGGTAGATCCTCTTGTACCGTGCAGTATCATTCTCATCCCGGCGCGTAGTCTGCTCAAGGCGCTCCGCGAGGGTTCCGCCCTCTCTCTTATGAATCCTGTGAGCCCGCACTTCAGTCGTTGCGGTGAGATAGACTTTCAGATCAGCCTTTTCCAGCATCCATATGGCAAGACGGGAGCCGAGAATGCAGTTCTCTTCCGCCATGGCCATCTCCACCTGACGCGCATCAAGTTCCCGGTCTATCGAATCATCACTTTCGGCAAGTCGGCAGAAATCCCAGAACTCGATTCCCCGCTCCTCAGCAAGAGCCCTGAAGGTAAAATTAATCAAGGGGTAGTTCATTCTGTCAGCTACGATGGTGCTTACTGACGTATTGCCGCATCCGCTCTTTCCTGATATCGCGATTCTCATCTGCTTCTCCTGCTGTTACTCTACGTTTCTTACCTGCTCTCTGATATTCTCAAGCTGATCCTTGAGTTCTACCACAAGATGATTCACCTCTGCAACAGAACTTTTCGATCCTATCGTATTGATCTCCCGGTTCATTTCCTGGCAGAGAAAATCGAGTTTCTTTCCGACGGGGCCCTCTGCGTCGAGGATATCGGAAAAGGCTTCAAGATGCGTTCTCAGCCTGATAATCTCTTCCTGAATAGAATACTTCACAACCAGGAGAGCAACTTCCTGCAGGAGACGGCTCTCATCATATTCCCTGCTTCCGAGCATATCCTGTACCCGTGAAATCAGGTTCTCGCGCAGTTTTGTCTCAAGGAGATCTGCGAAAGCCGCAACGCTTTCGGTCAGTTCCTTCATCCTCAGGTGCATCTGCGTGATGTGAGCTCTCGTCGCAGCCCCTTCCCGTTCTCTGGATGCGGTGAACTCTTCAAGGGCTTCTTCAAAGAGCGTGAACAGCGGTTCTCTGTAGATCTCGGCATCCTGCCGGTACACCTGGCTCACCACGCCGTCGAGAGAGGAGAAATCCTGCAGTGAAGGCGCATATTCGGTACCGGCAAGAGTTGCGAGATCCCGGTAGATTTCGCTGTATTTCTGGACGAGGTCCCGGTCAAGAAACAGATCAACGTCACTCGATATCTTCTTCAGACGCACAGTCAGTTCCAGTGAACCACGTTGTACGGCCTCTTTCACCTTCTTCACGAGTTCCTGTTCGTACATAGAGAGAGAAGAGGATATATTCGTCTTGATATCGAGATAGCGTGAGTTATACGACTTCATCTCTATCTGAAGGAGAAACTCTTCAGCAAGTCTCTCCTGTGCACCGTAGCCTGTCATACTGATCATGAGTCACGTACCGTCCTGAGTAAGTAGTGTGCGAATACCCTGAGTATTCCCTGCGCCCATCGTAACGCAGACATCACCTCTGTGCAATACAGACAGCAGGAGCGCTTTCATCTTTTCATCACTCTCTGCAAACACTCCTCCGGTCTCCCTGCATAAGTTCTGAGAGAGTTCTTCTGCTTCTTCTTCTGTCCCGTCTTTTCTCGCGCTGAGGGCAACGGGTGCTATGAACAGGAGATCACTCTCTGAAAGGACTTCAACGAATTCCTGATAGAAGGTTTTCATCCGTGAGAGTGTGTGAGGATAAAATGCTACGATGATGCGTGATGAGTCGTGAAGCATTCTCAAGGAAGAGAGGGAATGACGTATCTCACTGGGATGATGGGCATAGTCATTGTAGAGAGTCCAGGACACTTCGGGGCTATCGAGTTTTCTCCACCCTCCCCCTGCAGCCTCTGAAGGAGCATGCGTGGAAAAGAACCTCTTCCAGGTCCCGCTTCGTTTCGCAGGCCACTGAAAGGGCTGCCCCGATGAGGTCTTCGATGAACCCCTCCCCCACGAGCTGACTCTTGAAGGACGAAGCGATACCTTCAATCGAGAATTTATCCACAGCTGTTCCCAACGGATAGGAGTAACGGATCTCCCCTTCTTCTTTTCCGTAGGTGACAAGCTGAAGGTCACTCCGCTCACTTCGTGCTCTTCGGGCAACTTCTCTCGCACCCTCGGTTGAGAGGGAGATGATCAGGGTAGCTGACGGAGGCAGCAGCGAGACAAGCTGAACGAACGATTCAACAACGTTCTCCGCCTGTGTAAAGAAATCGGCATGTTCCCATTCGACGTTTGTGATCAGGAGGGTATCTATGGCATAGGAGTGAAAATGATTTCGGTACTCACAGGCTTCCAGGACGAGGAGAGTCTCCGCCCCGGCGGCCGTGTGCCTTTCATCCCCGATCGGCTGTGAACCGTAGATCGATCCATGGGGGATATCGAGGGATTGCAGTATATGGTCGGCGCAGCCTGAAGCGGTTGTTTTTCCATGAGTTCCCGCTACTGCTATTACACGGCTTGTTCGGGAGAGCTTCCCCAGGTATGCATGGTAGGAGTACACCTCCAGACCAGCGGAAACCGCGCGACTGACAAGTGGATGAGAGGTATCAATAGCCCCTGAGTACACGAGGGTATCCCAAAGGGAGGGATCAAAGAGTGTTTCATCGGTATCTGTCCTGATCCCATAGGCTGTGAGATAGGTATCGGTGGGAAATACTTCCCCGCTGTCCCAGCCGCTGACCGTAGCTCCTGCAAGGGTGAGATGAACCGCCAGGGAGGACATGCCTGTCCCCTTGATTCCTGCCATGTATATCTTCTTCTCTCTAGAACCGTTCATCCTGTGAAACCCCATAAAAAAAGACTGCCACACGGGACAGTCTCATTCAAGCGAATTTGATCACGTACAGTGATTATTTCACTTATTTTGCATTCTGTGCCTTTGCATGACACTGCTTGCAGACATTTGCCTTGTTTCCGTCGATCTCCTGTTCGTACATCACTTTGATCTCAGTACGACCGCAGACGGGACAGGTGCCTCTTGCATTGTTGTGCTGGTCACGAATACCGGCTCCTCTATGTGCTTTGGACATGAAAAATTCTCCTTACCAGATGGTTTCAGTACCTCTAGACTATAGTGATGGGCATAGAGAATGTCAAGGCGTGCAGGCAGTGCTCTCTAGAACACGTAACTCAGGGACATGACAGCGCTCAGTTTCTCATCCTCGCCAGAGCCGCTGAACCAGAGTGCCGGCACCGATACCGCGGTATTGTAGTAGATGTCATGATACCGGAATGTAAGACCGAAGGAGACTGTTCCGTCCCAGCTGAAACCGAAGAAAGGATCAGGAGAAGGACGTGCTTCTTTATAACCGGCCTGAAGGGCCGCATAGAGATCCTTCAGGAACTGTATCTTAAGCTCTCCTCCGAAATGGATCGCCCTCTCCGTGGTATCCCCCAGGTCGGTGAAATCGATAGCGGAAGAGAGAACGAACCTGTTCAGCTGGGCAGAACTGTCGTAGGTCTCAGTTGAGAAGGCAAAACCTACTGAAGTGGCATCAACCAGCTCCTGAAGGTCGAAGGTGATCTCATTGCTTGTATGGTCATAGCCGAAGAGATTATCGGTGAGCACACCGAAGGAGAGGAAGGGATAGGTGACAAGGAGCCCCAGTCCTGTTGAAAAACTCTGATACATCCCCGAGGGGGAGTAACGGGAGAGGTATACCTGGGAGAAGTAATCGAGGAAGGCCTGATCCTGTTCAATGGTGATGGAACGGTAGAGGGTGGATCCTCCTTCTGCATACGCTCCGATCGAGAAGGTCTCGTTTCCGTAGGCAAGATTGAGCCGGAGGAACGAATTGTTATACCCGGAGAAGGAGACACTCTGCTCCCCGCTCGTGTAGTCCCTCTCACTCAGCGAATACTCCAGCGCTACGCTCAGTGCGCTGTAGGGCGTGGTGAACGTGAATTCCGCCTGGCTTTCAGGTTCAGTAAGGAAAGGGAGAACCTCGAATGAATCAGCCGCAGGATGCGAGAAGCTGTCCATATACCCGATATCGAGGGTGAACAGGGCCGGCTCCATCCTGAGAAGGGAGGCCGGGTTGATATTGAAGGCATCAGGGGTATCAGTGAGGGCAAGTCCGCTCTCCCCCATTGCTGTCCAGCGGAGGGAGACGGGCAGAGAGGCGAAGAGCGGCGAAACAGCACATGAGAGAAGCAGCAGCAGAAGAGGAAGAGTTCGTCTATTCATGCTTCCCCTGCCTGTCATCGAGGTGAATCAAACCTTCAACCTGGTCTGAGAAGGTGAGGCGGTGAGAAAGAAGCTCGCTGTTATCCGACATAAATCGTTCCATAGGGGTGAGTATAGCTCTAAAGGCTTCCTTTTCATACCCATGGAGGAAACGGAGAAGACTGATCGCCTTCTTCTCCAGCCTTACTCTCTCGTTCCCTGAAAGCGCATCAAAGGATCTCTTGTAGTGATCAAGAAGGTGAAGGAGAGCCTCTGAGGTATCCTCTATCATCTCATCTCTGAGCGTCTGCGCTATCTTCTGAAGTTCTTCCTCCGTATAATCTACGTAATCACTGTAATCAGGGTGCGCATCAGTGAGGATACCGGCGATGAAGGTAAAGCCTCTGAGATCTTTCTCTCCCCCCTTGAATATCCGCTTCCTGAGTCCCTCGATCTCACCGACGAGACCGATTTTCTCGAGCCCATCTGCACTGCTCTGATAAAAGGAGGGAGAATCCCCGGCAATGAAGAGATGTTCCACGGGAGCTTTCCCTCTGTTCTGTCTTCCTCCGCGATGCTCTTTCGGCAGAACTGAGAGGGTGACATGTCGGTACTTTCCCTTAAGCATCGCGAGGATCTGATCGATATGGACCATCCCGTTATCGGGATAGGTCAGTATGAGGCGGGGAGCGTCCACGGCATTCAGGAGAGAATAGAAGGCTCCATAGGCATCCTTTCTCGAACAGAAGGGAGACCGTCTCTCCTTCCAGTCCTGTCTGATACCTCCCCTGTCCACAAGAGAACCGTCGCTCTCTGCAGCGTTATCGACGAGGGGATCATCCCAGAGGGCAAGGGTGTTGAGGAGGTGGTAGGCACTTCCATACTGCTGCGGCGATGAGGGAGGGTCAAGGAAACAGATATCGCCGCTCATGCGGCGGCAGAACCCGATGGCATCCTCCTGATACACCCGGCCCGGCGGATGCTTCTTTCCTGTAAGAGCGGGAATGAGCAGTTCGACAGGATCGACGATCCGGCTTCTCACCGCCTTGCCGCTCCGGTAGAATTTTTTATGATAGCTGGTGAAGGTGCCGCTGACATTCGCCCTCAGGGACCCCTGGTAGAGAATCGAGGAGAGGATGACAGCCCGCTCCGCAGAGCTCATCGTTCCTGCCATCCAGGAGTTCTCGACCTCAGTCCGCACCGCATCAAGAAAGCGGGCGTTTTCTGGGGTATAGTAGAGCCTCTCTTTTCCGACCTGCGGATGTCGGGGATCTTCAGGAGCGTAGAGTCTCGAGAGATAGGCCTCACCCTCAACCTTACCCGAGTGGAATGCATACAGACCGTGGAGGTTGATGAAGGAGTAGTAGGCATCGACGCCGCCCTGGGCAGGGAACATCTCCAGGAGGTCCTCCCGGGAGAGGGAGAGGTAGACACTCGCGCTCACACAGGCGAAAGGTTCGCAATCGTTCGCGCTTACGGTGAGATCAAGCTGTCTCGCCACCCGTGAGACGATTCCGCTTCCGGTAAACGGGTCGAGAAACGTCTTCGCACCGATCTCCCGAGCGGTGCGGGCTATCACCTCTTTCACCACGGGGAGAACCGGACGCTTTCCCCTGAGGAGTGATATGATCTGATCACTTTCATAGGTCGGAAATACCACCTGAGCCTCTCTTCGTTTTCCTGTTATACCTTGCTCTCGCTCCTCTATCAGTGCTACTATCTGTGCTGTAAAGGGGCCGGCATGAAAAGAGTATCAGTCTTACTCCCGAATGACAAGACAGCTCAGGGATATACGATCAGGGGGAAGAAAGATCCTGAGATCAGCTGTATCACCTATCAGAGTAGAGCATGCACGGAAGACACCGCTTTCGTCGCCCTGAAAGGAACTCACACCGACGGTCACCTCTATATCCGGGAGGCGGTTGAGAAGGGATCTCCTCTCATTATCCACAGTGAGGATCTGCCCTCCTACGACGAAGAGATCACCTACATCCAGTGTGAAAAGCCGCAGCTGCTCGCCTCCCAGATAGCCTGGCATCTGCATGCACCCTACCCCGAACACATCATAGGAATAACAGGCACTGACGGAAAATCTTCCACAGCACTCTTTCTGTACAGATTTCTCACCCGTGCAGGAGTGAAGTGCGGCCTGCTGTCAACTGTCGGGATCGATGACGGCAGCGGCTACAGGGCGACACCCTACCGACAGAGTACCCCGGAGCCCGAGATCCTCTACCCCTTTCTCGGAGCATGTAAGAGTCAGGGTGTCAGAGCTGTTGTCCTCGAGGCGACCAGCCACGCGCTCTCGCTGAAGACCGCACGACTCGCTCCGCTGACCTTCTCCTCTGCCGTTATTCAGTCAATCAGCAGGGAACATCTCGATTTCCACGCCTCACTCGAGCTCTACGTTGATGACAAGATGAACCTGATACGGCAGGTAAGGGACGGAGGTTCTATCATCACCTCCTCTCACCACCCTTACCTGGCGCAGATAACATCCGCCATGAAACCCTCTCATGCACTGCTCACCTACGGAGAGGAGGCAGAGCATTCCGCGTCTCTGCGGTACACAGCGGAGAAGAGGGATCTCCCCTCCTGCAGCTTCTCGCTCTCCATGGGAGGTAGAAGCGTCTCGGCTGAGACGCCCTTCGCTCCTTCGTTCTTTCTGGAGAACATCGCTGCGGCTGCACTTGCAGCAGCGGAGTTCACCTCAGATAACGACCTTCGGTTTCTCACCCATGATGCGCTTTGTGAGCCGATAGCGGGACGGTACCAGCTCATTCCCCTCGAAGGGGATCGTATACTCATCATCGACTTCGCCCATACCCCTGAGGCCTACGAAAAACTGTTCTCTTTCATTGCTTCGGTTGAACCGGCCAGACATATCTGCGCCCTCTTCGGAGCGGCAGGAGAGAGGGACAGGGGAAAGAGAGCTCCCATGGGGAAGGCGGCAGGCACCTACTGCTCCCGCATCTACCTGAGTGATGAGGACTCACGGGGTGAAGAACTCTCACAGATCTTCTCAGATATAGAGCAAGGGATTGGAGAAAGCGGCTTCTCAGGCGTCCTGAAAAAGATAGAAAGCAGGGAACAGGCAGTAAGAACAGCCCTGAAAGAACTTGAAAAGGGGGAAATCCTCCTTCTACTGGGAAAAGGGCACGAACAGAGTATCGAACATGAGGGTGTGAAAAGAGCGTACGATGAAGCGCGTTTTGTGCAGTCAATTCTGGAGAAGGAGAGGTTTTCATGATTACAGCAGCAATCATCTACGGAGGAGTTAGCGAAGAACACGAGGTCTCCCTCCTGAGTGCGGAGAGAGTATACCAGGCCCTGCAGGAGCTGGAGTATGCACTGATCCCGATCTATTACGCGAAGGATGGAGCAATGTACCTCCAGGATACCTCCGACGAAAAGCCGGGAAGGAATGAAAGTGAAAACCGGCTCCTTTCGGTTACTCCCCCCAGAGGATTCTGCCGTGCAGACGGCTCCCCTCTTCCTGTTGATATCATCATCCCGGTCGTGCACGGAAAAGGTGGAGAGGATGGAACGCTACAGGGATTTCTCACCTGTGCATCCATTCCCTTCATCTCCTGCTCACTCCTTTCCTCGGCAATCGGAATGCACAAGAGTGTAGCAAAAACCCTCGCCTCAGCAGGAGGCATTCCTGTCCTCCCCTCCATTCTGCTCACCCGTAACGATATCGAACTCTTTACTGACAGACAGATTATCAGCCGCAGGCTGCGCCCCCTCCTCGGGAAGGGCCCCGAGGCACCCTCCTTCGCAGGCCACCTCAGTGGTGCACTGAAAAGCAAACTCGGGGCCCATCTGATTCTCAAGCCTGATGATGAAGGCTCCTCCATCGGGCTGTTCGAAATTCCCGAGGTGGATGAGAATTCGTTACAGAAAGCTCTCGGAAAAATTTTCACGCTCACTGACAGAATCCTCATAGAGCCGTTCATGAACGATATGCTTGAGGTGGAATGCGCTGTCATGGAGGATGAGGAGTGGGTGGTTAGCGCCCCTCTCATCATCGACAAGGGGGGCGTTCCTCTTTCCTACCACACGAAATACGAAGTCGCGGAAGCACTTGATACCCCCGGAAGAAAGATATCGGAAGAGACGATCTCCCTCATTCAATCCTATGCGCTTTCTCTCACCGATCTTCTCCATCTTGAAGGCTTCGCCCGTATCGACTTCTTTGTTTCATCCAGAAGCGAAGAGATTTACTTCAATGAAGTGAACACGATACCGGGAATGACAGACAGAAGCGTATTCCCCGAGATGGCTGAGCAGTCCGGATATCCCTTAGGCCGACTCCTGGGGCTGCTTATAGAGAGAAAACTGTGGAACCCGTGATCTTTCACGTCGACCTTGATGCCTTCTACGCCTCCGTAGAACAGCTCGACCATCCTGAATACCGGGGGAAACCTGTCATCGTGGGAGGTACGGGAACCCGAGGCGTCGTCTCGGCATGCTCCTACGAAGCACGTGCCTTCGGAGTTCACTCGGCGATGCCGATGTTCCAGGCGAAAAAGCTCTGCCCCTCTGCCGTGTATGCCCGGACCCGGATGGAACGGTACAGCGAGATGAGCTCACGGGTCTTCGAAGTGCTCTCCCGTTTCTCTTCAGATATCCATCAGATATCGATCGATGAAGCATTCCTGGACATGAGCGGGACAGGAAGACTGTTCGGTATTCCCCGTGAAGCGGGAGCACTGCTGAAACGGACGGTCCTTGAAGAGACCGGACTCGTGATATCGGTCGGAATCGGTCCGAGCAAGCTGATCGCCAAGCTTGCGAGCGACTACGACAAACCGAACGGGCTGTGCAGAGTCTCTGAGGGAAGAGTCATTGATTTCATCAATACCCTCTCCCTTGCAAAGATTCCCGGGATAGGAAAGGTCCTGCATGAACGGCTGGTCAGGGCGGGACTCGACACCGTACAGAAAGTGCGTGCCTGCGAGAAGACGAAACTTACCCGGCTGTTCAGTGAGAACACAGCTTCCTACCTCTATGCTGTCGTCCGCGGGGAGGACCCGGGACTCTACGGGAGAGAAAGGAAGAGCCATTCGATCAGCACAGAAATAACCTTTTCTGAAGATATCAGTTCAGCGGCCATTCTCAGTCAGTACCTCCTTGAGATGGCCCATTCACTGATGTTCCGCTCCTACAGGGAAAAAGTTCATTCCGATACCGTAGGAGTGAAGATCCGCTACAACGACTTCTCAACGGTCAGTGCCCAGACGAAACTGGCAGGTGCGCTCATAAGCGCGGAACAGGTGACTTCTCAGGCAAGAATTCTGTTGAAAGAACGGTATCGGGAAGGCTCTCCTGTCCGTCTGATCGGCCTCTCACTGATGAATGTCGAGAAGGGAGAGAGTGATGCCCAGCTGGAGATGTTCAGCGAACGGTACGAGAAAGAACGTGCAGTCGAACTCTCTGTCCTTGCCCTGAAGGAGAAAGGACAGAAGATCGTGAAAGCGAGCAGCCTTGAGATCAGGAAGCCGGAAAACACCTGAGGCTCTTGATCCCTCCTCTTGAGTGTCCCTGATCATACATGTTAGCATCAGTGCACTACGGAGGACAAAGGGCTCATTCCTTCTGCCCCTCCGGTGAAACCGCAGATCAGGGTGCTGCGTTACGGGTTTGCCCGTATCGTCGAATCAGCCTGTGCAAGTCTGAGAAAGAATCCGCAGCGTATCGGTCTTGATGGCGAGCCTGTTTGAACCGGAAATACCTCAGAATACCGGAAACATCGCACGCACCTGTGCTGCAATCGGTGCGACACTTCATCTCGTACACCCTCTCGGGTTCTCGGTAGACGAAAAACAGGTGAGGAGAGCAGGGATGCCGGCACTGAGAAGCGAGTATACATCCTGAGAAAGATTCTCAGCATCTTCGATGCCATTCCTGATGAGAGAGTGCAGGGACGAGTAATCTACCCGTTGAATGAGATCACTGATGAACACTTGAGGTGCTGAAAGCTGCCTTGCTACTCAGGATTTCGGATAGCCAATGCAACTGTACGAGAGCGTTGATGCCTTTCTCGCTCTTCACGGTGATGACAACCTCTGGTTCTTCACGACGAAGGGGAAACAGCTCTATAGCGATGTCCCTTTGGAAAAAGATGCCTATCTCGTCTTCGTGGTTACTTTCGATGCCATGCATATGCAGAGAAGAAAAGAGAGTAGAGGTATTGAAGAATCAATTCTTGAAGGGTGTTACCACGAAACCCGTGAAATCTCTCATAACCAGCTGGAGCAGCGATCCTTCTATCTGTTTCCACTTACCGTCAGTCAGAAGAAAGGGTTGTTTTCTGAATGGAAGAAGGCCTATGCCCTGGTGTGTATGGATAAGCTGATGATTCATAACGTCACAGGAATAGAGAAACGAGAGACCCGGTATTATCTTACCAGCCTCAAGGACGTCGACGATGCAGCTCATTGTGTTCGTGCTCACTGGAATATTGAGAACGGCCTTCATTGGAATCTCGATACGGTCTTTCATGAAGATGATTGTATGCTGAGTGACAGAAATGCTGCTTTGAATCAGAGTATATTGAACAAGGCATGTCTCGCACTTCTTTCCAAATTGAGTGATCTCAAGGGTGGAACTCAGAAGATCAGCAAAGGCAGACTGAGAAAGATGTTCGGTTGGAACTTCAATGATTCAATGTCTGAGGCGCTTTCTCTGATGGATCCGTTCACCTTCTCAAGAGCGGTTGAGATTCAGCCGAGGAAATCCCGGAAGTAGATCAAGCTCCAATCATGCTGAAGTACCGGTTCCCGTCTCATCTATTCGATGGGACTGGTTTCCTATGCCTTAATACTTGCTGACAAGGCTTCTTGTCCCGTGGTTTACAGACCCAATATTCCATCTCATTCCCATTTGTTCTTTTCACTCCTGAATCAGATCAGTCAATCTAAGTTTAATGCGTATGTCCTAGAAAACACCTGAGGCTCTTGATCCCTCCTCTTGAGTGTCCCTGATCATACATGTTAGCATCAGTGCACTACGGAGGAGTCCATGCCGCTGCATATCGTCCTATTTGAACCGGAAATACCTCAGAATACCGGAAACATCGCACGCACCTGTGCTGCAATCGGTGCGACACTTCATCTCGTACACCCTCTCGGGTTCTCGGTAGACGAAAAACAGGTGAGGAGAGCAGGTCTCGATTACTGGAAAGACGTGACGATCGTTGAACACGAGAGCGTTGATGCCTTTCTCGCTCTTCACGGTGATGACAACCTCTGGTTCTTCACGACGAAGGGGAAACAGCTCTATAGCGATGTCCCTTTGGAAAAAGATGCCTATCTCGTCTTCGGAAAAGAGAGTAGAGGTATTGAAGAATCAATTCTTGTAGACTATTCTAGACGGTGTGTCAGGGTCCCTATGCTGGCACATACACGGTCGCTCAACCTTTCGAATTCTGTAGCTGTCGCTGCATACGAGTGGGAGCGGCAGCATAACTATACAAATCTTGTTCTCGCTGGCGACCTTCATCGTCTCAGCTGGAAGGAGAATGGGAGTGATGAGGTATGACTGATATCGGTATCATCGGCTGCGGCAACATGGGTGCTGCAATCGCCAGACAGCTCAGAAAACAGGAAGGGTTCACTGTCCATCTTCACGATGCGGATGAGACGACACTTGAGAGAGTAAGCAGTGAACTCTCTGTATCGGCACACTCACTTGATGAATTACTCGAGAGATGTCCCCTCATTCTCCTTGCGGTGAAACCGCAGGTACTCCCTTCCCTTTATCAGCGACTCCGAAAAGAGAAGAAGACGAAATGGATCAGTATCGCAGCTGGAGTATCCCTCGAGACACTTGAAAAGGGATTAGGTACATCGCAGGTCATACGGTTCATGCCGAACATGGGAGCAGCCGCGGCGGCATCTGTCACGGCGATGTGCACCTCTCCGGAGTGTTCCGAGGAGTTTATCGCCGAAGGGGAGCTCATCGCGGCCTCTTTTGGAAGTGTTCACAGGATCGACGAGAAACTGATGAGCGTCTTCACGGGTGTAAGCGGATCTGGTATCGCCTACCTGTTCTCGATGTTCCATCACATGGCGATGGGAGGAGTCCAGCAGGGACTGCCCTACCCCAAGGCTCTTGCGATAGCAGCCGAAACCGCGAAAAGCGCGGCTTCTATGATAACCCTCACAGGCGAACATCCGGTGAGCCTGGTAACAAAAGTATGTTCCCCGTCCGGGACGACTATCGAAGCAATGAAAACACTCGAGGAAGAGGGCTTCGGTTCAGCTGTCATGAATGCCGTTGCAGCCGCCTCCGCTAAAGCCCGGGAACTTGAAGAAGAAGCAAGAAAGAGAGAAGAACTGACATGATTGATCTGAAACAGCTCACAGCACGAAAAGATGAGATAGCCGCGAATATACAGAACCGGGGAATGCATGTGGATCTTGAAGAGATCCTCGCCCTCCAGGAAAAACGTTCGGTTCTCCTTACCGGTGTCGAAGCTCTCCGCAAGGAAAGAAATGAGAACGCAAAGAAGATGAAGGGAAAAATGGAGAAAGACCAGAGAGATGCCCTCATCGAAGAAGGTAAACGCCTGAAAGAAGAGATCGCGGTTCAGGAGGAACAGCTCAAGAGCACCGAAGAGGCATACTGGGAGAAAGCGAAGCTGATCCCGAACTATGCTCATCCCTCCGCTCCTGTGGGAAAGGAGGACAAGGACAACCTTGAGATCAAACGGTGGGGGACACCCACAAAATTCACCTTCAAGGCGAAAGACCACGTTGTCCTCGGCGAGGATCTTGATCTCATCGATTTCGAGACCGCCACGAGAGTGAGCGGCCCGAAATTCTATTACCTGAAAAATGAAGCAGTGCTCCTCGAGCTTGCTCTCGAGCGCTACGCTCTCGATATTCTCCGCTCTCACGGGTTCATCCTCACTATCACCCCTGATATTGCGCGCCAGGATGTTGTAGAAGGGATCGGGTTCAACCCGCGGGGAGAAGAATCGAATATCTACACCATCGAAGGAACCGATACCTGTCTCGTTGGGACCGCCGAGATCACCCTCGGAGGCTACCATGCAGGCCAGATTCTCAAGGAAGCAGACCTGCCGATCCTCATGTCGGGACTCAGCCACTGCTTCCGCCGTGAGGCGGGAGGGGCCGGTCAGTACTCGAAGGGACTCTATCGCGTTCACCAGTTCAGCAAACTCGAGATGTTCGTCTACTGCAGACCTGAAGAGAGTGAAAAACTCCATGACAAGCTCCTTACCATCGAGGAGGAGATCTTCCGCGGCCTTTCTATCCCCTACCGTATCGTAGACACCTGTACCGGAGACCTCGGTGCACCAGCCTACCGTAAATTCGATATTGAGGCGTGGATGCCCGGACGAGGTGAAGATGGAGAATACGGCGAAGTGACCAGCACAAGCAACTGCACCGACTACCAGGCACGCCGGCTCTCAGTCCGTTACCGAAAGGAGGACGGATCGACTGAATTCGTTCACCTGCTCAACGGAACGGCGATTGCTATCAGCAGAGCTCTCGTTTCCGTCATGGAGAACTATCAGAAAGCCGATGGCTCCATCGTGGTCCCTGAAGCTCTTGTTCCCTACATGGGGATCACCAGAATCGAGAGAAAAGAACGATAGGGAGAACCTCATGGATTATTCTGCACTGACAACCGATTTTTATGAACTGACCATGATGTACGGCTACTTCAAGAAGGGTATCAACCCGCATGTAGTCTTCGATATGTTCTACAGGACAAATCCGTTCAACGGAGGCTACGTTGTTTTTGCAGGATTAAATGATCTCCTCAGAAATATCGAGGCGTTCTCCTTCAGTGATGGAGATATCGAATACCTGAGAAGTCTGGGGAAATTCGATGACGAATTTCTCGCCTACCTGAAGGATTTCCGATTCTCCGGAGAT
Organism: Sphaerochaetaceae bacterium; assembly: GCA_963676605.2. Classification (GTDB taxonomy): domain Bacteria; phylum Spirochaetota; class Spirochaetia; order Sphaerochaetales; family Sphaerochaetaceae; genus SABI01. The sequence continues at coordinate 69,722 of CAXXSP010000024.1, read as the reverse complement.
CTGTATGCGATGGACGAAGGGTCGATCGTCTTTCCGAACGAACCGCTGATCAGGATTGAAGGCACTCTCATTGAGACTCAGCTCATTGAAGGGATGCTGTTGAATACGATTAATTTCCAATCCCTCATAGCGACGAAAGCCTCCCGCATGGTACATGCAGCGAAAGGATCCCCCATACTTGAGTTCGGTCTGAGAAGAGCTCAGGGTGGAGACGGTGCCCTCTGCGCCAGCAGGGCAGCCTATATCGGAGGCTGTGTTGCAACGAGCAATACGCTCGCCGGCAAGGCATTCGATATCCCGGCCTCCGGAACGATGGCCCACAGCTGGATCATGTCGATCGGTGACGAACTCGAAGCCTTCAGGATCTTTGCCGACCTGTACCCCGATAACGCCGTGCTTCTCATCGACACCTTTGATACCCTCGGAAGCGGTATCGAACATGCGATCACCGTCGGTCTCGAGCTCAAGGTAAAGGGAAAACAGCTGTCAGTGAGAATAGACAGCGGCGACCTCAGTTACCTGAGCAGGGAAATCAGAAAGCGACTCGATGATGCAGGCCTGGAGGACGCGAAGATCGTTGTGAGCAATGACCTGACCGAGGAGATTATCGAGACCTTTGTCAACGAGAAGGTCCCCATTGATGTGTATGGAATAGGGACGCACCTCGTGACAGGAGGCTCTCAGAGCTCCCTCAACGGAGTGTACAAGCTTGCCGCCACCTGCTCTGAAGACGGGGCGGTCACACCGGTGATGAAACTGAGCAACTCCTTTGAAAAAGCGACGAATCCGGGAAAGAAACAGGTGTATCGTTTCTTTGACAGTGAGGGACTCGCACTCGGAGACCTGATCACACTTGAGAAAGAGAGTATCACCGAAGGAAACGATATTATCTTCCACCATCCGGTGACCGATGCAGATTACTTCATCCTCAGAGGAAAGAAATATCACTCACTCAAAGCGCTGCTCACGGTGAAAATGAAGGAGGGGAAGAGCATCCATCCGGCTCCCACCCTAAAGGAGATTCAGACACGGGTGAAGGAAAACCTTCAGACGTTCCACTCCTCCTACCTGAGAATGATCAATCCCCACCTCTATAAAGTATCACTGAGCAAGGAATTGAAGGATCTGAAAACTTCTCTGGTACTCCAGGCGAAGGAACGGCAGCAAGAACTTGAACGCTAAGAGCTCTCTAGAGAGCTCTCCTTATTCATCGGCGTAGGCAAGGATTCCCTCTGCAATAGCCTCGGCAGCTTTCTCCATCCACCCGGGTTCACTGAGGGAGAGACACTCCTCCCTGTTGGTGAGGAATCCTCCTTCGAAGAGAGCTGCCGGCCAGATAGACCCACCGAGAATGTATATATCCTGTTCCTTCACTCCCCTGTCCCTGCTGGAAGGAAAACTTTCACCGAAAGAATCGGAAAGAGAGCGGGCAAGTTCCAGATTCTCGAGATTGAGTTCCTGCTGAAATGCCTGCAGTCTCGCTGTTGTAAAGTAGGAGATCCTCCAATCGGGAGCATCCTCGACGATGACGGGGACCTGACGGGCTTCCTGTTTCACGAGCACTTCAAACCCGCTCGCATCCTCGGAAACCGACGCATTGAAATGAAGAGAGACTACCAGAGCCCGCTGCTGCATTCCCGGAAAGACAGAGTTCGCCAGAGCGAGGCGGTCCTCGAGGGAAACGAAGGAATCATCGATACGTGTATACATGACATCCAGATTACTTCTTTTTTCGATCTCATCTCCTACGAGAAACGCGAGATCAAGCGTCAGCTCTTTTTCAAGAAGAGTGTCGGAGACTGCACCGGGATCATATCCGCCATGTCCTGCATCCAGAATAACCGTCGAGATCGGATAGGCCGAAAAGGCAGATGCTGGGAGAGTGGAGAGCAGAATCAGACTCAGACAGGCAAAGGTGAGTACTCTTCTCATTTTTGCGTCTCCTCAGTGGATACAGACGGCGGCTGCCAGGAATCCACCAGTTCCTTGAAATCCATCTTGTACAGAGCAAGTCTTTTCTTCATCTCGTTCTTCAGAAATGCGGTATCTGTCTGCCTTCCGATCCTCCTGACTGAATTCTTGCCGTTCACCTGTCGGAAAGCGAGAGATTTCGTCATGACCCGTTTCACTGAACTGTCGGGAGTCCTGTTCTCTATGATGAACTGCCTGTAGGGAAAATGCATCTCCATGAAAGGAACAGAATAGATCGTATACCCGTAGAGCCAGCAGCGCAGCCCGAAATCGAGAAACTGCCAGTATTCACCGAGAATCTCCTCGTCATAGCCTCTCAGGCGCTGGAACAGTGCCCTCTCGTACATGCCGAGTCCCATAAAGGGATAGAGGGTCGCCTCGCGCACACCGGAAGGAATGAACGGGAGCGGCTCCACACAGGACCGTTCCATTCTCGGTACCTCAACGGTCGGTATGAGGTCCTGAAAGCGGTCCCGTACATAAGGGGTGATCATAGCCGGATTTTTCCCTTTCTCAAACAACTCAAGAGCTTTTTCAACCTCAAAGACCGGAAGCCTGAGATCACTTCTCGTCACGAGAAAATAGGTGGCGTAACATTCGTTCGCCATGACGTTGATCATAGCGCCGGTGGACACCGGCTGAGGAAAATGGATGAATGAGACATGAGGGAACTGCATCCTGAGCTCTGCAAGATTATCGTGACGGTCACTGAGGAAGACGATGAGAGGCCAGCTCAGACTCGAGTGGTAATACGCGATCGCATCAATCAGTGCCTCGGAGCCTCCCATATCGAGAAGAGCGACAGAGAGCCTCACTTCACTGTGAAGATAACGAATGCGGCTCCCTATATCCTGTCTGCTCCGGTACACATGGTAACTATTCTGCATGATCGAGAAATACTATATCCTCCGGCCGGAAGATCACATCAGGCCTTCCCTGTTTGAGATCAGCCCGCATTACGGTACTGTGCTTGCCGATCCTTTCTATTATCTCGGTGCTGTTGTAGTAGGGTACAGCCTTCGCGATATCGTTTATCATCACAACATCTCCCGCCCTGAACACACCTTCGACTCTGATGATTCCACTTGGCAGGAGACTCTTGTGATTCCTGAGCGCCTTCACAGCGCCCTCATCTATCCAGATAGCCGCAGAGGTATCTGAGTGGAGAATCCACCGTGTTCTCTGATGCATTCTCGCGTGGGGGTGGAAATGTGTTCCCACATCCTCTCCCGAGAGAAGGCGTGTGAGAATACCCTTCTCATACCCGCTTGCGATCAGTGTGGAACAGCCTCCGTAGGAAGCGATACGGGCAGCGAGAAGTTTCGTCTTCATTCCTCCCGTCGAGTGGACCGATCCCGCAGAGCCCGCACTCGCCAGAATCTCGGGAGTGATCTCGCTCACTTCATGAAGGAGTTCGGCATCAGGATTTTTCTTCGGATCCTCTGTATAGAGACCTTCGATATCGGTGAGGAGAACAAGCAGCTGCGCATCCACCTTGGCCGCTATATAGGCGCTGAGACGGTCGTTATCACCCACGGCGGTACCGACTTCTTCGGTACTTACCGTATCATTCTCATTGAACACAGGGATCACCCCGTGTTCAAGAAGCGAGTTCACCGAGTTCATCAGGTTCACGTAGGTGATACGGTCATTCAATTCATTGTTTGTCACGAGAATCTGGGAACAGACCACGCCGTGCTTCGAAAAGGCGTTTCTGTAGTAGGCCATGAGGATGGGCTGACCGATCGAGGCACAGGTCTGGCGCATGACAACGCCCTTTACTTTTCCGCCCAGTGAAATTTCACCTGCCCCGATACCGACTGCACCGCTTGTCACCAGCAGGACGTCATACCCTGCCCTTTTCAGCTCTACGATATCCGCCACGATAGATTCAAGCCGCTCCTGCAGGACTGTGCCTGAGGAGCTGATCAGGTTCGTCCCGACCTTCACGACGATTTTTTTCACATGGGAGAAATCACGGAGGCTCATCAGTCAAGCACCTCATCGACGGGAAGGTCTCTGTGGATGAAGGTCTTTGCGCCTTCATAGTCCGCGACCCTCTGTCCTTCACCCCTCAGGATCCACTTCCCGGTCACCAGGCCTTCGATACCGACAGGTCCCCGTGCATGGATTTTCTGGGTACTGATGCCGACTTCTGCTCCGAGTCCGTACCTGAAGCCGTCCGCGAACCGGGTGGAACAGTTATGAAATACATCGGCAGAGTCGACACGTCTGAGGAACTCCTCCGCTTTGACGGTATCGGAGGTAACGATCGCATCGGTATGCTTCGAGCTGTGCTCACCGATATGAGTAATCGCCTCATCCATCGAGTCTACGATTTTAATAGCAACCTCATAATCAAGATACTCGGTATCCCAGTCAGCATCGGTTGCCTTCACAGCGGAAGAGAGAAGTGCACACGTTCGTTCATCTCCATGGATGATGACAGGATAAGAGGATGTCGCCTCGGCAAAAGCCGGTATAAACGTCCCTGCGATAGAAGTATGTACAAGGAGAGTTTCCACTGCATTGCAGACGGAGGGGTACTGACACTTGGAATCCACTGCGAGGTTGACAGCCATCTCGAGGTCTGCCGCCTCATCGATATAGAGGGCACACAGGCCGTCTGCATGTCCCAGAACAGGAATAAGAGAGCTTTTCATCACATACTGCACGAATTCATTCGAACCGCGGGGAATGACGAGATCGATCATGTCATTGAGAGAAAGCATGGTGGAGACATCCTCTCTGCTTGTCAGGTGGACAATCCATTCATGGGGAGCATCGATCTCTTTCAGAGCATCGCAGATGATATCGACAACACAGGTATTGGTTTCGATAGCCTCTCGACCTCCCTTGAGGACGATCGCATTCCCGCTCTTCAATGCGAGGGAAACGATCTGGACAAGTGCATCAGGACGGGATTCGAAGATCATGCCGATCACACCGATAGGGACCTGAATCTTACTCAGAATAAGTCCCTCATCGAGCATGCGCTTCTCCGTCACACGGCCGAGGGGATCATCCATCTGTGCTATCTGCCTGATACCTTCGCAGACTCCGTCAATCTTCTTCTTATTGAATACGAGACGTTTGAGAAGCGGCGAGGCGAGATTCTCCTTTTCAGAACGCTCTATATCGCGTCGGTTGGCATCCTCAATCACAGAGGAAGAGGCTTTCAGGGCTTCCGCCATCCTGATGAGCATGCGGTTTCTCTCTTCGCCGGAAACTGTTTCCAGCGTTCTCTGTGCCCGTACGGCTTCTGCTATCCGTTCTCTTACTGTATATTCTTCTTTCATCGATTTCACCTGCACGTAATGTATCAACAGAGTACTCTGAATCGCAGAGTGAATCAAGATTATCAGAGGAAATGAGAAATACTCTACCATTGTATTTTACGATAAATAATGGTACAATGAAGACAATCCTATCCTTCAGAGGTGATTTCATGAAACGTATCCATTTCCTTGCCATAGGTGTGCTCATACTCCTTCTCTCCGTCCCGACACTTTTTGCAACAGGCACGAGGGAAGCAGATACAGCACCGGTTTTCAGTGCCGTAGATGCTTCAGGAGCAGAAGTCTCCGTCTCAGTACCTCTTGAGAAGATCGCTGTTGTCGGTAAGGCGGCCCTGATCCCTTCAGACGCACTCTATATGTTCTCTGCAGCACGTTATGCAGAGGTAACCCTTGCCAAAACCAATCAGGGACTGGGTGATTTCTTTGCCTTCCTTCTTGATGAAGCAGACGGGGGCGAAAGGCTGGGACAGAGTATCAGCGCAGAAGAGATTCTCGCGATCGATCCTGACCTGATCCTCACCAAACAAAGAAACAGGAATGCCTTTGCTCCCATCATAGAACCCTTCGGGATCCCCCTTTTCTCCCTTGATCTCGAAAGCTCACAGAGCTGGAGTGATGAAATTGCCGAACTGGGAAAACTCCTTGGTGAAGAAGAGCGTGCCGAACAGATCATCTCCTTCTTCGCCGAAAAGGAACAATATATCGTTGATACACGTGCAGGTGAAAAATCTCCGCGCACCCTTATCTTACAGGCAACCACGGGAGACGGAATCACGAGTTTTTCGGTTGCTCCTGAGGGCTGGATACAGCAGGAGATCATTTCTAAGGCAGGAGGAACTCCCCTGTATCCCTCTACAGGTACTGCTTCCGGCTGGTCGATTGTTTCGATGGAACAGATAAGCGAATGGAATCCGGATGTGATCATCATCGTTTCCTACAGATCTCACGGAGGAAAGTACCTCGAGCAGATCCGCTCATCAACTCTCTGGGAACCTCTCACAGCAGTGAAAAACGGAAATGTGTACCTTGCCCCGTCTGATTTTGTGAATTATTTCCAGAGTGACAGCCGGTGGATCCTTGCCCTCCAATGGCTGGCTAAAACCCTTCATCCCGAAGCCTTCGCCTCCCTCGATATAGAAGAAGAGATAAGAAATTTCTACCGGACGCTGTACAGTGTCGATTCTTCTGATAAACTGGAGAGGCTCGTTCAGCGGTACAGAGAATCACTGAAATGAGAACAGGGAGAGGGAAATGAACACGGAGTATAGAAAACTGGAATCTGTCTATCGTTCGCGATTGCTTATTCTTATCGTTCTGCTCCTTGCTGCCGCAGGTGTCTCCCTGTTCGCGGGACGCTATGCAGGCACCGTCCTGTTTGATATGTCTGATCCCATTCTGAGAAGAATCATCATGGAGATCAGGCTCCCAAGGATCATCCTGTCACTTATCGGCGGAGCCTCCCTCGCCGCGGCAGGATTCGTGTTCCAGATGCTGTTTGCCAATCCCTTGGTTGAGCCGGGCTTTCTCGGCGTCTCTCAGGGCGCCGCCTTCGGTGCGGCCGCCACGATACTGCTCTTCGGCTATTCTCCCTTTCTCATACAGGTTCATGCGACCCTGTTCGCACTGCTCGCTCTCTACCTCTCCTACCGGTTCGCAAAAGCGTTCAGATTCGGAGGATGGCTCCTTCGGCTTCTGCTGAGCGGTATAGCCGTCGGAGCTCTCTTCTCCAGCTTTCTTTCTGTCGTGAAGGTACTGGCAGACCCGATGACAAGTCTTCAGGAGATCACCTTCTGGATGATGGGAGGCCTCTATAATACAACCTGGGAGAGAGTGTGGAGCACACTGCCGGTCATGATCGCAGCGTTGTTTATACTTTTTATTTTCCGCTGGAGAATCAACCTTCTCTCGCTCCCCGATAGGAGCGGCCATGCCCTCGGACTCAAGGTGGTGACCGAGCGGGTCTTTCTCCTCGTGGTGGCCACCTGCGCCACCACAAGCATCATCTCGGTTGCAGGACTTGTCTCCTGGGTCGGTCTTATCGTACCGCACCTTGCACGACGGGTATTCTCAAGCGATTCACGTTATGCGCTTCCCGGATCCATGCTCATCGGTGCGATATTCCTCTTATTCAGCGATACCGTCGCCCGGTCCCTGCTTCCAAGTGAAATACCTTTGGGTATTATAACAAGCATACTGGGAGCTCTCCTGTTTATCACTATACTTTCAAGCAGACGTTCGGAGGTGAACCTGTGAACGCCTATACGCTGAAGAATGTCACCTTCACCTATGATTCCACCCGGCAGACTGCTCTGCATCATTTCTCCTTCTCTTTTGCTGAAAAACGGACAACAGTCCTACTCGGTCCGAACGGAGCAGGGAAATCGACCCTCATGGATCTCCTCCTCTCCTTCAGAATCTGTCAACAGGGAAGCATCACTCTGCGGGACCGCCCTCTTGATTCCTATTCGAAGCAGGAACTCGGCACTCTGGTAGGTCTTGTACCTCAGGAGGAGAGAAGCCGTTTCGCCTTCACATCCTTCGAATTTACCATGTTCGGCAGGGCACCCTACCTGCACCATATGCAAAGTCCTTCTGCAGACGATGAGCAAGTTGCGATACACGCCCTGAAGGAGGTCGGTCTTCTGGAGCTCGCACACCGTTCAGTCGGGCAGCTCAGCGGAGGCGAGCATCAATTGCTCCTTCTCTCCCGTGTGCTTGCCCAGAATCCAAACATTATCCTTCTCGACGAACCGACTTCCGCACTCGATCCTGCAAACACCGGCCGGGTCATCACTATTCTGAGAAGACTCAAAGAGCAGGGAAAGACTCTTATCATTACCACTCATGATCCATCCCTGGCTGCTGAGATTGCTGATGATATTCTCATGATGAAAAAAGGGGCTCTCCTCTTTGCAGGGAAGGCGGACGAGGTCCTGAATGACGCATGTCTCACCGAGCTCTACCAGACTCCTCTCACCACTGTACCGTTCGAAAACAGGGTTCTCATCACAAGAACATAGTCTTCTTAATACACTTAGCATTTTCTGCTAATTTTTTTGCACAAATTATACTTTGTGCACTTTCAAAACGCGTACTTTTTATTTATTTATTTGATAAAGATTTAATCAGCTTACACTAGCATTATTCACTTCTTTTCGGTATTTATTGATACTAATCAGTCATTTTCAATTTAAATATCCTGAGGTATATTAGTCCAACCATGTAATTCAAAGGAGTAAGAGATGTCTCGGACAGCGTTACAGAAGCGTATTATTGACAACATAAGAAGAATCCGGAAAGAGAAGCGTATGACGCAGGAAGAGCTTGCGATCCGCTCGAATCTCCATACCGGATATATCGGAGGAATTGAAACCTACGGAAGGTTTCCCAAGATCGACAACCTGAACGCCATCGCACAGGGACTCGGGGTCGATATCGCCTATCTGGTCAGCGAGGATGCTGAACGGAAAGCAGAAGAGTTCACCGCCAGGATTCAGGAACTGGAGCACCTTCTTCATCAGTATATCTCCGCCTGTTCGATTCCCGATTATTCCAGGGGTTCACTTCACCAGGTAAAAACAAGAAGATAAGCAAAAGAGGCTGTGCCACAACGGACATCAGCCTCTTTATTCTCAAGGTTCTGTTCTGATCAGAAGGTATAGTTGACCATCGCTGCTACGCGTTTATAGACTGAGTCAGCACTGTCGTGAAGATTGATCTGGGGGATGAGAGTGATATCGAGTCCCCAGTCGAAATGGACGTTGATCGGCATGCCGAGAACGAAGGTTGCATCCAGGGGGGTATCAAGAGAGAGTGCTCTCTTCTCCACCTCGAGCATGAGTGCTACGAGGTTCACTGGAAGCGGCATTCTGTAACCGAGGACGTACTCTGCCTTGTATTCCATGCCGTTCGCCCGTGCTCCGCTTGATTCGTAATCCCACCAGTCATCGGAGCCTGCTCCGGTGTACAGCTGGTAGTTGATCTCCTGATAGGTTCTCAGAAGAACACTCTTCCAGTCTCCTTCAAAGATAGCTCCCGTGTCAAACTGGAATGCGGCACCGGCTTTCGCCTTGAGGTAGACTCCGCCTAACGAGTCGCTGACATAACCACTTGGATCATCAGCTGCATCCACCGTAATTCCTTCAAGGTCCATGGGACTGAAATCCCATCCGGTTCCCACTGATCCACCAAGGGAAAGCTCGGCTACGGCGATCGGAGTCAGAACAGCATCGACAGTCAATGTGGAGGCGATCGGAGAGACTCCGAGGGTGGTCTTCACCTTGAGATTGTTATTCTGAGTCAGCATGCCTTCACCCTGCAGCATGTCCATGGTATAGGTATATGATCCTTCCACCTTGAATTCCGGTATATCAGACCCGAGCACTTTCACGCTCGCAACCCCGTCTGCAGTAAGAGGAAGAGCTCCCGCCAGAATCAGGATGACGGCCATCAGAGGAATCAGGTGTCTTCGCGTGTACTTCATCGCATTTTCTCCTTCGTTCGATTTGTATCCACTGTATCACAGGATCGAGAGAATCTGAAACAGATTCATCTCAATCCCGTATAATTCGTTTGGGGCCAGAGCCGTCGCTCTGATCAGGTACTGCTGGAAGCCTTCCAGAGGTTGATATCTCCCTCGACCGCGTATCTGTCGATCTCAGCAAGTTCCTCCTGAGAGAAGTCGAGGTTATCGATCGCTCCGATATTCTCATGAATCTGGTGTGAGTTTCTCGCACCGATAAGAACACTGGTCACTTCCTTTCTTCTGAGAACCCAGGAGAGAGCCATCTGAGCAAGGGACTGACCCCTCCTCTTCGCAATTTCATTCAGGCCGCTGATCCGGGCAAGATTCTCTTCGGTGATCAGTTCCTCGCTCAAGGCCGACTCCTTGTCGGCCGCCCTGCTCTCCTTCGGGATTCCTTTCAGATACTTATCACTCAGCATTCCCTGTGCGAGCGGAGAGAAACAGATACTTCCCACCTGCAGTTCATCGAGTGTTGAGAGAAGATCCTCCTCCACCCATCTGTTCAGCATCGAATAACTCGGCTGATGAATCAAAAGCGGAACTCCCATGGAGGAGAGGATATCGTATGCCTCCCGTGTCTTTTCCGCAGAATAGGAACTGATACCGACGTAGAGCGCCTTTCCTGACCGGTAGGCATGTTCAAGAGCACTCATCGTCTCTTCAAGCGGTGTAGCAGGATCGAACCTGTGAGAATAGAAGATATCGACATAATCGAGATTCATTCTCTTGAGTGACTGATCCAGGGAGGAAAGAAGATACTTCCTGCTCCCCCACTCCCCGTAGGGTCCCGGCCACATTCTGTACCCGGCCTTCGTGGAGATGATCATCTCATCACGATAACGGGCAAGATCCTCATGAAGAATGCGCCCGAAGTTCTCTTCAGCACTTCCCGGGGGCGGACCGTAGTTATTTGCGAGATCGAAATGGGTGATTCCCGAATCGAACGCGGTGAATATCATCTCCCGTGCAGTCTGATAGGGGGTGATACCTCCGAAATTGTGCCATAGTCCAAGAGACACAAGGGGAAGAGCAAGACCGCTCTTTCCGACCTTCCGGTATTTCATCTGAATATATCTCTGTCCATCTGCTTTATGCATATGTCCTCCCTTCCTGTGAAGTATAGTATAACAATAATACATGGAACGGAAGGAGACAAGGAAATCGTGGAATCATGATTGAGAACGACACAGCCCTCTGATATGATGGAAGCAGGTCATGGCCCGCCCTGAAAAGCGGGCCGTGAACGATACCAAGGGTGAAAAAGAATCTTCCACCCGATACATGGGGGTCTGTATGAAACGTATTCTGCCTATAACGTGTATCATAATCCTGGTGTTTCTCTCTGTTTCCTGTTTTCCCGAAACGGTCGCAAGTGAAGGAGAGGAACCTGCCAACTTCCTGATGGGCATCTGGCACGGCTGGATCGCCCCGGTGTCTCTGATCGTCTCGCTCTTCAACGATAACGTGAGCATCTACGATTCCAACAACACCGGCTGGTGGTATGACGCAGGCTTCTATATCGCCGTCATCAGCGGGTTCGGTGGACTCTCGATGAGCAGGAAAAGAAAAAATAAGAAGAATTAACTGTTTACCTTTTTATTTCGACCCCGTATAGTTCAGCTATGAAAATTATTGACGCACTCCTCAATGGGTTATTCCGTCTGGTTTTCCGGATGTTTTTCCGGTTCGATGCCTCACCTCTGAAAACAGTCCCTCTTGAAGGGCCCCTGATCATTACAGCAAACCATATACACTTTCTTGATGCTCCCCTCCTCTACGTCTTCATGCGGCCGAGAAAGATGATAGCAATGGCGAAGAAACAGCTCTGGGAGAACACGTTCACCCGGTTCATCATGAAGCGGTGGAACACAATCCCGGTAGACCGGATGCGATGGGCCGAGAGACGATGAATGCGTGCTTCAAGGTACTGAAAGAGAAGAATATTCTGGCTATCGCCCCGGAGGGGACCCGCAGCAAGGACGGTGTGCTGAAAGAAGGGAAATCCGGAGTCGCGTACATAGCCTACAGAGAGAAGGCTCCCATCATACCGATCGTCACCTCCGGATACGAGAACATGAAGGAGTACCGGAAGAAATTCAGAAGAACCCCGCTTCATATCGCGGTAGGCAGCGCCTATGAGATCGTCCCTCAGGAAGGAAGGCTTGACGGAGCTGCCCGGGAAGCGCTCATTGATGAGATCATGCTGAGGCTTGCCCTCCTCCTCCCCGAAGAAAAACGGGGCACATACCGGGATCGGAAACTGAACTTCGTCTACACGAGAGATATCACCTGATCTGTTCCTCCCTTCAGATTCCACCTCACTGACTGAATCCATACCATAGTGATCTCACCTCTTCTCCATGGAATCGTTTCCTCTTCCCCCTCATTACGTGCATCATGCATACGCATGGAAAAAAAGTGAAAGATTCTGCACAAAAAGTGTTGTACAGCAGCAGAGTTTCTGTTTACTCTGAGCCCGCTAGATACTTTGGGGAGCCGAAAGGCTGAGAAGAGAATAATCGATACCCATCGAACCTGACGCAGGTAATGCTGCCGTAGGGACAAGTGTAGAGACATTCAAGAGAGACCGTGACGCACCGGCGGCACCGTCTCTGTATCATTCCAGATACCCAGGCCCCTCCAGAAATTCAGTGTCTATCAGATGGAGGAAATTATGAGTTGTTGCTCGAATGGAGTATACGGCGCACGGCTGGGAATCTATCCCATGCAGGATCAATTCGCCACTCTCATTCTCGACGCGGTTCGCAAAAGCGACCGGCGCAATCTCGCTGTGTTCACCGATGACATGGGAACAGGTGTGCAGGGAAGCGGCAGACGCGTGTTCGACTACGTCGCCCAGGTGATCTCCCATGCCTTTTCAGGTGGGGGACATACAGTTGCTCAGGTTCTGTTCTCGTACGGCTGTGACGGGGACGTACCGGAGAAGATACCCAGGGATACGGATGAAGAGATACCCTTCGACTGGGAAGATGCCGGCGATATTCACTGCTCGTGCACCTGGTCGTACTACCCTCTCGGATCTCACGCGCACCTGGAGCATATCGAAAATGCCGTTTCACGTGTCACAGAGAGGGAAAATCTCAGCATCACCCGTACACATTACGCCACGAGGATCGATGGAACCCTGAAGGAGATGTTCAGTGCTCTTGAAGAGGCTTTCGAACGGTCGGTCAGGGGAGGCATACATACGGTCTTTCATCTCACGCTCTCGAAGGGAAGTCCTTCGAAACCACATACACAGATACACCTATAGGAGTCACATATGAACAAAACATGGAAAATGAAGGACCTTCTTCTTCTCGCCCTTTTCGGGCTTGTGTTCGGATATATCTACCTTGGAGGCGTCGCCGCCTGGGGCTTCGTCACCGCAGCGGCAGGCCCGATCGGTCTCGATATGATCTACGGAATCTGGTTCATGGGTGCGACCTGTGCCATGTATATCATCAGAAAACCGGGAATCGCCTTTGCGGGAGAGATCATGGCCGCACTCGGTGAAGTCGTGCTGGGCACTCCGATGGGTATCAGCATGCTGATCGGCGCATCGATTCAGGGTGCAGGCTGCGAGCTTGCCTTCCTCGTCACAGGGTATAAGAAATACAACCTCTGGACCCTCATCCTATCAGGCGCATTCGCTGCAGTGTTTACCTTTATTTACAATTACTTCTTCTACAACTACGCGTCCTATGCTCCGCTCATGTTAGTCCTGATGCTGCTGGTCCGTATCGTGAGCGCGGCCTTCTTCTCGGGAATCCTGAGCAAGCTTATCGGTGACGGACTGCTCAGGACAGGCGCGGTCAATTCGTTTGCTATCGCAGCGGAGTAGAAAAGATGGCAAAGGTATCCCTCAAGGATTTCAGTTTCCGGTACAGGAAACAACAGGAACCGGTACTCTCACACATCGACCTCGAGTTTTCAACCGATGAACGCATCCTGATACTGGGACCTTCGGGAGGAGGGAAATCCACCCTCCTCCTCGCCATCCTGCGCCTTTACAGTGCCTACGACACCTACTACGCAGAGGGGAGCATCACCTACGATGGACGTGAGGGGAATGAGATGAGCAGAAAAGAGTTTCTCGAGCTCTTCGGTGTCGTTTTCCAGTCCCCTTCCCATCAGTTCTGCCTTCCCTATCCTGATGAAGAGGCAGCATTCGGTCTGGAAAATCTGCAAATGGATCCCCGGGAGATGAAGCCCCTTATCAACCAGGCCTTCAACCATTTCCGTTTCTTCAAACGAGAGACTCCCATCGCTCACTTAAGCGGTGGTGAGCAGCAGATACTCGCTGCGGCTTCCACCACCCTCCTCGATTCATCGATGCTCGTCATGGATGAACCGACAGCCCATCTTGATCCTCCCGGACGCCGACGTTTCTCCTCCGCAGTCGCATCATGGCTTGAAAAGGGACGCGGATTCCTCATTGTCGAACACCATGTGGATCTCTGGCTTGATCTGGTCGGCCGTGTGGTCGTTCTTTCCAAGGAGGGAGAAATCGTTTTCGATGAGGGAGGAACCGATATACTTGTCAGAGAAAGAAAAGTCCTTTCCGAAATGGGGATCTGGCTTCCAGAAGTAAAATCTGAACATCGGACCACCAGCATTCCTCTGAGGAGGAAGGCAGAGACAGCTCTCCCTGCCCTCCAGTTTCTCGATGCGTCTATCGGGTATGGTCAGACCTCTATCCTTGAGAAACTGAACCTCACCATCTTCGAAGGAGAGATGACAGCTATTGCAGGGACCAACGGGTGCGGAAAAAGCACGCTGCTTCAGTCTCTGATCGGGTTGTCGGAGATCCAGAGAGGATCGGTGAAGCTGAAAGGGATTCCCCTCACACAGAAAAAGAAGAAGGTCACTCCTCCGTCTTCTATCGGGTACCTATTTCAGAATCCAGAACTTCAGTTTATCTATCAGTCAGTAAAGGAGGAATTGAAGGGAGTAAGCGGCAGATCGGTACAGGAGCTGCTGAATCAGCTTTCCCTTGAGGGAAAGGAAAGGCAGAGCCCGTTCACACTCTCGGGAGGAGAGAAGAGAAGGCTTTCCCTGGCTTCCCTCCTCACGAATGAGAAGGACATCTTCCTTCTCGATGAACCGACCTTCGCTCAGGATGCGAAGACAGCTGTGGAACTTGTTCACATGATACAGAATCTCCATGAGCAGGGAAAAACGATCGTAATGGTGAGCCATGACCTTCAGCTGTTTCTCCCGTTCATCCAGAGACTTGTCGTGATACATGAGAAACAGATCGTTTTTTCAGGAACTCTGGAGGAGCTGAAGGGATATCCTGAAGAAAGGAGGGAACAATGGGGTGTGGAGCTATGATGACTCGATATGCGCTGAACACCTTTAACCCTTCTGGCAAACTGGTTCTCAATCTCCTCTTTCTCGTCGCCGCACTTTTCTCAAGCAGCTATTTCACATCACTTTCCCTACTTGCTCTTCTCGTTCTTATAGGAATTGCAGGTAACGGTTTTTCTAAAAAGAACCTGCGCCTTCTCATCCCCTTTTCCCTCTTCGCTCTCTCCCTTATCTGGATGAACGGCCTCTGGGGAGTTTCAGATGAAAATACACGGATCATCAGTGTATGGTGGATACAGTTTTCCTTCTCGGGGATAGCACTCGGCACACTCCTTGCCCTGAGGGTGATCCTCATCATGCTTGCAGGACTCCTGTTTACCGTATCATCCCCTCCTCAGGACCTCCTTCTGTCACTGATGCAGCAGCTCTCACTACCTGCTGGCTTGGCCTATTCGGTCCTTGCGGTGCTGAACTTCGCTGGTGATATCTCACAGGATGCCAAAAGGATGCAGGCAGCACATCGAATGCGAACAGAGAAGAAGAGAAGCACTCTCTCCCTCGCCATACCGCTGCTGGCCATCCATATCCGCCGGTGTGAGAACATCTCGCTTGCTATGGAAGCCCGTGGCTTCAGCATGCGGGGGAAAAGAACCTGGTACAGGAAGATCCTCTGGAGGACAAGGGATACGGTATTTCTCACGCTCATCACAGCTCTACTCTGCTCAGTGTTCATCCTTTCCTACATAAAAGGTTACCCTATCGGATATGCGGCGTGGAGGGGCTATCAATAGGAGGTCAGAATCGATAGATTCCGGGAGGAACAGAATCACACATTCTTCTTTTTCCTAGATTTCTCAGTTGAAATCCGGTAAAATCACTCTGAAAAGGACGACAACAAGAGTGAATATAAGAATAACTCCTGACCGAAGAGTTCTCGTTCTCTCAGTGCTCACGCTTGCACTGCTTATCGTCACCGGCACGCGGTCCATTCCTGTCGTCACACAGATCCTGCCAGTGGAGAAAGGTGTAGCCCGTTTCCCTTCAGATCCCGAGTCTCTTGTCTATGCACTTGATGGCACCTGGGTCCTCGAGACCAAGGGGGAAACGATAGAGAAAAGCGTTCCGTCAGTTGCCTGGTCTGAGGGATTCGGAACCTACCGGCTCGAGCTCTTCATTCCTCCTGAATATGAAGGAACACTGTTTCAGCTGGGGACAAACAATACGGGAACAAGCTCCGAGCTTCTGGTGAACGGAGAGCTTGTCGGCACTCAGGGAATCTATGGAGAGACACCCGGGGAAGCCCTCCCGAGTGCACGTTCCGTCCCTGCCTCCTTTATCGCCCGAGAAGGCGTGAATACCATCTCCTACCGTGTCAGTAATTTCACCCACCCTCGGGGAGGGCTGTGGGAGCAGATCCTGATTGCAAGAAACCAGGTACTCAGCGAGCGAAAGGACCGATATCTTCTGATCGAAGTCTTTCAGGAAGCCATCATGGTATTCATCACGTTCTACATCGCCTTTTTCGCCTTTCAAATGAAGGAATACCACCTCCTCTACTTCGCCGCGGCAGTCTTGTTTGTCACATTGGGGAATATGACCCGAGGAGCATTCAGTATCTATTATATTCTCCCGAGGATCGGTTATCTCACAGTGAAGAAACTATCGATCAGCTCCTATTTTTTCGTCGGGGGCTTCATCATCCAAAGCCTCGCGAAAGACCTGTTCGAGAAACGGCGGACCCCTTTCATCTTCTCGGTGTTCTCCCTCTTCATTCTCCTCGGCTTTCTAACACTCATTCTTCCCTTCTCTCTGGGATACAGCCTCTCCCTCCTCTTCCTGATCCCCATGACTGTCATCATCTTCTATTTCCTCGTTGTACAGTACCATCAGATATTCACACGGCTTACGAGAAACAAACTTCTCTGGATCATACTCAGAGTACTCATACAGCTCGGCATCCTGTTCGGTCTGTTCCATGATGCGTATGCGGTCATCCGGGGCAGATACGAAACCCAGATACTTCCCGATGCTGCGTTCCTCTATTCCGTCGGCTACTGTCTTCTACTCATACAGACGGTACTTCATAACAGAGAACAGCTGGAACAGGCGAGATCTCAGATCATCACAGCCTCCGATTCCACCAGAGATCAGATCCGCAACGATCTTCATGACCGGCTTGCGCAGCTGACAGTCGGCATGGAATATGTGGGTGAGAGCCTGCTCCGCAGGGGTCATGCGGAAAAGAAGGATCTGAACCTCCTCAGAGACACGGCGAAAGAGATCAATGATGAGCTGAGAGATATCATAAACGGTCTGGGCCCTGCACGGCTTGAAACCCTCGGTCTGAGTGCTGCCATTGAGAAGATGGCTGAAAGAAACAGTCAGCTTCATGATATCAAAATAGAGACCAGACTCAAGTGTGAAGGGATTCAGGAATGGACAACGGTTGCAGAACAGCTCTATCTGGTGTGCCGCGAGAGTATCACGAACGCGGTTGTTCATTCGAAGGCTAGAGTGATCTCGATTACCCTCTCCAGTCGCGGGGGGCGGGCATATCTGCACATTATGAATGACGGAGTTTCCACCTCCGCTTTGAACCCCGGGATACAGATACATCACGGAATAGATATCATGAGGAGCCGTATTGAGGCTCTCGGAGGGACCTTTTCAGCCCGGATGGGGGAAAAGGGAACGTTTCATGTACGGGCTGAAGTCCCCGAGGAGTTAATATGATACGAATAGTCATTGCAGATGATCATCAGCTGATACGTGAAGGAATACGAATGCTTTCGGAAAGCTCAGCTGAACTCAGCGTCATAGGTGAAGTTGACAGCAGGGAGAATCTGGAGAAATTCCTCATGAACCAGACTCCTGATGTCCTCATTCTCGATATCAACATGGGAGGAAGGAGGAGCGGTCTCGAGTTTCTTGAACACAACAGGGAACGTGTGGAGGAGATGAACATCCTCGTTCTTTCCCTGTATGAGAATATTTCGATCGTGAGACGGGCGATACAGCTCGGAGCAAAAGGGTACCTTCCGAAGACAGAGACAACAGACTGTCTGCTTACCGCAATCAGGACCGTTGCGGACGGGGCGACCTATCTCTCTCCCAGAATCTCCCAGGCTCTCCTGCATACCTCTCCCTCTCCTGACCCAGCCATCCCTTTCCCCGAAGAGATTCTCACGAACAGGGAGATGGCTGTATATACACTCCTTGCACGAGGGCTCTCAAATAGGAAGATAGCTCAGGAGATGAGAATATCATCAAGCACCGTCTCCTCTCATATCGAGAATATCAAGAAGAAGATGCGCTGCGTAAGTATCAGTGAGCTGCAGCAGACTGCCTTCGAGTGGGCACGGGAAGAGGATTAGGAAAGAGTCACCTGCCTTCTTCACTCCTGTCGGTTGCCGGAGGAGGTGCCGGAGAGAAGGAGTCTATCTCCCTCTTCATCTCGTCATCAACTGTGATATCTACCGAGGCGAGGGAATCGGCGAGCTGGTTCAGATTCGCGGCACCGATGATAGGCGCGCTCACTGCCGTGTTGGAGGCCGCCCAGGCGACTGCGAGCGAAACGGGGTGAAGACCGCGATCGGCGGCATAGGCAGTGAAGGAAGTCGCCACGTTCTCATAGAAATCTCCCTGATACCGCACTGAGTAGCTCCTGTTCTCCACGAGACGGCCTTGAGCAGGATGTTTACCGGCTCCGTAGCGACCGGTGAGAAGACCGCCTCCCAGAGGGGAATAGGTGATCACGCCCAGTTTCTCAGCTTCCGCCATCGGAAGGATCTCCACCTCAGCCTGCCTCTTTGCGATATTGTACATCGGCTGGAGACACTGAACCCGGGTGAGGTCATGAAGCTGAGAGAGCGAGATCATCTTCTCCACCTGCCATGCAGCATAATTGCTCAGCCCGACTGAGAGGGCCTTACCGCTGCGGACGATCATATCAAGGGTATAGGAGAGCTCCTCAAAGCTGACCTCCGGGTCGAAGTGATGGATGAAATAGAGATCGACATAATCTGTCTTCAGTCTCTTCAGACTCGATTCGAGACTTGAAAGAATGTGTTTTCGGGAACTCCCTGCCCCGCTACCGTCAGCTGCCATGGAACCGTATCCCTTCGTGGTGATGACAAGGTGTTCTCTTTCAGAGGCGATGAACTCACCGAGATAGGTCTCGGCAACTCCCTTCTGATAGACATTCGCGCAGTCGAAGAAATTTATTCCCGCATCACGGCATGCATGGTACATGGCCCGGCTCGTTTCCTTGTCGGCCCTTCCCCCGAAAGACATCGTCCCGAAACAGAGACGTGAAACCTTCATTCCTGTCGTTCCCAGAACCGTATACTCCATAGAACACCTCCCGTATGGTACTCTTCGAGTATAAAAGGTATCACGGAAAGGTCAAGGAGGGGAAATTCTAATCTCAGGCAACCTTCTCATTGACATCAATGAGGTTACCTTTTATCGTACAGAAAAGGAAAGCGCATCAGAGATGGACAGCAGGAAGAAGAAAGAACCACACCTCCATACGGAAACATTCCTCACCGACACCATTGCTCTCACGCTCCTATCCACAGGAGGAATCCTCTCCTTTGTCGGATTCATCATCGGAATGTTCTTCCAGACTTCTTTCTTACTGAACCTTCCGAACCTGCTGATGGCCCTGCTCTGTCTGAGTATGCTGATCTTCATGCGAAGCGACCTTAAGACGCCTCTGAAGATCGTACTCTTCACCGTAGGGTACTTCTATTTCCCGTTCATCTTTCTGACAAATAACGGCCTCCATGGGTCTGCTCCCTTCTATTTCCTCATGGTATTTCTTTATATCGCCTTCTTCTTCAGAGGGAAAGCTCTCGTTCTTCACCTGAGTACTACGCTGCTGTTCTATATCTTTCTGATCACCCTGACATACTTCCATCCACGCCTCATCACACCCTATCCTGATGAACTCTCTCAGTTCATTGACATGCTCATAGGCTTCGTCTCGGTGGCGGTAGTTTCAACGATCATAACCAGCACAAGCTACAGGGAATACCAGCTGGAAAGAGACCTCGTGACCGAGACAGCTGAGAAACTGCATGAAAAGAACGCCCTCCTCAAACAGATGCTGATCACAGACCATCTGACCGAGGTCTACTCACGTCAGTTCTTCCTTGAAAGAGGTGAAGAGATGTTCGCGGAGTCAGGCAAGGAGTGTGCACTGCTGATGATTGATATCGATCACTTCAAGCAGGTCAACGATACCTTCGGTCATAGTGCAGGAGACGAGATTCTGAAGCGTATTGCAGATCAGATACGTTCTCAAGTGAGTGATGAAGGAATCGTCTCCCGCTATGGGGGAGAAGAGTTTACGGTGCTTCTTCCTGATGTCTCTCTTGAAGCGGGGCAGCGTATGGCAGAAAGGATACGCTCAGCCGTCGAACAGCTGAAGTATCTGTACCTGGAGAAGTGTACGGTAAGCATCGGGGTAAGTTCCTCGGCGGAAGCTGAGACAATGATGGATCTGATAGAGGTAGCTGATACACGGCTGTATCAGGCAAAGAACAGGGGAAGAAATCAGGTGGTTTCCTGAGAATTCCACCTGAAGAGTCTCAGCCCGCCTTGGAAGCGAGCGTCTCAGAGTCCATGAGAACGGTGAGTCCGGCCTCTTCGAAGATGGCCTTCGCCTCCCTCAGTTCCTTTCCTTTCGGTTCAGCAACATTCTTGAGCGTATAGACCAGGTTCAGCTGCTCCCACTTGTGCTGCCCCATCGCATGGTACGGCAGAAGCTCAACCTGCTCGATGCAGGAAAATCTCTTCAGGTACTCAGCGAGTGCTTCAAGCCGTTCACTCTCGAGTGTCCAGCCGGGAACGAGAACGTGGCGGAGCCATACCTTCCGGCCGATAGCTTCACAATACTCCAAGGTAGCGAGGGTGTTCTCGTTCCCTACTCCCGTGAGAGCCTTACACTGCTCGTTATCGAGACTCTTGATATCGAGAAGCACCAGGTCCACCTCATCAAGAACCTCTTTGGAATCCTCGAGAGGTACACTGCCTGCAGTGTCGATCGCGGTATGGATCCCTTCGGCCTTACACCGTGAGATGATATCGAGGGTAAATTCGCTCTGCATCAGCGGCTCGCCTCCGCTCACCGTCACTCCGCCGCTGGAGATGAAGGACTTGTAGGAAAGGAGATTCTGCACGAGTTCAGCCGAGTCGGACAGTTCTCTTCCTCCCTCCTTCCAGGTATCAGGATTATGACAGTACCGGCATCTGAGGGGACATCCCTGCAGAAAGAGTACCGAGCGCACCCCGGGACCGTCGAGGGTCCCGAAAGTTTCTATAGAATGTACGAATCCTTTCACGCTCATGGCTTTTCTCCTTACAGACTTCCGTGGAAGGTTCTGTTGATGACATCAAGCTGCTGTTCACGGGTCAGTTTGATGAAGTTCACTGCATACCCGCTGACTCTGATCGTCAGCTGAGGATAGTTCTCAGGGTGATCCATCGCATCGAGCAATGTGCTCTTCTCCATGACGTTGACGTTGATGTGGTGTCCGCTCTCAATGAAATATCCATCAAGAAGCGTCACAAGGTTGGCAACCTGCATCCCGCGGTTCTTACCGAGAGTCGAAGGAATGATGGAGAAGGTGTAGGAGATACCGTCCTGTGCCGCCTCATAGGGGATCTTTGCGACACTCTTCATGCTTGCCACACAGCCGTTGGTATCACGGCCGTGCATCGGGTTCGCTCCGGGAGCGAAGGGTTCTCCCTTCTTTCTTCCATCGGGCGTCGATCCGGTCTTCTTTCCATACACGACATTGCTGGTGATCGTCAGGACCGAGAGGGTCGGAAGAGATTCACGATAGGTGACATGGCTCTTCAGTTTCTCCATGAAACTTCTCACCACATCAATGGCGACTCTGTCAGCCCTGTCATCGTTGTTTCCATAGGTGGGGTACTCCCCTTCTATGCGGAAATCGACGGCAATCCCACGCTCATCATAGACGGGCTTCACCTTCGCATATTTGATCGCGCAGAGGAGTCCGCCACCACGCTCAAGCCGGCGATGCCTCCTGCCATGGTTCTCAGAATCTTCTCATCGTGGAGAGCCATTTCGATTCTCTCGTACGAGTATTTGTCATGCATGAAATGGATGACGTTGAGTGTGTCGATATAGAGTTTCGCCAGCCAGGCGCTCATACTCTCGAACCGGTCGAGCACTTCTTCGTAATTGAGGTATTCACCGCTGAGAGGAGCATATCGGGGACCGATCTGCTCGCCTGATATTTCATCCTTCCGCCGTTGATCGCATAGAGGAGGGTCTTGGCGAGATTGACCCGGGCACCGAAGAACTGCATCTGCCTGCCGATCGCCATGGCCGATACACAGCATGCGATACCGTAGTCATCACCCCATTCAGGTCTCATAATATCATCATTCTCGTACTGAATGGACGAAGTCTCGATGGACATGGCCGCACAGTACTCTTTGAAGGCTCTCGGAAGCCTGTCACTCCACAGGACGGTGAGATTGGGCTCGGGTGCAGGTCCGAGGTTTGTGAGCGAGTGGAGGAAACGGAAACTCATCTTCGTCACGAGGTGTCTGCCGTCGTGACCGATTCCGCCGATCACTTCGGTGACCCAGGTGGGGTCCCCGCTGAACAGCTCGTCATAGGCAGGGGTTCTCAGGAACCGGATGATTCTCAGCTTCATGATGAAGTGGTCGACGAATTCCTGAATCTCCTCTTCCGTGTAGAGACCGGAGGCGAGGTCCTTCTCTGCATAGATATCGAGGAAGGTGGAGACTCTTCCGAGACTCATTGCGGCACCATTCTGCTCTTTCGTCGCGGAGAGGAAGGCAAAATAGAGCCACTGGATCGCTTCCTTCGTATTCTGTGCAGGTTTTGAGATATCAAAACCGTAGAAAGAGGCCATCTCCTTCAATTCGATGAGAGAGCGGATCTGTTCACTCAGTTCTTCCCGCTCCCGGATCAGCTCTTCGGTCATGGCTCCGTAGAGAGGTTTCGACTTTGCTTCTTTCTTCTGGGCGATAAGGTAGTCGATCCCGTAGAGTGCCACACGGCGGTAATCGCCAATGATCCTCCCGCGGCCGTAGGCATCGGGAAGCCCGGTGATGATACCCGAATGCCGGGCTTTCTTCATCTCATCAGTGTAGACATCGAACACTCCGTCATTGTGAGTCTTCCGGTACTGGAATACTTCATCGATATCTTCAGGAAGCTCCTTTCCATATGCCTTGAGCTCGGTGTGAACCAGGCGGATACCGCCGAAGGGCATGATGGAACGCTTCAGCGGTTCATCGGTCTGCAGACCTACGATCGTCTCGAGATCCTTATCGATGTATCCTTCCCCGTGGCTGGTGATGGTGGAGATCGTCTTCTCATCTATATCGTACATACCTCCCCGTTCCCTCTCGACCTTCAGCAGGCCCGAGAGTTTTTCCCAGAGCTGTACGGTCTTTTCTGTGGGAGAGGCAAGAAAGGATGAATCCCCTTCATAGGGATGATAGTTATGTTGAATGAATGCACGGGTATCAATCTCGTGGGTGATTCTGTCGTTCGTTCCGTTTTCAGTGTTCATACGGTTCCTCCGTTCTCATGGTGTCACACAGGTGGACTGTCCTGATGGAGATGGTGTACCATGGGAGCAAGGAAGAGTACTGTGATTCAAATCACATATTCAGTTTTTTTAGGAGTTTGTATGAAAACCCATACCGTGTGTTCCGATTGTTCAGCCTGCGGAAACGACCAGTGTATCAGAAGCGTACCCCTCTTTGCCTCACTCGATCCTGAATTTCTTCATGTGCTGACTGACGAGATGGAACACAAGGTATTCAGCAAAGGGGAGCTCATCGTACGTGAGGGAGAACCGGGTCAGTGGTTCACCGTCATCAGGGAAGGGAGTGCGAAGGCCTACAGGAACACCGCGGACGGAAGGGAACAGATCCTCTACATCTTCCCTGAGAACGACTACTTCGGGGCACGGTTTCTTTTCACCGGAGATAAGGTTCCCTACTCTGTCGAGGCTCTCGAAGAGACTCGTGTGTGTCAGCTCTCGAAGAGCCAGTTCTCCGCCTCCTCAGTGAACACTCTGCGATCGCCATGGAGATCATCGAGGCTATGGCAAAGAGGATGAGCCGCCTTGAGAGCGTCATGCAGTCGATGGGAGGAAGAAATGCCGATATGAGAGTCGCCTCCCTTCTTCTCGATTTCAAGGACTCCTACGGAACATTGATGGGAGACACTCCCGTCATCACCCTCCCGCTCAGCCGTGAAGGACTCGCGAATTACCTCGGTCTCGCACGGGAGACGCTCAGCCGGAAATTCAGTCAGCTCGAAGAGGAAGGGATCATAGAATCGATCGGGAATAAGAGGGTGAGAATCCTTGACCTTCAGCGGCTCGAAGAGCTTTCCCTCCTTCAGGGACTGATCTGGGACTGCATGCTCTTGACCTTCCATATTTATCTGACTAAGATCAGATAAATATGGAACAGATTGAAACCATGCGCGAATTCAACCGAAGCGTAACACGGATCCTCGGTATTTTTGACAAGACCTATCTCGGACGGCCTCGACCTCTTGGCCGCTTCCCGTCTCCTCTTCGAAATAGCGGAAGGAACAGACGATATCAAAGCAGCTGAGGGACTATCTGGGCATTGACTCAGGATACATGTCGAGGCTGCTCAGGCAGCTCGAGAGGGAGAGGCTCATCGTCCTTTCCGAAAACCTTGTGGATAGAAGATCAAGAACAGCCGTCGCTCACCCACGAAGGGAAAAAAGAAATCGAAGTGCTGAACAGCCTCAGCGATGAGGCTGCCGGCGGTATCCTCGGGAAGCTCCCCGAAGGGAATCGTGAACGGCTCACTCGGGCTATGGGGGATGTGACGAGAATACTGGAATCGGCATCCGTAGAGCTCACGAGGGTAAGCGGTGATGATCCGCGCTCTACAGATGATGCTCAGGAACTACTACGCTGACCTGTCAGATCGTTTCAATACCAGCTTCGACCCGTCAGCCGATGCACACCCAGGTGAGTACGACCTCCCTCAGGGAGTCTTTTATCTCGCCCTCCTGTTCGGCAGGCCTGTAGGATGCGGAGCACTCCGTTTCCTGAACGGCTATGCAGAGGTGAAGAAAGTCTGGGTTGATCCCGCCTACAGGAGGCGGGGGATCGCGGCGAAGCTGCTCTCACGCCTGGAGAGAAGAGGCAGGGAAGCGGGGAACTCCCGTTATCCGGCTCGACACAAACGAAACACTGACAGAAGCGATCAGCTTCTACTCCTCTCGTGGATACACTTCGATCGAACGGTATAATGATAATCCCTATGCCCATCATTTCTTTGAGAAACATCTCCACTGACGGAGAGCATCCCGTCCCATGTAGAAGAGCCCATCACGGTGTTATTTCATGGAAGGAGAACCTCCGGAGAATTCATTGAAGAGTACCGCACAGTAATATCGCCGATGGAAATCGTGCTAAACTTCTGTATGGACTTCCATACCCTGAGACAGTAAGATATGACGCGAGGAAAAGATTTCCCGGATCTTTCGCACTACCTTCGGCATACAGGGAAAGAGATTGATTCCTCAAGGTTTTCGTTGGAGGTGTATCATGGATGAATTGATTATAATCGGCGCAGACACCGAATACCCGCTGGAAGGGATTCTCTCCCTGCCTGAGGGAGTCAATGAACCTGTTCCCGGTGTGGTGCTGGTGCATGGCTCCGGTCCTTCAGACAGGGATGAGACGGTCGGAGCAAACCGGCCGTTCAGGGATATAGCCGAAGGACTGTCAGCCAGAGGCATCGCCGTTCTCCGTTATGACAAACGGACGAAGATCCATGGCAGAGCACTCATGAAAGAACGGCCTGAACGTCAGAGTGTACGGGAGGAGTGTATCGAGGATGCCATTCTCGCTTCCCGGCTGCTGAAAAGTGATACAGAGGATCGATCCTGACAAGGTATACATTTTCGGACACTCTTTAGGGGGGATGCTTGCTCCACGCATTGATGCGGAGGGAGGTGATTTCGCCGGACTCATCATCGCCGCAGGCTCTCCCCGCACCCTTTCCGATATCATGATTAGTCAGAATGAACGGCTCCTCGGAGAACTCAATCCCCTGCTGAAAAAGATCGCAGGGAAACAGATCGCGAAGCTGAAAGAATCCTTTGCCTCATTGGAAACGATGAGCGAGGCCAAAGCACAGCAGAAGAAGATGATGGGCAGGATCTCAGCCTGGTATTTCAAGGAGATGGCACTTCATCCGACTTCCGATTATCTGAAGAAACTGGAAAAACCGGTATTGATCCTCCAGGGAGAGAAGGATGTTCAGGTCTCCCTCACAGAAGATTTCGCTCTTTATAAGAATATCTGCACAGACAAGGAACATGTTCAGTTCAAGACCTATGCAGGACTCAACCATCTGTTCATGAAAGCTGTGTACGGAACACTGAAAAAGGTGCGAAATGAGTACAGAATCCCGCAGAAGGTGGATGAGAGAGTGATCCAGGACATTGCGAAGTGGATAGTCTCCCGCTGATCCCCGGGAGGTGAAAGTCCGCCTACCCTCTTCCCAGGTATTTCATATGCACAGGGAGCACAACCGCCTCGAGAAGATTCGTCGAGGCAGGAAGCGTCGCCATCAGCAGCGCTGTGCGTGCAACATCCTCAGCAGCCATAAGATCTTCAGGACCCTGATCCTTTCCGGTCCCCGGTCTTCCGTCAGCCCGTCTCTCCACCATCGTATTTCCCGGATGGAGACAACTCGCCGCGATACCGAATTCCCGCCCGTCAAGGGCGATAGAGTTTGTCAGTGCCGACACTGCCGCCTTGCAGGTACTGTAAGCTGCGGCCTGTTCACGTGAGCGGAATGCCGCAATGCTCCCGATATTGATAATCCTGCCACCGCCCTGCTCTTTCATGATCCTGAAAGCCTCACGGCTGCAGTAGAAGGTCCCGTCAAGCCCGGTGCTCATCATCGATTTCCACTGATCATCTGTAATCTGGTCAATCCTGTTTCCACCGAACACACTCGCATTATTCACCAGCACATCGAGTCTCTCAGAACCTTCCATCACAGAAGCAAACAGCGCAGCCACGGCCCTGGAATCTGTCACATCGGAAACAACAGGGATGACCTCGCCTCCATAGGCGCTCAAAGTATCGGCAGTGCGGCGGAGCTTCTCCTCCGTCCTCCCTGTGATATACACCCTGCAGCCCTCTTTACTGAAGAGTTCTGCAATCGCCGCTCCAATTCCTGAACCGCCCCCGGTAATCAGTGCGACCTTTCCTCTCATCAGAGCTGAAACGGAATCAATCATGCTACACCTCCACACGTGCGGAACATATCTGTTCCGATAGAGGAAGTATGAAGGGAAGCTGCTGGATTGAACAGTCCTTTTATATACAAACCTGCATTATCGCCTGATGCATCCTGGTCAGTAAACAGCCTGAACGTGAAAGAAGAGCGTGTACATCACCCTGTTTCCATTGTGTGGCGATCAGAATTGTCGTACACTACAATAAATTGTACACATCATGTATACATATAAAGGAGATAACATGAATATAGGATTTCTTCATCCTGGAAATATGGGAATAACCCTCGCCATTTCCGCACAGAATTCGGGTCACACCGCCTGTTGGGTATCGGAAGGACGGGGTGAGGAGACGAGATCGCGCGCTCAGAAGTACGGTCTGGAAGAGAAGAAGACGCTCGAAGAGCTCTGCTCTTCCTGTTCTATTCTCATAAGCGTCTGTCCTCCCCATGCGGCAGCCGATGTTGCAGCCAGTGTAGCACGTCTCGGTTATACCGGGATCTATGCCGATGTGAACGCCGTATCTCCGAAGAGGACAGAAACCATCAGAAACATTGTCGAAGGCGGAGGTGCTCAGTACGTTGACGGCGGGATCATCGGGCTCCCAGCCTGGAAGCCGGGTACAACCTGGCTGCTCCTCTCAGGTCCTGCAGCCGAAGAGGTTGCCTCCTGCTTCTCCGGCGGTCCCATCGAAACTGAACTCCTTGGAGACGAGATCGGACGTGCTTCAGCGCTGAAGATGTGCTTCGCTGCGAATACAAAGGGTGCCATCGCCCTCCAGTGTGCAGTTGCCGCGGCGGCTGAAAAGCTCGGAGTACGTGATCACCTGGAACTCCACTGGCAGCGGTTCTTCGGTGAAGAACGGGCGGCAAAGATGCTTGAGGGAATACAGAAAGTCACATCGAAGGCGTGGCGGTTCTCCGCTGAGATGGATGAGATCTCCGACACCCTTGAATCGGCTGGTATCCCGGGTGGATTCCACAAGGCATCAAAGAATATCTATGACCGCCTTGCCGGATTCAAGGATGCACCTGAACTCCCGAGTGTTCAGGAGGTTGTAGAGAGAATCAATCAGGAATAGATTCTGTTTCCTTCTTCCGTGCGCTCTGTGCAAGAAGAATGGCGGCGATTGAGATGACGACCCCTCCTATCCAGGTGGTAACCGGCACCGTCTGTGCAAAGAACGTATACCCGAGAATCGCAGCAAAGGGTAGCTTCATGAAGTCGACCGGTGAGATGAGTGATGCATCTGCGAGACTGAAGGCCTTCGTGGCACAGGTCATCGCAAGCGCACCGAGCAGCCCCTGGAGAAGAAGGAGCAGCAGCTCTGTCCCCTCAGGCATTGTCCAGAAGAAGGCAGCCGGTATTGCTGCGATGGGCACCATGATAATGAGATTCCACGCGACCAGTGTCTGCGTGGAGTCCTTCGCGGACATCTGCTTCAGAAACACCTGAATGACTGCAGTGAGCAGTGCGCCGAGCAGTGCGAACAGGAGTCCATCCTGTATTCCGCCACTGCCCTGTCCCGGCCGTATGACTGTGAGAACACCGATGAAACCGATCAGGACAGCCGTGACCCTGAGTTTCTTCGGTTTCTCTCCCAGAAAAATCCAGGCGAACACGGTAAGGAATACCGGGGCAGTAAAGGCGATAGCTGTCGCATCTGCAAGATGTGCCCTTGCATAGGCAAAGAAATAGGAGACAACTGCCAGAAGCTTTAATGAAGATCTCAGAACATGACGGAAACGGAAATGGGAGTGAAGTATCCCGGGATTCCGGATGATCATCGGAAGAATGGCGAGGAGGCCGAAAAAGGCCCGGGTAAAGCCCATCATAAACGGATGGATCGTGCCGGAAAGCTGCTTTGCGATTGCGGAGTCCAGAGCGCCCGCAGCTGCGGTGACGAGCATCAAAGCGATGCCGGCAACTGCTTTTCTATCAAGAGACCCGGGTGAGGTGTGTTTCTTCATGAGATATCATATATCCTTCACAGCCCTGAAAGTCAATAAAGAAGTGTTCTATAGAGAGGTTGTGTAATTGATTCTCAAATTATCGCAAAATGATTGAAAACTTGCTCCGTTGTCCGTTAGTATAGATACAATTGGATAAGGAGAATATATCTATGTCACAGACACTGCCAAATTGGGAAACACTCGGATTCGATTATATCAAAACAGATCTCCGTTATATTTCTGTGTGGGAGAACGGCTCCTGGGATGAAGGGAAGCTAACTGAGGATAACACGCTTCACATCAGCGAAGCCTCGACTGCCCTCCACTATGGACAGCAGTGTTTTGAAGGACTGAAGGCATACCGCGGTAAAGACGGTAAGATCCGCCTGTTCAGACCGGACATGAATGCGGCACGCATGAAGCTCAGCTGCGAGAGGGTCCTGATGCCCGAAGTTTCTGAAGAGAAATTCATTGATGCATGTTTTCAGGTCGTGAAGGCAAATGAGAAATGGGTACCTCCCTATGGAACCGGTGCGACGCTCTATATCCGCCCCTTCGTTATCGGAGTGGGAGAAAATATCGGAGTGAAACCTGCTCCGAAGTACATCTTCAGTGTCTTCTGTGTTCCCGTCGGCCCCTACTTCAAGGGCGGTCTTACTCCTGTAAACTTCTCAGTGACCGGTATGGACCGCGCTGCACCGTATGGAACAGGACAGGCAAAGGTCGGTGGAAACTATGCCGCCTCGATGCTTCCGCACAAGGAAGCTGCAGAGGAAGGGTATGCAGACTGTATCTACCTTGATCCTGCGACGCATACGAATATCGAGGAAGTGGGAGCCGCCAACTTCTTCGGCCTCACCGCGAACAATGAATTCATCACGCCTAAATCATCTTCTATCCTGAAGAGTATCACAAAACTCTCTCTCATCGACCTGGCGAAGGAACTCGGAATGACAGTCATCGAACGTGATGTGCCGATCTCAAGCCTTGATGATTTCATCGAAGCCGGTGCCTGCGGAACAGCTGCTGTGATCACCCCGATCGGAGGCATTGCATATAAGGGAGACCTTCACGTCTTCCATTCAGAGACTGAGACCGGCCCGCTCACCCGAAAACTGTATGACACCCTCTGCGGTATCCAGTTCGGAGATATCGAAGGCCCTGAAGGCTGGATGTACGTAGTAGAATAAACGAGCTGAGAATTCCCCGATCCATTTCATGGAGTTCTTCACTTCTTCACTAAAAAATCCCACGAAGTCCGTGGGATTTTTAGTGTATGAAAAGAAATGGCGTTCTTTCTTATTTCACTGCGAGAACATCGGCAATTGCCTGTTCGAATGAAGCCTTCGGCAGAGCTCCCATAGCCATCTGAGGCTGACCTTCGGTCGGGCAGAAAAGAATCGACGGGATACTCTGAATCCCGAACATACCGGCAAGTTCCTGCTGTGCCTCTGTATCTACCTTGTAGATATTCACCTTTCCCTCGTACTCTTTTGAGAGCTGTTCAAGGATAGGAGCGACCATCTTACAGGGTCCGCACCAGTCCGCATAGAAATCTATGATACAGGGAAGCTCCCCCTGGAATTTCCAGTCCTTGCTCTCGTCCCAGTTGAATACTTTCTCTTTAAATGTCTCGGTTGTTAATAATTCCATAATTAAACTCCTCGTGAGGGAATGTAATATCATCAGAATAAAAAGAAAAGGAACAAAGTCACATTTCCCCACACCAATTCAGTTCACTCGAGACGCTGCCCGTCTGAAAGACTTCCATCCTTTCTCATCAAGACGCCGATTACTGCTCCTTTTCTGACTCTTGTGTCCGCATCCACCGGGTGGTATTATTCATATATATTTATCTCCCATAATGTTATATAGGAGGTTCTATGAAAGCACTCGTATTGGGGTCTACAGGTAAAACAGGATTTCAAGTGGTGAAGCAACTGCTTCAGCACGACCTTCAGGTACAGGCAATTGCCAGAAGTGATGAGAAGTTCAAGAACATACACGACGAGAATCTCGAGCTGATCGTACGCAGTATCTACGACATTGATACAGTGAATATGACCGGATTACTTACCGATGTGGACCTTATCGTATCCTGCCTAGGCCATAATCTCACCCTGAAGGGAATATTCGGGAAACCCCATTATCTGGTAACAGAATCAGTCGCAAAGGCAGTCGAACATGCCCCGAAGGAGAGGAGAGTACAATTCATTCTCATGAGTACGACCGCCTGCCTGCCGGCAGATTCAGGTGAGAAATTCTCCTTTGGAGAGAAGCTGGTCATGTCTTTTATGAGACGTATCCTGCCTCCTCAGAGAGATAATGAGAGAGCTCTGAAATATCTTGAACGGGAATGCACGGGGAACAACAACATTGAATGGGTTGCCGTCAGACCGGATACCCTGACCATTGATGACAAAGTGAGTGCGTACAGGGTATTTGACTCCCTGCAGAGATCACCGGTATTCAATGCCGGACAAACGAGCAGAATCAACGTTGCAGCTTTCATGGCAGAACTAGCGACAGATGAAACCGCATGGAATACATGGAAGTTTAAGGCGCCTGTGATATATAACGCGTAAGCAGAACTCTGTCAGTAATGGTGGAAAAACGACAGTCAGAGTAAAAGCTTCCGTAGAGAGACATGTAGACCTTTTATGTATTATACGCAGACTTTCTGCCTTTTCACATGATCTGCAATAACCATTTGTAGGCAGGGATCACATAAATGCTTCTACCTGTTGCATCATCTACGATCTTTTCATCTTCATAAGCGGTAATCAACCATGATACCTGAAGGTCGAGTTCACCCATTCCTTCAATGAGAGCCCTGATTTCACGATCTCGGGTTTTCCCCTGTTTTCCCAACTCCCAACAAACCTGAATCAGTCGAATATCGGAATCAGGTCCAACAGCGAAGTCAATTTCATCACCCCGGGAAGTTTTATAGTAATAGACATTCTCCGTGGTTCGTCTGAGTGCTACGAAGATCATATTCTCCAATGCAAACCCGCTGTTATCAGTAGTGGCGCGCGAATAGGCTTGAGCCATCGCATGGTCCACACAGTAGACCTTTTTTGGATTCACCGCTTGTACCGCCACATTGGATGAGCGTATAGGGACAGTAAAAAGCAGGTAACAGTCGGTCAACTTGACGATGTAATCATTGATCAACTCTGGAGCCAGTCTGTTCCTTTCCCCCGCTAAACGCTGTTTTAGTTTATTTACCGATATTACACGAGAAAAGTTATTCATCAGGATGTGTACCAGTCTTTTCAACTGAACCGGATGCGAGATATTATATCTGAGCATAATATCCCAGGTAAGAACATCATGAATGAGATTCTGGAAGTAAATTGGCGCCATAGTCTCTTTGGGGAGGATAAGTCGTTCCGGCATTCCTCCTTTTGTTACATATTCACCAAACGCACCGATAATTGCATCTCTACTTGAAATGTCGGTTATGGTTTCAGGTTTCCCATTCGCTCTGAGAAACTCCCGGAAGGAGAATGGGAATAACTCCCAAGGAAAAGCCCTTCCACCAAGCTCGGACCCAATTTCCTTGGAGAGAAGTTTTGCAGATGAACCGGAGATATATACCTCGCAATTTTCTGTTGTCTGGATCCTGTTAACAAATTGAGCCCATCGATTTACATACTGAAGCTCATCAAAAAAGAAAAACACCTTGTGTGCATGACTCTCTGGATACATGGCATAATACGTATCAGAAATCACTGCGGGCTCAGATTCTTCACCCCGGAGAAAGTCCAGACGGTCATCGGAAAAATCAATAAAACATATATCTTCTGTCCTCACTCCATCTCTGAGGAGGGATTCGATTTTCTCATGCTGCCATGTAGATTTCCCACATCTTCTGACCCCGATTATTACTGTCGCCTTCCTTGTTACAGGAAGTATCTGTATATCCCTGGGCACAATAGGAAACGGGCTTCTCAGGTTCTCCTGCTGCTGTGCGATGATCAAACTCAATGTTTCGTTCATATACTCATACTACGCCTTGCCTGTGTGCGTGTCAAATAGTTTACGTATTTTCGTAAGCTTTTACATGTTTTTTTATATATTTCCAGAAACTTTTGATATTTTAGGGAATTATGACACTCGTTCGTCATTTCTTGTGGTCCAGATAATATCCCAAATTTGATGTGCTATGAGGAGAAGATCAGCATACGAAACTCACAGAATATTCGCCCGCAACAACACCGATAGTTGTGAAGATGGGCACCGATGATTCTCAGAATGAGCACTCTCCAGATTTATTACTCAAGAGCATACTCTTCAAGACGAAGATGATAACTATCAATCAAAATACCTTCTAAGGTGAAGACGGTTATAGATTATTTCCGTTATATCACCAACGGGTAAATTCTCGTCACATTCCAACGGGTAAAAAATAGACAGTTAGCAACAGTTTAAAAATAGCCACCCCCACCAGCAATTCCTCTAGAATGGAGACAACCAAATCATCATTCACAGAGGAAAATACATGAGCAGGAGTGGCAACTACAGTATGTTAACACAGGTACAGGAGCGTTTGAAGGTAGAAGGAAAGACCCAAGGAACATTTCTCTTCTCAGCAGAGAAACCGGTTTATCGAGAGACACGGTCAGAAAGTATATCAATGATGGAGTCCAACCTCACGGAAACAGAGGGAAAAAGAAAGGATCCAAGCTTGATGAATTCAAAGAGTATCTCAAGGAACAGTTCGCATGTAATAACTTCAACTGTGAAGCATTATTTGATCGGATGCGTTCAAGAGGGTATTCGGGTGGCATCACTATCATCCGAGAGTACGTGAAGAGGTTTCGACCAGATTCTGAGCAAATCTACACACCAGGGCGAACGATGCGGTTTGAGACCCAATATGGTGAGCAGGTTCAAATGGACTGGGGATTCGTCTTTTATCTTCCAAAAAATAAGAAGAAGCTGAAAAAGATAGCATGTCTGGTGATGGTCTGCGGTGCCAGCAGGATGCGGTACGTGGAGTTCTTCACGACGGCAAGACAGGAATTCCTTTTCATCGGAATGATTCATGCGTTTCAGTACTTTGAAGGGCTGTTTCAGGCGGTTTTGACCGATAATATGAAGAGCGTCGTTCATTCACGGAACAAACTTACAGTTGTATTCAATGCAAAGTACGAAGCATTCATGGCCGAACTCGGTTTCGCTACGAGGTTATGTAAGGTAAGGACTCCTCAGACGAAGGGAAAATCGGAAAGACTTGTAGACTATGTAAAAGACAATTTCTTCCCCGGCCGATCATTCACAGACCTCATAGACCTGAATGTTCAGGCACTTCAGTGGTGTGAACAGGTAAATGACAAGGAGCACGGTACTACAGGTCAAATCCCGTCAGAGGTGCATGTGGAGGAAAAGGAACATCTCAAAGTCCTTCCTTCCGCTGAGATCCTGGACCGGTATCTGTGGGTTGCAAGAAGTGTGAATATTGATGGGATGGTGAGTTATGAGGGCAGTAAGTTTGGTATTGTCCATAGCTGCCATGAGAAGAGAGTCAGTATTGCCCGTTTCCATGACACGATTCTCATCAAGGACTCCCAGGGCGAACTCGTTGGCAGCTATGAAATGGCTTCCAACCGTAAAAATTACTACCATCCGCAACAATGGCCACATGACTACCGAAGAGACAATGGCGGGGGCAAAAAGAAGTACGGCCATGCGATTCAACAAGAGTACTCCCTGTTTGAGGACATGGATCCTACAGACTTCAGCGATTACGATGCAGCGCTACGGGGAGGCTTCTGATGAATATATACCAGACTCTCGCAGAGCATATGACTTCTCTGGGACTTCATGTCTCTGAGCAATCTCTTGCACAGCTGTCTGTGCAGGCAGGGAAACAGCAGCTGGAGAATATTGAGTTTCTTGCCCACGTAATTGATCACCTGCTAGATGAGAAGCGTCAGAGATCGTTTGACATGCTTCTCAAGGTTTCGGGGATTCCTGCTAATAAGACACTTGAATCATTCGACTTCAGTTTTCAGCCGGAACTTGATGAACAGCAGATACGGCAGCTGGCTACGCTTGATTTCATGAGAGCAAAAGAGAACATCATCTTCATGGCGAAGCCAGGTAGGGGAAAGAGTCATCTTGCGATGGCTCTCGGGCTCCGTTGCATCCAACAGGGAATGAAAGTGTATATGTCTTCCCTGACTCAGATTATTGAGAAGTTGAAGGATGCAGCACGACTGGGGACTCTGAATAATCGGAAATGGGCAGCGTTCGTGAGACCTTCTCTGTTGATTATTGACGATGTAGCAAGCAGACAGCTTGATAAACAGGGATGCGAATTGTTTGCTGAACTGATTTCTCGACGCTACGAGAAAGGAAGTATAATTGTGACCAGCAACAGGCCATTCGCTGACTGGCCAAAATTGTATGAGGCGCGGGCTGCCGAGGAAGCGGTTGACAAGCTCGTCCACCATAGTACAATCATAACAATTAAAGGTCCCAGTTTCAGGCTTCGTGAGAAGCTCTCTCAGATGGGACCTTTACAATAGCATTTCGGTGCGGGTGACTAAAATTAAGGCGTTGGAAACTGACGACTTTTAACCCGTTTGGTTGTGACTAAAATTCAACTGTTGGTAATATTATGTACCAGATGTATCAACGGGAAGCAATTCTGCGAGGTGAGATCGCTTTTGATTACCGGGGACCCAAGGGAGTCGCTTTCAGGTTCACGATCAAAGGTTCCATACTGTTTGACCAGGATTCGATCGGATTTCTGTTCGGAACAGGTGCAGGATTTCTCTTTCCCCTCTGATCTCATCGAGAAAGACGCGGAATTTCCCTTTTCAGCTTGTCGACAATAGATACTGTCACATCAAATGCATCTAACGCAAGTATAATCCCTTCCAGAATTTCGGCTTCGTTATCAGGGTATTCATGAGTCAGTTCATTTCTCAACCGACGAAATGAAAACCACTGATCAGATTCACCTATGATGTGAAGCTTCTCAAGTTTATCGAGGACATCTAAAAATGACATATCATCCTGTAACTCCCCT
Organism: Sphaerochaetaceae bacterium; assembly: GCA_963676605.2. Classification (GTDB taxonomy): domain Bacteria; phylum Spirochaetota; class Spirochaetia; order Sphaerochaetales; family Sphaerochaetaceae; genus SABI01. Next base: position 33,295 of record CAXXSP010000024.1, on the reverse strand, counting down.
ACCGTATCGAGGTATGAGCGAAATAGTTTCTGCCCGATAAGATCCTGAAGCTTTATAAACCGATAGATGAAGGAATCGAGAGTTTTCACTTTTTCTGCATCGTTGAATACTTGTGGCGAAAGCTCTCCCCATTTGATGATCTCGTCTTTCGCATTTTTCCCTCTAGAGATATGAAGATCAGCTTTTCCCAGATTATCCAAGAACAAGGTAAATGGTGTATGTTTCAGCATAATCTGACCCCCTTTTCCATCACCTCTCCATACAATTTCTCGCGCTGCTGTTGAGGAGACTGTACAATAAGATCGATTTTTCTTGTAATTCCGCTTCTTGCAAGGCGGGTAAGCATGGAGAGTTTCATGCTCAGAGGTACTGGGGTCGAGGTGAGAAGAAATAGGTCGATATCTCCTCCACGTGCTGAATCATCCACCCTGCTGCCAAAAAGATAGATCGTAGCATCCGGCGTGAAACTCTTCAATGTTGAGATAATAATGTCTTTCTCACGCATAGGTAATCTCATATGTGTTAGAATACTCCGTTTTCACTTTCACAACAAGCCTAACCCGATTCATCATGAATGGAGGTGATGAGCAGCATAAGAAAGTCAAAGGCTGCATCTGTGGAAGGGAGGCGGAACTGTTAAGATGAAAGTGCATCATGAGAAAAGCTCCTTATATCGTTGTGAAGGTTTGAGACTGTGTTCCTGTTCCAGTCTTTTCCGGTAAAGATCAAAGTACTCTCTGGCTTTCACTCCATTTCCTACCCTGAGGAGCAACCGCATGGTAAGGTAATTGATATTATCATCACCGGGAACGATGGCGAGAGCTGTCTCGGCCAGTTCAAGCGCACGGGTAATATTATTCCTTTTTTCCAGAATTTCTACCGCTTTCCCGACCAGGTTTGAATACATCGACTCATACCTGAGCTGATCATTGTACACCCAGGGATAATCTGATGCAGCCAGGTACCTCTCATGGTATTCAGCGATGATGGAAAGAGAGAAATCAAGGTCAGCATCTTCCATCACTGAGGTATTCCTGCTTGCCTCCTTCAGATGTATGAAATCACAGCTGAAACAGTCAATATCGACTTTGTAGCTGCCTCTCTGCTGTATCACCACCTTTCTATGGAGCAGGGAGGAGAACGATTTTTTCAGGTAATAGAGAGTCGTGTTGAAGTTCATCAAAGCCTTATCACCCTCAAAATCAGGCCAGAGCATATCAAGAAGGACGGACCTGCTCACGAAGTTCCCCTGAGCTGAAAGGAGGTAGGCAAGGAGCTCTTCAGCCTTCCTTGTCCTGAAAGTGATGAGTGTATCACCGATGTGTACACTGAAGACGCCGAAGGTTTTCACACTACACAATTCAGCAGTATTCATGTGATCGCTCTCTGCCCTTTCCTCTATAAGTGCGAGGGTCTCTTCCAGCCGCTTCGGCTGTACCGGCTTCATCAAGTAATCAAGGGCATGGAGATTGAACGCATCGACCGCATACTCGTTGTAGGCTGTGACGAATACCACGTGGAGAGCAGGATACCTGTCAGTTACCTGCTGAGCGAGCTCCAGACCGTTCATTTCAGGCATCTCTATATCGACAAAAAGAATATCGATCACAGAAAGGTCACCGTGCAGCACGTCCAGGGGATTAGTTGTCATGAGGTCAACTGAAATCTCATCCCTGTGAGAAAGCAGTGTCTTCAGCAGATCGACTGCCGGCTGTTCGTCATCAACTATGGCCACATGGATCATGTCGTCTCTCCCTCTTTCCTGTTCGGGATAAGGAACGAGACCTTCGTTCCTTCCCCTACTGTACTTTCCAGTTTCACTCTTCTTCCGTAGATCTTCATCAGTCTGCTGTTTATATTGCTCAGTCCTACCCTCTGATTCCCATCCTCGAATAAAGCAGGGATACGATCATTCTCTATACCCACTCCGTCATCGCTTACAGCAATAGAGATCTGATCATCCTGAGCTTTCATCGTGATTGTTATTGTACCCTTCCCCTTCTTTCTTCTTACCCCATGGAGAATTGCGTTCTCAACGAGGGGCTGAATGACAAGGGGCGGCAGGAGAACCTGCAGGTCCTCATCCACATCATAGATGATCTCAAGACGGCTCCCGAACCGGGCCTGCTCGATACGGGTGAAGGCTCGAACGAAGTCGAGCTCCTGTTCTATCGGGACAAGGGTCTCCCTGTTCTTGAAATCGAAGCTTCCCCGTAGGAATTCGCCGAGGCTCGTAAGGAGTTCTGCCGCCTTTTCTCCATCGGTATAGCAGAAGGAAATGATCGTATTCATCGCATTGAAAAGGAAATGGGGTTTGATCTGTGCCTGCAGGAATGCGAGCTCTGCATTCAGTGCCTTGATGACTGAGGATTTCAGTTCGATCAGGTTGTTGACCCTGGTAGTGAATTCTGTTGATTCGAACGGTTTGGAGAGGAAGTCATTGGCTCCCGCCTTCAAGGCCTCTACCTTGTCTTCCACCCTGTTCTTCACTGTCATGATAAGGATGGGAAGTTCATGGAGATTCCACTCTTCCCGAATCTTCCTACAGACCTCATACCCCGAAAGATCGGGCATCATCACATCAAGGATGACAAGGGAGAAGGTATGCCTCTCCTGAGAATGAAGTAACCTGAGAGCTTCCTCTCCTCCCGAAGCTTTCACGGTGGAATACCCATCAGCTTGGAGGAGGGATGAAGCTGCCTCGAGATTGATCGGTTCATCATCTACGATGAGGACAAGCTCCTCCTTGGAAGTGACAGTATGAGAAGCAGAAGGAATCGCTCTCTGCCTTTTTACGATCTCCCTGTCCGGTTGGACCGCTACTTTACTCATCGTATCATACGCAATAGGCAGGGTGATGAAGAAGGTGGACCCTTGTCCCAGTGTTGATTCAACCCATATCCTTCCACCCTGCTGCTCGATCAGCTTCTTCGATACGGCTAAGCCTATCCCGTGACCCTCCTCCTTCATACTCGCCTGCACATCTGAGCGGAAGTGGGAGAGAAATATTTCCTCTATCTGATCTTCGGGGATCCCGTTTCCTGTATCGGATACCATGATGACAACTCTCCCCTTCCTTTCTTCTAAAGAGAGGAGTATCGAACCTTCCTGAGTATATTTCAGTGCATTACCGAGAAGATTATAGAGTATCTGTGCGATCCTGTTCTCATCAGCCATGACTAAAGGTACGGTCTCAGGCATCTGAAGTGAGATTGAGATGTCACGAGGGATACTCAGTGTCTCGAAGACCTTGAAGGTACTTCGGAGTATTCCTTCTATTCTCACCGGTTTTATATCGAGGACGAGGTCTTCATGCTGCAGGCGCGAGATATCGAGGATATCGTTGACGAGGAAGGCAAGGCGCCTCACACTAGAACTGATCAGTTCTAGTTTTTCTGTCTGTCCCTCTGTCAGCCAGCCATCCCCTCCTTTCAGCATACCTTCCGAGATAGCGAGGACCCCGCTCAGTGGAGTCTTCAATTCATGAGAGGTATTCTCAAGGAAATCATCCTTCAGCTTGTCCAGTCGAAGCAGGTCCTCTCCCATAGCCTCCAGCCGGATAACGTTCCGTGCATGGTTTGCCGCTATCACGACCAGCTGAAGAAGGATGGCCCCGAACAGGCCCACATTAATCAGGTTTCCGAAATGTCCTGTAAGATAGTTCGGAGTCAGAAAGAAGTCAGGAAATGCAAAAAGAAGAGCGAAGAAACTACCGGCAAGGTGTAGTGTCCCTCCGGGATGCTTTTTCTGGCTTGCGAGAAAGGAGAGCGCGACCCCGTACCCGGCCACCACCATGACGATGAGCTCTGCTCCGTCATGAAGATAACTGAGAAGCCAGGTGGGGAGCATAAGGGTAAGAGCCGATACAGCACAGATCCCCCGGATCACCACCCTGTTGATCCTGTTGAGTATCTTCTCTTCTATGAACAGATGATCCACAAGGAGAAGGTACGAACCCGATACCCAGAAGGAGGCGATGTACTCTATCCTGAACACCAGGTAGAACGGGATGAAAGGGAGTGCATGGTAGATAAGATAGAGCTCAGATACCGTAAGTCTGAGCAGTGCCGATAACGCGACCATGGAAAAGTACAGATGCGAGATATCCTTTCGTCTCAATAGATATATGACTGTATAGAAGAAATATATGACCAGGTAGCCGCCGAAGAAGATATACTGCTTTCGGTCCCACTGGTTGTAGAAGGTATTCATGACGCCTGTCTGTCCTATACTGAGTGCATACCACATCCCGCCGTAGGCAAGATCGTAGTTTGATATCTGAACGATCAGATCGAAGGAGGTGTGTTCGGGAACAAAATCGAATACGCCAGTTTTATAGCTTGCCCTATACTCACCACGCGAAGAGGCGACTGTTCCAGAGGTGTACATGACCTTCTCATCGATAGAAACCGAGACAGAACAGGCTGTTGTCGGCACGTACATACTGAGACTCTTCCCTGCCTCAGCCCCAGAGACTTTCAGATGATAGGTTCCATACCCTGTCCCGGTCTTTCCTTCCCCACTTTTCAGAAGTTCATTCCACAAACCAGGAACTTCTATATACTGTGTATCGAGAGCCTCTGAACCGCTCAAAGCACTCTCATCGAGCAGCTGAAACGGATAGAATTCCCACTCACCGGTGAGTCTGGTTCTCTTCTCTGATCCATAGATTCCTGAAATGTCGACCTGTCCATTCACTGCCTGAGAATCGACTGAAGGGGCGAATCGCTCTCCGAGATCCAGAAGCAGAGGTATAGAGGGAATGGTAATAACGATGAGGATCGTGAGGGTTACCAGGAATCTTCTGTTTATCAATGGAGGAGCAGCCACCTTTTGTACACCTTTAATCTCATACTACCAGAGGTGAACAGGAATTCATAGGACGGAAATCAGGGAGAAGAAGAATCAGCTGCCTTCTCCCTGAAGGCCGGTCATATCGAAACCTCCTGCTATCGCATCAAGCTCAGCGTCGGTCAGACTGCTCGGGTTGACGGGAATGGTAAAGTAGATTCGATTCTTCGTCTCCTCGAGAACGGTGATATCAGCTCTGATATCCATCCCGAAATATTCCTGAATAGTCTCCCCGGGATTCTTCTTCAGTTTCTTTCGAAACTCTCTATCCTCCCATGCTTTTTTTATAATTACCCGCTGCAGCTCTTCTCTATCCATATATTCCTCAAACCATCTTCACACTGTAAGGGTGCCTCAGGAGTCATTTCTGACTCCTTCCTTTCGCAGAGTGAGGGGATATGCTCACCATAGGTGACACTCACACGTAACATCTCATACCGATCAACTTGAAAATATTGTTTCTTCACCATCTAGAAAGGCTCTTTCGGAGTGTTATGAATAGGGCATCCGGATGAGAAATCAGAGTGGTCAATAACATTACTCACATCCCAACCGGAGATATCCTGATCGAAAACAAATGAGGCTTCAAACATATTGGACATGTTCGTAACACTGCTCACATCCCAGTCTTTTAGGTTCTGATTGAATTTATAGGTATAATAGAACAGATAACTCATATCGGTAACGCTGCTCACATCCCAAGTTGAGATATCCCCATTGAATTTATAGGCATTGTAGAACATGGCTCTCATATCGGTTACTTTCCCGGTATCCCAGTCAGTAAGGTCCTGGTTGAATTCATGGGCATTCTTGAACATATCATGCATGGTAGTGACATTTCCGACATCCCATCCTGAGATATCCTGGTTGAAGGTCTTTTTGTTTTCAAAGAGGTGCGACATGTCCGTAACGGCGGAAGTATTCACATACCTAACATCCTCACCAGCGGCGATCATCGTATCCAGCTTCTCCCTGGAAACAAAGAACCGGGGTACATAAGGGGTATTCAGAATATGGGACCCGTCACAGAAATTGGAATGACTCACCATATCATTCACGTTCCAGTTTGAGAGATCCTGAGAAAAACTCGAGGCTCCGTTGAACATATAATCCATCTCCGCTACGAGACTCACGTCCCAAGATGAAATATCCTGATTGAAAGACGTTGCTGAATAGAACATATACCGCATCGACCTTACCCTGTTCACATTCCAGGAGGAGATATTCTGGTTAAACGAGGTCGCACCATAGAAAAGATTCTCCATGTCCTCGACCTGACTCACATCCCATGTGTCCAGGACACTGTTGAACGCTTCAGCTTCGAAGAACATTCCGCCGAGATCTTTGACACTGCTCACATTCCAGGAGGATAAATCCTGGTTGAACGCAAGGGCAGAAGCGAACATCCCTCCCATAATGGTCACCTTTCCGGTATTCCATCCGGAGATATCACTGTTGAAAGCAGATGCCCCGTCAAACATAGTGGCCATGTCAGTCACGCTGCTGACATTCCAGGAGGAAATATCCTGGTTGAAGGAAGCAGCTCCGAGGAACATACTGTTCATATCTCTGACTTTACCTACATTCCAGGAGGAAATGTCCTGATTAAAGGAGCTAGCACCGGCGAACATTTCCTTCATCGTGGTGACGTTTCTCACATCCCACTGCGAAATATCCCGGTTAAATGAGGAATTGCCCTCGAAGAGTTTCGACATGTCGGTAATCGCTGAAGTATTCACATACCTCACATCCTTCTTATCAGCTATCATGGTTTTCAGTTCTGTCAATGTGATGGTATGGAATGGACTCTTTGAGGTGCCGTCAATAGGGCTGTTGAGTGAAAAATCTGAGTGGTGTTCCTGTGCTCCTCTCACATCCCAGCGGGAGATATCTTGATTAAAAGCAGCACTATTACGGAACATTTCATTCATATTTGTCACATTGCTCACGTCCCAGTGAGAGATATCTTGATTAAAAACTAAATTGAAATTGAACATGTTATTCATATCTGTCACATTGTTCACGTTCCAGCCTGAAATATCCTGATTAAAGGTCGTGTCTGCAAAAAGGTTAGACATGTCAGTTACCAGGGTAACGTCGAGTGCGGTTACATCATGACCATTGCTTATTCGGTAATCGAGTTCCTCCCTGTCGACCATCCGGAAGAACGGATTATGTGAAGAAGAATCTGCCAGCGGGCTCCCATGATCGAAATGATAGATCGCCTTCACGTTCGAGATGTCCCAGTCGGTGATATCTTGATCGAACGCGAATGCATTGCAGAACATGCTGTTCATATCGGTCACATTCCCTACATTCCAGTTGCTGAGATCCTGATCGAACGTGACCGCAGCAGAAAACATCTCTTTCATTGTGTTGACATTATCAACGCTCCATTCCCCGATATCCTGATTGAAGGAAGTCGCATCTTTGAACATGGAACTCATATCGGTGACGTTACGTACACTCCATGAGGAAAGGGATGTGTTGAATGAGGAGGCATCAAGAAACATGCTACCCATATCGGTGACACCACTCACATCCCAGGAAGAAAGATCCTTGTTGAAGGAAGTCGCATGGAAGAACATACCCCTCATATCTGTAACACTTTCCGTGTTCCACTTCGATAGATCTCCGTTGAAGGATGTTGAATTGTAAAACATATGCGACATATCGGTGACGCTGCTGACATCCCAGTTTGTGAGGTCTTGGTTGAATTTGGACGAAGGAACAGATTCTCCAGGGTCAGGCAGCCTATTATAAAACATATAGGACATATCCGTCACGTTACTGACCTTCCATGAGCTGATGTCCATATTGAATGTTTTAGCATCTGCAAACATATGATTCATATCAGTGACATTGCTCACGTCCCAGAAGCTGATATCCTGATTGAAATCCTTTGCATCTGCGAACATATGGTTCATATCAGTCACATTACTTACATCCCAACCCGAGATATCGTTGTTGAATGGGGTGCCCTGGAACATGCAACTCATGTCGGTCACATTGCTCACATCCCAGACTAAAAGGCTATGACCGAAATTTTTGAAACCCGAATTAAAGAACATGCCTTCCATGTCGGTCACACCGCTCACATCCCAATTGGAAAGATTATGATTAAAATCATAGGCATCCTTGAACATATAACTCGTATTGGTGACCTTGCTCACATCCCAGCGGGTAATGTCCTGATTAAAAAAATATTGTCCCTCAAACATATGAGACATATTGGTGACATTACTGACATTCCAATTCGATATATCTCCGTTTATAAAAAGTCTGTCTACGAATAGATAAGACATGTCGGTGATCTTCACAGTATTCAGATGGGAGAGACTCTTTGCCGCATCATGCATGGTCATGATTTCATATTTCGACTTTACAAATCCGTAGGCAGGACTCATAAGCGTATCTTTTATCAATGTAACATCATCAAAGTTATCCAGTTTCTCGATGCTTATCAGATTCCACAACCTGATATCCTGATAGAAAGCACGGGCATTATCAAACATATGGGACATATCAGTCACCTTACTCACATCCCAACCCGAGATATCCTGATTGAAGATGGTCGCTCCGTTGAACATATAGCTCATATCAGTCACACTGCTCACATCCCACCCCGATATATCCTGATTGAAACCAGTATTGTCTTTGAAGAGGTTTGACATGTCGGTGATTTTCGAGGTATCGAAATCAGTGACATCCTCCCCGTCAGCTATCAACTGCTCCAGCTGGGTCCTGATGGCGGCACTCTCGTCCTCAGGTCCTTCCACGCCTTCAGTCGGTTGGCTCCCTGCAAGATCACAGGAAGTGAAAGGTATGAGGAAAAACATTCCTACTGTGATGAGAAGTACCATGGACTTGAAAGTGATGTGTGTCGGTCCCTGATTGCTGTTCTGTCTCTGAAGTAATGCCATAATGCTCACCTGTCTTTTTCAGTTTGTGTTCTTCAGTGTAAAGAGCAAAACTCAACCGGGACTAAACAATCAGGAGATTTTCATGATTTTATTCATTAAAAACATCTCTGTACGGGTTCAATGAACAAGGGGTTCCCAAAACGAAGCACACGACGTTCTTCAGCAGTAAGAAAGTTGTATGCTGAACAAACATATCTCTTCCTTGTCTCATTTTTTAGTCATGTTCCCTATTTTACCTATACAACATTGTATTTTAGCTAAACTCATCATATGATATATACATCACTTCATCCATTCAAAGAGAGGAGATTATCTATGAAAGTATCAACCTCCGTTCTTCAGAATTCATTCGGGAAGTACCTGAAAAAAGCAATAGAAGGGGAAACAGTCTACATCGAGAAAAATCATGAACCCGTCGCCGTACTGAAAGGTCTCAGTGATGAAGAACGGTGGTACCTTCGCGAAGATGCGCGAGCGTATAGAGCAAAATCACGGTACTCCTATAAAGAATTCCGAGAAATTGCTGAACGGGATGAGAACACCTGTCAGTATGAATTGATTGACGGACAGATATATATGCTCGCAGGACCGAGAGTCCCTCACCAGAGAATTGTCACGGTGCTCTTAGGAATGATGCTTTCATTCTTTGAAGATACACCATGCAGTCCTTTTGTAGCCCCGCTCGATGTTAAACTCTACGGGGAAGCAGCCTGCTTCGAAGATAATCCCAATGTCGTGCAGCCAGATATCCTTGTCATGTGTGATACAGAGAATGTGGACGAGGATGGAATATATCAGGGAATCCCCTCTCTCGTTGTAGAAGTGCTTTCCCCCTCTACAAAATCAAAAGATATCATCATCAAAACCCATCTCTATATGACGAGCGGGATTCACGAGTACTGGGTTGTCGATAACGAAGCACAGCATCTCATCATCAATTATTTTGAAGAGAGAAAACTGAAAGACCAGAAGGTATACAAGACAGGAGAGATCGCCAATTCATCCTACTTCGAAGGACTCGTTGCAGATACCGATAAACTCTTTCTTTCCTGAGACATCTTAAGAGACAGAAGCGAATCGCACCTTCATTCCGTATGCTCTGATTTCCATCCCGAAATATTCCTGAATAGTCTCCCCGGGATTCTTCTTCAGTTTCTTTCGAAACTCCCTATCCTCCCATGCTTTTTTATAATTACCCTTTTCAGCTCTTCTCTATCCATATATTCCTCAAACCCTCTTCACACTGTAAGGGTGCCTCAGGTGTCATTTCTGACTCCTTCCTTTCACAGAGTGAGGGAATATGCTCACCCCAGGTCACACTCACATGTAAAATCTCATCACGATACACTTAAAAATTATTCCTACACCATCTAGAACGGTTCTTTCGGAGTGTGATGAATCGGACAGCCGTAAGAGAAATCTGCGTGGTCAGTCACACTGCTCACATCCCACCCCGATATATCCTGATTGAAACCAGTATTGTCTTTGAAGAGGTTTGACATGTCGGTGATTTTCGAGGTATCGAAATCAGCGACATCCTCCCCGTCAGCTATCAACTGCTCCAGCTGGGTCCTGATGGCGGCACTCTCGTCCTCAGGTCCTTCCACGCCTTCAGTCGGTTGGCTCCCTGCAAGATCACAGGAAGTGAAAGGTATGAGGAAAAACATTCCTACTGTGATGAGAAGTACGATGGACTTGAAAATGGTTTGTGTCGGTCCCTGATTGCTGTTCTGTCTCTGAAGTAATGCCATAATGCTCACCTGTCTTTTTCAGTTTGTGTTCTTCAGTGTAAAGAACAAAACTCAACCGGGACTAAACAATCAGGAGATTTTCATGATTTTATTCATTAAAAACATCTCTGTACGGGTTCAATGAACAAGGGGTTCCCAAAACGAAGCACACGACGTTCTTCAGTAGTACAGAGTAGTATGCTTAACGAACATATCTCATCCCTGCTTCACAATCGTCTTTCTCTCTCTTCCCTCTACCCCTTTCAGGAACTCATCATTCAAACGATTCTTGAAAAAGAGGAGAAGGGGGAGAGAAACAATCTCCTTGTCATACTCCCTACAGGAGCAGGAAAGAGTATCTGTTTCATGCTGCCGGCGCTCATGATTTCGGGTATTACTCTGATCATCTACCCGCTCCTCTCCCTTCTCAATGATCAGAAACGGAGAATTGAGTCTCTCGGTGAACAGGCGGTCGTTCTGAGAGGAGGGCAGAGCCGACAGGAAAGAGAGATGCTCTTCGGAAAACTGGAAACAGGAGAGGCCCGGTTTCTTCTCATGACCTGTGAAATGCTTGAGAGCTCAGTCGTGAGAGAGCGGCTTTCATACCTCCCGGTACGTCTTGCCGTCATTGATGAGGCGCATGTAATCGCCCAGTGGGGGCTGACCTTCCGCCCTGCCTATCTTCACCTGGGTCGACACCTTCAAGAGATTGCACCTCATCAGACGCTTGCCTTCACAGCAACTCTCGACAGAAAGAATGCGAAAGTTATCCATGAATATCTCTTCCTTGGAGAACACTATCATACGATCAGGGGAAGTAGCGATCGTGAGAACATCTACTATAGAGTGATGAGAACTCTCAGCAGGGAGGTCTCTCTTCGTCTGATACTCTCCCCATCCTCTTCCCGTCCAGCCATCATCTTCTTCAGATCACGAAGAAAGACAGAGATCATTGCTGAGAGGCTTCGAGAGAGGATGAGTGATATTGAGATTGCTTCGTATCATGCAGGGATGGGAAAAGAGGAAAGAGAGAACATTGAGGAATGGTTCTATTCCAGTGCTTCGGGAATCCTCTGCGCCACTTCAGCTTTCGGTATGGGCGTTGATAAAAAGAATGTACGTTCAGTCATCCACTATGATTTCCCGGATGATCCCATGGCATTTCTTCAGGAATCGGGACGAGGGGGGAGAGACGGTAAAAGAGCCTTCTCCTACGTACTGTGTACTCCGGGAGAACTCCTGCAGAAGGGAAATCCTATTCTCCCCCTGTTTGCCTCTGACAGCATCTGCAGACGTGAGGGCATGCTTTCTCTCATGAGTTCACCTGTTACAGAATGCAGCGGCTGTGATGTATGTGAGGGTTCGTGTGACACCTCCTTCCTGGGAAGCGCTGCCATACTTGAGACAATTTCCCGGTACAGGAAAAGATTCAGTACAGATCAGCTGGCAGCATATCTGAGAGGTGAGAAGGATTCCATCCACCCGTTCGGACGGTATCATGGGCTGTACAGCTCCTGGGAGAAGCATGAGATAGGACAGGCTATACAGGTTTTGATAGCCTGTGGGCGTATATATTGCACAAAGAAGCAGACTCTTTCTTTTTCTCCCCTCTCTTCAGTTGCCCGATGCATCGGGAATGAGTATCTTCAGCTCATGATAAGTGAACAAGATACCATAGCTGATATTCTCACACGATATCCATACCTGAAGGATGCCCTCATAGAGAGGAATTCTGTATTCAAGAATCTCAATAACCCTATCATGCTGAAGACTGTCGCGAAGTTCGCGAAACTGAAGGATGCAGCCAAGAATTCAGGAGAGAGTATAGAGAGCCTCCTCGCATTCATAACAGAAGAGATTGAGAAGCATCAGTCAGAAAGTTGATTCTTTCATAGAGACCCGGGAATCCATTGAGAGAGGCAGAAACTCAGCGAGCCTTCAAGATTTCAAGCAACTCGGAAAAGCGTACCGGCTGAGCAGAAACAGGCCCCTTAGGTACTGCCCGATTCCTGTATTGACCATAGTATTTCCCGAAAGGCTGTATATGACTCACAACCTGATGACAGCCACTGCAGAAACCCCAACCGCTGCCACTGCCGGATAGCGGACTTCCTCCGATACCCGTAAGATATACCGGGGAGTCACAGACCGGGCAGGAAGTCATCCATTCCCCCGTTTTTCCAAAGACACAGGAGCTCACCGAGATGAAATCCCGGGGGAGATTCCTGAGGCTGCTTATCAAAGCTATCGAGATCATCAGGAATCGGGATACCTGCATACTCGGGAGTTCCCATAATCAGCTCGTACTGATTCAATAAAAGCGGGAGGTGTTCTATGACGTTCGTATAGAAGTCCAGACGTCTCTTGTGCAATTCATCTTCATGAAGGAAAAGGTGTTTCTTATTGTTGACGGGATATGATGACATGAAATGTCCTCCTTTTTAGCAGTGATTAAGCTCCTGCAATTCGGAATAAATCGAGCTTCTTCCTTAAGAATAAAGGGAAGGAGCAGGGAAATCAAGTGCCTCCTCCCCGATTTTAGATCTCATGATATTGTATTGTGATGAGACTCTCTCTTCTTTTCTAATCCAGTATTACTGCCTGTGTCCAGACAAGTTCGCAATTTTAAATTGAATTAGTCATGAGAAGCCCAGTTAGTCATGCGACCTCTTCCAATTTCAATTTCTGTTCAGTCAACGACTGAACGCTGATATAAGCTCTTCCTGATTGCCATTCCTCCTCATACTCAATGAGATAGGAAGTAATCAGTCGAATATATGATGATCTGTCGGGAAAAATACCTACTACCTTCGAACGTCTCCGAATCTCACGATTCAGTCGTTCCAGAGTGTTGGTGGAAGATATCTTTCGATGATCGATCTTATCGAATCTATAGAACTGAAGAGAATCATCAAGTCCTTCTTCTAAGCAGCGTACAGCTTCAGGGAATAAGTTCTCATACGATTCCATGAATGATTCAGCATAGGAACGAGCCTGTCTTTCATCAGGTTGAAGCCAGATATGTTTCAGCTGTTTGGCAAAATTGTCTTTATGACGGTGCCCTACATATGCAAGAATGTTTCGCATGAAGTGAACTTTGCATCTCTGCCAGGAGGTTCCTATAAACTCTTTTCTGATCGCAGCCTGAAGACCCTTGTGAGCATCAGAGATACATAGCCACACGTTTTTCACTCCACGTTCTTTCAGCTTCTGGAAGAGCGTGCGATAGGTTTCTTCCGATTCATTGTGCATCGGTTCGACGGCAAGAATCTGAGCTGTTCCTTCTAACGTGACTCCTTTGACAACCAGAACTGCCATACTCACCACATGGCCGTTCTCCCTGATCTTCTCATACAGAGCATCTACCCATAGAACAGGATATTCTGTCTGTAATGAACGAGTTCTGAACTCAGATACTATTCCATCAAGTTCCTGATTCATCACAGAAACCTGAGAAGCAGAGATCTGTTCTATACCCATGCTCTTGGCTAGTCGTTCTATTTTGCGTGTAGAGATTCCAGAGACCCAGGCTTCCTGGATGATCTGAATCAGAGCCTGTTCACTCCGCTTCTTTGCAGTAACAAAGAACGGCACGTAGCCTCCTTTACGCAATTTCGGGATCGTGAGATACATTGTCCCCATTCTCGTATCAAATCGTCTTATACGGGTTCCACTGAGATGTGTGGTGCGTTCTGTACTGTGCTCGCCTTTCTGTGCTCCCACCTTGTTCGCTACCTCGATTTCCATGAACTTTTCTGTGATCCACTGCAGCATACACAGCATTGGATCCTCTTGTGTTATGAATGACAGTAGTTTTTTCTCCAGCTCTCTGGTAACATCTGAGTTGGTCATGAGTCGTTCGCCCTCCTAGCTTGTTTCGTCACTAACTAGTATGGGTCTTCTCATGACCTTTTTCAATCTACTCTCAAATTGCGAACTTCAGTATACGTTATCGTATTACTTTTTATCTTTTTTCATTGACAATGATTTCCTGAGGATGAGGACACTTCCTCATTCCTTTTACATGAGTCGAAGGAAATCGTCACGGGAAGAAATAGGAAGGCATCCAACAGCTGCTGACAGTTCAATGCCTTCTCTGAATGTACAATCTCAGATGTATCAGAGTCCCTGCTGTGATACAGGATGACCGATAAGGCTGTTGAGACAACGCCCCATGTCAGCTTTCAGCAGGGATACCTTACCACTGACTTTCTCTATCTCCAGGCGGACCTGCTGCGTCTGATCCTGAGGTATCAGGTTTCTCAGGTACTGCAGTCTGTCCTCAGAATGGAGGAACTCTTCCTTCAGGCTGCTGAACCGCTCCGCGGTATCGTGCAGGAGCTGTTTCTTGTCGGCAAAAAGAGCTCTGAAATAATCGTGTCGGAGCTCAGCCATCAAGGTGGCTACTGAATCGATACGGCTTACCAGTGGTGCTTTTGATCCGACGAACACGAATCCGCTCTTCATGAAGCCTCTTCTGGCATTGTTCAGAGCAATTGAGATGCAGTAGTTGGATTTTTCAGCCTGGCAGCCTGCGAGGCACTTCCACGGACAGGAGAAAGAACGTTTCTTTTCCGTCGTGGATACGAGGAAATCATTGATGATCGCCCGTCCGGGGAGTCCTACAGGACTCTTGATGATCCCGATATCCTCTTCCCTGCAGGCGACAAGCGCCTCTTTAAATCCCTTGTCCGCATCACACTCCTCGGTGGCGGCAAAGCGGGTACCCATCTGAACTCCGGAAGCACCGAGCTTCATGATCCTGTAGATATCTTCACCGGTGAAGATTCCTCCTGCGGCAATCACCGGGATGGCTTTCGAGAACTCTTCTTCGAAGCCTTTCACTTCGGCGACCACTTCAGGAACGACCGTCTCTATCGAGTAGGCAGGATCATCCAGTTCCTCTACGGGAACTCCGAGATGGCCTCCGGCCTTCGGACCTTCAACGATCACTGCATCAGGGACGTCGTGGTACATCCTCTTCCACATGGAGAAGATCAGTTTTGCAGCTCGGCTCGAGGAAACGATGGGGACGGCTTTCACGCCCGCCTCTCTCATCTCCTTCACCGGCATGTTCTTTACCGGCAGCCCCGCACCCATGATGACAAGGTCGACCTTCTCTTCGATGGAAGCTGTCAGGAGTTCATAGAAATCCTGAAGCGCCACCATGATATTCACTCCGATCGGACCCTTGGTGTTCTCCCGTGCCTTTCTGATTTCACTTTTCAGGGCTCTGATATTGGCGGCCTTGCCGTCCTTGAAATAGTCGGGATCTATCAGACCGATACCGTTTGCGGCTATGATTCCGACTCCACCCGATTCAGCCACAGCCGAACTCAGTGAGGAAAGAGAAACGGCTACACCCATTCCTCCCTGAATGATCGGGGTATCTGCATACATATCTCCTATCTGGAGGGAAGGCATGGGGAGTCTCATTTTTACAGACTCCACAAGATTCTGAAATTTCTTATATGTCCAGGTGTTCATGTTCGATTCCTTTAAACGTATCTCGTGATGTAGAGTAACGTGACAACGATACGCGAAATAGGATTCTTGGGAAAGGTGTTTTATCTACATATTCAGCAGTTTCTGTCAAAATAACGAAAAGCACAGAAAAACCTCAGTACACATAAAGACTAGAGAAATCGAATACGGGAGGATATTCAAGCCGAGAGGAAAATCTCGATTCTCTCCTTGCCCTTCCCTATATTCTTCCGCTTCAGTGTGATCTCTCCGACTTCGCCGCTCCTTTTCAGATGAGTTCCTCCGCACGGGACACGGGCGAAGCCTTCGATCTCCCAGTATCGCTTAAGAGTTTCGCGGTCACTGAATTCACTGATGATCGGCAGGTCCCGGTGAATGAGCGTGTGAGATTGGGAGAGAAGCTCGGGGAAAAAGCGGGAGATATTCTCTTCGAGAAAAAAATCGAGCCGGGCTTTGTCCTCTGCTATATGTGCACCGATCTTCACTACTTCGGGAATTTTCCGATACATCAGCTCAAGAATGATCTCCGCTGCGAAGTGCAGCCTCATCAGAGCATAGCGCCGTTCCCAGTCGATCCGCACGGTGACAGAGTCTCCAGGAGCGAGAGTGTGATCTTCGGGAAGTTCATAGAATAGCTCCGATCCATCTTTGCGGGCACAGAGAACCCGATAGTCCCCTATCGTGCCGCTGTCGCTCTCCTGTCCTCCACTGAAGGCGTAGAAGATGGTCTGCTCGAGCGTAACACAGGAACCCTCTACAGAAGCGACCCGTGTGTCGAACTCATTCAGATAGGGATCAGTCCAGAAGACTCTCTCGCTCATACCCTACCCCTTTTTCTCAGGGAGCCGAACTGCTGTGCAGAACCACTCGTGCAGATGTGCATTGGAGATGATGAAGTGAGAGGGGAAATCACGGATATCATCAGGATCCAGATCTGAAATTCTGCCTCCGGCTTCACGTATAAGAACGAGACCGGCGGCGATGTCATGGTAATTGAGATTGAACTCGATGTAGGCATCGGCCTTTCCTGAGGCGACAAAGCAGAGATGAAGAGCAGCAGAACCGAACCCGCGGATTTCTCCCGCTTCTCTGCAGAGTTTCTCAAAGAGTTCAAGATAGATCGGAAGACGTGAGGTATCTCGCAGAGGAGGAGAGGTAAGAATAGCAGTTCTGTGAGGATCACGCACATCGGAAACGCTGATAGGATGAGTGTTACAGTATGCTCCCGCTCCCTCCCGTGCTGAGTAGAGAGAGTCTGAAGAAGGGTCATAGATCACACCGATGAGAGGATGCCACGGATCCTTCTCGTACCCGATGCTTACCGTGAAGCCGGGAAGACCGTGAATGAAATTACTTGTCCCGTCGATAGGGTCGATCACCCAGGTACCGCCGTCACCGAATTTCTCATATCCACCCTCTTCTCCCAGGAAGTTATCTTCAGGGAAGAGTTCATGAAGATAGGACTTTATTATCTCTTCGGACCGGACATCCATGACGGTGACAAAATCATTCCGTCCCTTTGCCGTCGTTCCCAGAAGCTCCTCAGATCTCTCCTGAAGGAGGAAGGTCCCCGCCTTCCGTGCGGCCGTTTCAGCCGCTTTCTGTCTTTTTTCCAAATCGGTATCTTTCATATGCACTCTTTTTCCTCAATCGTATGTTCTTTTTCCTGCGGTAAGTATGAAGATTTTCCGGAGAGGAGGCAACACCGTCTCAGTGACGAATTTTCTTCCTCATGAATTTTATCCTTGACAAACTTCACCACGTCATCAATAATTCATTCATTGAATGAATTAATTAACAAGGAGAGGAAACATGAAAAAACGTGTAATCACAGTTCTCGTTTTATCACTGGTCATGTCAGCAATGATATGGGCAGCCGGAGCACAGGAAGAAAGCGCTTCCGACACAGTGACACTGACCGCCTATATGCAGATTGATCCTGCGAATGATCAGTATGCAGGTCACAACGCAGTGATGGCTGCATTCGAGGAGAAGTATCCGAATATCAAACTCGATATCGAATACGCTTCCGGGGAAGCCTTCCACCAGAAGTTTCAGTCGATGGCTGCATCGAAACAGGTTCCCGATGTATACACCTGTTATGGTGGTGCACGAACTGCCTATGTGACGGAAACAGGACTCACTCTTGACCTGACAGACTATCTTGATGATGCGTTCAGGAATCAGTTCGCAAGTGCAACCTGGAACCCCCAGGGTTCTGCCGGTGCCCTGTACATGATTCCCCCGTCATTCGCCGTCTGTCACAGCATCTATGCAAACACAGCCATTCTTGATGAAGTAGGTCTCTCCTACCCTGAAACCTTCGAAGAACTCATCGCACAGATCCCGACACTTCGTGCTGCAGGCTATTATCCTGTGAGCATGGGCAACAAGGATCCGTGGGTCGTCAACTCCTGGCTTCTCGGAACGCTTATCGAAAGAACCGGTGGTAAGGACTGGATCATGAAAGCTGCGAAGGGCGAAGCGTCCTTCACTGATGCAGCCGTTCGTGAATGCACTTGAAGTCATTCAGAGGATGAGTGAAGAAAATCTCTTCTCCCCCGGAGTCAACCAGATGTCGAATACCGAGGCTGATCAGGAATTCTACCAGCAGAAATCAGCTTACCTTGTTGATGCTGCATGGAGAACCAGTGCAATGGACTCACAGCTTCCGGCAGAACAGCGCGAAGCGATCGACATGAGAGTCTTCCCTGCCCTTACCGGAGAAACAACTCACAATACCAGCAGTGCTGTAGCTTCAGAAGGCTTCGCCATTGCGAAGGCTGTTGAGAAAGACAAGGCGAAACTTGATGCCGCTCTCACGTTCATCAAGTTCTACACGGGAGAAGAAGGTGCATCGATCAGAGCAGAATTCGGCGAAGTTCCTTCCTACAATCTCGACCTCGACAAGTTCGATCTCGACATCATGCAGGGCAAGTTCGTGCAGTTCAGCTCCACCTATCCGATGGGTTATGTCTTTGACTCGATCATGGACGGAGAAGGCGTATCCATTCTCAATGCAGACCTTCAGGCTATGATGATGGGTAACGGGGAACCTGCAGCTATCGCTGCTAAATATGAAGCATGGGTAGCACAGAACGACTCTAATCGTGACTGAGCAGAGAGTGCTATACTGACCTCTGGTGCCGAGGAGTTCCTCTTCGGCATCAGACGATCTATCGGAGAATATCAAAGGTGAAGATACAACTCAACAAGAAATCAAGCTACTATACTCTTCTGCTTCCCGCGCTCCTGATATACGTGTCTGTCATCATCTTTCCGATATTCATGAGCCTGGGCCTTTCCTTCACGGAATGGAAACGGTTCAGGATGACAGGGTTCGCAGGACTGAAGAATTACCTCGACATACTTTCAGACCCGGTTTTTCTCCGGTCTCTCTGGAACAATATCCAGATACTCCTGATAAGCGTCCTCGGACAGATTCCTCTGGGAATATTCCTTGCATATCTTCTTCACAGGAAGTGGGTGCGGGGCACGAAGTTCTTTGAATTCATGATCTTCCTGCCGATCACGATCTCTTCAGTCGTTATCGCCCTCCTGTGGAACAGAATCTTCTCTCCGGTCGGCATCTATACGACCTTCGTGAGAATGATCACGGGAAACCCCGATTATGTCGTGAAAATCTTCGAGAACCCGAACCTTGCAATGGTCCCGATCCTCGTCGTCCTTCTCTGGCAGCATACCAGCCTCTACATGGTTATATTTCTCGCCAACCTCCAGCGGATACCGAATTCTATATTCGAAGCCGCCATCATCGACGGTGCAAGCGAGAGCATGATCATCTGGAAGATAGTACTGCCTGCCCTGAGCAATGTAATTTTCACCTCGAGTGTACTTAGCTATTTCCGGAAGCCTGAAGAGTTTCGATCTTGTCTACGCTATGACAGCAGGCGGTCCGGTACATTATACCTACGTCATGGCGATATACCTGTACCAGCATACATTCACCTTCCACAACTACGGTAAGGGAAGTGCGGTATCGATCATCATAGTCATCCTGAGTGTCGGCCTGATCTCTCTCGTGAGAGGGATGTACGCCAAGGCACAGCGAAGGTTCGAATAGGAGCACCGGCAATCATGAATACACGCATACAGACAATTACAGCCCGGTGGCGGACAGCATCGTATATATTCCTCATTCTGTTCACCTGTATCACACTCCTTCCGATCATCTGGATGATCTATTCCTCCTTCAAACCGATGGGAGAGATCATGCTCCACCCTCTGGGGCTTCCGATGGATCCCACATTGAGCAATTATGCGAAGGCCTTCGAGTACGGGAATCTCGTTGTCTCCTTCCTGAACAGTGTGTTCTATTCGGGAATCAGTACCATCAGCACGGTGTTCCTCGCCCTGGCAGCGGGCTTCGCCCTCTCGAAATTCTCCTACAGAAGCAGCGGCTTCTACTTCGGGCTGTTCACCCTCGGACTGCTGATCACGGTCAACTCCGTCATCACCCCCCTATTCATCATGGAGACGAATGTCGGGCTCTACAATACACGCCTCGGAGTCATCCTACCCTATATCGCCTTCGGCCTGCCCATCGCTGTCCTGCTCGCAACGAGTTATATCAGAGGGATCCCTGACGCACTCATCGAAGCGGCCGTCATCGACGGGGCAACCTATCTGCAGATATTCTGGAAGATCATCCTGATCGTATCCACCCCGGTCATGGCTACAATGGCCATCCTCAGTTTCCTGGGAAACTGGAACGAGTTCCTCATGGTCTTCACCCTGACCAGCGGTGACAATATGAGATCGCTCCCGGTCGCAATCAATTCATTCGCTGGGCGCCTCAATGAAGATTACGGACTCCAGTTTGCAGCTCTCGTGGTAGGAACCATCCCCATGTTCATCCTCTATCTCATAGCTCACAAGTCGGTGATAAAGGGATTCGGAGAAGGTGCATTAAAAGAATAAAAATGAGTGTTTTACATAACATGCTGTATCCATTCGGTGATACTATAGGTAAGGAGATATATACGTGAAACGTCCAGACATCAAAATAGAGATCTGCCTTGACTCTGTCGAGTCAGTCATTCAAGCCGAGCAGGGAGGAGCCGACCGGGTCGAGTTCTGTTCGGACCTGTTCGAAGGCGGACTTACGCCCACCCTCGGAGCTTTCAAGGTCGCACAGAGCAGAACAAACATAACGAAAAATGTCATGATCAGACCGAGAGGCGGAGATTTCTGTTACTCGGACCTCGAATTCGAAGCGATGATCCATGATGCCCGGATCTTCACAGAAGCCGGAGCCGATGCTCTGGTATTCGGTATACTTACTCCTGAAGGTACTGTCGACAAGAAGCGCTGCCGTATACTTCTTGAAGAGGTGCGGCCTCCGGAGACGACCTTCCACCGGGCGTTCGATATGACCCGCGATCCATATCAGGCAATGAGAGATCTGATAGAACTCGGGTTCACCCGGGTTCTCACCAGCGGCCTTGAACCGAGTGTTCCCGAAGGAATGGATCTTCTCGCTGATCTGATTAAGGAATTCGGCAGGGATATCATTATCATGCCGGGTGCGGGGATCAATGAGAGGAACTTCGAGAGGATTCACTCCTTCCTGAACGCCAGTGAGTACCACATGATGCTTCATGAGGAGAGCGAAGGGGCCATGACCTACAGGCCTTCACATATTTTCATGGGAGGAATGTTACGTCAGCCAGAATTCACCTGTCAGCACACAAGCAGAGAGAGGGTGAGTTCTGCAGTTTCAGCAATAGGAAAGAGATGAGAAAGGTCATAGGTAACAGCCAGTATCAGAAAATAGCGAACGCACTTCTTATCCTGAGGCTCCTACGCCAGGGATCGAATACCCGTGTCGCCTTATCACGCACACTCGGCCTTCAGCCTTCAACGGTCACCTACATCGTAAACAGACTCCTTGAAGCCGGACTGATACTCGAGACCCAGAAGAATGAACGGAGCGAGACGAAAAAAGCCCAGAGCTCAGGAAGAAAAGCAGTCTGCCTGGAGCTGAATACCGGATTCGGAAGGATCATCGGACTCGAACTCCTCGCCGACTCCGGATGGGGAACGATTCTGGATCCGAAGGGAAATATTCTCCATTCTCAGCGAATTGAATATCCCGAGATAACCTCCGCGGATCCCCGTAAAAGATTTCAGCATATCGTTGCATCCTCTGTTGAACAGATGAACAACCTGTGTGACGGAATAGACATACTCGGAATAGGCATCGCCCTGCCGGGTATCGTAACCTCCCATAACCACACGGTGAGGGAATGCTGGACTCATGCCCTGCGGGATTGTGATTTCTCACGGTTCTTCAAACAGACGTTCGACTGTCCCGTCTTCCTGGAAAATGACGCGAACTGCTGTGTACAGAGGTACCTCTTCGAACATGATGAGGAGCAGAACGATAACCTGATGTACCTGCTGGCAAGGACCTATCCTGCACATCACGTTCCTGAGGGAGTCTCTCCCTTCGGTATAGGTTTCGGAATGGTGTTCAACGGGCAGCTGTACCGGGGATCTTCCTCACGTGCAGGAGAATTCAGGAGTGCCATGCTTGAGCATGGGAATGAAGAGAGACAGCTTGCCTTTGAATTGAAATCGATGGATGACTTCCATAGCTCAAAGGGTATCAGAGAAGAAATCTTCAAAGAAATACTTGCGAACATGGAAACGATCTCTTCTGTCGTCGACCCGGCGACTATATATCTCGGAGGCTTTCTCCTCGATTATGAAGATGAGGTGCACGACCTCCTCTGGCCTATAGCAGAAGAGAAAATCATCTTCGCCAACGCCCACACAGATGCCTCTGAAGGTGCGGCAATGAATGTACTTGCCCACATGTTCAGCATTCCGCAGATCGGCTCGGAATCAGTTCACTGGCCTTGGGAATCGCTCCTAAGCATTACAATGTAAAGAGGAACCGCATATGAAACGCGTTATCGTGGGTGGACTTCACCACGAATCAAACACATTCAATCCTATCCTCACGGGATGGGATGATATCCGCATACGTCGCGGACAGGATCTGCTCGATACGATCGAAAAAGACAGTATCGGAGGTATCGTGACAACACTCCAAGGGGCAGGGTACGAGGTTCTTCCTACCCTGATTGCCCGTGCCGTCCCCAACGGAGAATGGAAACGGGAGATATACGATCAGCTGAAAGAAGAGATGCTGCAAGGAATAAGGGACAGAGGGAATGTGGATGCCATCTGCCTTTCTCTTCATGGTTCCATGCGGGTACAGGGGATGGGAGAAGCGGAAGGCGATCTCCTGCAGGCTGTGCGTGCTCTCTATCCCGATACTCCGATTATCACCTCACTTGATATGCATGCAACGATCACCGATGCGATGGTGGCTTCTGCAGACGGATTTGTAGGCTATAAGTGTGCACCGCATACCGATACCTTTGAGATCGGGATTCATGCAGCCTCCATGGTGATAGATATTCTCGAACATGGCGCCCACCCTGTGATGGAGGTGGTTCGTATCCCCATGATTGTGGCGGGAGAACAGTCCGAGACAAGTGTCGAACCGATGAAATCACTCATTCAGGGACTCAGAGAGGTCGAGAAGGAGAAGGACGTCATGGCGGCTTCTTATCTCCTTGGATTTCCCTGGGCAGATACAGCTCCGAACAGTATCACAGTCATTGTTGTGACTGATCATGATCAGTCTCTGGCGAAAAAGAGAGCGAAGGACCTTGCTTCCCGACTCTGGGACAGAAGAGAAGAGTTCTGTTTCTACAATGAGACTCTCTCACCCAGAAAGGCTCTTGATGCCTGCCTGAAGAACATTCCTCTGCGGGCACCTGCTGTGATAAGTGACAGCGGAGACAATCCGACCGCAGGTTCTTCGGGAGATGTGACGAATTTCCTGAAACTGATCCTGAGTGACCGGGAAGCCACGTCACTTGACCCGCCTCTTCTCTATCAGTGTTTCTACGATCCCTTGCTCGTGAGCAAGGCTATCGCAGAAGGTGTCGGAGCATCCTTCAACGCTACAATCGGAGGCAGATTCGACACGGGAGCAAGTACGCCGGTAGAGGGATTCATGACGGTAAAACAGGTACGGAAGAACTGGGACGGGAAGGGAGTCGACCTTGCCCTGCTCCATCTCCAGGGAGTGGATCTCATTGCAGTATCACATCATGTCGGAGCCTATGATCCCGAGATGATGCGGTCAGTCGGTATCATCCCTGAAGAGCTGAAGATCATTGTGGTGAAACTCGGGTACCTCGAACCTGAAATCAAGGCAATCAGCAGGTATTCCGTGATGGCGCTCACCGACGGAGCCAGCAATGAAGACCTCCCTACCCTTCAGTACACCCTCCTGCCCCGGCCTGTATATCCATTGGATACAGACACAGCAGCCTCATGGGAGAACGAAGAGTAAGAACTCAGAAAGAGAACACAGCCTTCCATCCTGCACTGTATCGGATGGAAAGCTGGATATGTATTTTATATAAACTTTATATATTTTTAATATAACATCTGCGTCTCTTATGCTGACGCGTCTCGAAAGATTTCCACTGGCTCTGAACCTCGTCATTATCCTCGAGTTCAGGGCCGGTCTCCGCGTACTTCACACCGTTGGCGATCGCACGCTTGATACCTTCATTCATGATCACTGCATTGACACCTCTTCCCATGTATTCCGGTTTGACGGCGATGAGGTACATATCGAGCACTTCATGGTGTTTCAACGCCGACAGGATCCTCAGGAGACCAAGGGGAAACAGACGTCCGTTCGACTTCTTCACTGCATCAGCAAGCGATGGAACCATAATGCCGAAGCCGACCACTTCATCACTCTTATCAACCACAATGAAGATGTATTCGAGAGTCACAAGGGCGATGAACTGGTCAATGGCCATCTGTATCTGACCTTCGCTTAAGGGGCAGAATCCATACAGTTTGGCAAAGGCGTCATTGTACATGCGGAACATCTGGTAGGCGTAAGGAATCACTTCCTTCTTCCTCTTGAACTCCTTCAGCACATAGCCGTGACGTTTCATCGCAATGGAGCAGATGCGTTCTATTCTCTCATCATTCTTCTCTGGAACCATGATCTGATATTCGACCCAGTCCACATCTTTGATGAATCCCAGCTTCTCGAGGTGTTCTGCATAGTATGGATGGTTGTACAGGGTGATGAACATCCCCTTCTCATCAAATCCCTCAATGAGCAGTCCCTGCTTATCGAGATCACTGAAACCGATGGGACCGATCATACTCTCCATACCCTTCTCTTTTGCCCATCCGATCACCCGGTCGGTGAGGGATTGCGAGATGGAGATATCATCAATAACATCAAAGCGGGTGAATCTGGCCTGCTTCATCTGTTTCATCGTGTTCAGTTTATGATTTATCAATCCTGCGATCCGACCGACGACTTTCCCATCCTCGATGGCAAGGAAGGCGATTGTCTCGGCATACTCATAGGCCGGATTCTTCTGGGGATTGAAGTTCCACTTCTCGTCGTAGGTGAGCGTCGGAACGTAATACGGATTATCTTTATAGAGATCCAACGGGAAACGGAAAAACCGGTTCCAGTCTCTCCCTGATGTTACTTCGATGATTTCTGCCATGATGTGCACTCCTGCTATCAGATGATTCATTGTACCGATATTTCATCCCGCTACAAGAAAAATCAGAAGAAGAGGTGCAAAAAAGAACGTTCATCACTTCACTACTCGCATACTCTCAGTCTTTAATTATTGAAAATCGAAGGAAAAGGGACCGAACATCCTGATGATGTCAGTCCCTTCATAAACCAGCCTAGGGAGGCGATTACTCTTTATCTTTTTTCTCGCTGAATGAGTGGGTGATCCGGTCGATCACTATCGCAAGGAATACGATAGATATTCCGGCCTCGAATCCCCTTCCTACTTCGATTCTGCTGATCGACAGAAGGACTTCCATTCCGAGTCCCTTTGCTCCGATCATCGAACCGATGACAACCATGGCAAGTGCCATCATCGTCGTCTGATTCACACCCACCATGATAGAGGGTTTCGCCAGAGGAAGCTGCACATCAAACAGCACCTGCTTCGGAGTCGCACCGAACGCCTTGGCAGCCTCAACTGCTTCCACATCCACCGTCCTGATACCGACATTCGTCAGCCTTATGACCGGCGGAACTGCATAGATGATCGTTGCGAACATTGAAGGTACTTTTCCCATGCCGAAGAACATGAGGGCCGGAATCAGGTAGACGAAGGAAGGCATCGTCTGCATCGCGTCAAGAACCGGTGTGATGAATCTCTCGGCACGGTCACTCCGTGCCATAAGAATTCCCGTAGGAAGCCCTATCAGGAGGGAGAATACCACCGAGGCAATGACCAGCGAGAGGGTGATCATCGCAAGGTCCCAGTACCCGAAGCTGCCTATAAGCACCATAAGAACCATGAACACGATTCCTGATTTGATACTTCCCACGAGCTTCCAGCCGGCGAGTCCCACAAGGAGGATCACCACGAACCAGGGAGTTATGGTGAACAGCCATTCAAAGGCATTCACCACCGCCAGGATAATTTCCCGGATAAAGACAAACAGAGGGTCAAGATTCGTGAGGAGCCAGTCCATCGCGGCATCAATGACTTCCGCTACCGGGAGTTTGAACACATTAGGAAAACTCATCATGCTTCTCCCCCTTCGTTATTCGTGAGCGATTCAAAGATCTGATCGGTCGTCACCCTTCCGAGCAGTCTCTTCTTCTCATCTATCACAGGGATAGCGAAATTCGCTCTCACCGCGACCGGGAAGAGTTCTTCCACCAGAACATCCTCACTCACAGCTTCTACTTCAATGATCGATTCGCTCGGAATCTTTTTCAGGCCGCTCTCATCCGAGATCAGGCGTTCCAGCTCCTTCGCAGTGACAATCCCGAGGAATTCTCTCCTCTGGTTTACTACAAAGCCTGCCTTTCTCTTCTCCTTGCGCATCAGGGTAAGAGCCGTTTTCGGTCCTTCCCAGGAATAGGTGATCACCGGAACATCACTCATGATGGAGCCGGCAGTGAGAACCTTGGCAGGAGAAGCATCCTGAACGAATTCCTCAACATACTCATCCGCAGGATTCGTCACGATATCCTCCGGAGTCCCGACCTGCACGACTTCGCCATTTCGCATGATCGCAATCTGGTCACCGAGTTTCAGTGCCTCATGAAGATCATGAGTGACGAATATGATGGTCTTCTGCATCTTCGACTGCAGTTCTACAAGTTCATCCTGCCATCTGTCGTCTGATGAGGGGATCGAGGCCGCTGAACGGCTCGTCCATGAGGAGGATTTCAGGATCATTGGTAAGGGCTCGTGCGAGTCCCACACGCTGCTGCATACCTCCCGAGAGGTTCGTAGGATAGTAATCCTCCCAGCCTGCGAGACCGACGGTCTCGAGTACTTCCCGGGCCTTTGCATACCGCTCTTCCTTTCCGACACCCTTCACTTTCAGCCCGTAGGCAGCGTTATCGAGGACGGAAAGGTGAGGAAGGAGCCCGTAGTGCTGAAACACCATACCGAAAGTCTTCCGGCGGAACTGCATCAGTTCCTCGGCGTTCATCTTTGTGACATCCTGATCGTTAATGACAATGGACCCTTTCGTCGATTTGATCAGGCGGATAAGTGCCCTGATAAGGGTCGACTTACCGCTGCCGGAGAGTCCCATCAGAATATAGAACTCCCCTTTCCTGATCTCAAGGTTTATATCACGCATACCGACGATACAGCCTGTCTCACTCTGTATCTCTTCTTTCGACTTCTCGATAAGCTTCTTATTCTGAAATACTCTTTTGGGGTCCTTCCCGTAAATCTTCCAGAGATTGCTTATCTGTAACTGTACATCCTGCTGCTGTTCGTCCATATACACCTCTGCTTACAGTGCTGCCAGAGCGCTCTTCACCTTTGCTTTCACTTCAGAGGTCACCCAGCTTGACCATACGTCTTCCTTATTCTTGAGGAACCAGATAGCTGTCTCTTCTGTTGTCCAGCCGTTCTCATCCATCTTTGAAAGGAATTCGTTGTTGTTATCGACGCTGGTTGAGTACTTCTTAAGCATCTCTACAACATCCGGAGCCTTCTCGAGCATACTTTCATTCACGAGAATATCAACAAGAGCGGAGGGCCAGTAGGAATCCTCAAGGGCGACCATGTCGAGTTTTCCGAGGACAGCCGTTGGAGCCCAGTAATACCCTACCCATGCTTCACCCTTGGTGTAGGCACCGACCATCGTACCTGCAAGTGCAGCCTGTGAACCGGGCGACCCCGAGATTGAAGGTGTCTTCAAGTCCTGCTGCTGCGAACATCTCTTCTGAACGTCCGAACTGCGACCATCCGGCAACACCACCGTAGATAATACCTTTGTCTTTATCTTCGGGATCGGTGAACAGATCAGCGTACTTCGGGAGATCACCGATAGTTTTCAGATCCGGAGCGACAGCATCGGGGCCTTCCACCAGGTAGCGGGGAACCCACCATGCCTGCGGAGCATCCGGCATATTATGACCGAGATTCACGATCGAACCGTCAGCGGTGTATTTATCATAGACTTCCATATAGTTTGAATGCCAGGATTCCATATCGACATCAATGTCTCCCTGTGAGAGACCATTCAGAATGGGGAGGGTATCACCGGGGATGAATTCGGCTTCGTAACCTTCGTAGCCGTTCTCGATAATGAATGCCGCAATCCTGTTATGAACCTGGACAGAGTCCCAGGAAACGTCACCGAACGTAATAGTTGTAACACTAGTTTCAGCTTCGCCGTTTGCAAAAACACCAGCTGTAGCCACAAGTAAAACAATGAACAAGATTAACATTTTTTTCATGTATAATATCTCCTTTTTTCCTATAGTTTACATCCCTTATGGTACGGGACAACAGGAGGTCCTGTCAACCGCACCTCCCAAACATATGAATACAGATGTTTAGTATAGTTTATACATTTACTTATAAATTATTGAGTTATTTTCTTTTTCTATCGTTGTATCCGTCCTGTTTTCTCACCTGTTTTGCTCCGTCTTAAGAGACGAAAAAAGATTAAAATTCAAGTAAGCAAGGAAAATTTTGCTCACAAAGAGAGAATAATACAGAAGAGACAGGTCTAGGCTGAGCGTAGCAGCAGAGGAAGGAAAACCATGAAGGGAAAGAGATCAGATCCGGAGGAAAACAACCTGCTCTGACATAAGCTGCGTTATTAAAGCAATTCATCCTCATCTGATGAATTTCTGCTTTTAACCAGCAGAGTGATCAGAACAGAGAGAGCCATGAGCGCAAGAGCGATCAGAGAGGATAGGATCACTGACGGATACAGCGCTTCCGCTCTCTGTCTGGTGAAAATACCGTAGATAGACCAGATTCCAACTGCTGCTATCCACACATCCTTCTGGGAGAGTGTAATGATCGAGTATGTAAGTGCCGCAGTGAGTATCGTCACGATGGTTATCTGTACCTGGTACTCTGAGTACCACTCGGGACCTATGGTTGTGAAAAGCGCCGTCGCATTCGCGAGTGTCGCTGTTAGGATCCAGCCGAGATAGACCGAGACGGGAAAGAGGACGAACATGCGTTCACTCAGGTGTTCACCGACGTCCTGAATTTTTCTGTAGAGAAAGATGAGTGCAATGAGAAGAAGAAGCATGACGATCAGACTGGTCGTCAGGTACCGGTAGAGAAAATGCCAGCTGAGCATCCACAGAGAGTTGCCAAGATGGACCAGGAGAAACAGAACGCCGGTCTCTTCTATAATCTCTCCCCTTTTCTCATTTTTCACGACAGCTGCCTGATAGAGCAGATTGAGCAGGAGAAGTGTATAGATCACGGCCCAGATAGAGAAGGTTCTTCCGGAGGGTACGAACAGATTAGGATACAGATCCGAAATCTGATCAGTACGCAGTCCATTCAGAGGAAGCGCCTGTGCGAGAATATTCACCGCGAGTGTACCGCCCAGGAAGATCACCTGAAGTATGAGGAGAAGAAGTCTCTTTGCAGGCACATGCTGTTTCCTTGATGTCATGACAGTACATAGTAGCAGGAAGTGCTCAATTCTCAAAGAGATTTGCCGATAAAAGACGGATTTAGCTGACAGGCAGTACAGGGAGTACTGCCTGTCGGCATGGAATAGGAAGATGATCAGGAGAGAGAGAACCTGATCCTATAGGTCCCTGATCCTGCTTCAGCCTGAAGGATTCCCTTCTGAGCTGCGAAGGAGAGACCGTCTGAACTGATCACTTCTGCGCCCTTCATGAGCTGGATAGTCGAGCGGGTATTGGCAGGTACTTCAACACAGAGCGCCACGACCTTTCCTTCACGGGTCTCTTCAACCTTCCAGGAGGAGACAACATCCCCGTAGACTGAAGCGAAGGTTCCCTTCGCCCAGGTGAGGTTCCCGCCTATCTGGGGTGCGATGATACTGTGCTTGTACGCCGGCAGCTCTTCATCGATCTCCAGTCCTGCGACCGACTCTGTAGAGCCACTCACCGATAGCACCGTAGGCATAGTGATTGAAGGAGTTCATATCAGCCGACCACATCGATCCGTCCGGTTTGATACCGTCCCAGTGCTCCCAGATTGTTGTAGCACCCTTCTTCACCTGATAGAGCCAGGATGGGAAATCATCCTTGAGGAGAAGATCATAGGCTTCATCAAGGGCGCCGTTGGCGCTGAGAGCGTGGGTGAAATAGGGAGTTCCGACGAAGCCGGTCACCAGGTGTCCGCCTTCGGCTGCAAGAAGCTCTTTCAGTCTCTCAAGAGTCTGAGCCCTGTAGGCATCGGGCACGAGGTTGAAATGGAGCGCAAGAATATGAGAGGTCTGTGTCTGGGCTGTCATCGTCCCGTCTTCATTGAAGAACGTCTTTCGGAACGTGCTGACAATCTCCTTCTGCAACCTTTCATATTCAGAAGCTACCTCATCTCTGCCGAGAATCCTCGCAATTTTCACGAAGAGTCCTGTCGAGTAGGCGTAATAGGCAGTACAGGTCAGGTCATTCGGAGTCGCACCGAAATAGCTTCCTTCCTCGGCATCAAGAGCGACCCAGTCACCGAACTGAAGCTTGTAGTTCCAGATATTTCCTTCACTGTGATTCTTCATGAAGTCGATCCATCCCTTCATGCTGTCCCACTGTCGCTCAAGAATCTCGGTATCACCATGGGTCAGGTACATGACCCAGGGATTGATCACAGCGGCATCAGCCCAGGCTGCTGCCGAGTGGGTTCCCTCGTTCAGAAGCCAGTTATCGAAGGGATACTTATTAAGCATGTCGGGAATAACGTGTCCGACTCCGCCTTCGGGAGTCTGGTCGAGAGCAAGGTCTCGGAGCCATTTGGAATAGAACGCGTAGGAGTTCACGTTGAAGCTGGCGGCACGACAGAAGATCTGGGCATCACCGGTCCAGCCGAGGCGCTCGTCTCTCTGCGGGCAGTCGGTCGGGACATCAACGAAGTTGCTCTTCAGTCCCCACTCGATATTGTGCTGCAGCTGGTTGATATCGGGATTGGAACACTCGAAGGTCCTGTCTTCTCCATATCAGAGTAGATGCATGGGCACAGAAGTTATTCGAGGTCGCTCTGCCGGGGAAGGCTTCGACATGGATGAAGCGGAACCGTAGAAGGTTGAAATGGGGTCTGTAGGTGAAAGGTTTGTCATCTCTGAGGGTGTAGGTGATTCTCTGCCTTGCCCGGCGAAGGTTGTCGGTATAGACATTTCCCTCACTGTCGAGCACTCGAACATCCTGAGGACGATCGTGTCACCTGCCTTACCCTGAGCACGCACTTCTGGAAGGGCGGGACATATTCTGACCGAAATCAATCACCTTCTCTCCCTTCGGTGTGGTGAAGGCGAGGGTCGGAGCCATATACTCATGGAGGGTGACGGGGAAGCAGTCTGCGGCTCAATCCTCTTGGAAGTACAGGGGGTTGAGGATGCACTCTTCCAGGAACTCTCATCAAACCCGGCTCTATCCCAGCAGCACTGCTCCTCTCTCGCATCATAGGTTTCACCGTCATACAGCTGGGCATTCAGGACAGGAGAGTAGTCTCCCTTCCAGGACTCGTCACTGACGATCGTCTCCTTGGACCCATCACGATAGGTGATATCCATGACAAGAGAGAGACCTGCATACTCTCCATAGTAATTGTGGATCATCAGGAGCTGATGGTTGATTTGTACCACCCGGCTCCCAGATGAGCGCCGAGAGCGTTCTTCCCCTTCTGTACACGGTCTGTGACATCATAACTCTGGTAGAGCAGTCTCTCATCATAGGTTGTCCAGCCCGGGAGCAAGCTCATCGGTACTCACCCTCTCCCCGTTCAGGTGCAGCTGGTAATTCCCCTGTGCAGTCGAGTAGATCACAGCCGAGCGATCTCTTTCTCCACAGAGAACTCTTTTCTGAGATAAGTCCCCCTCGCCTTCTTGATATCCTCTTCAGTTTCAACGGTGATGAAATGGTTTTTAAGGATATCGGGATCTTTCAGGCCTCCGATGATCTGTGCTGGAGCACTGAACGCACTTAGGACATCCTTCTCTCCATCACTGTCGTGGTCACCCGTATCCGTGCGAAGTAGATATGTCCCTGCTCGGGAATGACTCGGGTACACGCACCTGAGCGGATGCATCGCTTTTCGATGAGTGCCGTATCGATAAAAGGGGATGTAAAATCAATATCTTCAGCAATCTGCAGCTGATAGGCCCTCTGCACACAGTTTCTGAAATAGGAATCGATAATCCAGGAAAACTGCGGGGACTCTGTAATACCCGCTGCTGCATCTGAATAGGTTGATTGACAGTTTTTTTACCATAGCCATAGCAAGCTCCTTTGGTCTTTTCCTCTTCTTCCCAGATGCTCTGTCACAGGTGTTACGTCTCAGAAGAATCAGAATAACGAATCGAATAGAAAAGGAGACAAGGATTCATCCTCATCTCCTGCAGCAGACCTGCTCTGCAGGCCTGACATTTACGGGTTGAACATTAACCCTTGACGGCTCCCCCCATCATTCCGAAACAGCTGACGCTGGAAGAAGATGAAGATAAGAAGAGGGATGATGCTCACGACAAGCACGTTCGCAAAGAGAAGATTCCATTCTGTCTTGAACATGCTGATATAGTTGTAGAGAGTCAGTGGCGCTGTGACATTCTTTGCTCCGGGGAGAAAGTACAGCGGGCCGACGAAGTCGTTGAAGATATTCACCGAGTTGTAACGGACAACGGTAACGACAGCCGGTTTGAGCAGGGGCAGGATCACCTTGAAGAAGATGTCGAGCGGACCCGCTCCGTCGAATACGAAGCCTCATCAAGCTCTCTCGGGATTGA
>CAXXSP010000023.1:0-15510 GCA_963676605.2 Sphaerochaetaceae bacterium | reverse complement strand
AAATCGCTCTCGATGTGCTGATCCCTGTACACCCTCTGATCACGGCTCATGAACTTCCAGGAGTTACGAGCGAGGGCGTAGCGGTTGTACATCCACCAGTAGGCAGGCATGATGTTGAGCACCCGCTTCGACTCATTGTAGCTGATCATCGAGAAGGGAATCTGCACATTAAGTTCGTTCGGATAGGAGCCCTTGGCGATGAGAGTGAACGAGGCGAACGAACAGTTGAATTTCAGTGAGGAGGAGAGTGCCGGCCAGAAACCGCGTTTCGCCTTGAGTTCTCCATCGGCACCGCGGGTATTGTGATTGCTCCCGATATTCGCCCCTGCAGCCATATTCGACTCACCCTGGATGAGCGAGGCGATGAGGAAGGAGTTGTTATGGTGCTGCTCATGGAACGGGTAGACGAGGGAGTTGAGCACCTCACAGCAGCTTATCGTGCAGTTGTCTCCCATGAAGGAATTGATCAGACGTGCTCCGTATTTCAGTGAACTGTTATTGCCCGTGATGAACCGTACCGCCTTCACTCCGTAGAAAATCCTTGACTGATACCCTACGATACCGTTGACCAGCTCTACCCCCTCCCCTATCTGGGACGGTGCGCTCTCATCAGAGCGGATCGTCAGGTTCTTCAGCTTGTTCGCTCCCTTGATATAGGCATATGAACCGACATTCACATCCTTGATGATTCTTGTTGACTTGATCACCGTATGGCAGCCGATAAAGCCGTAGTAGCCCCGGCGGTGATCGATGGTCGCATCGGTGAACTGTGTGAAGCGGTCCATCAGAACCTTCCGGTCCCGGTAGGTTCCCCAGAGGTAGGCATCAGCGGTATTCATCGAGATGAAGGGGTAGATCGCCCGCTCTTCATTCTCATTCATGATCGATATACGGATACGCACCGACTCGTCTTCATCTTCCTTGACGACGCCGATACCGAACTTGGCGTGATTGCTCGTATCCATCTCATCGATACGGTGAAGGATACACATCGTGTCTATCTGGTAGTGGGAGATATAGGCTACATGGTTCAGCGCACAGTGCCGATTAATGTCACAGGAGACGATATGAGAGTCGCTGATACCCTCGGGAAGAACGAAATCATGGTAGGAAATCAGGGAAGGCTGCATCGAACCTATCCTCACGACACCGTAGAAGGAGCTGTTACGGATCAGGGAGATATCGAAGGGATCCTCGATATAGACCTGGGACCAGTTGCTCGAAGA
This sequence comes from Sphaerochaetaceae bacterium, assembly GCA_963676605.2. Classification (GTDB taxonomy): domain Bacteria; phylum Spirochaetota; class Spirochaetia; order Sphaerochaetales; family Sphaerochaetaceae; genus SABI01. The sequence continues at coordinate 14,284 of CAXXSP010000023.1, read as the reverse complement.
GTTCCCCTGCTGCCTCAGCTGATAGATCTCATCCTCTTTGAGCGCCCTGAATGTGATATTCCAGCTCTCGATTCCCTTGTCTCTGATGAGAAGGTCCTCACCCTCTCCTTTCCCTGTGAACTGATGTCCGTACTCTTCCAGCGGTGTTCTTTTCATGAGATGTATTATACGGCAATCAGGTGTCAGAACACAACCGACAATGGAAATGAAAAACTCTTCTCCCGAGTACAGATGAGGAGAAATCGGCTCAAGCGAACAGTGAGATGAAGGTCATATAGGTGAGGGTTCCGAGCAGTACGCTGAGGAGGGTATTACGCTTCCACAGGTGGAGCAGCACGACGACGAGGATGCCGATGACTTCTCCGCCCCATCCGCTGAATGTGGAGAAGGAGACATGCTGCACGGAGTAGAAGAGAAGGATCGCGATGACTGCGACCGGCAGCCGTTTCGCTACAAACAGGAGCCTCTCAGGTATTCTGTCCCTTCTGGAGAGAAGAATAAAGGGAAAGGCGCGTGTGAAGATGGTCACCAGTGCGCTGATTGCTATGGCCAGGGCGATGTAGGTGATACTCATAGGCGGCTCTCCCCCTGATTCAGCTGGAACTGTGCAACAAGCAGGAGCAGCATGAGGATCATGGACGGGAAGAGGAAGGCTGAACCCGGAAGATAGAGGTGGATGAAAAGAGCCGACACGAACGAGAGTGCCGCGAGGGCAAAGGTCTTCTGCTGGATCAGCTGTTCCACCAGGATGACGGTGAACAGTGCGGTCATTGAGAATTCGACTCCGTCAGTCACCACGGGAACGAAGGCTCCCACCAGAGCCCCTGCCGTCGCCCCGCTGACCCAGTAGCACTGGTTCAGTGCCGATATCATCCAGGCGAGAGACTGTTTCTCTTCCCGTGATTTCTCCTCCCCCCTGATCAGGGACAGGAGCGCATAGGTCTCATCGGTGAGAGAGAAGATCATGTAAAATCTCTTCAGTCCCATGGAGGAGAAGAACTCGACGAAACTGATCCCGTAGAACATGTGGCGGGAATTCACCAGCAGCATGGTCAGGGCAATCGAAGAAAGAGGAGCAGTTGCGGCAAGGAGTCCCACCAGAACGAACTGGGCGGACCCTGCGAACACGATGACTGACATGAGCGTGCTCACATACCAGGGGAGACCCGCATCAATGACGAGAAGGCCGAAGGCGAACCCGAGGACAGTATAGCCCCCCATGACAGGGAGGGATGTGTAGACAGCTTCCCTGAAGCTCCCTTTGCTCATTGGATGTTCTCTTGTGTTCAGACACTCAGATGCATGGCATCCTTCATCATCTTCACCGTCTCATTTCCTACAGCATTCGCCTTGGCGGTGCCACTCTTGATGATGTCGGTGACAAGATCGGAGTGCTCTTCATAGTAAGCCCTCTTCTCCCTGAAGGGATCGAGAAGGGTATTGAGGGATTCTGTCAGCTTCTTCTTGCAGGCGACACAGCCGATGCTTGCGGAGCGGCACATCGAGCAGATATTTTCGTACTCCGAGGGAGTGAAGATCTTATGGTACTTGGCCACGTTACAGATCGAGGGGTCTCCCGGGATATCCTTCGTGACCCGTGCCGGGTCGGTCACCGCACGTCTCACCTTGTCTGAAACCTCTTTCGGAGAATCAGAGAGGTAGATCGCATTGCCGAGGGACTTGCCCATCTTCGCATTCCCGTCGAGACCCGACAGACGGCTGACAACAGAGAGCTTCGCCTGGGGTTCCGTGATAGTCGTGCCGTACATGCCGTTGAACTTCCTCACGATTCTCCGTGCAAGTTCGATATGGGGAATCTGGTCCTCCCCGACGGGAACGACATCGGCATTACAGAAGGTGATATCGGCAGTCTGCGATACCGGGTACCCGAGGAATCCGTAGGAGAGATCCTTGTAGCCGTACTGCTTGGCTTCGGTCTTGATTGTGGGGTTGTGCCTGAGGACGTTCACGCTGGTGATCATCGAGTAGAAGACGGTCATCTCCGCAATGGAGGGAACGCCGCTCTGCTGCACGATAGTCGAGATTTCAGGGTCGAGCCCTACCGAAAGGTTATCGATGGTCACCTCCCGTATACTCTGATGCAGGAGTTCCTTCTGCTCGAAATGGGTGGTGAGTGCCTGGATATCGGCAAGGAGAATAAACGTCTCATACTCCTTCTGCATTGCGACTCTGCTCTGCAGGGATCCGACATAATGGCCGAGGTGCAGTTTTCCCGTTGTACGGTCACCTGTCAATATTCTCTGTTTACGTGTTTCCATGGAATCTCCCCTTGCGCGATCGATGTTTGTTGAGTATACACAAAAGAGTGGAAATGAAAAAGAGGGAGTATCCATGAATAGAGATCAGGAAAAGCACATACTCGTCACCGGAGCCACAAGCGGTATCGGACGCGAGGTCATGATCCTTCTTGCCGGGAAAGGGTACAGGGTCCACGGGGTATCCCGAAGGGGAAGACCTGAATCGTGGCAGCACGGATCAGCCGCCTTCTATCCTATGGATGTCTCGGACCCCGATTCGATCGAACAGACCCTCGCTGCGATCTGTGGAACGCAGGAGGGATTGAGCTCCTTTCATGCGGTCATCCACTGCGCAGGATACGGCATCGCCGGAAGCACCCTCGATACACCGATCGAAGCCGTGAGGGAACAGTTCGAGACGAACTATTTCGGTGTGCTGAGGATCAACGAAGCCCTCCTTCGGCGCAATCTGCTCAGCAAGAGCAGAATCATCGTCATCGGATCGGTCGCAGGAAGGATCAGTATCCCCTACCAGGGCCATTACAGTGCGACGAAGTTCGCCCTGGAAGCCTATGTGGAAGCTCTCAGGCTGGAAACCCGCCATCTGGGGATGACGGCAGTCATCATCGAACCGGGAGACACGAAAACCTCCTTCACCTCAATGAGAACCTATCATGCACCAGAGGGCTCCCCCTTTGAAGAGCGGGGAAGAAAGGCCGTACAGAAAATGGCGAAGGACGAACAGAACGGACACCATCCGCGTCTTGTGGCGAAGACGGTGTACCGTGCCCTGAAACGACGCAATCCCCCGGTACGGGTTACCGTCGGGCTCTCCTATACGACTCTTATGCTCCTGAAGCGGGTTCTGCCGGACCGCCTTGCCGAGTATATCGTCAGGCTGCTCTATCTCTCCTGAACCGACGGAATGAACTCAGGATCCACCTGATCCCCGATATAGACATCATCTCCCATCAGCAGCTGACCCCTCAGATAGGTCATGACGACCCTTCCGGTCGTTGTCATGCCGCTGTAGGCGCTGTAGCCGCTGGCGCTGTGGACACTCTCATCATCGATCTCCCATACTGCAGAGGGGTCGAACAGAACGAAGTCGGCATCACTGCCCACCTGAAGTGTCCCCTTCCTCGGATAGAGACCGAAGTGTTTCGCGGGATTCGTTGAGAGGACCTTCACCATCTGTGAGAGGCTCATCCTGCTCGAGGCGACTGCGAAATTATGGACGAGGGAGACCATCTCCTCTGTTCCCGGGATTCCCGGGTAGACCGTTCTGACATCACGGGAGGCGAGTTTCTGCTCCCGGGTGAAGGCGCAGTGGTCAGTCGCGACCACATCGATCTCGCCTGCGACAAGGGCATCCTGAAGAGCGAGGTTATCGCCGCGCTCACGCAGCGGAGGTGTCATAATGAAGGCAGAACCCTCCTCCCCCTTCAAACGCGAATTCTCCAGGAAGAGGTAGTGGGGAGTCGTCTCAAGAATCATCTTCACTCCCTTCTCTCTCTGCTTTCTCGCCTCTTCAAGACCTGTTTCACTTGAAAGATGAACCACGTAGACACTCATATCATAACGGGCGGCAAGATCACCTATCATCTCGATGGCACGGCGCTCGGCTTCTGCCGGGCGGAGCACCGGATGGTCGGCGACTCCGTAGTCTCCCGCATAGTCGTAGGCCACTTCGTTCAGGTAGGTATCATCCTCACAGTGAACAGTGACGAGCATACCGTGACGTGCACAGGCTTCGAATACGGTGGACAGAACATTCAGCTCCATCAGATACCCTGCGCTGCGGTAGGTGGTGAACAACTTCACCGCAGTGATTCCCTTTGCCTTGAGCTCTTCGAGCTCGCTGTCGATATCCTCAGGGAGACGGTATATCCCCTGATGGAGGGAGAAGTCTACATGAGCACCTTCAAGGTAGGCGCTCTTTCTCTCCTCGACACTTTCTGCAAGGCTCTTTCCCTTTTCGTGATCGCTGAAATCGATCACGGTCGTTACGCCTCCGTAGGCGGCAAGACGGGATCCCTCGCGAAAAGAATCGGCAGTCACCGTCCCACGGGAAACCAAGTGGTAATGGGTGTGGGCATCGATGATGCCGGGGAGAAGACAGAGCCCGTCGGCCTCTATCACTTCTGTTCCCTTCGGGAGCGTCTTGACGTCTATGGCACGGTCAATACGTGCCACCTTCCCGTTCTCCACCACCATATCGGTTTTGAGTGAGCGGTCGGCTTCGAACAGCACTGCTCCCTGTATCAGTAATGTTTTTGTTGTCATCGTCTGTTTTTCCTCCTGTGAGAAAACCTGTGCATTCTCTTTTTGTCTAAAAAGACGCATCCATGCACATCAATACTCTACCATAATTCCCTGAGAACGTGGAACGGTTTTTCTTACCGTGATACACCATATTGACCTTTTACAACCTTCCTTCTCTCTGGAGAAAGATCATGGCTGATCGATGTGCCGGTCTGATGTAAAATATTACGTGAAGGGAAATACTATTTCCTGAAAATCACTTTTATGTACATTTCTATTTTTTAAAACGGGTGACGTCTATACCGTACTTCTCGATGCGAAGACCCATCTTCCGCACGGAAAGACCGAGATTCTCTGCCGCATGCGAAATATGGCCCCGGGTTCGCTCCAGTTCTTCAATGACGAGTTCATACTCGAGAGCTTCGACTTTTTCTTCCAGCGTAGCGCTTTCATCCAGATGAGAGTTCGCATCAGCTTTCTGCAGTGATGGAGGCAGGTCATGTCCATGAAGCACTCCGTCATCAGCGAGGATGACTGCCCTTTCAATGCAGTTCTCCAGTTCGCGCACATTACCCGGCCAGTGATAGCTTGTGAGCATGTCTATCGCGGGTGTTGATATACGTGTGACGGTATTCCCGACACGGGAACTGTGCTTCTCGATAAAGTGGTCAGCCAGAGGTATGATATCACTCTTGCGGTCCCGTAGGGGGGGAACAAGAATGGGAAACACGTTGAGACGGTAATAGAGATCCTCTCTGAAGCTGCCTTCAGCGACCAGCTGTTCCAGGTCTTTGTTCGTTGCAGCTATGACCCTCACATCTATAGGAATCACAACTGCTCCACCAACCCTCTCTATCTCCTTCTCCTGAAGGACACGGAGGAGTTTCGTCTGTACCGCGGGTGACATTTCCCCGACCTCGTCAAGGAAGAGGGTACCGCCTGCCGCCTGCTCGAACTTTCCTCTGTAGCTGGTGACAGCACCGGTGAACGCTCCTCGGTTATAACCGAAGAGTTCGCTCTCTATAAGATTCTCCGGGATTGCTCCGCAATTGAATTTGATAAAGGGACTGTGCGCTCTGTCGCTGTTGTAGTGGATCGCCTGAGCGACCAGCTCTTTCCCCACCCCGCTCTCACCGAGAATAAGGGTTGTGCTCGGGGTTGATGAGATCCTCTTTATCTGAGAGAACAGAAGCTGCATGGCACTCGAAGTCCCGATCAGGTTGACCGGCTTCAGCATGCCCTTCAGTTCCAGATGGAGTCTCTCATTCTCCTCTTTCAGAATCTGATTTTCTTCAGTGATCGCCTGGTGAAGCCGTACGGCGCGGTAGATCATGGTGGCGATGATGGTAAGAAGTTTCTGATCATCTTCAAGAGAGACATCGCTGCCGAGGAGCTTATCGGCACTCAGTGTTCCGATAACTCCGTCAGACCCCATAATGGGAACACAGATGAACGAAATATCCTTCTCGTTTCTGTTCCCCCTTGCCTGTGTCTTGTCGAGAAATTCAGGTTCACGGGTGATTTTCGGGACGATGATTGCGTTTCCGCTCTCCACGACCTTTCCGGTGATCCCTTCTCCGAGCACATACGTCCCTCTCGAGGCTTCACTCTCACTGAGTCCGAACGATTCCTCGATAGATATCTCACCGCTCTTCCTGTTCAGGATCGTGATCATGCCCCGATGCATACCCATGTGCTGATACATGATTCTGAGTACGGACTTGAACACTTTTCTCGAATCATCGACCTCCCTGAGGGTAAGTCCTATATCATACAGAAGCGAGATGACTATCTGATAGTTTTTGAGCTGTGTAAACGTATCAAGCATACGGTTATTCTCCTCTATCCTTCATGGATAAGATTCTTTATCGTCCGACAATACTCGCGGGAAGGGGCTGGTATGCCAGCTTATGAAACTGCATGGCATGGCAGTGAATTCCCGAAGTATGGGTGAAGACCGCTTCTCCGACGAGCGGTTTGTCGACAGGAAGCGGACGTCCGGTGATCTGTGACACGTGAAGACTGAGACGGTAGAGCTTCTCCAGATCTATTCCTGTTGTGTAGTGTTCACTCACTCCCAAAAGGACAGCAATCTCGGCAAGAGAACAGTTTCCCGCCCTCTCCCCTATGCCGTTGACGGTTACATCAATCACCCCTGCTCCTGCTTCGACGGCGGCGAGCGTGTTCGCGGTAGCGAGACCGAAATCATTGTGGGCATGGAACTCGATCTCTGCGGCATCTTCCTTTTCAGTGAAGGAGGTGATGAGTCTGCTCACCTGGGAGGGGGATGCGGTTCCCACCGTATCTGATATCCGTATCCTCTCGATTGAGAGTGAGGAAACAAGGCTTCTCACCTCATCAAAGCGCTGCAGGGTAACCCTGAAGGCATCCTGCAGCCCGATACTGATATGATCGAAGTCGGCCCTGTGTTTCTCGATGAGGAGCGCAAGTCTCTCCCTCACTTCATCCCAGCTCATCCCCGTAGCTTCCAGGTGGTAATCCGAGAACGGAAGGCAGAGGTGAAGGGCGTTCACTCCTGTCTCCTTCGCGAGGGAGACATCAAGTTCTTTCAGGCGGCACCACGCGGTGATCCTTTTATCGGGATAGCTTTCACTGAGCGTCCGCATGAACTCTCTTTCCTGCTCTCCGATTGCCGGTATGCCGGCTTCTATCTCATCAACTCCGGCCGCGAAGAGGCGGTCAGCCACTGACAGCCGGTCTTTGACCGGTATCAGAAGGTCGGGTGCCTGGTTCCCGTCTCGCAGCGTGGTATCAAGAATGGTTATCCGCCTGTCTCTCATGAATCCTCTCTCTCAGTGATTCAGAATATTAAGCAGATACTGTGCCAAGGAGATGTTATCCTATCTTTTCCATTACGTAACAAGCATTTAGAACATACAGAGAAACAGAATTCAGGACAGCACACCATACATTTATGTAAGCTTACGGAGTAAACACACCTCTATGTAGGTATTCCCTCTCCTTCTTAGCCAGACATGCCCCCGCTACCTGAGATGCCTTCAAGCCCTTTCACGGCCTTCTCTCCTCTGAGAGCTGGAGGAAATCAGGAGTAAACGAGGGGGAATTGGGAATAATATCGGGCGTTTGTGCACATAAAATAAGGAAAATACGAAAATATTGCTGTCACCTGCATAAAAATACACCGAATGAATTGAAAAAATGGAGTAATAGAGTATAATGAGCAATGTTTATATCAAAATTCAAGGAGAAAAGCATGAAAAAAACTGTTCTGTTAGTCGTTTTACTGATTGCTTCAGTGTCTCTCGTCTTCGCCCAGGGTGGCGCAGAAGAAGCCGCAACCATCAAGATCGGTGTTGGTGGAGCTCACAGCGGAGACCTCGCTTCGTACGGTCTGCCTACTGTCAACGCAGTGAAACTGGTTGCTGAGAAAGTGAACGCAGCCGGCGGTATCGACGGAAAAATGATCGAAGTCGTTGTTGAAGATGACCAGTGTAAGGCTGAGATCGCTGTCAACACAGCTGCAAAGCTCGTCGGTGAAGATGTTGTCGCTGTTATCGGTCACATCTGCTCAGGTGCAACCAAAGCTGCTCTCGATATCTATAACGAGTCAGGTATTCCTACCATCTCACCTTCTGCTACCAGCCCTGAACTGACAAAGAGCGGAGACTATCCCAACTTCCTCAGAACCATCGCTCCCGATGATGCACAGGCTGTCCTCCAGGTCGAGTTTGCAGTCGGCACTCTCGGTGCAAAGAAGATTGCAGTCCTTCATGACAAGGGCGATTATGGTAAGGGTCTTGCCGAGTTCGCAAAAGCAGCTATCGAAGCAGACGGTTCTGCCGCTGTTGTCCTCTTCGAAGGTGTAACTCCCGGTGCAGTAGACTACTCTGCTGTCATCAACAAGATCGAAGCCTCCGGTGCTGATACCGTTATCTACGGCGGTTACCACCCCGAAGCAGCTCAGATCGTCGGTCAGATGAGATCAAAGGGTATGGACGTTGCGTTCATCGGCGGTGACGGAGTCATGGATGCCACCTTCGTGGCAGTTGCAAAGAAGAACGCTGAAGGCGTCTACGCAACAGCTCCTGTCGACACAGCAAGCAACCCCGTTGCTCAGGAAGCAAAAGCTGAGCATGTCGCGGCCTACGGTGAAGAACCGGGCGCATTCTTCATGAATGCATACGCAGCTGCTCAGGCTATCGTCAATGCAATCGACGTTGCCAACAGCACTGATTACGATGCAATCATGAACGCTCTCACTTCCGAATATGTTGATACTCCTGTCGGATCTATCAGCTTCGACAAGAAGGGTGATGCTATCGGCGTTGGATTCTCTGTATATCAGGTGAAAGACGGCGTTTTTACTCAGCTCGACTAAAGAGTATGTAATTATTGCAGGGCAGACTTCGTAACAGAGGTCTGCCCATGCTTATGTAAGGTGAGAATATGAGTCTGGAATATTTTTTCAAATTGTTCATCGGAGGGCTGACGAAAGGAAGCATCTACGCTCTGATAGCAATCGGATACACGATGGTGTACGGTATCATCGGTTTGATCAACTTCGCCCACGGTGAAGTGTATATGATCGGTGCTTTCACAGCCCTGATCGTAGCAGGAGTACTCTCTGCATTGAATCTGCCCGTGGCGGCGATTCTTGTCATTGCAGTACTGGTAGCAATGCTCTACTCGGCAGGGTATGGATATACTCTCGAGAAAATCGCATACAAACCTCTGAGAACTGCGCCCAGACTCTCAGCTCTCATCAGCGCAATCGGTATGTCGATGTTCCTGCAGAACTATGTCCTGCTTGCCCAGACATCGAACTTCCTCCCCTTCCCTCAGATGATTCCCGAGTTCGGTTTTCTCGAACCGGTGAAACAGACTCTCAGATCGACACAGTTCGTGATTCTTGTCACCACAGCCGTTGTCATGGTATTACTTACCCTGCTGATCAAATACACCAGGATCGGTAAGGCCATGAGAGCAACATCTCAGGACAGAACAATGGCGCTGCTCAGCGGAGTCAACGTCAATAAGGTCATCTCCATGACCTTCATCATCGGTTCTGTCACTGCCGCCCTCGGCGGAGTGCTGATCTGTTCCCATACGGGAAGAACCCACTTCTATATCGGGTTCATCGTAGGTATCAAGGCATTCGTCGCAGCAGTTCTCGGAGGTATCGGTTCGATACCCGGAGCCGTGCTGGGATCCTTCGTTCTCGGTTTCACCGAGAGTTTCGGTGCCGGATACATCTCAAGTGATTATGAAGACGTTTTCGCTTTCGTCATCCTGATTCTTATTCTTGTCTTCAGACCGGCCGGACTTCTCGGCAAGTCGACAGCCCAGAAGGTATGAGGAGAGAACTATGCTGAAAGATAAATTATTGAAATCATTTTTCGTCTCCCTCTGGTTCGCCGTACTTACCTTCCCCATCATGGTCATCAGAGTGAACACGATTGAAGATACGGTCACCTGGAGATGGGGAAATCTCGTCATGATCCTCGTCGGCTCATTCGTACTCTCCCTGGTGTGGACCTACGCACTCGAGAGAAAGGAGAAGGGACCGAAGGGGCCGACTGCTATCGGGAAAGCAATCTCCCGCGCCACTGATAATATCAACTCGAATAAAAGACTGAAGACGATCCTTATCGCTGTTATCCTGGTCTTTATAGCTGTCTTCCCCTTCCTGACCTCATTCTACCAGATGAGTATTATGAACACGGCACTGATGTACGTCATGCTCGGTCTCGGACTGAACATCGTCATCGGACTCGGCGGTATTCTCCACCTCGGGTACATCGCCTTCTTCCTCGTAGGTTCCTACAGCTACGCCCTGTTGAACCAGCACTTCGGGCTGAACTTCTGGCTTGCACTCCCCGTGGGAGGCTTCCTTGCCCTGATACTGGGAATTCTCATCGCCGTACCGGTGCTGAGACTGAAAGGAGACTACCTCGCTATCGTCACCCTCGCCTTCGGTGAGATCATGAGAATCGTCGCAGAGAACTGGAGTTCACTGACCGGCGGTCCGAGCGGGATCAGAAGCATTCCCCGCCCCCAGATACCGGGTATAGAACTCTCTCTCATAGATAATGCGAAGCTGGTCTACTTCATCATGGTGGTGCTTGCGGCACTTACTATCTTCGTCACGATCCGTCTCAAGGATTCAAGAATCGGGAGAGCTCTGATCGCCATGAAAGAGGATGAGATCGCCTGCCGTTCCATGGGCGTCAACACGACGATGATGAAAGTCATCGCCTTTGCACTCGGTTCGGTCTTCGCCGGCGTCGCAGGTGTCGTATTCGCAGCGAATACCACCTTCATCAACCCGACGAGTTTCACCATCTGGGAATCGATCATTGTTCTCGTTATCGTCGTTCTCGGCGGTATGGGTTCCATTCCGGGAGTGGTGCTGGCAGCGCTTGTCATCAAGCTGCTCCCAGAGTACCTGAGAGCCTTCTCCGAATACAGAATGCTGGTATTCGGTGTCGTACTGATCATCATGATGATATTCAAGCCGGACGGGCTCCTGCCCGAGAAGCGCAAACATTACAGCTTTACCGGTGAAGACGCAGCCGAATTCAAAACGGAAGGAAACTGATATGGCAGTACTTGAAGTAAAAGACCTGACAATGGATTTCGGCGGCCTCAGGGCTGTGGACAACGTAAATCTTGAAGTGAATAATGGTGAGATCGTTGCACTGATCGGCCCGAACGGAGCCGGAAAGACGACTTTCTTCAACTGTGTGACCGGAGTGTACAATCCTACCGGGGGACACGTGAAGATCGCCCCTCCCGGAGGGATCGAAGAAGAGATTCAGGGCGTGCAGCCCCACAAGATCACTCACAAGGGACTCGCACGTACCTTCCAGAATATCAGACTGTTCCAGAACATGACGGTTCTCGAGAACGTCATGATCGGACGTCATTCCCGACTGAAGTCGGGAATTGCCGGAGCGATTTTCAGGGGAAAGGCAACCAGAGAGGAAGAGAAGCAGCTCATCTTCGACTGCTACGAGATCCTCAAGAAGATCGGGCTCGAGAAGTGGGTAAATGAGCAGGCGAAGAACCTCCCCTATGGAGAACAGCGCAGACTGGAGATCGCCCGCGCACTTGCGACCGATCCCTTCCTCCTTCTCCTTGACGAGCCGGCGGCAGGAATGAACCCGCAGGAGACCACTGCCCTTGTTGATCTCATTCTCCGTCTCAGAGAGAACGAAGGAGTGTCCGTACTCCTCATTGAACACGATATGAGCCTTGTCATGACCCTCTCCGAGAGAATTTATGTCATGGACTACGGTAAACGCATTGCTGCCGGTACTCCGTCTGAAGTGAAGAAGGATCCGGTGGTCATCAAGGCCTACCTCGGGGAGGATGTAGATGCTTAAGCTTGAAAAGATCAATACCTATTACGGGAATATACATGCACTGAAAGATGTGGACATCGAGATCAATGACGGTGAGATCATCACCCTCATCGGTGCCAACGGTGCCGGAAAATCGACGACACTCATGTCGATCAGCGGAGTCGTCCCTGTCAGAAGCGGGTCAATCACCCTTGACGGAGATGAGATCTCACGCGTTCCGACAGAAGAGATCGTAACCCGCGGCCTGATACAGGTACCGGAAGGAAGACATATCTTCCCCGGACTCACCGTCCGTGAGAACCTGGATATGGGAGCATTCCTGCGAAATGACAAGGAACAGATCAAGGAAGATATCGAGTACGTCTACTCCCTCTTCCCGATCCTTGCCAACCGCCGCCACCAGATGGGAGGAACCCTGAGCGGAGGAGAGCAGCAGATGCTCGCCATCTCCCGTGCACTCATGGCGAAGCCCCGTATCCTGCTTCTCGATGAGCCGTCTCTCGGTCTTGCTCCGATCATCGTGCAGCAGATCTTCGACATCATCAAGAAAATCAACAAGGAACAGGGAACAACCATCTTCCTCGTCGAGCAGAACGCGAACCTCGCGCTCAAGACTGCTCACCGGGCATACGTCATGGAGACGGGCAGAATCACGCAGACAGGAACCACCGCGGAACTGCTTGCGAACGATTCGGTCAGAGAAGCCTATCTCGGCGTGTAAGAACCAGGCTGCGAACAGTAAAAAACCGGAGAATGAACATCAGTTCACAATCTCCGGTTTTTATATCCAATCATTGGAAACGCCTGCCGTTCTCCTACTCGGTCTGAGTGTTTTCCCACTCGATCGCTTTCTTCGTGAGACCCTGAATCCCTGAGACATTGAGTTTGAATTTTATGTTCTCCACATGGGTGCTCACCGTGCTTCGTGAAATCTTCAGGTGCTTTGCTATCTCCTTGGTCACCAGTCCCTGACCGAGAAGATGGAAGATGAGTGATTCCCTCTTCGTCAGGTGCGATACAGGGCTGACCGTACTTTTTGAGGTATCGCGTGTAGCTTCCAAAAGGAGACGGGAGATACGGGGAGAGAGGTAGAGATCGCCGTTCGCAACAGTCTGAATGGCTGCGAGAAGATTATTCGTCGTCTCTGCTTTCGTCAGATAACCGAGTACCCCCAGAGAGATCGCTTCATCTACGAGAGAGAGGTTCTCACTCATCGAGAGTATGAGCACCTTCATCTTCTTCAGAAGCTCCTGATGGAGTGAAAGGAACTCAAGACCGCTGCGGCGGTGTTCGAGGGAGATATCGAGGATAAGGATATCGGGGAGGGAAGTCTCAAGCAGGGCATTGAGATCCCCTATCGAGGACGCTTCCCCTATCACCGTGAAATGCTCATCCTTGGTAGCTATCGCTTCAACACCTACACGTATCAGTTCATGGTCATCCGCTATAATAATCCGTATCATCTTCCCTCCTGAGAGATGTCGGCATAAATGCCGAACATCCCCCCGGCTTCCGCCCGAATATCGAGCACTCCGCCGAGCTGTTCAATTCTATATCTCATGATATCAAGTCCATGCCCTTCGGGCTTTTTTAAAGGGGTTCTGTGAGTTCCTCTGTACTCCGTTGTTCCTCACCTCAAGACGGTACCTGCCGTGCTGCTTCGTGAGCGTCACCCTGATGAAATCGGGGGAGGCATGACGGACCGCGTTTGCAAGAGCCTCGTTTATGATGAAGAAGATCTGCTCAGTCACATCGCTCCAGCCCTGAACCGTATCCAGGTTGACCTCACATTGTACCGCTATACCGTATATCGTGCTGTTTCTCTCACACATCTCCTCAAGCGCGCCCTTGAGTCCGAGACGATTCAGTCTCGCAGGACCGAGATGGGCAATGACGTGTCGAATGTCACCAATATGTCCAGAATGTTCGATACTGCTGAATATTTCAACCAGGATATCTCAGGATGGGACGTGTCGAATGTCACCGATATGTCGTATATGTTCTATAGAACGAATTCCTTCAATCAGGATATCTCCGGCTGGGATGTGAGCAGCGTGACCTCCATGGCGGGCATGTTCAATTATGCGATCTCCTTCAACCGTGACCTTTCTTCCTGGGATACAGGGAACGTACAAGATATGAGCCGCATGTTCTCTAACGCATTTGCCTTCAACGGGAATATCTCAGGATGGAATGTAAGTTCCGTTCAGAACATGTCTCACATGTTCCATGGAGCGTTTAAATTCAACCGGGACCTGTACACGTGGGATGTGTCAGGCGTTGTGATCATGATGGGGATGTTCAGCAAAGCGATAACCTTCAATCAGGATATCTCATCATGGGACACGGGAAGGGTAAACAGTATGTACAAGATGTTCTTCGGTGCCGGCAGATTCTCTCATGACCTGAGCAGAT
>CAXXSP010000022.1:0-19318 GCA_963676605.2 Sphaerochaetaceae bacterium | reverse complement strand
AGCGGACACACTCACGTGCCTTCCCTCGTCAAGCTCACCGGGCAGCCGGCACTCATCAATCCCGGTTCGGTGAGTTCGTCCAGAAGCGAATTCCCGGAAAGCTACGCCAGCATAGACGGGGACACCATCACCATCCGAAGTGTGGAGGACGGCACTCCTCTCGACACCCTCGCTCTCTCGATACCCCTATTGAATTAAAGAGCTCCACTCATTGAAAGACCTATCCTCACATAGGTTTCATACGTATTGACTGCTTCGAGGGAGTAGAGCTCAACACTCTCCTGCAGATGTTCGGAGGGAGAAAACAGGAGCCCGGCAGCACACTCGAGTCCGTAGGAAATTCCCTGCATCTGAACTCTTCCGTCACTGAACAGGAGGATTCCCGCCTCTGCATTCACAAGGGGAGTGAAGGCATCGAAATCCCGCATTCTCCGTCCGAGAGAAAGATCGTCTGAGAAGACAGAGACCCGGCGAAAGCCGGCTGTGAGAGACCCGAAGGGTGAAAACAGCCACCTCTCCTTCGTGAAGGGATGCCACTGCACTCCCGCCTGCCACCACGAGATATTCTGGCGTGAATTGTCTGAGAGCCCCAGGATATAATCATCGAAGGAGTTGGAGAATAGTAATCTGAGCCGGTCATTCAGGTCGTAGGAAACACTGAGAGCCATTGCTTTCTGAGGTGCTGTGAGACCGATAGAGATGGAAAAATCATCAGCATAGGCACCGCTCAGCTCCCTTTCAGGAGAAGTAACATGAAAGCCGACACCGCCCCAGCCTGTTCCGCTCGAAAGATGTGCCCTCATCAGGATTTCGATGATACCCATCCTCCCGTCCAGATGAAGATATACTCCGGACTCACTCTCTGCGATCTTCTCGTGCAGAGGAACCTCATCAAGGGAACGGGAGACGTCGTAACCGATGCCGAGAGAGAGATTCTGCCTCTTCCCTGCCTTCTGACCGAGAGAACTCTGGATGGAGAGATCGTATCCGTACCCCACGGCGTAGGCGAATGCCTGTGAGACACTGACATACCCTGAAGTCTGTTGAAACCAGGGGACAGGGAAGGAGAAACTGAGACGCTGCTCCTCGACAAGGCGGGGATACCAGGTGAGAACATCTCCCTGACAGTAGGGAAGGTCCACCAGCGGGATATCACTGATCTCGTGCCAGGTGTTCTGTACACTCTGAAACCCGAGATTGCCTGCCAGGACAAAACCGAGAGACCCTGAGATGCGGTAATCGGCAGCCACCGAGGAGACGGGGAAAGAGAAGGTATGGGCATAGCCCCCATCGAAGAGGAGTTCATCGTACCTGCTCCCCCCTTCGGCATCGAGTGAATCCCTCATGGTGAGTCCTGCCGCCTCTATCTGAAAGAGAAAGCCTGAGGAATGAGCGAAGGTAAGGAGAGCTCCGTAGGATCGCAGATCATCGGCGTTCTGAGCTATACCGACGGTCATGGCATCGTTCAGCGTGATATAGGAGATATCGAGTATACGCGCAGAAAGAGGCAGAAGGAGCAGGGAGAGCACGAGAATACAGACTGTTGCTCTACCGCTCTTCCTCATACGATGCCACCAGCAGTTCCCTCTCATGAAGGTACTCTTCATGAATTTTTGTAAAGGGGACGGTAGACTCGTCCTGTACATTGCTTGAGGTTTCGATCAGCCATTGAAGTGGTACTGTCGCAGATGTAGAGAGGCGGGCACTCACCCTCTCATAGCGTAATAGAGTCTTCAGAGCGACTCCTTTCAGTCGTGCATCATCATATTCCTCTCCGAGATAGCGTGAAATGAACTCACCAAGGAGAGAAAGAGAACGCTCACTGCCGCCCTTCAGGGAACGGGGTTTGTAGACCAGTGAGAACATCTGAAGCGATGAGACACCGCAAGCGGAAGCGAGCAGGTAGAGAAGTTCATACCTGAGGACTTCCTTCCCCTTCCCTTTGCTCTCGGTATTGCCTTTCAGCGGTGAAAGGAATTCTCCCGGAAGGAGGAAGTCATAGCCCAGGGCCATCACAAGCGCCTGGCCGTAGGCTCCCCTGGGATCGATCGGCAGGGTTTCTTTCCCGTCAATAGAGGTTTCAAACTGGCGCGCATCATGATAGACACTGAGGGCCTCACTCCCCTGACACAGCAGGGAATCGGCAGGACCCTTCGCTATCTTCTGTATCATCTCTTCAACGTGTGAAAAATCGCCGTAGGAGAGAGAGTACTCATCGGTTATCCCCCGAAAGGAGGCTTCCATGCACCAGGAGATAATCCGTGCGGTGCTGACGGGATCGAGTCCCGCGTTCATGGCAGAGGCAGAAAACCGGTGAGCAAGAACAGGATCATAGTTCCCGATATTCGCCCCGAAGGCGAGCTGATGAACCGGGGAGACGGGAAACATCTTTCCCGTACGGGTTTTCATGGTCAGCCCTCGTGCTCCGTCTGTATAGAGCTCGGGATGTTCTGTCCTGAGAAAGTGTTTCATTCTCGGATCGAACCGTCCGGTACCGTGACGGACGGAGGCCGCGGCCTTCTCCATGGCACAGTACAGAGGATACATGCCGTCCTCTTCTCCTGCGATACGGCTGAGATACCCCGAGGCGACAGCCTTATCGAAGGAGTTCAGAAAGGACTGGGTCTCCTGGGGATTCCCCGCAGAGTAGGTATAGCCTCCTCCGGTGACGATGAGTCCCTTGATACGCTTCTTCCCGAGCAGGGCTGCAAAGCCCTCCCTCTCCACAGGAATACAATCGCTTATGATCGATGCAATAGGAATTTCCTTCTCTCCGGCAGGTCCGATGAGCAGTGCATTCTGCTCCTTTGTCAGGTTGAGGATTTTCAGAGAATCACAGATGCTCTTCCCTATCAGCTCCTCGCTCGCCTTGAAGTGCACGTTCTGCTCGTCGATGGAGAGTGTCATTTGGCGCCGTGCTGCTCCGATGAGCACGATCGAGTGAAAGCCGCAGCTTGCAAGCAGAGATGGGAAGCGGCTCATCTCACAGGAGATGGAGACACGCCTGGTGAGAGGAGAGAGAGCCGCGATCGTCAGATTCGACGGGGCGCTCCCGTTGAGCTGGCTCAGCAGCCCGCCGGTGAACACGATGGGGGCACTGATTCCGCTATCTTCCTTTGAGGAGTAGGTCTCCCAGAGGTCAAGCGCGACCCCGGCACCTCCGAGGAGTTCCGTCATACGCTCTTGGGGAAAAGAGCGGACACTCCACTCTTCGTTTCCAACATCAATGAGCAGGTACTGTTGAGTGGGTTTCTTCTTTTCCATAGGTCGCTTCTCTCCTCTTCAAGAGTAGCCCGTGATGACACTCTTCGTCAATCTTTCATCTTGCTCTGCCTCAGGGTAAAGAGTACAATACTTCCTGAGATGATGAGCTTAACCAGACAAAGATGGGGCAGGAGAAGTGCATCCGCTCTTGCCGGGCATCTGAAGTGTATCACAACCGTCGATGAGGCATGCAGGAGGGATCTGGAGTCTCTGAGTGAAGGGACCTCCTTTTTTATCTCCTTTTCCGATAGAAAGGAAAAGGTCACTCTCGCTGTTGTACAGAAGGGACTCCACAGGAGAGTGCTTGTCTCCGTTTCCCGTGAAGCGGAAGAAGGCATCATCCTTCCGCCGGTCTACCGCTCCTCCGGGTTATCACTCGAAGAGCTGTACGCGCAGAATTATATCACCCTCACGGGTGACACTCCGGCGCTCCGGCATGTTATGCTATGGATGCACCGCTCGGAAGCTTTCCGGAGATTCTCACGGAAGCAGGGAAGAGAATCCGCAGCACGGGCGGCCCGGTACTGGGTTTATTATCTCCTCAGGCTAGGGAGCATAACGGGAGGCAGGAGCAGATGAGTGCATCCTCATACATACCATCACATTCGATAGTCATTGAAGGAGATGAGGCTCTCGCCACGCTCGAGCAGCATCTCGATACACTGGGGATACACAATCCCCGGTGGATCATCAGCTCGTCAGCACCCTCCGTCTTGAAACGGATGCGGAGTACAGGAGATGAGGACTTCCCCTTCGATGCTGTTATAACGGCTGGAGGCGTACGAGAACTCAGCGAGGCGCAGGAACTCTTCTCAGCGGAATCGTCTTCTCCCCTTCCCTTTATCCTGATACCCTCTGCCCCCATTCCGCCCTCGATACTGACAGCGTTTCCTGTACAGGCCGACCTCACCATCATCGATACCAGAATCGCCTCCTCCCTGAAAGTCCCCGAGATAAAGAAACTCATCACCCTCTCCCTCTTCTATCTCTTCAGCTCTCTGATAGAAGGGTATGACCCGATGCTTACCGTACAGGGCCGGTTCATACTCTCTCGGGCAATGAAGACACAGAAGGCGCTGCTCAGCTCATCAAGGAAAGAGGCAAGCGTCCTTGCCCTCTCGATGCTCCCCTCCGCCACCGATCTGGGAAGAAACAGACGATCGTCCCTTCTCCTGCGGCTGATGGAGGAGATCACGGTCGAACCCTTCAGTGTGTACAACACCGCAGGAATGCTCCTCATCCCCCTTGCACAGTACATCAGTCAGTCTCAGGAAGAACTCTTCGAGCTGCTCAATGAGGCGACAGGGGAACAGGATCCGCTCGAGTGGCTCCTGTACTGGAAAGAGGGGATCAGTGAGACAGCAAAGGAAGAGACACTGAGACAGCTCACCCTGCGCCTTGATGCACTGTTTTCCGCACAGGACACTCCCGAAAGGCTTTCCTCATTCATTCCTTTCCTGAGAGAGGAGGAGCTGCGATGAAGGAGAAGAAACTGACAAGCAGATACGGGACGTGCCCCTATGAATGCACAGGCGGAACAACCGAGAGGATCTCGACATGGATCGGAGAAAAGGGGTGGAAAAGTCCCCTTGCGGTCTGGGATCATCCGAGTGAAGTCCTTCCGATAAAAACGGTGAAGAGTTCGGAGGTTCTACAGGCTCTCAGCGGAGCGAATTCAGATGTACTCATCGTTATCGGAGGAAACACCACCACCGACCGGGTGAAACAGGCAATCCTTAAACTCTATCCCGAGCCTTCACAGAGATCGTTCACCTTCGTCCTCATCCCGACCACCTACTCCAGCGCCAGGAGCATGAGCGGCCGGTACCTGGATGAGAAGGGGATCTACCGGTTCTCTGTCCTTCTTCAGCCGGACCTCTGCGTGATCGATGAGGAACTGCTGCATAATCGCGACCCCCTCCTGACGGCCCTTGATGCAGGAGCTCTCCTGGTGCAGATCTTCGATATGTTCAACAGCGCTGAAAAGGAATCGTATCAGTGGTATCTCCTGAAGGAAGCCTACAGGATCTTTACTCTCAATGCACACGAGGCCCTCTACACCCGCTCTGCTCAGACTCAGAGAAATCTTCTCGGACTCTCGGTCTGTCTCACCGGGGCTGCACAGAATATTTCGCCGCCGGGGGTACTGGACGCTGTCGCACATGCAATTCACACCCACACGGATCTCAGTATGTCGGAAGCATTCGTTCTGAGCTTCCCCCACCTCGCCCAGAGAATATGCGAGGGGCATCGGGATATCTTTGAGGAGAAGGCGGCAATATCAATGGATGAGCTGCTGAAGAACACTCTCTCCCTGCATGCTTCCGCAGTTCCCTTGACGCTCCATGAGCTCTCACGACCTCCCTTCAACCGCGGAGCGGTCTCTCTGTCAGTTCTGTCGGCAATTGCGGATGAAGTGTATAATTCGATCGAGACGAGTGTAGTTCTCCCAGAGATAGATCATCAGACGGTGATACGATGGATTGAGAGCATCTACTGGGGTTACGGGAAAAACTGAGGAGGCGGAATGAACAGACCGGAAAGACTGAGAGAGTTTGAAGAACATATCATCAATCTTACCTATGAGAACAGGACCTACAAGATAGTTCAGGGAACCTCGGTGCAGGAATTCCTCACCCGTCACGTGCAGGAGGAGAGGGTTTCCCTCCCCTTCGAGGAGAATCCGGTCATAGCGATCCAGGTGAATAACGATGTGATGAGTTTCTCCGAATCCCTCATTGTAGACGGAAAGGCCGAACCGGTCAGGATGTTCTCCCCGATCGGCAAGCGAATGTACCGCCATACCATCAGCTACCTTCTGGTCTATGCAAGCCACACCCTCTTCCCTGACCGGCGGCTCGTCATCGGGCACTCTCTGGGTAACGGCTTCTATTTCAATTTCGAAGGGATGTATGATCTCGATCCCTCAGACATTGAAGCTCTCCAGGCGAAGCTCACCGAGCTCGTGCACTCCCGCCTCCCCATCAGGCTCTATCTCGCCGCCTATCGTCAGGCGGTCGAATATTTCGAGAAAATGGGCTTCACTGCCACACAGAAACTGCTTGAGTACAGAAATGATCCCTTCATTCCCCTGTATGCATGCAATGACTTCCTCGATATCTCGTTCGAGCCTCTCCTTCCGTTCTCTTCTCTTGCTCCTTTATGGGAACTGAGAGCCTACGGGGAACGAGGCATGCTGCTGCGCTATCCGCTCAGCCGGGACTGGAAGAGCATGCCGCCCTTCCATGACAACCCGCTCCTCTTCAGTGTGTTCAAGGAATCGAAGGAGTGGGGCCGGATTCTCAAAGTGGACTGTCTCGGTGCCATGAACGATATCTGCGGATCGGAGCATATCAGAACATTCATCAGAATGAATGAAAACCTGCAGCAGAGAAAGATCGCATCCATCGCTGACAGGATACAGAAGAACGGACAAGTAAAAGTCGTCTTCGTTGCAGGACCTTCGTCTTCAGGGAAGACCACCTTCACCATGAGACTCGCCCTTCACCTGAGAATGCTCGGCTACAACCCGGTGCAGATATCACTCGATAACTATTACAGATCGAAAGACCTGGCGCCGAAGGATGAGGAGGGGAAGGCGGACCTTGAGGCCCTTGAAGCCCTCGACCTCGAACTGTTCCGGGAGAATATTGCAGACCTGTACAACGGAAAGGAGATCATCCCTCCCCGGTTTGAATTCACCGGAGGCGGAGAGCGCCATTTCGACCTCCCCCCGATCTCCCTGAAGAAGGATACGATCCTCCTGATTGAGGGGATTCACGGTCTCAACCCTACCCTCGTTCCCGACATCGACAGATCCACGACCTTCAGGATCTACATCTCGGCACTGACGCAGCTCAACCTTGACGACCACAACAGGATCAGCACGACGGACAACAGGATCCTGAGACGCATCGTGAGAGATTACCGCTATAGAGGGACAAGTGCCCAGCAGACCCTGGAAATGTGGCCTTCAGTTGAGCGGGGAGAGAGCAGGCACATCTTCCCCTTCCAGAACAAGGCCGACGTGATGATCAATTCCGCACTGGAATACGAACTTGCCGTCCTGAAGACCTTTGCCGAACCCCTGCTGAAAACAGTGAAACCCGACGCTGTGGAAGCGTATCCCACAGCGCGGAGGCTTATCGCCTTTCTCGAGAATATCTACCCGATCAACCCGATGATGGTGCCTTCCGAATCTCTTCTTCGGGAATTCATCGGGGGAAGCGAGTTCCATGACGGGTGCTGAGAGGCGGGATCAGACGTTATAGATGTGCTTGTACTCGTCGAAGAGCTGCTGCACCTTGAAACGGCACTTACCGCAGACGGTACCGAACTGGGTAATGTCTCTCAGCTCATCGAGGGTGGTGGCTTCTTTGCTCTTCACGAGCTCTTCTATTCTCTGGTCTGTGATTCCCTTGCATTCACAGATAACCTTGGCAACCGAAGCCTTGTAGGGATTCTCACGCCCCTGCTTCTCAAGATAATCGTCAATCGCAGCCCTGAGTGCCTTATCTCCGAGAACCGAGCAGTGGAACTTATGCTGGGGAAGACCTCCGAGGTGATCGGTGATGGCTTCAGGTGTAAGATTATAAGCTTCCTTGAGCGTCATACCGATGGCGATCTCACTCATCATCGAAGTGGAGGCAATAGCACTCGCACAGCCGTAGGTCTGCCACTTGAGTGTCTCGATCCTGTCATCCTTGACGGTGATCCCCACTCTCATCTGGTCTCCGCAGGCCATGGATCCGACCATCCCCTCGCCGTCCGGCTCATAGGAATTATCATTCCAGAGGTTCTTCGGATTCATGAAATGCTCTTTTACTGTATCGGTATATACCCATGCGGGTGAATTGTTCTGTGTACTCATCGTGTTGATATCTCCCTTATCCGCGCAATGATGGGCGGTAGTTTCTCTATGACGTAATCTATATCTTCTTCGCTGGTATAGCGGCCAAGGCTGAATCTGATCGAACCGTGGGCAAGCTCCACGTCCAGACCGGCAGCCAGAAGCACCGGGGACGGCTCGAGAGAGCCGGTGGCACAGGCACTTCCCGTTGAGACCGAAATACCCTCAAAGTCAAGGTAGAGGAGGATCGACTCCCCTTCTGCCTGAGGGAATGAAATATTCAGGGTGCCGGGAAGGCAGTTCACGGGGTGCCCGTTCACATGTGTATTGCTGATCCGTTCCTGAAGCCCTTTTCTCAGTTTCTCACGGAGTGTCCATTCCCTTTTCCTGTCATGCTCAAGATTCTTCATGACGAGACGGGCAGCTTCTCCCATGCCGATGATCGACATGTTATTGTAGGTTCCGGCTCTGAGTCCTTCTTCCTGATGACCGCCTTTGAGGTAGGTCCTGATGGGAGCACCCTTCTTTACGTAGAGGGCTCCGACTCCTTTGGGGCCGTAGAACTTATGACCGGAAAGGCTCAGGTAATCGACATCCCAGGCTTCGGTATCGACATCCATCTTTCCGATAGCCTGAACAGCATCGGTATGCATCAGGGCACCGGCGGCGTGAGCGATCGAGGTGAGCTCCGCCACCTGCATGATCGTGCCTGTCTCGTTATTCGCACTCATCACGGAGACGAGGAGGACTGAATCGTCAACCATCTTCCTGAGAGTCTCGGGAAGCACTTCCCCGTTGATATCAACAGGAATGTAGCCAATGTTGTACCCCTGCTCGGCAAGAGATTCCACGGTCTCTATCACAGCAGGATGCTCTACGGTGCTGACCAGGATTCTGTTTCTCTGTGAACCTTCGTCAATCAGACGTTTTGCGGTATACAGTACCGCATTATCTGACTCGGAACCTCCGCTGGTGAATACCAGCGAACCGCTTTGTGCACCGATCATCTCCATGACGGCGCTTCTCGCGCTCTCGATAGCTTCCGCGGCCGCTCTGCCGGCGGAGTGCATGCTTGAGGCATTGCCGTACAGGTCGACGGAGGCGAACATCGCCTCCTTCACTTCCGGCGCTATCGGAGTAGTTGCGTTGTTGTCTAAATAGACTGTTTTCATGATCTGTTGTCTCTCTTTTCAATCAATAAAATTCACCGGACTGAAAGGAAACATCCGTTCAGCCCCTATAATGCGGTCTGTGATGAATGAGAGTCTGCCTCGTCATCCCCGTCAGTCTGGGATCGGGCAAAATAGATCGTACGCTTCGGAGCGAAGCGGAGGTGGCGTCTTTTCGCTTCCTGCACATAGGCGCAGGTATCGGGAAGGTAGGATGAGAACATTGCAGTGAACCGGGTCACACGTCTGCACTCCTGATACATTTTCAGGCGGTCATCATAGATCCGGCACTGATGGGTAGTGGTGTCGAAATGAGGACAGGGAGCATCAAGGTTGTACACGACGGAATCGCCCGCTATCACCTTCTCGTGACAGCAGAGACCGCATCGGTTACATGTGTTCTCCCATTTATTCGTTATCTTCATCCTCTTCCTTCTCCAGTATCTCCTGTAATACCATACAAGTACTCTCGTCTGCAACAGGGTGGACCTTCACTGGAGAAACACTTATGAAATGTCCGTTCAGAAGGGTATAGTCAGCTTCGGTGTACTCCTCATTGAAAATGGGAGGCTCGTCATTCTTCAGGGAGTAGTCCATTCCATGGACTCCCTCTTCCCCGTAGGCAAGACCCAGCTGAGTCTGGTCTGCATCGAAACTGGTATTCTTTTCTCCTGCGTGTTTCTCTACTATATCAAGATACTTAAGTTCTCCGATTCCGCCAACCTTCCACATACCGTTATCGAGTGGAGGAACGTTAATATTCAGAAGAACCCGGGAACTGCAGAGAGGGAGGAACTGCTCAAGATGGTCTCTGAGGAATTCGGCTCCCCTCAGGTAGGGCTGTTCCTGATCCGGTGAGTACAGGCGTGCGGAGATGGCGATGGCGGGGTAGCCCCTCAGGGCGGCTTCGCTTGCAGCCCCGACGGTTCCGGAGTACAGAATATCGGTAGAGGCGTTGTAGCCGTGATTGATACCGCTGATAACGACATCGGGAGTGATCGGGATCACCTTGGCCGCCAGACCGTAGAGTATGGAATCGGCAGGAGTTCCGCCGCAATGGTAATGGCGCTCACCGTACCGGTGGATACGGATCTTACCCTTCAGCGTCATGGCATGGGAAAATGCACTGCGTTCCCCGCTGGGAGCGCAGACCCACACCTCATGGCCTGCTTCACTGAGAACCTGTTCGAGTAATGTTATGCCGCGTGCCTGGTATCCATCATCATTGGTCAGAAGAATCTTCATGCTCTATTCGTACGACGTTCAGCTCTCCCGTAGGTATATACCGTTTCACCTCGGGACGGAAGCCGAAGATATGCTCGTACTCCTCCATGCGCTCAGCATACGAGGAAATCGCATCTTCTTCAATAAGGACGATCAGGGAACCCACATCGCCTCCGGCGATCATGACCGCACCGTAGCTCTGCATCGTCTCTCCGGAGCGTTTGGTGAGCCAGTCGATCTCAGGACAGCTGATCTCAAACCCGTCCCTCAATCCTATCTGTATCCGTGAGAGTACTTTTCCGTACTGCTGGTATTGATGCTGGGAGAGGAAGGTCTTCGCCTCAAGGGTGAGACGGGATTCACTGAGCACATAGGAGATAAGACGCTTTTCATCCTCACCGAGATTCTCCGTCATCTCCTTCTCTTCATCCTGTGCGAGATCCCTCAGACACTTTCTCGGAATCTCATCGGCGGCAGACAGGAACGCGTCCGTGCACTCCTGTTTGCGCAGTTCCACCTCTTCCCTGAACGCCTGCGGGCTTATCTTGCTCTCCACCAGGAGCGTAACCACTGAAGAATCTGTTTCGAGAGGGATATACTCACTGGTAAGATGCTGCACGTCGAAGAAGAGATAGGTATGGTCCTTCACATTGAGCATGGCAAGGAACCGCCCGATACGTGCGGGTTCATTCACAAACTGGGTGATCGCCGTATAGGCGATGTGTGCACAGTCCTCACGGGAAAGACCGAAAGAGAACATCTCATTACAGGCAAGAGCGACAGAGAGTGCGATGGAGCACCGCAGTGTCTGGGATTCATGAATAAGCACATCTCCTGAAAAGGCGATGTTGAACCCCTTCGGGTGGTACCCTCTCAGATTGAAGATGGAGAGGACTCCCTTGATGTAGTTTGCCCAGCGGTCTTCTCTCCTGTATTTAAGATTGAGGAGATTGATCCGTTTGCGCTCATCGAGAGGTGCGAGGAAGGCGCGTACCGACTGATCCTTGCGGAGAGAACAGGTGCTGAGCAGCATTCTTCCGCTTGCGGCATAGATCGAATACCCTGAACAGAAATTCGCATACTCCCCGACAATCGTATATACTCCGGGCAGGTGTACAGCGACTGAAGGAGGTGAGCCATATTCTTTCGTATGCAGGTGTCGTAATTCGTCCATAGCTTCCTTTTGTCTCTTTATTTTATTTTACCAGCACTCTGATTGCAACAAAAAAGAGACTATCGTCAAAGAAGCAACGACAGTCTCTTGTGTAAGCAATGTATATCAGGTGTCTATTATTCCTTGATACCGTACTTTTTCTTGAATCTCTCAACACGTCCGGTGGTGTCAACGAGTTTCTGCGTACCGGTAAAGAACGGGTGACAGGCACTGCAGATTTCTACATCAAGCTTCTTGCTTGTCGACTTCGTCTCAAATGTGTTCCCGCAGGCGCAGGTCACTGTTGTCATGTCATACTTGGGATGGATTCCCTCTTTCATATTACTTCCTCCACATCTATTCTGGTATTCTCTGCTACGATCTGTGTCTTGACAGAGAATTGCTTTCATTTCAACCGTTCTACATCATCGAGGTGTTCATCGATCGTAGAAACGCCTCATTATTCTTTGTTTTCTTCATTTTGTCAACAAGGAACTGAGTCATCTCGATATCTTCCATAGGATTGATCGCATTTCTCAGTGCCCAGATCTTCATGTTCTCATCCTCTGCAAGGAGAAGATCTTCACGACGGGTTCCGCTCTTCTTGATATTTATCGCAGGATAGAGGCGTCGTTCAGCCATCCTTCTGTCGAGAACGATCTCATTATTACCGGTTCCCTTGAACTCTTCAAAGATAACTTCATCCATCCGGCTTCCGGTCTCGATAAGCGCGTTCGCGATGATCGTGAGCGATCCTCCGTGCTCGATGTTTCTTGCCGCTCCGAGGAATCTCTTCGGGCGGTGAAGGGCGTTGGAGTCAACACCTCCGCTGAGGATCTTTCCGCTTGCGGGTACGGTCTGGTTATAGGCACGGGCCAGGCGTGTGATGTTGTCCAGAAGGATCACAACGTCTCTCTTGTGCTCGACAAGGCGCTTGGCTTTCTCGATCACCATCTCGGCCACCGTGACGTGACGCGAGGCCTGTTCATCGAAGGTTGAGGCGATAACCTCGCCCTTGACGGTTCTTCTCATGTCGGTCACTTCCTCCGGTCTCTCGTCGATAAGAAGGACCATCAGATAGACTTCAGGGTGATTGGTCGTAATCGCATTCGCGATTTTCTGCATAAGGATCGTCTTACCTGCTCTCGGGGGAGCCACGATCAGTGATCTCTGTCCCTTTCCGATCGGAGCGAAGAGGTTGATGATCCGTGTTGAGATATCGGGATCTTCGGTCTCGAGGTTGAGCCGGGAGTCGGGGTAGAGAGGGGAGTAAGAGAGTCGAAGGAGGCACGGATCCGTGAGGCTTCGGGAGGATCATAGTTGATGCTCTCGATGCGGATCATGGCGAAGTAGCGCTCTGCATCCTTCGGGGGGCGGATCTGGCACCGTACGGTATCACCGGTTTTAAGTGAAAGGCTTTTCACCTGGGAGATGGATATATATATATCTTCTGTTCCGCTCAGGTAGTTATTATGGGGGGAACGGAGGAATCCGTATCCGTCAGGAAGGATCTCGAGTGCGCCGAACGCCAGGATGACGCCGCCTGCTTGAGCGTGTGCCTTCAGAATCTCAACGATCAGTTCCTGCTTCTTCAGGTCCAGGATATCGGCATCTTCAAAGCCGAACTCCTTCGCTCTTTTTCTCATCTCGGGAAGCGTAAGGACAGAAAGATCGTTCACCGTAAGGGAAGGGACCGAGGGGTCAGCAACAAACTGTTCTACAATGGTATTTTCCTTCTGGTTTCTATTGTTCTTTCTGTTCTTCTGGAAATTATTATTGTTTTTCTGACGGTTGTTGTTGTTTTTCTGACGGTTTTGTCTGCGGTTCGCATTGTTCCCGTTTGATCCGCCTCCATCTTTCTGCCTGGGAGGTTCTGCCTCCCTGGTCTCCTTGACAGGAGCCTGCGGTGCTTCTTCAGAAACTGAAGGAGCTACCGAAGGAGCTTCCGGTGCAGCGGCTTCTTTTTTCTGGGTCTTCTTCACTTCAGCCTTTTTCACTTCGGCTTTTTCTGTTTCCGTCCCAGCGTCAGAGCTCACCTTGGAAGCATTTTTCGGTGGGCGACCACGTCTTTTGGGTTTCGGTGGTTCCGTCTCCGCCGCAGAAGCTTCTGAAGAGACCTCTTTCGCGGCCTTTTTTTCAGGAGTTCCCTGGTCAGCGCTTTTTTTCACAACTACGCGCTTTGCCGGTTTCACCGGTTCTGCAGGGGCTGCCTGTTGGGGTTCTGTGTCGAACAGCTGCGGTCCGTTATCGTACTCTGATGTCATTGATTACTCCACACGATTGTTTCGTTGAAGGGATGCTCTGCATGCGGTTATAACTATAATTGGTTATGTTCGTTGAATTAAATACAGGGATTCGAACGTGTCGCTACAGATTTGGGTCATCCCCTTAGGATGTCTTAAATATATTGCCACTTACCGACTATGTCAAGCAACTCATCCCCGCTCTCATATAAGTAAGCGAGGAAAATAGCTGCAAGGGCTGCACGTCTGCGTACGGAAGCCCTTCCATAGGTGGTAAACTGAAGTTTTACGGCCGCTGAGGCTCTTTTTTCAGAAGAGAAACCGAACCAGACGGTTCCCACGGGTTTCTCCTCTGTGCCTCCTTCGGGGCCGGCAATACCGCTCACGGAGAACGAGAGAGAACTCGAGGAGTGTCCTCGCGCGCCATCCGCCATCTCTATCACGGTTTCACCGGAAACAGCTCCGAAGGTATCAAGGGTGGAGGAAGAGACGCCGAGCATCTTCATCTTCGCTTCATTCGAGTAGGTGACGAAAGATGAGTCAAAGTAGGCACTGCTGCCACTCCTGTCGGTGAGGATCTTTCCGATCATACCGCCGGTACATGATTCAGCTGTCGATACGGTGAGATTCTTCGCACTGAGGAGGTTGACAAAACGGTCAAGAATCTCGACATCTCCACTCTCAACCAGGTGAGGACCGAGATCTTCTCTCACCTTCCTGATGAGTTCGTTTCTCTGATCCGGTGTTCCACCCGAGAGATAGAGGCTGATACGGTACTCCTGTACCCGCGTCCCCCAGGATATGCCCTCTGCGGCATGGGAGGCGACGATCTCTTCGAGCTTTGATTCAGGGGTGAGGTAGACAGAGTACTCGTCTCTCTCGACACTTCCCTTCCCGCTCATCGTGGAAAGAAGGGGAAGGACATCCGCATGGAGCATCGGGTGAAGCTCCCTCGGAGGTCCGGGAAGGGCGAAGACGGTGATCTCCCTACCCTCTCTCTGCACTTTTCCCCAGAAGCCGGGGGCTGTTCCGTTATCGTTTTCGATGACGGTGAACCCTTCGGGAATCTGAACCTGTCTGAGGTTCGCGCCGTTGATGCGGTCCCCGATTCTTCTGTAAAGAGTGTCGTAGGCTCCCTGATGCACGGCAAGTTCAACACCTGCAGCGGAAGCGATGATTGACCGGGTCATGTCGTCGCTTGTAGGCCCGAGGCCGCCGGTGACGATGACGAGAGAGGAGTCAGTGAGAGAGAAGAGGAACTCTTCGTTCAGCTTCTCATCATCAGGGACGATGAGGACTCTGTTCACATGGAAACCGAGGTTTGTCAGCTCCTTCGTGATCGTTGCCACGTGTTTGTCCTGGATGATCCCCCGGGTGATTTCAGTACCGATAATGAACAGCGAAACGTTCAGTGTCTCATTACTCATGTTTTTTCCTTACGAATACGGATATGACCTTTGCACCGATCAGGATGGCGAGAAGAGCGAAGGAGAGATAGACCGCACTCTTCGCAAGGATATCGTCATGGAGGGTATAGAAGGTGTCCTCCCCTGTTTCAAAGACCGGGACATCGTAGATGTTCCAACCCTTTGTGAAGGGCTCCATGGGATCCTCATACCGTCCGGTGGGAAGAATAAGGGCTGTGATACCCGAGTTCGTTCCCCTGATGGTACTCTTTCTCGTCTCGATGGAACGGAAGACAGCCATGGCGAAGTGCTGCATCTCTGCCGATACGGCTCCGGACCAGCTGTCATTCGTCATATTCACAATCACATCCGCTCCGTTCTTCACGAAACCTGCCGTCAGATAGCCGAAGACATCCTCGAAGCAGATCGGTGTAGAGAAGTGAACCCCTTCGTCAGTCTCGAATACGACCGGGTCATACCCCGTCTCCCACCAGTTATAATCATTGGCAAGAAGAAGGTTGTACAGCCAGGGAAGCTCCTTCTCATAGGGAAAGTGTTCGGTGAAGGGAACCAGATGTTGTTTCCTGTAGGTCTTCTTGATCTTTCCGTCCTCGAACATGATGACGGTATTATAATCCGTTCTGTTCCAGGAACCGTCATCGAGTACCGGGGGCAGGCTCTCATCTTCCTTCACGCCTTCGGGGTTCCCTGTCAGAAGGGGAACGGGAAGGCTCGTTCCGAAGTCGATGAACTCCTCGACGAGCTCGGCTGTCGCTTCAACGGGTCTGTAGGTCATGTGCCATGCAACCGAAGGGACGAAGGCGGTCTCTGACCAGAGCACCATGTCGGGGTTTTCCTTCATCGCTTCGAGGGAAAGAGTCCGGAGAGTGTTGAAGTTTCTCTTGTAGGTTGTGTACCCGCCCTTCCAGCTGTCGGCACTGTGCTGTATCGTTGCCACTCGCCAGGTGTTGTCCTCTTCCCGGTTATCCCAGGTATGAAGGGTGATGAACCCGGTAGATGAGGGTACCCAGTATGGCTGCCGCAAAAAGAACAACGGTCACGAGGTTCTTCCTGAGGTGGGTTGTGAGTGAAGGTTTCACCTGCGAAGAGACATAATCGCTGACGAAGGCTCCCAGGAAAGCCTGGGGAAGTATCATGAGGAAGGTGACGCCCCAGATACCCGAGAAAGCCGCAATCTGAATAAACGGCAGATACTCCCATGCAGCATAGGCTATGGTACCGTAGGGATAGCCGGCGAACCAGGACTGACTCAGGTAGGCGTAGGCCACCCAGATCACCGACTGAATCAGGAAGCCGAAGCGCTTTGAGAGCGAGTCAGCGGCCTTGAGAGCCGGGAACAGCGCCAGCATCTCTCCTCCCTTGATAATGGGAACGAGGAGAATCGCGAGCGGATGGAAGGTGGTGAGCCAGTAGTTAAAGCAGGTATAAAAAGTGAACCCGTACAGGAATCCGTACGGGACGATGGCTTTCCAGCTTGTGTGCCGGATGACAGCAAAGAGAGGGATGACGGCGAAAAAGGCGATAAAGCCTATCCCCTCGGTGGAGAGGAAGCCGGGAAAGGCGAAGGAAAAGAATATCGCTGTACCTATAAGGACAGCGATTTCTATAAGATAACTCTTTGCACTATGACGATACAGGGTATTCACAGTATCTTATTTGTCGTTTTCTCTGAGTTTCCAGACAAAGTCCTTCAGTTCCTTACCGGGTCTGAAGATTGCAACTCCGTGGGTATCAACCGCAACGAGCTCTCCCGTTTTGGGGTTTCTTGCTTTGTCTCTTCCCTTTCGGGTTCTGACTTCAAAGGTTCCGAAGCCTCTCAACTCGATAACACGGTCCTGTTCAAGACCCTTCTTTACTTCCTCGAAGAATTCATCGATAACATTATGGACATCAGGTCTCGGCACACCGAGCTTCTCCTGAATACTGTCGATGATCTCTGCTTTGGTTAATTTATTATTCGCCATGAACGTTCTCCTCAATCAATCGCGGTTTAGAAAAAAGACAGTATCTTTTATGCCTGCTCCACTGCATTGAACTGGGCTGTTAAGCGTGATTTCTTTCTCGAGACAGTGTTGGCGTGGTAGATACCCTTTGAACCTGCTGTATCGAGGAGCTTGATTGCGAGATCGAACTTCTCTTTGGCAACAGCGGTGTCAGCACCTGAAGCTGCTACTCTGAAATTCTTGATGGCTGTTCTCACAGCACTCTTGGTTTCTCTGTTTCTTAATC
This sequence comes from Sphaerochaetaceae bacterium, assembly GCA_963676605.2. Classification (GTDB taxonomy): domain Bacteria; phylum Spirochaetota; class Spirochaetia; order Sphaerochaetales; family Sphaerochaetaceae; genus SABI01. Next base: position 1,760 of record CAXXSP010000022.1, on the reverse strand, counting down.
TTTTTTTCTCGTTCTGTCGCATTCTCTTAGCTGCTGAACTGCTATTATTCACGTTATACCTCCAACGCTTTCTTGTAATATTATATAGATATACGGGATCGGCACATCTTTCACGGCCAACGGATACACAACATATCACTTTCCCTAAAATCGGTCAATACAATAGTTTACTTCTTTTCCTCAAGTTGAAAGAAATTCTTCCACATATGCTCTATTCACTTCCCATCTTTTATTGTTTTCATCGAAGGTAATTTCCTTCGCGGGAATACTCAGGTGACGTCCGTCAGGAGATGTGAGCGTAATTTTACGGCTGAGAATATTCACTTCACTGATTCTCATCGTCTCTCCGAGGACTCTCAATCGGCTTCCTTCTGTTGGGAAGGATTTTTTCTCCTCAACGTAGAAATTATACTCATAGGAAAGGCAGCAGAGCAGCCGTCCGCAGGGACCGCTGATTTTCGTCGAGTTCAGCGAGAGGTTCTGCTCCTTCGCCATCTTGATCGATACCGGGTTCAGCTTATCGGACAGGCAGTGGCAGCAGTAATCTCTTCCGCACACCGCAAGACCGCCGAGGACACGTGATTCGTCACGGACGCCGATCTGTCGAAGTTCGATCCTGATCTTGAATACCGAGACGAGATCTCTCACGAGATCACGGAAATCTACACGGTTCGCGCTTGTGAAGAAGAAGACGATCTTCGCTTCTCCGAAAAGGTAATGGGCGCTGACCAGTTTCATATCGAGCTTGTGCTGGACAACCTTCTCACGGCAGAGGACGAGAGCTTCCTGCTCCTGGTCCTCGAGAAGGGAGAATCTGTCGAGGTCCTCCTCATCCGCTATACGCTCGATCCAGTCGATATCACCTGAGACCTTCACGATCTCCGGATCCTGTTTCTCAGCTTCCGAGACAACATGCTCACGCATTTCGGGAGGAGCCTCTTCGCCCTCTTCCACCTCGATTCCGAGATCATCGCTTGAAGCAAGCAGATCCTCATTCACCGCGAAGACATCTTCCGGCTGCTCTGCATGAAGACAGGCTCCGTGACACTCCACCGAGCCGGGTTCATACTGTCCGAGTGAACCGGTCGAAACCGATCACCACACCGAAATCAAGACCGAACCGTGAGGGATAAATAACCTTATCCTGCTTCTTCAGCTTCGTCTCGAATGCACACACACCGTGATATCGTTACTGACAGGAGATTTCACCAGATATACGAACCCGTATTCGCCGTGATCCCTGCCCTCTCTCTTCCGGTTTATTATCATGCCTATCGTTACTGCGAGGGCTTGTTCTTACTCATCTATTTCCTATTTCCTATGGGGAAGTATTACAACTCTTTAACATGTCTTAAATTACCATGTACCGTCAAAATTGTCAAACCTAAGACTCCGCCTTGACCGGACAGTAGGTTCATGATATCTTGTTGTTGACATCTAGAACAGATGTATATGTAATCGAACTAGGAAAAATCATGAAATTATTTGATACTCACGCCCATATAGGGTTGATACATGAAGACCAGATGGAACAGTTACTCATTATTCAGAGAGCAAAACAGAAGAGTGTCGCACACCTCGTAAGCATCTGTAACTCCCTGGTCGATTTCGAAATCGTCTACGATAATCTCAAGACAGCCTCAGGCGTCTACCACGCAGTGGGAGTCAGTCCCTCCGAAGCAAAAAACCCGGGGATCAACTGGGAGAGAAAGCTTCAGGAGTTCACCTCCTACGACCGTGTCGTCGCGCTCGGCGAGACA
>CAXXSP010000021.1:0-8707 GCA_963676605.2 Sphaerochaetaceae bacterium | reverse complement strand
TGAAGGGCGAAGAACTCACCATTGCTGGAGAGCATCTTCGATGGAAGGTTAAGGGTCGTACTCCTTGTTCTCCTCTGAAAGAATCGGGGCTCCGGCTGCTGTGGAACCGAGGACCGGGACGGATATGGTTTCAATGGACGATGTTGTGGAGAAGCCGACAACACCGGTCGAGCGGGAGATCCCGCTGGCGGAGTGAGTTGCGCCCTTTCTCTCAAGAGCTTTCAGGTGGTCATGTGCGGCCTTGACCGTGATCCCGAATCTTCCTGCGATATCACGTACAGAGGGGAGAGTAGGAGTGTCCTTCAATATATTCCTTGATGAACTCAAGGACTTCTCTCTGTCTGGCGGTCAACTCTTTCATGATTCCTCCTATTCTTCGAACCCTGTTGAGAAACAGCTGTTCTATGGCATCGGCAGCTTCATTCTCATCCGGTCCGTCTGTGGAGATGATGATTCTCGATTTATAGGCGGCTCCCAGGGTGATGATACCCATTATGGATTTACCGTTGATTTTCATCTTATCCTTTTCCATGAAAAGTTGTGATGAAGAATGAATTCGCGACTTTTACGATAAGTGCTGCAGGCCGCGCATGAATACCCGCCCTGTTCAATACTTCGACTTCTCTCTCTCTACCATGATCAGAAGGTCTCCTCGTTGTTGTAATACAGATTCCTGGCTGATTCGCTCTCAAGCCATTTCAGGACACTCTGGTCAAATTCCTTTGCCGAGTAATATCCGAGTTTCTTCAATCGTTCGTTACGTGCCGCCGTCTCTATTATGATCGGCACGTTCCTTCCAGGTTTTACCGGAAGGACCAGTTTGGGTACTTCTATACCGAGAAGTCTCTCGGTCATTCTCTTCTCCGATAGCGTTCGTAGTTCTTCGTGGAATCCCACTCTTCAAGATGAGCAAGGAGCTGTACCTGTTTCTTGTCACGTATCGACCCTACTCCAAACAGATTCGCAAGATTCAGAATCCCGACGCCCTCTGATCTCCATATGGTGTGCAAGGGAGGGGTTCTCTCCGCTTCCTATCAGGAATGTATCGGCTGATATTCCTCAGTTTGACCGTGTCATCACTGATCAGCCTGTGTCCCCCTATCGATCAGCTCGAGAGCGGTCTCACTTTTTCCGACGCCGCTGTCTCCGGTTATGAGTACCCCTATGCCGTAGACTTCGACAAGGGACTCCGTGAATGGTGATGGTTTCGGCGAATACTTCGTCGAGCATCTGGATCAGCCCCCGTGAGAAATCTGCCGAGTCGAGGCTTGTCTGGAGGACCGAGCAACCTGAACGTTCAGCTATCTCGATGATCTGGGGGGAGGGGGGTGAAATCATCACAGAAGATGCAAGGTAGGGATAGGATAGCTGAAGAGCTTTCTCACCGAATCAAGAGTGTTTTCCTTTTCCAGCATCTCTATGTAGTGGATCTCGCCCCGTCCGAAGACCTGAATACTTTCATGGCTGAATTCTTCGAAGTATCCACTGAGAGGGAGACCGGGTCGGCTTATCTTGCTTGTCACGAGAATTCGTGACAGGCCGCTTCTACCCGCGATACAAGAGAGCCTGAGATGGTTGTGTTCTTTCAGATCCATGTCAAGCAGATCCAGAATCGAAAATCCTGCCATACTCACTCCTCCTTCAGTATCAGTATATCATACGGGAACGACTCTATGTTTGTTAAGCTGTTCTTCCTGACATTCTCCGTAATTCTTCCCCATTTCTTTTACCCTCTTCTGCTTTTCCTGTCCCTTTAGCGGGGGGAACTGGTACCGGGACTGTGCAGACATACCTGAGTTCTGCGGGTCTGACAGGTACCCGCGGTATCTAATCCATGGTACTCACATGATAACGATGGCTATACATTTGTCAAGTGTACATGTTCCTGGTTCTACATGTGCCACGTGATCGGACTGTCCGCTTCAATGGAAGGGTGATCAACTGACTGCCGATCCGAGGTGAACAGAACCTCATAGGTATGGTTGAAGGCCTTGGCACAGCATGGACACACTGTATAGAAGGCAAGGTATCGGGCGGAAGCGGAATCCCCGGGCAGGTCACCGGCCGCCGGTATATTGCGGCGGCCTTTACGCATCGTGAGGTTTTGTGAAAGCCTCAGATAAAGAGTCTGTGCCATGTGAGAAACTCCTGCTTTGCTTCTCAGTGCAGCGTACAGCGAGGTGTGTCCCCTGATATAATAAAAACCCCGGTCTCCCGGGGCGTGTGAATCAGAGATACAAGAATCAATGTTCCTGGATTTTACCTTTCTCCTTTCGAGGCGAGAGCATCGAGTTTATCAATAAGCAGTTCAATTCCTTCGTACAGCTCGTAACACTCGGTGTTCACCATCTTGACCGGTCCCCATGAGAAGTGGATCTTGGCTTCCAGGTGATATCCCTGGCCGACATGTTCCTTGATAATGGTGATCGTCAGATCATGAATGTATTTTTCGGCAAAACGATAGCTTCTGAAGCTTCTTGTCGAAAAATTCCCTTGTCGTGTCGCTCACATTGTAGTGGACGCCTTTGATTTCTAAATTCATAGGTCCTCCTTGATACAAATCATAGTATAAGGATACGTCTGTGAGGATGAAAAGTCAAACAAAAGGGCGGGTTTATCGCTCGTACGAGGAGTCGATCCGGAGTTCCTTCCGGTATTTGTTGACGGTCCTTCTGGCGATCGAAATGCCCTTTTCCTGAAGGATATTGGCTATTTTCTGGTCACTTAGTGCTTTACCCGTTGCGTTTTCTCGAATGATATCATCGATCATTTCTTTAACCGCCCGTTTGGATACTTCCCCTGTCTGAGAGGCAGAACTCTGGAGGGAGGAACTGAACAGTTCTTTCATCGGGAATATACCGAAGTCGGTATCGATATACTTGCCGTTGACTGCCCTGCTGATTGTCGTTTCGTGGACACCTACATCACCTGCGATATTCACGGTAGGTGAGAGGTTTTAGTCGGGATGGACCATGAAGGAAGAATTCATGTTGTTTCTCGAGGAGGATGATTCCGATTTTTCTGATGGTCTCATAGCGCATTTTAACGCTCGATTGAAGCTGAGATGCTCGTCTGAGGGCATCACGAATGTATGAGTTAGTCCTCTTTCTTCTGGTCAGGACCAGCCTCCTCTGCAAGAGAGGAGAATTCCTCATCGATGATGAGTTCGGGAAGATTGGCTGTGTTCATATGTAGACGCAGTGAATTATCCTTTCTCTTGACACTCAGTTCGGGCACAATGTACTGGATATCGGCAGAATCGAAACCGCTTTGCAGGGGTAGGGGTCGAGTGTCTTGAGGTAGTCGTAGAGCATGCTCACCTTCTGCTCGTCAGTATCGAGTGCTTTTGCTATCGCACGGTACTTTCCCTGTTTGAGTCTTTCCAGATGATCACGCACAAGTGATGAGAATAAGGCAAGGTCTGTACCGGTGAGTCCGTCATGCCTGGCCTGAAGGATCAGGGACTCTCTCACGTCGGCTACAGCTATTCCCGAAGGGTCGAGTGACTGTACAACCGTGAGTGCTTCATAGAGTTCTCTCTTTCTGGAGGCACCAGTCAGTTCTTCTACCGGGTTTTTGTGAAATCCGTTATGATCCAGGTTGCTTATGATAAGTCTGCCCAGTTCGTAGATCTCCTCGGGTAAGGGGATACAGCCAAGTTGTTCGAGAAGATGATCCTGAAGAGATTCCGGGCCTGGTGAGGGCACCTTCAAGAAACATTCTGTTATTGTCACTTGCCGCCTGATCGAAGGTGCCGGAGGTGCGGATGCCCATGGGATCTGTCTGATCCATAACTGCTTGTATCACTGTAATCATCAGCCACTGTACCCCGTGTGGTAAAAGATGCAAGCCGTTCAATGGAGATGTTTCCTTTCCGGGGGAATGATGAGAGCCGGGTTCTGTTCTATCTCTCCTCTGATTCTGTCCTGCAGTTCAAGATTGTTCATTGCCAGCACTTCCAGGGTCTGGATCAGCCTGCGGGGAAAGAACGAGTTGCTGTTTGAGTGACTGGTTAAGAGAGAGATTGGTGTTCACAGGACAGCTCCCGTGGAGAAGTCTTCACCGAAGTAATGGTTGATCGCTTCGGTGTTTTTTCAGGAGGTCTTCCTTCGTCCCCTGAGGCCAGAAGCCGACCGTGGTGAATGATATAGGATGTCTGTGTAATGCTGAGGGTGTCCCGTACATTATGATCGGTGATGAGGACACCTATCCCCTTCTGGGAAAGTGATGTTATCAGTGTCTTGATTTCATATATGGCTTTAGGATCTATGCCGGCAAAGGGTTTCGTCGAGAAGGAGGAAGGTCGGGTTTCCTGCGAGGGCACGGGCGATCTCGGTTCGACGTCGTTCGCCCCCGCTCAAGGTATAGCCTTTCTGGTTCATCACCTGTGTGATGCCGAATTCCTCCAGGAGGGAGTCTACGAGTTCCTTCTTCTGTATTGTGTTCAGGTCACTGCGTGTATCTGCAACAAGTGCTATATTGCCTTTTACACTCAGTTTTCTGAATATCGAGGGTTCCTGAGGAAGGTAGCTGATTCCTTTTCTCGAACGTTTGTGCATAGGAAGGTGATGAATGTCTTCCCCGTAGAGGAAGATTTTACCGCCGTTCGGGGCGGATGAAGCCGACGATCATATAGAAGATAGTGGTCTTTCCGGCTCCGTTGGGGCCAAGAAAGGCCGACTACCTCTCCCGGATTCATCGAAAATGAGACGCCGTTCACGTCTCACTACACTTCCTGCCGTAGTTTTTGGTGATTCCCGTGATTGTGAGTCCTTCAGCCATCGACCGCTCCCTGGATATTGCCTGACATCTCGATCTCGTTCGTCTCAGTGTTGATGATTGTGATATCTGCCTGGTAGAGATTATCCTTATACGTAACTCTCGCATCTCCCGAGATGGTTATCAAACCTTCTTCGCTGTCGACCGTTATCGTGTTTCCTTTGGCCCGCATTACTCCTTCAGCAGTGTTACGTGCAATGATGGCCGATACTTGAAGCTTCATCTGAGCTGTCTCACTGTTGTAGTCCATATACCCGGCGCTTGCGATCAGTTCATGCGCTATGTCTTCCACTTCGACCCATCCGTCGGCGATGAGGACTCCCGTTTCCCGGTCATAGGAGATCTCGTTTGTATAGATGGTGGTTCCATGTTCTACGTCACTGATCGCGACCTTTCCCGCTGCCGGTGAGATAGCGGGAAGACGGTCCCGAACAGCTCTATCCTCTGGGCCTTCAGAGAGATCGGTCCTGCTTCGACTTCTGCTCCCTGAGTGAGTACGATAGCCTCACGTCCTTCGATCATCACAGCGCGGGTGTATCCTCCCGAGAACCTGATGGCATCATCAGCATTCAGGTAAGAGAGACACACTGCCAGCAGAAGGGTTGGTAGAATGAGTCTGTGGATGCTATTCCTCATATGCCATGTATCCTTCCTTCAAGGTTGTGAATTCGAAAAGTCTCTTGTCGATATCTCCGGAAAATCCAAGTCCGGACAGTATACCACCTTTTTTATCCGTTAGTGTGGTTATCTGACTCTTCTTCGCTTGAAAGCAGCCGTTTTCTGCTGTCATAGGTCAGTGTTTCACCTGTGATGGTGAATTCACCTCCATGTACTGTAACAATGAAATCCATCAAAAAAGCTTATCGTATCACTGGCAGTATCTATTCTGAGCTGGTGTGCATTTCCCTCGAACAGGAGTTTTCCCTCACGATCCTGCTGAAGTGAACGAGGCATCGATGAACTGAGCAAGATCTTTCTTTTTTGTTATCTCGATGAGGGGCGGCTTCCACCGTGATCATCTCATTGTCGCCCTGTGCAATCTGGTAGAAACCGCTGTTAAGCACGAGGTCCGGAAAGCTCTCTTCTGCAATGGTCTGCCGGGCCTGTTCTTCCTGAAATGTGCAGGCTGTCAGCATGAGTGAAATCAGTACGATGAACAGAACAGAGCGATATTTCATCAGGTTACGATTCTTGTGATGGTAGAGGGTGTATTCCCCTCCTTTTGTTTTTCGAGAAGACTCTTCCGATGAGGAACCCGACCGCGATACCGATGATTCCGACCCCTATGTGAACGACCTCTTGTGAGGCAGGGAACAGGATTCTGCCTGCGTAATAACCGATTGGAAAGAGGATCAGGGGAACCATCAAGGTCATGAAGCCTGCGAAGATGGTCCTTTGCCGGGGGAAGAAAAAGTTCTACGGTGTCACCGACGTGGATATCGTTGTCTGTCGTATCCTTCGCTATGAAGGTCTTCCCTTTTGTTGAACACAGAGCACCTGCCGAACAGCTTTTACATGCTGATGATGAACAGGTCACTGAGATATGATTCTTATCTTTGATCGACACTACCTGGGCGATTTCATACATTATTGTGCGCCTCCTTGTACAGGATATTGAATTGGTTCTATAGAGACTGCTGCCCCTCTCTGGTCCTAATTCCACAATAGCTCCCTGAAGTTCAAGACTGCCATTCCCATTCTGCGAACGGGAGGGGATCTGGTCAATAAACCGCTTGATCTCCGGTTCTGCATCAAACCCCCCGACTCCATCGATTGATCCGCACATCCCGTTGTCGGTGATGAAGGCAGTCCCTTTGGGGAGCAGGACGAGCGTCACTTGTGAGGACTTTTGAATGTGTTCCGGATGACAGCGGCTACCTTCCCATCCAGATGGAAGGCCATGGTCGATTCTTCGGCTGTGGTCGATGCATGGAAACTGCAGGATGACACTATCACATTCCTGAGAGAGTTTCGAAACGAGAGAGGTCGCATGGATGAACGGATTGGTGACAGTTATCCGGTTGAATCCTGCTGTTCCAAGCAGGGTGATGAACCCAACGTTGAGTTCACCTATCTTTATCGTCTTGAACCCTCGTCCCGGGTTCCCCGCCGGGAAGTTAGCAGGACGGATCAGGCGGGAGATCTTCTGAATGGCTTCAACCATATCTTTTTTATAGTAGGTCTTCTCACCGGTCGTGATAACATCTACTCCGGTCTTGAGGAGCTGTACAGCATGAGCCTGCGAAATTCCAAACCCGTTTGAGAGCCCTTCTCCGTTTGCGACGGTAAAGTCCACTCTCTGTGCTTCTTTGAGGCCTTGAAGGCCTTTCTTTATGGCTGTCATTCCCGGTTTCCCTACGGTCTCACCAAGGAACAGTATTCGTGTGTTCATACTCTGTACTGTAGATGTCTTTGCAACCTTTTTTCAAGTTTCCCGGCACGGTATCTGCTCATGGAAAGAGGGAGAACCGAAAAACAACGCTCCGGAAACAATTCCGGAGCGCGATATACCAAAAAATCGAGAGGTTCAGATCAGAGAGCCTTCAGTGCCGCATCATAGTCCGGGTGATCGGTCACCTCAGGTACGTATTCCACATATTCAACTTTGTTGTTTTCATCAAGCAGAAATATCGAGCGGGCAATCAGACCTACATTCGGAAGGTAGGTTCCGAACGTGTCAGCGAAACTGCGGTCCCTTATAGTCGCTTACGGTAAGAACATTCTCAATCCCGTGGGCACCACACCAGCGTTTCTGTGCAAAGGGAAGGTCCATGGATACCGTTATCACTGTTACATCAGGGTGCTTCACAGCTTCCTGATTAAAGCGTCTCACCTCCGCATCACATACCGAGGTATCGAGCGAGGGAACCGCGACAATCAGTTTTTTCCCTTTCACCTCACTGAGCCGAAACTCAGACAGATCATTCTTCACTGCTGAAAAATCAGCTATTGTGTCACCTACATGTATTTCTGTTCCTGAAAGCTCTACCGGTGTTCCTGCAAATGTTACTTTCATATACTACCATCCTTGTCTATTATTAACAAAAGGTACTGATTGTACTATTCTATCGGCAACAGGTTTATTGACATTATCATGAAGTTCGCTATATTATCCATCTATCGCCCAGATGGCGGAATTGGTAGACGCGCTAGGTTCAGGTCCTAGTGTCCGTTAAGGACGTGCAAGTTCGAGTCTTGTTCTGGGCAACTATTTTTAATATTATCTCCATACATATAAAGTAATTACTCATTTACTGTGCACAGAAAATGTGCACTGTGCCCTACTTTGCTTACGTGTTTCGCTAAACAGTTGTATGCTTCTTTTACATATGAATAAGGACTACCGACTGACACAGAAAAAAGGGCGGAATGTACAGGTGATGTACACTGGCACAGACCGATGGATCTCAACCGGACACAAAGATATGCGAAAAGCGATACTTTGGGCTGAGGCGAATAAGAAAGTGTATATGCTCAGTGGTGGCGATTCTGTGAAGCTAAAGGACTTTGCATCAGACTTCTGGTCACGTACAGATCCCAAGTCGATCAGGAAGAGGCATGAGAGGCTTAAGAAGAAACACACTGAGCTTTACTACGTTCAGATGAACGGAAGGGTTCACAACTACATTCTTCCGGCTCTGGGGCATCTCCGGTCTCACTGATATCACCTCTGGGATGGTAGAGGATTGGTTTCTCAGTCTCAAGAAGCTGAATGGTGATCCTATGGCTGATGATACAAAGAACAAATGCTTGATCTGTCTCCGTCTCATGTTCGATGAGGCGACACGACGGGACCTCTGCGAATCGAACCCCTGTGACAAGGTGGAGAAGATCTCAGCCGAGCATAAAGAGCGTGTACCCGTTTTCTGCTGAGGAGATGGGAATTCTTTTCCCTGAGAACGATGTCGAGGCTGTAGAGGTCTGGGGA
>CAXXSP010000020.1:0-28051 GCA_963676605.2 Sphaerochaetaceae bacterium | reverse complement strand
CGTCAGAGTACTGATCATCTTCATCATCTAGGGACACTTCTGAAGAATTGCGTGTGACCGTCCCTGCGATATCGTACTCGAGGATGACCTCGACAGCATCACCGTCCCCGACAATAAGCGGTTCATCAAACTCGACCGTCACGACAGGATTCGAGAAGAAGAACTCCTGAGAGTCTTCCCCTACTCCCCACTTTACATTTCTGAACCCCGCGTACGGAGTCTTGAAGAACTCGATCCTGACATACCGGTAGGTAAGAGCAGGAATCTCCTCGGGTGAGGCATTTATCTGGTCGTTCACCACATCCTGAGGAAGAGTGAGATCGAAATACCCCAGATCAGCCAGAGCGTACCCTTCGATATCACCGTCGCAGTCAGGGCTGAGATAGATCAGCGGGGTCTCTCCGAGGTTCTCTTCTGTCACCTCATCGATATCCTCTGTCAGATAGACTGCGGCGATCTTCATGTCGAAGGTATCAGGAGTGAGTGAAATTGGGGAAGCGGCAGTCCTCAAATCATCCACATTCCTGAGAGATACCACTGCAGAACCCGATTCATTCCAACTGCAGGATGTAAGGGCGAGAAGAAGAACAGCAAGAGCTACAGAAACCTTTCTTGAAATCATTATAACTCCTTTTGTCACGTGCAGTTATTATATACCCTCGATTCGTTGCAGTCAAACTGTTCAGGGAGACCTACTCCCATTGAATCAGATCTCCGGTCAGCCTGAATATTCCGGAAAGATAATTCGCGTAAAAATTAACCCTCCATATGTCACGACTTATATGGTACGATAAAGGCACTGAACTTTGGAGGATCGTCATGGTGAAAAGATTTCTGCCCGTTCTGTACGTAGCAATACTGCTACTCACCCTTAGCGGATGTGCCTCGTCCCTTCTCGGAGGGTTCATTGAAAGCCAGCCTTCTTCAGCGCCTGCCGCCCAGAGCACCCAGACGGCACAGGAACCTGAACCAGAACCTCAGCCTCAACCAGAAGAGCCGGTAAAACCGCAGGTTCAGGAGCCGACAGCCCTGATTCCCGATGCCGACGGACTGCTGGAAGTACCCTTCTCTTCCTGGCCGTTCGATGTGCTGATGAATCAGGATCCGATCCTCATCATTCTCGAAGTTCCACAGAGCGGAATCTATCAGATAACAAGTACAAGCTTTGATGCTACTCCCGTCTATATGAATATCTCCTCGTATCAGGAAGATCAGGCATTAGCCGACAACGTGGTGAATCAGGAAGCGACAGCTACCCTGACAGCAGAACTTTCTGCCCAGGAGATCTATCTCATCGGAGTCACACTCCTGAATGACTCAGATGTGAACAGCATTATCGGTTTCGAGGGAGAGTATCTCGGGCCTGCTCAGAGCGCTCCTCCCATCACCGTACCTGAGGATAGTGCTGACACTCCTGCAGCAAAACCTGACCTTGAGTTTACGGAGGAAGAGAGTACGGCAGGGACCTATTCGGTTGAATCACCCTGGAGCCTCAGTGCGGACAGCTCTCATGCCGTCTCGATGGGAGTATTTTCAGACGACGATTCGGTCCCTGCAGAGAATGAACTCAGTGGATCGGTTGAAGGAACCCTTGCGAAGGCGGACAGCCCATACCTCGTCACGGGAGATATCATCGTGGAAGAGGGAACCACCCTCACTCTTGAACCCGGAGTCGTGCTCCGGTTCACTTCCCGTAAGGGAATCATCGTACGCGGTACTCTGAACAGCAAAGGCCGTAACGGCGATGAGGTGGTCCTGACAGGTAACCTGAACGAGACACCGGGAGCCTGGGGTGGGATCATATACGAAGGAGGAGACGGTACGCTTGAGCACACGAGAGTGCTCTTCGCCGGAGGAGAGCGGCATATTGAAGGCAACTGGAGATATGCGGCGATCCATGTAATGGATGATGCAGATCCCGTCATCACCTCCTGTCAGATACAGGATGCAAAGGAGAACGGCGTCATGCTCTATGACAGCGCTTCACCTGATATCTCGTACTCTCAGTTCACGGGTATGACCTACCCCGTCACCTACTTCTCACCTGAGGCTGACCTCAGAGGAAAGGGAGGTAACAGTTACACCGAGGTGAGCACTCCTGCGATCAGACTCTATTTCGATACGATTAAAAAGGATGAAAGGCTCAGCCTCCGCCCCTATGATGCGCTTCCCTATATTACCCAGAACATCAGTGTCAAAGAAGGTGGAAGCCTCAGTCTTGGAGCAGGAACCATCATGAAGTTTCATCCCGGCAGCAGACTGACTGTCATGGGTGATGTTCGTTCGAAGGGAAAATCAGGACAGCCGGTCATCCTGACCAGCCTTCTGGATGATATCGGAGGAGATACGAACGGGGACGGCAATGCCAGTGCCCCCTCCCCCGGCGACTGGCTGACAATCACCGTGCAGAACGAAGGTACGCTCGAATTCGATCTGACCCGTGTCCTGTACTCGGGAGGAAATGTCCACGTAGGCGGCAACTGGAGAAACGCTGCACTCACCATCGACTCTGATGGCTCTGCCGTCATTACAAACAGCCTGTTATCAGCCTTCGGAGACGGACTGCTCCTGTTCGACAATGGCACGGCCAGAGTCGAGGATACCATTTTCGACGGCATCAGGTGGCCTGTACGCTCCTATGATCCTTCAGCTATGCCCACGCTTCTTTCTGACAACCGCTACAATACGGCCATCAATAAGGGCATTCAGATAGACTATAAAAGTCTTGATGATGGCCAGAGGCTTGTCCTTACGCCCTTTGATTCCCTCCCCTACAGTATCAGCGAACTCGAAGTCAGAAACGGAGGAGAACTGATTCTCGATCCCGGTACTGTTCTCAAACTGACCTCCGGAGGAAATATAAAGGTCTCAGGCCTCATGACCTCCCGGGGAGATGCGGTGAAACCCGTCCTGATCACCAGTGCTCAGGATGATTATCTCGGCGACACCAACGGTGACGGAGAAGCCAGTGCTCCGACAGCCGGTGACTGGGACGCCGTCACAGTGGAAAGAGGCGGAAAGGCTGACCTTTCCTGGACGCGTATCGCCTACGCCGGAGGTGATACCTATGCAGGCGGAAACTGGAGGAATACGGCTATACTCGTCCAGGACGAGGGGGAACTCAACCTCTCGTCAAGTGAACTCTCATCGATTCACGGAGATGGTATCAACCTGTTCGATACAGCCCGCCTTTCGGCTGAAGAGAATGCATTCAAAGCCGTCCGCTGGCCCTTCAGGTTCTTCAGTCCCTCGGTCGTGATCAACAGAATTTCCGGTAATACCTACGGCGGTGCCGCACACAAAGGAATCTACCTGGACATGAAAAAGTTTGAAGACAAAGCGTTCATGGACCTCGTCCCCTACGACTCTCTTCCCTTCTTCATTGACGACCTCGAGATCAAAGAGGGAAGCAGCCTCGCACTCGAAGAGGGAACTATCCTCAAGGTGGGACCCGGAGGAAGAATCACTGTCTCAGGCGTCCTGAGCTCCAGGGGCTCTTCAGGAGCTCCCGCTGTTATCACAAGCTCCTGTTGATTCTTACTGATAGTGATAGTGCGGTCTCCAGCAAAGAATAAGAAAGATTGCGAAAAACACCTCGATCTAACCGTTTAATAAACTTAAATACCCAATAAAATCATCGTGTTTATTGTTTAATCAACGGTTAATAAACGGAAATTAAACTATAGGAACCTAATCCAAGCGCAATTGTTTAAACCAGAATAAATATATCAGGATATTCTATTCGCGAAAAATTCAAACAGAATAGCGAAATATTCCATCTGATTAGAAGCTTGCGAATGTAAATAGATCAATTGCAATCATGATAGCTATTACGTCTGCTGCGATGTCTCCTGCAGCCATGCCGAGAAACACAGAAAAATCATAATCCCAGCCATAGTCGATATAATCATATACCTCTTTACCGATTGCAGCCATCATACCTGCAACAAAAGCAGGAATAATGCCCCAGAGCAGAGCAATGCTGAGAGTCAAGCTATACCAGATAAAGAAGTGAATTACCTTATCGAGGTTCGCCTTCATCCAGTCGATGATTTTATTCACTGATACTTTCACCTGTGATCACTTCCACCAGCTCAGCCTCATTTTCCTGTCCCTTAGCGAGCCTGAGAGCTTCCCTCTGTGCAGGTGTGTAGTTCTCAATCTGTGCGTAAACATCAGTTATCGTCATGCTATGCCTCCAATGCTGCGACCCTAGCTTCAAGGTCTGTCAGTCGTGTGCTTGCGTTTTCAACGGGTGGGATGTACTCAGTTATCGGGTGAAGAGTGGGAACGTACTCGACCTGAATATGTACCACATCATTGCTGTTCGGTGCTGTCCCGAAGGTGATGGTGGCATCGATAATCACTGCATCATCCGTGATGTCAGTCTCTACCCCTGCGGAGAACTTTATTGCCTTGCGTACTATAAGGATGTTTTCATCGAAGGAGATACCTGTACCATACAGAGCAACCTTCTGAGCACCGTTGAAAAGCCGTGTCTGTCCCCCTTCCCAGCATGGGAGAGGAGGGAGGTCGTAGTAGGTGACAATTGGAGTAGCGAGTTCGTAGAGAAGAAAGTTAGCTCCAAGTGCTGTGACTATATCCGCCTCTGTTGTATAGACCCCTGTGACTCGCACATACAGCCTATGTAGATCTGGACGATAGCCACACTCTTCTGGATTGCTTGGAGTGATACCAGTTAAATCTATCCAATTAAATCCACTCAGCGTGAACTGCTGTTCAGTAGCAGAGTCAAGCCCATTATTATCTAGTTTTGTACTTGTGTCGATAAAGAATAAGGTTGAACTTCCATCATTACTTGAAATTGAAATGTCAGTCGAAACAATCGAATACTCATCACTTACCCTCTGCGTCTTCTTCCACTGCTGTCGTGCATCATCCCATTCAACCGTATCATGTGCTGAGGGTACGTGATTTCCTACTTCAGGGAGGAAGGTGAATGATGTTTTGTGGGGTTCGTAGGGAAGAGCGGAAGAGCCGATATTGAAGATGTAGCTTGACAGTATCGCTTCTATGTCGTCAGGAGATAAAACGGAAGAGTCATCTCTTCTTATTCTCATTCTGCAATACTTAGCCCCACTTGGAGGTGAAGTGATCGTAAATACAGATAAAAAGGATAAATTATTGTCATATGCCAGTGGTGTTACTATTGTATACCCACTATCAACAGAACTAGCATATGAAGACAGGTCACTTATTGGTATATAGTCACTTCTCACATACACTTCTGAGCCAACCTCAACACCACTAACTGTTGACAATGACCCTATATCAGATGAATCTCTATCAAACAAATTACGGCCTGTCACTTCTGCCCCGACTTCACCGATACCCGAAGATCCTGCAATGTAGGGGAGAAGACCTTTCGCCTGTGCGACCGTGAGAGAATCCATGTTGATACGAGAGAGATTCACAGCAAGAACACCATAATCTGCATCGATTTGAGTTACTTGCCCTGATGCCGATGCAGCATCATCATAGAAAGTAATTATTCTGAGTGTGCCAATAGTATCAGCTCCCGCCGTAATAATTCCAAAAGCTGTATACCATTGATCTTGTACAGGATTAGATTGCGTAAATGCACTCAAGTATGACCCTGAATGAATCTGCACCTCAAATCTGTCTGCTATAGCATTTGTTACTCTCATTTTAAGAATAACAAATATCTTATCTCCCGTTTTTGTAGGTATTGAGGTTAATTGTCGCAATGCTGAATAATAAGCAGAGCCAGTACCTGTGATGCTCACTAATCTATCCGTAATTGATGAGTTGGCTTGGTCGGAAGACCAATTATTAATACCACTAAGGAACTTACTGTTCTCAATATCATTCTTCGCCCTCAGCCCCTTCAACAGCATCTGCTGAAAAGCACCGTCGACAGCGGAAACATCTACATCTATGTCGGACTCGTCGTATCCTTCACCTGTCTTGAACACATCAGCATACTGAGTGAGAATCTCATCGTGGTAGGTTTCGGCTTTGAGGTTTGAGTAGGCTTTCTGGACGACAGAGAGGCGGTCATTAAGTGAAACCGCTTCTTCTCTCGATGCTTTTAATGAAGAGAGTTGATCTATCGCATCCTGTGCATTCTCAGCGGCTAGACCTGAAGATGTATTATTGTATGTAATATCACCTGCCCCATTCATGGCATCTACCCATAAGGATCCGCTGAAAAACTTCAGAGTACTGGTTGTTGTATTGAAATAAATAGCACCAGCAACCAGGGCATTCCCTTCATTATCCGTGGCAGGATCAGCAGCCTTCTCTCCCAGATATCTCGTATCGAAGTTTGAATAAGTCTGCGCAGCTTTGAGTGCATGATGTTTGGCAGAATATTTCCCCGCTTCAACCTCTACATCTTCAGATTCTTCAGCCCATGATTCTGCCTCATCAGCGAAACCTGACGCCTCATTTTTCAAAGAAGTGAATGTAGTTAGATACTCTTCGAGCACTGTCGGTTCAACTGGAATAATTTCTGTGGGATCGAGATTCTCTTCAACATAGATCGTGGATGGTTCACTTACCCAGCATTTGACTACCGTCTCACCAACAACCTTGGTTGCATATACCTGGATCTGAAGCTTCCCAGATACCTGCGTTGCAGTTACCCCTGGTATCCACGGAAGCTTGACAAGATTATCCTCATATACCGGTGTAAGAGAAACTGACTCCCCTGCCCCGTACTTGTTTTTAAACTGAAGGAACCAGCTGAATAATGGATCTGTAAGATCTTCTCCATTCACAGTTGAAGCAAGGCAGAACCTGATACCATCGACCCCGGTCTGACCACCGATAATCAATGATTTAATATCACTAGTGTCAATCTCTTTCCCTCTCAGATGAGCATCAACCATATTGCCTCCTATGCATAACTCATAGGTAGGATAGCAAAATAGGGTTATGGGAAATCTAACGGTGAATTAATGTGGGATTAACTAGACTTATCTTTTTTTAATGCTTTATCGAATTGATTGATTTCGAATCCAAGGATTTTTATGCTTTGTACAAATGGTGCCAAAATAAGCATTATTGCGAGGAGACAAATTAATCCAGCTGTCTGATCAATCTCAATTTTCTTTAAATTTACTAAAATAGCAAAGATCACGAGAACAACTGCTAAAATCCAACAAACATATGAAAAGACTTCAACTTTTTTATCTTGCTCTTCTTGTTTTTCATTCTTCTTTTGGGAAATTCCAGTATTTCGATAATAATCAAAATCTCCAAGAATATCCTCAGGATTTCCAACCGGATTACTTCCAATCTCTGACAACTGGGAGTTAACCCGCTGCAACTCAAAGAAAGGTGCATTTGATTTTGGAAAGACCAAATATGCTGGTGTACTTTTATCTTCAAGATATGCGAGATCTTGTTCAAGTTGCCTGTTTCCAAACTTGATGGAGCTTTCTGTTTTTCTGCTTTTTACTTCAAAGAGAAGAACCGGAATATTCAACTCTCGATCAATGACGGCTAAATCAACGTAACAATTATTGGCAAGTTTATATTCGAGTGAAAAACTGTCTTTTGGATATCGATGCTTTACTAAATATTCAATCAAATTTTTAATGGTATTTTTCTCAAGTTCCACCACACACCTACCTTTTTATTAATTTTTCCTAGAAATAAATAACCTGTGCTCAATGCTTATATCTTATATCAATCTATTTTGGTTGGGCTTGGAAATCTCTTTCCCAATCATCAACAGTCTTCTGTCCACGCGCAATATCTTCTTCTGTAAGCGGTGCATTCATAATACGCTCATACCTTTCCTTCGCTTCAGAGATTAGGTTCTCTTTTGTCAAAAAGTATGGGCTTGTATGTGATACAACATATTCAAGCAATGCATTTGCATTTGGCCAGTCTATAGAATTCTGTTCGATTTTATCTGTATGCGAGAGAACATAAAGACAGATATCTACAGTCTG
The DNA here is from genome assembly GCA_963676605.2 of Sphaerochaetaceae bacterium. GTDB lineage: Bacteria > Spirochaetota > Spirochaetia > Sphaerochaetales > Sphaerochaetaceae > SABI01. Next base: position 20,105 of record CAXXSP010000020.1, on the reverse strand, counting down.
TAAACCAAAGCTCGTTGCTGAATCCCTAAGATCAAAGACGGTGTTTTTGATTTCTGTCAACTCGATAGTTCCATTTTCACCTAGATTTACAGTTTTAAGATTATTTGGATCGGAAGCTACTCTGTGTATTTCGTTTAGTACCTTTCTTAATTGATCTTGGTTGTCATGAGTGATTCGCATGATCGGAGATTTATGCTCATTCGAATAGCTTGATAGCATATTCATAAGAGGCAAGAAACCTGCAATATGAGGAAGATGAGCCCACCTATTTTGCTTATCTGCATTGAATGTCGTTAGTGCAGAAGGATTCTTAATTGCCCATTTTGCTGCATCTATTATGATTTCTCTTGCTCGTTCATCTCTAACCATATGAACTTTTGATAGAATTACATTACATGTATCTATAAGCACACTGATTGCATCTGATTCAGATTTTGAGAATAAACACTCTTCATAAAATTTATGTGCTACATCAACGGGTACCATCTCAATTATCATCCCGAGTAGCATAAGCCTCAATGTTCTTACCTGATAAGCCTGGAACCTAACACCTTTATTCTCAACATTGTCAAATATTGTGTCGTATAACTTCGCGTAAGCCATACAATCTTTCTCAATTATGGTATAAAAAAATGAGACTGAATTTGATCTTAGGATTTTCAATATATCTGCTGCATAGTCCTCAATTTTATTAAAGTTTACGGCACCATGAATTTCAGAAATTCCGTTTTGTTTTAATATCTTTTTAAATCGTCCATCCAAATCAAGATCGAGATTTTTTAATGAAGCTGCTGCCATGTAATGAAAAACAGGTTGTGCTGGATCTTTACTGTTCTTTCCCGTATGCCCAGACTCATCGATATATACAAACATGATCTCTCCTCCGGATATGTGCTAATGGTACAGCACTATGGAGCACAAGACCATCCTCAATTTTACAAATATCCAAACGTTATAGAGAATCCAGGAACAATATACTCCAGTCACCACCCCCAAGGCATCAGCTGCCAGGTCTCCCCAGCTCCATTCATTCCCTGGAGCCTTGTGATCACCATATTCCTTTCCGATTCCCAGGAAGATCCCACAGAGCGCCCCGGTGACCGGCTCATACAGCAAGCCGATTACCAGGACGACAACAGCACACACCCCGAAATGTAGATATTTGTCTTTGCCTATCAAGATTGACCTTCTGACAGACCCTCCACGAAGCTCCTGATATAAGCCTTGGTTACCTTCTTTGCATCCAGGATTTCTGCCGCTCTCTCGTCGTCATCCCCGACGTACTTGGCATACTCTAGTTGCATCTCATCTACGGTCATCCCCTGATAGAACGAACATTCCGGATCCTCTTCGAAGGACCCATCCGTCTTTAATTGAGCTCGCAATGTCTGGAACAGATACCGTTTTTTATCTCGATCAGAAGCAGGTCCAAGGAGATAAGCTGCTCGCTTCTGTGCAGGTGAGGGATGCATGACAGAATCGTACTCTTCTCTCGTTACTTCAACCCCATCATCTGGAAGATAATCGCTAATCACATACAGTCTGCTCTTATTCATTTTGACATACATAACATCAACTCCATTTCACTAAGAGTGCATCTCCCGCACCACGGTAAAGTGCTCCGATCGGCAGAGCATCAACAGTAGCAGTATCGTTCCCTGGAAGCTTCTTCATAAGCACATCATAATCAGAACCGAAGTAACATCTGAACGCCATGTTCTGGCCTCCGGCTTCAGTGAAACCATCGCAGGTAATCCCATCCACTGTAACATCGGTATTGTTCCGAAGGTCCACCCCATATCCGGGGATAGATATTAGATAATCTTCCGGGTCAACGGACTGTACTGGAGCAACAACAAAACCTCCACCTCTGGTACCATCGTAAATTGCTTCGATATCACCCGTGACTGATCCGTAGGTTACCCATTCGGTTTCGGTATGAGTACCAAACCAGGGCCACCCAAAGATCCATTCATTCTGAACTTCATATTCTTCGAGAGTGCTTTTGCTCCAAATCGTATAGATCGACGTTCCGTCATCTTTATACAGGTAGACATAGCATTCGATCTCACTGCTCCCCCAAGTCCCTAGCGCTGTAAGGGGAGCAAACATCATCCATCCCACTTCTGATTCTTCGGATACCTCACATCGGTGAAGAACGTTGAAAGATATTCCGTTAGACTGAGCCCACACACACAGGTCATACGCAAGCTGCTTATCCTGTACCTGCAGTGTCTGGTAGTTGATTATGTCTCTGTTCGAAGGTTGAGCAATGAGACCGGGATTGATGAAGATCTCAGTTTCTACATTCCCGTGAATGTTTACTCTCTTCGCACTCAATCCATCAGCGTTTACGTTCTTTAGATAGATGTGTTTATTTGTTATAGCAAAGTCGCCATTGCCGTTTATCAAGGCTCTCTTCTTAGTGCTGTCATCCGCTGTATCCAGGAAGTTGTTATCAATCGCAAGAAGGTAATCCCCTCCAGTCTTGATAAAGAATTCGGGAGCGATGTCCCAAGTTTCTTCTCCCTCGATACCTGTAGTAATCTTTACTTCAAAATCTTCACGTTCATCAGTGGTGCCGGGTTTGAGCAGCGCTGATGAGACAGAAAGATTCTGGGAGGTGTCAGTTGGATCTGCTCCAGAGGAAGCCCCTGACAACGATGAGAGTTTAACCTCTAGAGCTTCAACCGCAGCAGTGCTCACAACCTGGTACTTCCATACCCCGCTTTGATCGTAGACTCGCTGCCTGCTGATCACCAGGATAAAATCATCCCAACGGTTCGCTTCCTGTTTTAAACGGAAGATCGTTCCTGGCTGAAGATCGCGTAAGGAATAAAACGTAATATCGAATGAACCCTTGCTCATCCTCATCCACTCCCGCTGAGCAGCATTGAGTGCATCATCACCAGTATAAATATGGGTACTTTCAATTGACTTCATATTCTTCGCGATCGTTGGACATTGAGCAGAAGGAAGTGCTGTCTGCACGAGCGCATTACCAAGAATTTTCGACCAGTATAACTTCGCAATCTCTACCCCGGTATTTTTATACCTAAGTCGTGCTCTTAGTGCTTCATAGATAATATTGTCTGTTTCATTGATAGGATCTAATTCTACAGAGGTATCTTTGTTATCATTTATATAATGATTTGACGAAGCAATAAGAGCAAGATCATCGTTCCGCAATCTTGTCTCTCCTGCAAGATAGGCGGTATCCAGATATTCATCAGTGAAATCCATCCAGGTTTCCTGAATGTCCGAGTCTTCAGGCCAATAATCCTGGGATGCTATAGGTTCTCCCGGATGAGGTTCTGTTGCCGAGTCTCCGATCGGCAGACTTCCTCTCCAGAGAAGCGCATCTTCCATGATCTTCGTTTTGGGCCAGGTAACCTTTACCCCGTCATAGGTGTTGAATTTTTTCCTCACCCTTACTCTGTGATTGCCTGAAGCGAGGACATCGCTCTCTGAGAGTATATCTACATTCTCTATAGTATCGAGTGCAGTAGGTACCCATGAAATCATATCACCGTCAACCCTCAAGAGAACGTAGCCATAATCATACAGAAGCGCATCGATCAGTTCCCTATATGTTTTTGATTGCTCTTTCGCTGCAAAATGGAGAACCATGTTTTCCATATCCGGAGCATCCGATGATATGTAGTCTGAGAGCCCGGCGAGGTTGAGTAGCCAGTACAATATCGACCAGGTCTCCTCTCCCCGCTTATAGATATAGAATGCAGTATCGCCTACATTCTCGGGGAAGGTAACAGACTGAGCAATAGGATCATCGAGGGCAACAGTAAAGTCAACCGCATCCATACTGATATCAGAGGAGTCTTCAGGGATTGTCCAGTCCGCTTCCGGCATAGGATCAATTTGACCTTTGAAGAGAACAGTCATTGTGTCCCTATCAGTGATGAGAACGCTGATCACATCAGTGGCATCTCTGAGAAGAAAAAATATCTCTTCACTGAATCGAATGGACCAGCGGGCACTATCAAGAGTGGAAGTATAATTGGAATTGCAAGCATTCTCTTCAATTGAAAGACTGCCAGGAACAAGCATATCTGAGATATCGTATTCATCCACCCCGTAGGTCAGTGTGATAATTACATCATCAATCATGCAAGGCTTCTCCTCTTTAATCTCACCCCGGCTTCATCAAGTTTCTTATAAAGATCTTCGTAATTGAGAACGGGTCCGTTTATATTCACAATGACGGTTTGGCCGCCCGCAGTAGTATCACCCGATCCGAGTGGAGTGATGGTCACTCTTTCTCTTCCTGATGCATTGTCCCCTACCTTGATTAGCTGTGGTCCGTTCGTTATGAAGTCACCCCCGGTAGCAAATGCAGGAATAGAACTGGTGTCGATGCCATACTTCTCCAGCTCAGCAATGAGTGCCCTGAGTTCTTCCGCAGAGGTCGCATTGTTGATCTGTTCAGCAAGGGCTGCGAGAGCATCTGCCTCATTTTCAAGGTTCTCATCCTTATGGGTCCAGAATTTAGTCCACCCCGACATATCGGACAGTTCATTGTCTATATCACCGATACGGCCACTCACGAGAGAAAGTGCCTCAGTATAGGCTTCACTCTGATTCTGTTGCTGTTGAATGTCTTGAATGGCAGCAGCATACTCTTCATCGCTGATGAGGTTTCTATCAAGCTGCCTACGAAGAAGATCCTCTTCCAGAGAGAGCTGATCTTCGAGAGCATCATTCAGGCTCTCTCTGATCGCGAGTTCTTCGCTGAGTGTGTCCTGTATAGAAGAATCGAGACCTTTCCCACTCGCTCCAAAAAATCCGGCACTGATCCCGGCAATCCCGGCAAGAGCGAACAGACCGAATGCAATCGGGATCCCGGCGGTTCCCATCTCTGCGATCACTCTCAATCCTGATCCGATCGCAAGTGTTGCCAACTCTGAAAGCATGCTGGAAACAAAGGACTGCAAGGCTTTTCCTGATGCTTCCAGAACATCATCTCCTGAAGCGAGAGCTGCTCCGATATTCTTGAAGGTATCACTAATCACTTCACCGATCGCATAAAGGGTGAAGTAGTTATCGGCAATATCCTTCAATCCCTCTTTGGCGTAATCAATCGCACGCACTTCTTCTTCCTGGCGTGCCTTGATGAGAGCGAGTCTCTGTTCTTCAGTTAGCAGTCCTTGGTTCTGCAGATCAAGGAGCTCTCTCTCGTAAGCAGCAAGCTCAATTACAGCAGCCTGTCCATCAGTAAGCAGAGAATTGATCAGCTCCTGAGCTCTCGCACGATCATCAGATAAACCGGTAGCATCTTCGTATTCAGAATTTGCCTGAGAGATTGCACGACCATACTCTTCTGCTGTAATCAACTGCTGGTCCCAGAGGGCTGCCGCGAGCTGTGAGACTTCAAGATAAGCAGTCAAGGCTTTCTCATCAGGAGTGGCAATTGAATCTTTAAAAGCATCCGTATCCGCTGCATTCAAGGTAGGGACATCATCACTGCCTTCAACTTCCTTCAGAGAATCTACCACCGACTGAAGAGCAGCGGCGTACTCTTTTGCATCGATCGCTCCAGTATTAAATTGCTTCTGCATTTCAATGAAGCTCTGATTCGATCCTTTCGCGACGATGATCTGTTTTTCAAGCTGGCTAATCAAAGGACCATAGTTTCCAGTAAGCAATTCAATTTCTGCTGATGCCTGCTGTATCTGGGTGTTTAGTACATCATACTCTTTTGTTCCAACCTCGTATTCAGCTCTTTTCAAGTACAGCTTATCCAGTTCATCTTCCAGATCACCATAATCGCCGATGATATCTTCCAGTCTGGAGCTGAGTGTATCGTACCCACCTTGCCAGCCCATTCCGATAATATCTGCAGGATCAATCAAAGTGTCCTTCAGTTTTGCAGCGTTCTCCTGTAGGAATTCAACAGTCTTATTAAGACTATCAGACCCCGGTGTATGAAATATCGTATATGCAGACTCTGCTATTGTCTGCAGCTCTGCCATTTTCCCTATTTCTTCTTCCTTTTTCCTGATGATCTCATTGGTATCATCGAGATTCTTCTTATCTTTTTCATACTGTGATCGGGCCACCTTCTCTTGGTAGTCCAGTCTGAGAAGTTGAAGTTCAGTCTCAGCGATCCTGAGTTCTCTCTGTTGATCAGCAAACTCTTTTGCCTTACTTGTACTGAAAGCAATAGCATCACCATAGTCATTCCAGGAAGTAACGGCGGAGGGAACAAGATTCCCGATATCGATCATGATGGTTTTAAGGTCTGCCTGTTCCTCTTTCGTGAGAGTAGCCTTCTCATTCAGAGCCTCATAGGTGTTTACAAGATCATCAACCTTTTCTGCAGTGTCACTATAGCTGTTTATTAAATCGAGATTAGGCTTTACCTCCATCGCATCACGCTGCGCTTTCGCCACCTCGTTCATCCCTTTGAGCCAATCAGCAAGCGCCCCTTTGATAGGCTGGAACACTTTGTTTATAACCTCACCCGTAAGCTCCATCTGCTCTTTCCAGGCTTCACTGAGTTCACGGTTCGTGTCAGCGGCAAGCTGTGTTGCGGAGGTAACGGCAGCAAGAGCATTCGGGCTCTGTTCATATGCGATATCTAAAGTAGCCTGGGCCTTTGCATTGAGCATGGCAGCGCCGGTGAGATCCTTCTGTCCGCGCTCCAGGAGCTTTGCCTGGATAGCAGCTTCACTGATTATAATTCCCCAGGTCTTGAGAGCTTCACGCTCCCCCGTTGTTGCCGTGATCAGCGCTCGGGTTGCTTCGGAAGCGAACCCAATCTGAGGATTGAGTTTGCTGAGTGCACCACCAAGATAAGTGGTTCTTTCCGCTAGGGAGAGAGCCGCTTCACCACTCATTCCCATACCGGTATACATATCTCCGGCAGAACCGAGAACACTCTTGGCTGAAGACTCTGCATAACCGAATGTCTCTGCCCAGTATTTCGCAGCTTCCTCAGCATCCTCGGCAACATCCCGGTAGGTGATGGAGAACTTTCTCGCCTCCCCCTGAGCTTCAGCATATGCAGCTGCTGAATCAAGAGTAAGATCTTTCATGATCTGGAAGGTTTTCATGGCAATGGCAATAGGAGCAAGAGCTCCCAGTATAGCTTTACCCATTGCCTTTGCCCCTACCTGAACAGTAGTCTGAGCATTATCAACACTCTTGAGTCCGGAGGAATAGGACTTGGAAGATGTCTCAGCTTTGCGTGTCGCGTCTGATGCATCCTTGATGGCAGCTTCAGCTTCCTTCATGGAGATGGTCTGCTCATCGATGTTCCTGGTTGTATCTGATGAAGTAGTAGATGCACTCTTATTCGCTGCATCCAGATCACTCAGAGCGTTCTTATAGGATCCAAGCTCTCGGATTGCAGCTTCAGCTTCCGCTGTGATCAAGAGTTTTAATTCGTCGGTTATGATAGTGGCCATGCTATCCTCCACCATCAGTCTAAACGAGAGAAGACCCTGCAAACCTTACGGTCTCAGGGTCTCTCTTATTTACGTTTAGCTGCTATCGCGGCTTCCTTCTCATCTTCGAAAGCACTGATCAGAGCAATGTACTCCCAGGTCTCTCCGGCAGTACCAGAAGCATGAGGCAATCCGAATCGAGTATACTCCTTCCAGATCTCTACAGCTTCATTCAGCTGTTCATCTTTCAGGATCTCATTCAGCTCACCCCGGGTGATTACATGATCACCGACATTCAGTTTTTGCTTGTCGTACCACTCTGATTTTATTTCCCCTTTTCCTTCGATGAGGGCCCGGAAGCCGATTCGGAGTTTTTTAGAAGCTCATCCTCATAGTCCATGCTCATGATCTCATTCATCGCTTCCTCGGCTAAAGCTGTAAGCAGCTTGCTGGGAGTCCTGACAAGGTCTGTTCCGGAAGTGATCTTACGGGAAGTTGTTTTCCCTTCAGTATCAACCGTCTCGATTTCGATACCTTCCAGGACGACATCCTGCTGGCTGAAGATCTTCTCTACATCGAAGTGAACATCGACGGATCCTGCTCCACTAGAGGTCGGTTTGACGTTCGTCGTTTTGAGCAGTCTTCTTTCGATGGCGTTTGGCTGACGGTACGTCATCTTTGCCTGCTCCATCACCGGCAGATCCCTGTTCCCGTTCAGACGGAAGATGTACTCCCTCTTCGGCTGCAGAATTATTTTCATCGCTTGCACCCTCCCCGGTGCCGATCTCTGCGACGACTCGTGCCCTCGCTTCGACTCTACCGCCAGAGACTCTCGCACTCTGGCAGAACATATTCTCAATTAACTGACCCTCCGCGTAGAAATCTACGCGAGAAGGATCATCCTTGTTCCTCTGGGCGAATATCTTCACGTACTCACCTCCTATGCGGCGATGGTCCGTTCATACTGCTGCTTCCACCTGTGTGGTATAAGCAAAGTTGAACGGGACATTACCATTGAGAGGAAGACCGGTGTCATCGACACTCTGGATCCACATCTCGCGGAAAACCCAGATCTCTACCTCTCCGGCCACGGTAGTTTCTCTGTAACAGAGAGCCGTCAGGTAGCTGGTACTCTTGATAGGAACCCTGGTCTTCTTTGTTCCATCGTCCACAACCCGTTTGGTGAAGTGAGAATCGATGTCACGCTGGATGACTGATCCGATCGCATACAGACCGCTGATTGATCCGGTCTCGTTCTGCAGGGGACCGAGGCCATACGCTCTGCGTCCTGCTCTCACATCTCCCCTGAGTCGTCTTGTCCTGCAGGTCTCTGCTCATGGATCTTCCACGGTCGGTCACCCAGGATGAATCATCAGTATCAATGACGAGAGGTGTACACTCATCTCCTTCTGACAGCGGGTTTGATCCTACATCAGCCCATGCTGCAAGATGGATGATGTCACCGACACCAACAGCTTCACCGTCTTCAATCGCATCGTCCTTCATTGCATCAAAAGCACTTGCCGCACCGACTTTGGTGATCTTTGCGAATCCTCCGGTGTAGGCAGCAGATGTACTGTCAAGATCCGTTCCCAGGCTGACGAATGAGAACAATCCATCCTGTCCATCAGGTTTGATAAATTCACTACTCATAGTTTCTCCTTTCTATCTCTCATCCCGTGGGAACGAGACAGTGATTACATGTGGTTCGACGAACGTGTATCGGAACTGAGTCTGCTCATTCTCATCACGCTCGTTCTCAATAAACTGTCCACCGTTATCCAGTGCTAACGGTTTAAAGTGTATCCTGAAAGATCCTCCTCCATTCAAAGAGACATCGACCCTGTTCTTCCCGTTTGCGCATCGGAACAGGTCATGTACCAGAAGGGATCCCTCGATGATCTTCTGCAGATAGATATCAGGTCCGTCCCCAGCAGCAACGATCGAGAGCTGAAAATTCAACGTGTCATAGGAGCCCTGATCCCCGCTTCCCATAAAAGTTAAACGCAGGTGTGGAGCTGCTTTTTTCACAGGCATTGGATCCATTACGGTCATCAGTCCAGTAAGACGGGTGAGCTCTGACTGTGTTTTGTCCAGAATCTCTTTGATCATCTTGAAACTCCTATCTCAGTACGTGCAATGCTGCGAATGATATCGCGGTCCTTCTGCGTGATTGTAAGGAACGGCCTTGCCGGGATCCTCACTTCCTTTTTCAGGATGAACAGCACGAACGGCTTTCTCTTCCCCTCCCGGGCGAGAACTACTCCCTTCGAACCTTTCACCTGGAACCATACCGAGTACCCCGCATCTCTCATCTTTCTGATAAGAGGACCAGCCTTGAAGTCATACCGTCGCTGAAGTGTTCGTGTCTTCCATCCTGCAGGAATGAACAGCCAGGTTCTCTTCGCTTTGATCGTTCCACCGAACTGATGGATCTTCGCATACGATTTGTTTGTACCGACCGATGCTTCATTCGGTGAGAAGCTTCTTGCGATCGATGCCATGAGAGCTCCGGAATCACGCAGTGTCTTCGAGTTCTTCTTGACAGCTACCGTGAGAGGAGCATTTGCAGGACCGATACCTCCGTTGATCTTCGCCTGAGTGGAAGAGACCATATGGTTCGCTGCACGCCTGTGAAGATTGGTCAGGTTGTTGAGTTTGATTCTGTTATGAATAATATGCTGGTACTGCATTCTCATAGGGAATCCTAGAAAAGAGTCTCGTTTCGATCCTGTTTAACTACTGTCCCACCGGCCAGAGGTTTTGCCTCCGAGCCGTCGTATCCGGAAGAATCGATACCGGATCCGTAGGCTGCTTTGAGCAGCTCGAAAGCATCGTCCCTTTTATCTCTCGCCACAGCCTCGTTCTCGGCGTAAGAGTACAGTTCATAGAGCGCACGCTTGAGAACCAGTTCACGATTGATCTCTGTGTCGGGATCGAAGGTACCGTTCACTGCGATCACTTTCGCTTTCGCCCAGATCACCGCTTTGGCTAGAGCTCTGGAGGCGACATCATCGTCGCCTCCAGTGAGCATCTGGTAGTTGTAATCCTGAAGTTCAGCCTTCAGATCAGCTACACTGAGTGCCATGCTTATGACCTCACCGTAGCCCAGAGGATAGCCTTCGGAGCGACCAGCGGGAGAGGCTTGCTCTCACTGACGATCTTGATCCCGGAGGGGTCATCCATCTTGATCGGCTTGACGAAGATCGGCATCGGCTCAAGATTGCTGTCGAGATCATCGATAGCGTAGTAACCGAGCTGAGGAACGTCCTCCACCCAGGCGACCAGCTTGTTCGCATCGACTTCATTCTTCACCACAACAGAGCCACCTGAAGTACGGTCGCTGTACGCTCCGTCATTCAGTGTGATGCTGAATCCGTTGATGGTGATGGTCTCACCATCGATCTTTGCCAGTGACCGGGAATCATTCGAAAGAGCCTCGATCAGGTTGGCAAGGTCAGTCCATGCATCGATACCGGCCATGAAACCGATATTCCCTGCGTGACCCTGCTTTCTCAGCAGAGCTCTCATTTCGATGAGCTGCTTCACGATCAGACCGATCTTGATATCAGCTGCATTCCAGAGCTTGCTGGGGGTGTAGGTCAGGGTGGTACCGAAGTTGACCTTGTACCGGGTGAAGCCGTCATCGGTTCTCATCTGGTAGTCGATCTTACCGCTCAATGCCTGAGCACACAGCGCGTCCCTGGTCTTTTGTGAATCGGCGATCAGGCCGCGGGCGACTCTGTCGATCTCAGCTTTCACCAGAGCCTGACCTCGTGCGCCACCATCTCCGAGGAAGTTCCTCAGGTCATTCAGGCGTGCACCGGTGAACCCGTCATGCAGACGGATCGGCATGGGTTCGATCTTCCCCTGGGTGATAGAGGATCCCACTGCATTGAGGGATGCACCACCACGAGAGACAACAGGGACAGAACCGACGATTCTCTCGATGTCGTTCAGGTCGGCATAGGCTGACGGATTGTTCTCCTTGCGGGAAAACACACGGTCAACGATCACACTCTTGCGAGTAGGCATTCTTTCAATCACCCCTGCCATCCAGTTCGGGGTCATGTACGTTCGGATCAACTGATATATGTCCATAAGGACCTCCTTGTTATATACGTATCAGGTTTGAATCCCCGCCCTAGTACAGGGCGTGGATATTCACTTTCGCCAGGAGCGCAGCATCAGTGTTATCGATCTCTGCTCCTCCCACATTCACACGGTCTCTGACCACGCAGCCGAAGACCACCCCGCTAACGACGTCATCGATCGCTTCATCGTCATCGTTAAGCTCGGTATTCGCATACCGGGTAGAGACAGCCACGGGGACACCGCGTCCCGCAACCACAGGTGCACCGGAATCGGTAGCAGGGGCTGCATCGAAAGTGACTGTCACAGCACCGGTGACGTAGTTGATCGTTCCCGATCCATCACCATACAGACGGCCTGAACCGTCATCCTGCAGACTCTGTGCTCCGTGACTGACGACAACTGTCCCGGGAGCAACCGGCCCAGGGAACCCGGCACCGGCATAAGTGAACGCTTTGTTCGTGTCGTTGACGTCTCCTGCCAGTTCGAGATCAGCATATGCTGCATGCGGGATACACACCCCGTCAGAGTTTCTCTGGAGGACTGTTCCTGCTGCGATCGCTCCGTTCTCGGTCTTGAGAGACAGAGTCTTCACGATCGGCGTAATCCTGAGGTCGATGACCTCCACGTTCTCGATCGTCCTCTGATATACTTTTGCATCCATCTGTTCTTCTCCTTCTATGTATTACTCGCTCCGCCCTAGAACTTCTGGGCAAGACCGCTGTAATCGATCACTTCCCCGCCCTTCTGGGTATCGGAGAAATCCATTTCCTTCTCAAGGTTTGCGTTCGCCTTGGGAATCGCACTGAAGATGTCGATCAGGACATCGACCGGAGCCTTCTTCACACTCTTGCCGTCATCGCTGAAGTCGTAGTCCTCGGCACCACAGAGCGAATCACTGAGCTCAAGCAGACTCTCCATGTTCTCTTCGGGAACAATGTTTCCTGCAGCTGCTCTGAGCTTGTCCCGCTTCCCTTCCCGGAATATCTTTTCTGCCCGGTCGATCTTGGCTTTCTGCTGGTCGGAAAATTCTTTGACTTCTTCCGGCTTCTTGTCCTTGCCTTCCATATGTTCCTCCTGGTTTTTTCCGGCTGTATCCGGAAGTTGTGCATAGGTGAATGTCGAATCGCTGCTCACGTCCGACATATCGATTGCTGTTTCCTTGTTCAGTTCCTTGATGACCTTCAGGTCCCGGATCTTCGGAGGGACTGCTCCGAGGAATGCCAGGTGATGGATGTACCTCTTACCGTCCACCCCTCTCCTTGGAAGGGAGATAGACCAGCCGGTATAGAATCCCTGGTCGTATGCATCTGAGAGGATCTCGTTCATCTGAACATCTCCCATCATCACCCCGTTCACTCCGTCAGGATCTTCTTCAAGTTCGACTGACAGGATGGATCCGAATGAAGGGAACCAGTCTTCCTTGGCCATCTGGTGACCGATCGATACAGGAGATGTACCGTCGAATGTCTCGACCGCTTCACGCAGATCCTCCAGCGTAAGCTCTGTTCCATCAATCCCGAACTGACCGGTACGGGCAAGTTCGAGTCTTTTCAGTGTTCCGTTTCCCATATACACCTCTCGAAGCAAGCCTAGCACTTTGGGTGTGAGAGAAATCAAAGAGGATTCAAGGCTGCGGTATTTGCTGCGAACTCTGGAGAAATGGGGATGATCTAGGTGATTGTGCAGATCTGGCGAGCTTCATGAACCATGATTTGCTCTCAGAGGTGTTTATCAACGTTGATAAACGGGGGTTTGGTGAAAAGTGGTACAATTTCTCGTTGAGGGTTTGGAAAGTGCCGTGAGCGTCGTTTTTGTGCAGAGACGACAAAACGCGCCCCGGGGAGCGCGTTTCATACAACAGCACCCGCTACTGTCCGGTTCATAGACACGGTCTATTCACGAATGCAATTACATTATCTGCTAATCGATAAGGGAAGTCAAGAGCCGCTTCACCGCATCAGGATCCTGCAGTTCTTTCCATGATAAGTCCGCATACTTTTCTCCAAGTGCTGCGCTGAATAGGATGATATCTCGACCCGACTTCTTAATACGAGGGATACGTTCTTCAATAGCTGCAATCAATGTGTTGATCTGGTTAGGAGATTCCAGCATAAACATAATTCGTCTAGCCTGAATCGCCGCTTCTCCCAGCCTCTTGCTCATAGTATTCACAGCATTCGAGGAAACGGTTTTAAATTCCCACAGCTCTACGGCATTGATATAAGCATCAGCATCCTTGTTGTTCAGCAGTTTCTTGTCAGGAGCTATAAGTTCAACGAAAGCACCATTCCTTGCCCGAGCTTGTGCAGCAGCAAGATTCATCGAGAACTCTTTCTCTTTTTCAAGTGTTACCGGATAACGGATCCCGCCCTTTTCGGTTTCGACGATCTTCCACCCTTCTCTAGGCACCTTGAAATCCTTGCACACCGTCTCACCGGCAACCCCGTTCAGTTCTTCCTGGATCATCGCCCTGTTGATTCTTTCCTGCTGTGCTGCATTCGGCGGCCAGAACTCATTACTTCTCACCGGGTTCTTACCGAAGCCACTGCCGGGTAAAGAATCGGCAGATGCAGGGTTAATCCCGTTCTTCTGCAGCCCCTTCACATCGATCCCTTCATACTCAGCCTCTTCCCGGGAGATCTGACGGATGGTGGAACGGCAATTGAAATGAAGCGGCGGCCAGTTGTTTTCCCACCAGGGATCCGTATAGGGAAGGATGGTCCCTGTCCGGGAAGCACAGATATCAGTCTGTCTCCCATCCTCTATGCCGATGAACTCCAGGGCAACCGGCTTGTCCTGGTCGAACTCGAAAGCCCGCCCTGCATTGTAGTCTGTCATGATGTTGGTCCGGTAGACCGTCTCGTAGTAGAACGGTTTCTCTTCACCGAACCCGGCGACCTTGAGCATATCATCTTCCTGGATCGAATCAATGAACTCCTGCAGGGATGAAGAGGCTCCTTCAAGCTGCTTCAGATAATGTGTTCTCACCCTCTCGATCGCATCAACCTGAGCAAGGCGTCCCACAGTGAAGGCTCTCATTCTCATGAGATCACTGAGACGATAGTAGTCTTCTTTGGTAAGCGTTACCTTCGACCTTGCGAATTCGATTGCTGCTTCGAAGGTGAGAGCCTCGGGAATCGCATCTGCCATATCCTTGGAATCAGGAGCAGCATCAGCCATCCCTTCCAGGTATGCTCTCATAAACACTTCATACGTCGACTGGTTTAATGTATCGTTCGCATCCGGTAACCATGCATCAGAGGTGTTTAAAAGCTCGGGTTCGTTTTTTAAACGCTTCAGGTAACTGATGAGATCCGGTTTAATCGCAGCGACAACCCTACTCTGATACTCATCCTCGATCGTGATGAGACGAAGAATATTGTTGGTCTCACGCTTGATTACTGGATCACTGTCAGGATCCGCCGTTTTTTTTTACCGGTATCAGCGAACTCTTCCTCTTCTCCCGGGACAGGATCTTCAACAGGGGGTTGATCCTTCTTCGGGTTCTTCCCTGCAGATCCCATCATTTCCTCTGCCTGCTCGGCAGTCAGGTTGAACAGGATCTTTAGCTGCGCAACCCCGGAGTCTCTCGGGAGTTCTCCAGCTTCAACGCTCTTCACAATACCGGTTGCAGCTGAGACCTGGGCACCGTTCAATGTAACTCCCGCACCGGTATCTGCAACCGCAGCGCCTTCCTTGTTCGGATCTGCCGGTCCTTCCTTCTGAGGATCCTCACCCTTTACTTCTTCGAAGCCCATGATCTGTCCGGGAATTTCCTTGAGGTAGGTATCCTCTTCATCATCAGGTTCGGGGAGGCGATAACGAGAATAGAGCATGCTTTTACTTACCGGAACCCCGGAGTCTATGGCAGACTTCACCCGTTCCCAGGAAGCCTGATCTCCGGTATCGAGAACGACTTCAGGAGAAGGAGCATCAGGACCGAAGTTCAGTTCGATAGCCATCTCTACAAGGTTTTGGAGCGTATAGGAAAGCGCTCTGGCATCATTTTCAATAAATCCGTGCATGGTTGCTTCATGTACGGTTCCCAGGGCCTGAGTCCCGCTGGTCGGGTTGTTGGTTGCCAGTGACTGGCCGGTGATCGCGTAGGCGATCTGAACATCACAGGTACTTACCAGGCGCTCAAAGTCTGCAAGGGATCCGGACATATCGATTGTTTTGAGTTCTTTGATATTCGCCAGGGCACCGCTTGATGCTGAAGATACATCAGCGATCATATTGGCGATCGCGTTTGCTCTCTCCTGTACCTGAGTGCTGTCTCCTGCCTGTTCAAAAATCGCGAGAAGAGAAGGCACTGAGAACTTCTCAGTGGCTGTCACCCAGAACTGGAAGCCCATCTGCTTGAACTTGAATGCCCAGTAGGCACTCTTCAGGATACTCACTCCCTGAGGATTATTGTGGGTATCACCTTCATGCCGATGGATGATCCACTTGAACGGCTGATCAAGAAGCTTCTGCCCTTCCATATCCTGGTAGAACAGCTTGCCCTTATCATCATACCAGTACTGGTTGATGTTATGACCCTTCAGGTAATCGATCTGCCATCTTCCCTTCACTCTTTTCCATACGATTTCAAACGGGCGGTGCCCGTACCTGAGCGCATCAGTGAGAAGCAGCCATCCCCACTTCCTGATATCTTTCTCACGGATCGCCCAGTCCACATAGGTATCGACTGCCTTGTTATCTGTCTTCGGGATCTCAAGCGGGAGATTCATGGTATCGTTTCGCCTTCCGTAGAACAGGCTGCTTACCCGTCCGTCTGTGAGCATCTCATCATAGAGAGTAACTGCATCACCGGTACGGGACATGATCTCATCCGGAGAAGGCATGAAGTTGAGGAAGCTGGTGAAATCCTTGATGAATTCTATGTTCAGGTTGTCTGTCTTAGCCATGGATATATCTCCTCATGAGTTCTTTCACTCTGCTTTTCTTTCTCGCTGCAGCGGCTCCTGCAGGAGAGCTCACTCCGCCGGTTGCCTGCACTGCGTAATAGATTGCATCCGGGAGACCGTCATTCACGCCCTTGGTCGGGAATGCCTGCAGCCGCTCCATCTCTTCGGATCCTTTCATAGTCTGATTGAACCGCATGATACCGGCTTCCACATACGGCTGGTACTGCATCACCCTACTCCGCTTCGATCCGCTTCCCGGCTTTACTCCGATTACAGGAAGCATCACCCCGCGCTCCAGAGCAGCTTCCAGGATGAACTCCCGGTAGATCTTCTGGAATGCAACGTCTTCGAAGGCGATCACCTGAGGATGCCAGATCAGATACATATCGATCACCCGATCAACGAATTCTCTCCTGGTTCCGTATGGTTTGCTCCACCATGCGGTGATGTCGCGGGTCTTGCGGATCTGGTCGAACGCACACACCGCGATCGCTGCATCATCAGATCCTGTCGCGTTCGGGTCCACACCCATCGTGATGTACCGGCTCGGCAGGGTGATATCGATCATATTGAAATACTGGAACCACAAGGGATCAAAGATTCTTCCTTCAAGGTTCACCGTGAGTGAGTTGTATTCAACATCAAACACATCAGATCCGATCTTCTTTCTTTTCTTCTCAAGATCTTCCCTGCTCCACCGGCTTTCCCATATGGGAGAACCATCCTCCAGCTGCGCGCTGAAACGGAGTGCCAGGAAATCATCAAGCTTTCCTTCAAGGACTTCACCCATGATTAAGGTGACCGGGTCATGCTCGTTGAAATGGGTGTTTACCATAACGATAAACGCATCTTTGCCAAGGTTAAACGCTACGCGCTTGATCCAGGCATACGCTTTTGCACACTGATCCGCACTGTCGGCCTCTGAGTCTTTCAGCAGGTCGTCAATGATGATCAGGTCAGGTCTTGTCTCATGGTGCCTGAGACCTCTCGCAGAGGATCCTTTACCTTTGGTGATAATGGCCACCCCGTTTGAAAGGACGATCTTGTTCGCCTTCCAGAGGTCTCCCTTCATCTCACCGAAATCTTCCACCAGAAGTTCATTACTCTCCAGTTCCCACTTAATGTTCTCGATAAACCCGACCGCTGAATCATCGGTGGCGCCGAAGATAGCGATGAATTTCGCTTTCTTATAGAGCGCACACCATAGGGGATAGGCCATCGTCATTCTCACAGATTTACCGTGATCTCTTGGTTCCATATCAATGATTCCTGCAATCTTCTTCGCTGGCTTGATGTACTTATGGAACTGGTTCCTGGTCCACTGCTTGAAAGTATTCGCAGTCTTCGGTGTTACCTCGCGGTTATTGATGACCGTATAGATCTCTTTCTGATAGGGAGCAGCTTCGCTGGTGAAGTAATGGCCGAGATACGTCGAGCAGAAGAACTCATAGTCTTCTGCTGCGCGGTTCTTTCTTCTGGTTCTTTCCTCGGCTGCCGGGTCTTTCTTCCCTGCGAGATCCTTGATAAGACTACTCATGCCGGAGCCTCCATGAGGGATACGATCGAGGTGAGTTTATCCAGGAGATCCGGCTGCTGTTCGAGTTCATCCTTGAGCTGCCTGAGGATATCCTGTTTTGCTGAGTTATATCCGTTCTGAAAGTTTAACCGCTGTTTACTGATCCGCACCTGCGCTGATGATAAACGGTTGATCGCCAGGATAAGTTCGTTCGGATTCTCAAAATCGATGTCATCGATCGACTGGACGAAATCGAACACATGCTTGGTGAGCAGGCTGGTGGTAAGCTCGACAACATCAGTGTTCGGGTTGTCACGTACTGTATCAATGAGAACACGCGCTTCCTCCGCAGCCTTTCGATAAGTGGAGGCAACGCTCTTGGTGCTCTTGATTGTCCGCCTGATACTCTCCCTGGAGATATCTACTCCCTCTTCCTTGAGGATCTTCTCGATATCTTTGATGGTGAGCTTGTCTTCCTCATACATGACGATGATCCGCTCGACCAGCCCGGCAAGATCAGCTTTGCTTCTTCTGCTCATGTTGCCTCCCTGCTATCGAGTAATTCTATATATCTCTCGGTAACCCATTCTTCAGCTTTGTCGAGGCTATCAAAATCTTCACACACATACACAGTTTTAAAAATGTTTTTACTGTAACTGATAGCAGCGTGGAAAACCCCATCTATCACTACACAGTGTAATGAAACATAACCAATGCCTTTTGGCGCTCTGGTATGAAAACAACGAAGATCCCCACTTCTATCATCATAAAATTCAAACTTTATGGGTTTAATTCTATGTTTCATCACACCCCCCTCTCGACGAACACCCCTTTATCAGAGGTGGTTCCTTCGGTGAGGTCGATACCTTCGCTTGTTGCACGGTAGAACTTCACCTTGTCATAGGGTTTAGCTGGGTGATCGTGTTCTTCTCTGTCGAGATAGCCACGATCGACCAGGTACTCAAGAGCCCGGATGATGTCATTATGTTTGTAGTATTCATACTTGATCTGAACGATAGACAGCTCCTCCACACGCTCGGGGTAAACCTCTACCATGAACTGCAGAATGCTTCCTCTGAGGACAGGATGTCTTGCCTGTGTTCCATTGCTCATACCTACTCCTTATTGTGGCTGTCTCTGATCTGATCGATCCGCTTATTCAGGTGGTTGTATTCCTCTCTCCACCCACCCGCAACCGTATACAAATCTTCCTTTGTTGCGTACCTGGTCTCAATGTAAGCGATGCGAAGATTCTGCCCCGCAAGCAGCTCCTCAATCCTCTTGTCACGTTCATCACTACGTTCTCGATCCTCAGCCATCTGCGTTTTAAACGCATCAGACTGGGAATCTATACTCTTTGCCAGGGTTTTCATCGTGAACACCATGATGCCTATACCAATACCTACAGCAAGGACGAATGTGAACAATGCAACGGTGGGCCCGAGCCCACCAGCTAATTTGATAAGTGTTTCAATCCCCATCAGATTCCTCTCCTCGATAGTGTAAATGACTCCTACTGTCCGGAATCCAATGGGATACCTTGAATGATCTGAATAACGGTCAGGTAATAGTTCTCTGCAAGATCATAGAATTTCTCCCAGTCAGAAGCGTATCGTACCAGGCGCGAGACATTCAGCGTCTGTGTCTTCAGAGCTTCGCTGGCGTTATCAGGTAGACGCTCAAGAGTCGGTCGCTGAGGCTGCTGTGCAGAAAGAGGCGGGATCTCGATTGGATCAGGAAGAACCGGGGTTGCTGTCTGGCATCCGATGATTGTTGAAATCATCAATGATACTATTCCCAATATCAATAATCTCTTCATCCGTTTCCGCTTCATGAATCTCCTCCTCCTGCTGTTCCTGGTTCTCCTCAGACTCTTCCTGCTGCTGATTTATTACATCCTGAACATCGAGTGCTTCCTCAACAACATTCGACTGTTGCTGGTGATGAGCAATCTGCTGTTCCTGATCTGAGATCTTCTTTTCCTGTTTCTTGATTTTCTGGTTCTTCAGACCGAAGATACCGAGGAGTACTGCAACCAGTACTCCTACGATTGAAATAATGAGTTCCACTACTCTACCCTCTCCATTCCCCGATCAGAGCTCGAACCCGCTTCACTACTGCATCAGCAAAGAAATGCTGGAGTGCATACGCAAGCAGACCGACAATGAAGATCAGTGC
>CAXXSP010000019.1:0-18238 GCA_963676605.2 Sphaerochaetaceae bacterium | reverse complement strand
GGTGGTCGATGAGTTCGCTCTACCTGGGGAACCTACTTCAGGAGCAGGTACACATCCTGAAGCATTCGGCTTCCTTGGCGGAGTCAAGACCGCATATCCTATGGGGGACGGAGTCCTCTATGGTGTCCTGGAAGGGGCTAAGACTGATCCCTACCTCTACCTGAGAGGAGACGGGACCGGAGGTGACCAGGATATCGGGGAGATCGGGATCAACTATGTCGTTGGGGTCAGATCGTTCTCTCCGGACGGAAACATCTCGATCGATGAGGACTTCCTCGGCTATGAGTACGGCTGTGACGCCTTTGTCCTGAACCTCACCGGTGGGTACAAGGTATTCAAGAAATTCTATGTCGAGGGTACATTCTTCTACATGCTGCATGGGGTAAATGATATGTACACCTTATGGGCTATCGGAACCAATGACAGCACAGATCCTAGTGCAGCAGAGACACCGACTGATTCCGTCGACACCGGCAGCATGTTCGATGCCAACCCGGGATATGTCCCCAAGGACGCTGTCGAGACCACCCTCCTCCTCGAACTCAAGGGAGGCTACAATATCCTGCCGAACCTTGAGGTCTATGGTCAGCTTGACTGGGTAAGCAAGCAGAACTTCGGCAATGTCGAGTCTAACGGCACCAAGACTGATACCCAGGTATCTATCGGTACCACCTTCTCCTTCTAATAAGCTATTCACCAAACCTATTACGACCTGTGGGAATACCCAATTCCCACAGGTCTTCTTTTTCCTTGAATCAAATCGAACAGAAACGTGATGTTTGATCGCAGTGACGAGAAGTTCTTTCGGTGAGCAACTGGTTAACATGGTCAGGAGTTCTTCCTGCAGTGGCTCTAGAGGTACTACCTTGTACCCCGTATGAAACCTAAAGACAACAGGACAAACTAAGATTTCTCTTGCCCCCTACTTACCATCATATGGTAAGATGGTCTGGAGTAGGTATGAGATGAAACGAGTTGTGATTGTAGAAGATGAGACACTGGTGCTGATGGGGATCGTATCCCTATTCGACAGTAGGGAAGATTATATTGTTACCGGGAAGTATACAAACCCTGTTAAAGCACTGGATGAACTCATGTTCACGAAGCCGGATGTCCTGATTACCGATATCAAGATGCCGAAGATGGACGGTCTCACATTGATCAGAAAGGCAAAGGACGTCTACCCGAACCTGCCGATCATCGTCCTGACCTGTTATGATGATTTCAAGACCGTGAGCAGTGCGTTCAAACTGGGTGTCCAGGACTATCTTCTTAAACATGAGATTGATGAAACGAATCTGTTCACCCAACTCGATGCCATACAAACTTGTCGGGATAGAGAACCTTCCGTACCCCAGCAGACATCGCTCGGGTTCACAGATTTCCTTAATCAGAAGGCCCCGCTGCCCTATGCTCAGGGAGTCTGTATTGTCCTGATCATGTTCAAGAAGATCTATAATGACCATGCAGAACCTATACCCTCCTCGATCAACCTCCAATGGGCCCTGAACACGGTTCAGGAGATGATCCCCCCATCCATTGGTTCAGTATTCATCTCAGGGAATAGGGATATCATCTGCATCCTCAATGCAGATACGACACTTACAGAAAAACGCAACAGGATCATCCATGAGTTCCATAGACAATTATCTACCGTGATCAACAGGCCTGTTATCATCATCCGGAGCAGGAAAGCGACAAGCGACTCAATCTCGGAGGTCTGGTCTGAACTCAGTTCCAAGCGGGCATGTATCTATTACCGTACCTCAGGGGAGATCCTCGCAGCTGATTCTGACCGCTGCAGGATAACCAGGAAGCAGCTTCAGTTCCCGGATCCTCTCCTGATGTTCTCAGAATCAACAGAAGCATCATGGGTTTCCGGTATGTCAGAACTTCATAGAGTTGCCTGTACCGAGAGAGTGGATCCCTCCATGCTAGCCTTGCAGCTTCTCCTGTACTGGAATTCTGTCAATACAATCATCTCTTCAGTGATCGACGTCCAGCAGAACGATCAGACCCCATCGATCTATGATTCGATTCAACGTTACGATGATACCGACATGCTCATGACCTGGTATATACGCATGCTATCACAGCTTATCAGGGATATGCGTTCTTTCTCGGGCAGGAACCATACCATTATACATATCAAGATATACCTGCACAGACACTATCAGGAACATATTACGCTTGCATCCTTATCCAGGTTATTCAACCTGAATGAAGCATACCTTTCCGAACTCTTCAAACGGGAGACCGGGATAGGATATCTGGAATTCCTTACCTCCATCCGCATGGATCATGCCAAGCGATTACTGCGGGAATCTGAAAAGACAGCTGAAGAGATCGGCTTCCTGACAGGTTTCCCCAATGCAAGCCATTTCTCAAAGACTTTCAAACGGTTAACGGGAAAAACCATCACCGAATTTCGCGAATTACCCGTACAACCTGAAGAATAGGACAGTAGTCCTGAAAATCAGAACATATATGATTGAGGTGTCCTGAAGAATGGGAAAGAGCATCAGAACAACCGCTATGGCATGGTATAGGGTGCAATACTAGACTGTAAAAAAACAGTTCAGCATTGAACAAAAGGAGATTCACGTATGAAAAGATTTCTGACGATCTGCATGGTGCTGCTATGCACGATGGGCATGCTCTCAGCTATGGCCCAGCAGGAGAGTACCGATACTGCCGAACCCACGGTCATCACGATCTGGGAACATACTCCCCATTTCGAGCTATCGCTCAAGAATACCCTGGAACGATTCATGGAACTCAATCCTGACATAAAGGTTGAGTATGAGATCAAGACACCTGACAATTACCTGTCCCTGCTGACCACAGCTATTCAGGCCGGGGAAGCACCCGATCTATTCTGGCACCATGGAACAGCCACCAGTGATATGGACAACCTCACCAGCCAGGGAGCTCTCATGGATCTCACTTCCTACCTTGACCTCGATGGGTACTCTGAGATGTCCCTCGACAAGGTGCGTGTGAACGGCACAGTATACCAGACTCCTGCTGCCACCATCGACACCCGTGCTACCTTCTACGACAAGGACCTGTTCGCTGAGAAGGGATGGGCAGTACCCAAGACCTTCGCCGAGTTTGAGGCACTCCTGCCGAAGATCAAGGCTGCAGGATACACCCCGATCAGCCTAGCCGGCCGGGATAACTGGGATATCCTCTTCCTCTTCGAACCCATCCTTGCCGCTATGCATCCAGACTGGATCCAGGAAGCCGCAACCGGTTCAGCCCGCATCAATGACCCGAGGGTGATCGACGCATTGAACAAGATGATCGAATGGGGTAATAAAGGCTACTATGGGAGCAACTTCCTCGGTGTCGATGATGCAGGTCAGTTGCTTGCATTCTCCAAAGGCCAGGCAGCCATGACGGTTGCCGGATCATGGACGGCAGATACGCTTACCAAGAACAACCCTGACATGAACATAGGGGCATTTCAGATGCCTACGAAGGATGGTCGGTCCCCGATCGTTCTCACCTATGCAGCAGGGTTCTCCGTATATTCAAAGACCCAGCATAAGGATGAGGCTGTTCGACTTGCGCAGTACCTGACAACAAAAGAATCCCAGCAGATCTGGGTAGACGGCCTAGGGGCCATAGCCGGACTGAAGGGCATTAACTCAGGAAGCAAATTAGCCGATGAGATCGCAGACGCGAATCTTGAACTGGAGAGCTTCTACAACATCATGGTTCTTTACCATGCTGATGGCCAGGCCCCGACAAAGGTCTGGGAAGAGGATAACCCGAAACTCCTTTCAGGTTCACTCACAGCTGAAGCTCTTGTGGAGATGATCGACCCCATGATGGATTATCCAAATCTGTAATGCCCACTGTTTCACAGGAGGGAATCTTCCCTCCTGTGATAGTATAACTTTAGACATTTGGAAGGACTGACTTATGCGAAGATCACGTGCATACTGGGGATTCATCACCCCGGGTTTTCTTATTTACACACTATTCATGATAATCCCTCTTGGCATTGCATTCTATTACAGCTTCTTTTCCTGGTCAGGGATGGGCAGCATGACATTCATCGGACTGGATAATTTCAGGAAGATATTCCTTGAACCGAGGATGTCCTCAATCTTCTGGAATGCCCTGGGAAACAACTTCACCTATCTGCTGGTAGCCGTGTTCATCTTCATCCCGATCCAGATCCTACTCGCCTACCTGATCCATATCGAGATCTCAGGTCACAAGCTGTTCAAGCTCATGATATTCCTTCCCTATGTCATCAGCCCCTCCATCGTGGGGTTCTTCTCCCTGCTGGTATTCGACCCGAATATCGGGATGCTGAATACCCTGTTCCTCAACCTGGGACTGAACCAGCTCGCAGGTGCATGGTTCGGTGACCCTGATATTGCCTTTGGCCTGCTCGTATCCATCATAGGCTGGCAGGGAATAGGTGTTGGCATGGTGATCATCCTCGCAAACATGAAGAATATCCCCCAGGAGGTTATCGAGGCGAGTATCATAGACGGAGCAGCTTCCTGGAGACGCTTCTGGAGCGTGGAACTCCCATTCCTCAAGCCATCCATCTTCAATGTCGTTGTCCTCAGCTCGATCTTCGCCCTCACGCAGTTCGACCTGCCATTCGTGATCGGCGGGCTCAACGGCGGGATAGATGGAAAACTTGATTTCCTCAATCTTGTCTTCTTCCGGTATACCTTCGGAGATTCCTATAATGGGGAGACGGCAATAGGCTTCGGGGCGGCTATCAGTGTCGTCCTGTTCTGCATCATCCTACTGATCTCCCTGACTCAGAGACTTCTCCTCACCAGACTGCTATTCAAACATGATACCGAGACGGGGGCTGCCTGATGATCATAAGAAAGAAATCAACCGGCAGGATCATCGCGACTGTCCTGCTGACCCTGTATTGTCTTATCGCAATCATCCTGATCGGGAATATGGTGATCTCTTCGTTCAAGACCAAGCAGGACCTCCTGTTCAACACGTTCGGCCTTCCCGCGGAGATAACCTTCGGCAATTACCAGAAGGTCATCATCGAAGATGAGTTCTTCAGGAACTTCTTCAACAGCCTGATCCTGACAGCCCTTTCGATCACGTCACTTGTCTTCTTTTCCTCAATGACTGCCTATGGGCTGGCTCGCTTCCGTTTCCGTGCCAGAGGCCTGCTTGAGACCTATTTCCTCCTGGGACTCATGTTCCCGATCCAGATAGCCATCCTGCCGCTATTCATCATCATGAGAACACTCCACCTGACGAATACGTTTATCGGCATGATCATTCTCTATACAGCCAATATGTCGTTCTCCCTCTTCATATTCAACCAGTTCTTCAAACAGCTGCCTGGAGCCCTTCATGAGAGTGCATTGATTGACGGTGCTGGTGAATTCACCATCTTCTTCCAGGTCATGATGCCTATATCAAAACCGGTGATCTCGACTGTCGGACTCATCAGTTTCGTGCAGATATGGAATGACTTCTACCTGCCGTTGGTCTTCCTGACAAAGAAGGCTCTCCATACCATAACCTTGGCTATCTACCAATATCTGGCAAACTTCCTTGCGTACTGGAACTATGTCTTTGCAGCAGCTTCCATTGCCCTGATACCTATCATCATTATCTTCTTCATCTTCTCAGACCAGATCATCGCCGGATTGACAGCCGGGTCGATCAAGGAGTGACCCAATGATAGAAGAGGGACTCCAACCAGACTGGCTTCGCTGTGAGTATCAGGAAGAACCCCTTGGTATAGACCAAACGACTCTCCATTTCGGATGGAACAACCATGTAAGGATTATCATACAGAAGTTCTTTCGTATGGAGATAGCAGACTCACAGGATCGACTGATATTCGATTCAGGGATTATCGAATCATCGTATCCATGGACTGATGTTGACTGCAGTCCATTCCTCACCTCCTATTCCCGTTATCGATGGAGAGTCACAGCTGGAGAGGTCCCAGAAAGATCGACTCCTTCACCCTGGGCCTGGTTTGAGACAGCGGACCTTAGAAAGTCCCTCTCCCCTGCTGTATGGATCACCTCGTTACAGGATTCATGGTATAAGACTTCCTCCTGGGAAAGCGGGACACCGCAGGAGATGACATCCCAGGATATGGCAAGACACTACCATGGCATCTATCTGGGGACGACCTTCAGATTGGAACAACCGGTCAGGCAGGTAATCAGGGCTCGATGCTATGTCACGGGTGTCGGCTGCTGCAGCCTCAGTATAAATGGATCAGTATGCAGTCCAGGCATCCTCTCCCCGGCCCAGACAGACTACCACAAAAGAGTCTGTTATGATGTGATCGATATAGACCAAGCGCTCAGGGATGATAACCAACTGACAATCCTCCTTGGGAACGGGAGACATATTGCCTTGTACGGTTTCGGCAAACCGCGTGCAGTCTGTCTTGTACGAATCGAATACCAGGATGGTTCCTTACAGGTGATCGCGTCTCGAGAGAGCTGGTTCAGCGGATTCGGACCAGTACGTGATAACAGCATCTTTGACGGGGAACACTATGATGCGAATATTCCCATCACGCTGAATGATCCAGCTGTCATAATCGATGGGTATCCTCTGCAAAGCAGTACACTTCCACCTGTTACCGTTGACAGGGTTGTCAAACCGAAACGTATCGGCAGTACTCCGGATGGGTACATCATCGATTTCGGGCAGAACCTCTCGGGGTATGTTGCGATCTGCGGGAAACAGCCAAAAGGGACTACAGTCACTATCGAGCATGCAGAACTCCTCCATAAGGACGGAACCCTGAACCCAGCCTCGAACCGTGCAGCCCGGGCTCTGGACTCCTATACGTTCTGCGGGGATGATGAAGAATGCTGGCACCCGTCCTGTACCTACCACGGGTTTCGATACGTCAAGTTCACAGGCTGGGAAGGTTCCTTGGACAGAGACTGCATCGTTGCCCATTTCATCCATACCGAAACAGAGAAAACCGGGCAATTTCACTGCAGTAATGAGGATTTCAATGCAGTGCACCAGGCTATCCTCTGGGGACAGCAGTCGAACATGATGGGAATCCCCACAGACTCGCCCCAACGGGATGAACGGCACGGCTGGCTCGGGGATGCCCATCTGTCCTGTGAGGAAGCACTCCTGAACTTCTCCCCATTCAGGTTCTATCGCACCTTTCTTAGGGATATCGCAGACACGCAAGCTGCAGACGGGTCGATCACCGATGTTGCGCCTGCATTCTGGATGGACAAGCCGGCTGATCCTGCCTGGGGCAGTGCGTTCATTTCCATAGGGTATCTTGTGTACTACTATAGCGGCGACAGCACCGTTCTGGGAGCATACTACGAACAATTCGCTCGATACATTGCGTTCCTCTCTTCCCATGCAGATAACGGGATCATCAAGGATCTCGGGACCTTCGGTGACTGGTGTGCACCGGGACTGGTGACCTCCAAGAAGACCGGCCTTGACTGCATCTCGACTCTCTATTTCATCCATGACCTGGAGCTGATGGTCAGGATCTCCAACATCCTCGGGATGCGTGATGGGGTTTCCCACTATACACAGCTAAGATCATTTGTCTTAGGCAAGTTCAGGGAGACTTTCTACGATGGAACGGCAATCATCAGCCAGGAAATGAGCCCCTGGGACTTCCCTGATGTGACATCACAGGTCCTGGCCCTGGCATGGAATATCCTGTCAGGAGAGGATCACACCAAACTGGCATCAGCCCTGGACACCCTGGTTACCAGGACTGCCGGCAACCACGTCAATACCGGGATTCATGGGACGGCACACCTCCTGCCCACGCTCTCAGAGGCAGGGTATGAGGAGAAAGCCTATACCATCGCGAACCAGGAGAGCTATCCGGGCTGGATCTATATGATCCGGAACGGTGCCACGACCCTGTGGGAACGGTGGGAGTTGATCGAATGTGAAGGCATGAACTCACATAACCACATCATGCTCGGCTCAATAGACACATGGTTCTACCAGTATATTGCCGGCATCTCCCCGTTGAGACCAGGCTGGGAAAGCATAGGGTTCTATCCAGGATATTTCCAGGAGATCACGCACGCAGAAGCAGGTGCCAAGACACCGTATGGCCCGGCAGCCGTTCAATGGATCCGAGATGACGGGACACTGCAGGTGCATATGACGATCCCATCTGGTGTCAGGGGCGAATTATATCCCCCTGCCGGGTATACCATAGACAGTTCACTGAAACCCCTGGACCGGGGTACCTTTCGGAGTCGATCAGCCCATCCCGGGTACGTACTGGACCCAGGAACATATGACATCCTGCTGCGGGAGGTAACCCCATGACATCGAAAGAACGGGTCCAAGCAGCCTTGAACCACCAGATACCTGATCGTGTGCCTATCAACTATCTTGCGAATCCAGGAATCGATACTGCCCTGAAGCAGTCCTTCAAGCTCGGGGCACAGGATACGGAATTGCTGCTTGAGAAGCTGCAGGTTGATATCAGGGAAGTGGCACTCCCCTATACGGGCCCCCCGCTTCATGCACCAAGGCCTGGCCGCAGCGTAGATGAACAATGGGGTATCATCAAGCGATGGGTTGAACATGAGACCGGAGGGTATTGGGATTATTGTGACTTCCCGCTGCACATGCTGGATGAGGAGAAAGCTGAGTCCTGGCCTATGCCGAAACCTGATGATTTTGCATATTCAGCCATCCTTGATCAAGTTGATAGGTACAAGGGAAAAGCCCTATTCCTTGGGAACCCGGGTCTTGCGGACATCCTCAACACCACCGGGATGCTGTGCGGGATGGAAACGGTATACATAGCCCTAGCCCTGCAGGACCCGAACTGGCTGCATCTCGTAGACAGGCGCTTGGATATCCAGCTTGAGATCACCCGCAGGGCCCTTGAGACAGCAGACGGGTCGATCGACTGTCTCTGGATCGGGGAGGACCTTGGTTCCCAGAATGGACCGTTGATCTCAACGACCCATTACAGGTCCGTGATTCGCCCGAGGCACCAACAGTTCGTGGACCTTGCCTCCTCCTTTAACATTCCCGTCATGATTCACAGCTGCGGTTCATCGTCCTGGGTATTTCAGGATTTCATCGAGATGGGAATAGCTGCTGTTGACACCCTGCAGCCTGAAGCGTCCCATATGGAACCTGAATTCCTGAAAGGGACCTACGGGAGGGACCTGGCATTCCATGGCGGGTTCTCCACTGCGGGTTCAGTAGTTGATGGTACCAGGGAGGAAGTTATTGCCGACCTGGAAGGATTATTGGCAGCTATGATGCCCGAAAGCGGATACCTCTTTTCCCCTACGCATATGTTTCAGGACAATACATCCCTGGAGAACCTGATCACCGTCTACTCATTGTTACCTGAACTGGGCAGGTATTGAAATCCAGGCTGTCTCATCAGGGGCTGTCTGAACCAGACTGTACAGCCGGCTCCCTCATGGGATGCAATATGCAGGGCATATTGCTCACCATGATAAAGGCGTAAGCGGTACTGAATGTTTCGCAGCCCGATATGCCCTTCCTGTGTATCAGAGGGTTCCGAGTCAATCGACCTGTTCTGGTCCAGTAGTTCCTGTATTTCCAGAAGCGTATCGGGGGAGAACCCAATACCATTATCATTGATGGTAATCACCAGGTCATCAGCGTCCTTACATACTGTGATGATAATCTGCCCAGCACCCTCCTGCTCACTGAATCCATGGATGATGCTGTTCTCTACGATATTCAGGATCATGAGTTTATGGATCTTTTCCTTTTTAAGGTACTCAGGGATCTCGTACGTAATTGAGAACTCTCGATACCTGTAGAGCTGGATTGTCGCATAGGCCTCTATGAGGGCTATCTCCTTCTCCAGTGGGATGAACTCGCTCTCGATATCTGTCAGGCTTTTCAGGTACCCGATCAAAGCTTTCGTGACGGACATGATATTCTCCTGTCCGTTTATCTGTGCCATCCAACGGATCGTGTTGAGCGTGTTATAGAGGAAATGTGGAGTCAACTGCAGTTGGAGATTCTGTAAATACGCTCTCCGTTTCTCTTTCTCAGTCCTCCGGATCTCATCCAGCAATTGCTGCACCCGGTGGGTCATGCTGTTGAACCCCATACTCAGCTGCCGAATCTCATCGATATGGTTCTCCTCTACGGTTATATCGAGATTACCGTCCCCGACCTGGTTGATTGCATCGGTGAGGTCCTTCAGGGGTTTCCCAAGCTTCTTTGAGACCATGTAAGACAGATAGAAGAAGAACAGGAAATAGCAGACCAAGCTGATATAGAATATTCTCTGGATAACTGACAACTCATCCGAGATCTGCCTGGGAGAAAGCGACAAAATTATTATCCAGTCAGAGAGCCTTGATCGAGAGGATAGGATCAGGACATCCTCCCCATCTGCCCCGGAAGATGAATATGCACGTGCAGCATGGTAACTGTTCTCAAGTATCTCCTTGTCTAACAGAGGCTCTGCATCCACACCATTTGATGCGATCAACTTGCCTTCTGACTGATAGATTGAGATACTGTGACTGTTTTCGAAGGGGGTATACTGGAAAAAATCCGAGAAGAACATCCCGCTGAATCCGAGGCAAAGGGTAGCAATCGGTTTCTCATCCTGTCTAATATGCCTCATTCCGAAGAAATAGCTGTCATTCAAACCGAAGTTGGTCTTCAGTGGATACGATGTTGTCCAGAGGATTCGTCCATCCTGTTCAATCAGTTTCTCCTGGTAGCTTTCAACAATCTGATCTATCTCACGGAGGCCATGGCCGCTGTACAAGGAGCCTTTTTCAGTAAACAGGTAGGCTGAGGATATAAGTCGGTTGGCATTGACAAAACTGTCAAGCTGACTCTGCACCGCAGTACAGTCCAGGATATCAGTCTTGGCAGTTATCTCTTCCATGGCTTCAGCATTCAGGTACAGTTCCATGGTCAACTGCTGATAATGGAGGAGCTGCGTGTCCAGGTTCTTCCGCATCTCGTCAATAAGTTGAGTGTTGGTCGCTATCTGTTTGTTGACAGCATAATTCAGAAAGAAGTTGTTTGCCAGAAAGTAGATAATGCCGCTTGGAATAACAACGATCAGGACAAACCAAAGAAAGATTCGTTTCTGCATAGGTTATTCTACTCGCTCCAAGCTGTAATTGTAAACCATAATACTCTTCCATACTGTGATGCACACAATTTTCCAAAAATGAGGAACAAGCAAGTACAATTACACACTGATCCTTACTGGTGTGGGAGGAAAGACTGTCAGGTTTTTTCATCGATCGCAGCATGTTTTTACATCAAATCGACCTGAATCCTGTTTGTAGTAGCTATACGAACACAGGAGGAACCCGCATGTTTAAAGAGATAAAGTACGGGAACAGCACCTTGCTGCCGCTAACCAGTGACATCGTCTTCAAGGCGATCTTCACCAAAGAGGAGAACAAGGACCTGCTGCTCTCCCTGCTCACTGCCTACCTCGACATCTCCGCGAAGAGCCCGGAGGACATCACGATCATGACTACGGAAAAGGAGCGAGATTACCCCGATGACAAGCTCTTCCGCCTTGATTTGCGGGTCAAGACCGCAGGCAACGAACACATCGATGTCGAGATCCAGGTCCGCAATGAGTTTGACATCATTCCCCGCAGCCTGCATTACCTTGCCCGCCTCTACTCAAGCCAGATCAAGAGGGGAGACTGCCGAAAGCGGCCTGCCGATTTCGGCAAGGCCATAACTCTCAACTTTCTGTGCTATAATCTGATAGAGACGGAAGAAGATAAGGACGGAGAGAACTACGAAGAGAAGCCGGATACGACCAGGTCCTATATACGGCACATAACCTTCCATGACCGGGAGACGAAAGCAGAGTTCACGGACCTCATGGAGATGGTCTTCGTGGAACTTAAGCGTATGGACCATGATGATCCCGAAAGCCTGAGGGATCAGTGGACGAGGTTCTTCAGGGCTGAAGACTTGGAAGGGCTGGAAGAACTCTCCCATCAGAACAGGATCTTCGAGGAGGCGATGAAGCAGATGGTACAGGTAAGTGCGGATGAAGAGCTCCG
Organism: Sphaerochaetaceae bacterium; assembly: GCA_963676605.2. Classification (GTDB taxonomy): domain Bacteria; phylum Spirochaetota; class Spirochaetia; order Sphaerochaetales; family Sphaerochaetaceae; genus SABI01. The sequence continues at coordinate 6,191 of CAXXSP010000019.1, read as the reverse complement.
GTATGCATATGTCCGGAAGAGTATGGCGGAACTCGATGAAGCTGCCCGTGAGGCGGCACTCGTAGAGGACACTGCTACTACATACCTGGCTAAAGGAAAAGCTGAAGGCAAGGAAGAAGAGAAGGAAGCGACAGCAAAACGTATGCTGGTTAAGGGGATGTCTCTCCCTGATATCGCTGATATCACAGGATTGAGCGTGAATGCCATCCAGGGACTTCAGGATACTCTGGCTGATTGATACCTGATCAATGAAATGATTTGAACGCGATCTTCGAGGAGTCTGTTGAGCAGGGCTTCGTCATGTATGAAGTTACAGAGAGATGGAAGCCCCCACACTGCACTGGAGGTCCTGCTCCCAGTCAGTATAGGCTTCCGTACTCTTTGTATAGTCTCTCCGGCTAAGCCAATCTACCTGGTACCATAGACCGATCGCCTCGAGTGCAGGCAGTTCAAGTTCACCAGCCGTCGAGGCAATGACCGTTTGGCTGATAGTATCACCGCTGGGTGCGAAGGACACGTCCTCATAATCCCCGAAGAATTCAACTACCGTGTTTATGTCCTTGTCCCCATGGAGCATCCCGAAGAGGGAGGCGGAGAAAGAGCCTATGCCCGGCAGACGATACTCGGTCGAGAGCTGCCCCACGATCGCATCACAGCCGTAGGGATACCCGAGGAAGTCTATATGGGGTGAGAGGTAGTCGATCGTCTGACCGATCGCGAAATGCCTCTGGTAGACCTTGAACTCCACCTTGTCTCGAAGGTACATATAGGGATCAGTATAGGCGAACTCCAGGTTCGTCGTCAGGATCCCGTTACCGGCACTTCCTGTCTGGGTCCCTCCAAGCATATAGGCGAAGGAGCCCGGCTGGGATGAGTCTTCAAGCGGAGCTCGTGCCTGGTCGATCGCGAACTGGGCGTAGAGGTTCAACCCCGGGGTAACCGCAGCATTGAGCTCGGCATAGGCAAGCGCATTGAACATGCTCCGGTTGTTGAGGTTGTGGAAGATGTAAGCCGGGTTCAGGTACTTGATGTCGATGAATGACTGCTTGTACATGACATTCTCCGAGAGGGCAAAGCTGAGCCAGTCCAGAGGGGTGAACTCGATCCGGTGGGCCAGGTACATGTTCATGTATTCGAACAATTCCTCATTATTCTCTAGAGTCTCAATAGGTTCATCGAAGAATGCATAGAGGATCTCATACTTGAAGTGGTCGTGGTAGGAGACGAACCGCAGGGCATCATAGTAGTCGAGGTTGTCGCTTATCGCGAAGTTCCCGGTCTGCCCGGGACCCCAGGAGAACATGTCACGGCCGAACTGCAGGTTCCAACCATCACCACCGGCAGAGATGAACGCCCGGTACGGTGTCTCGAAGTTTATATACTGCAGGTCGAAATAGTTCGTGCTGAAGGTGTCCTTGTAGAGGTAGGAGGCCGTCAGGTTCTGCAGGGTATCTCCGATCTCGGTGTCTTCCGCAGCGAACAGAGCCTTCGCATACTCCATCTCGGAGTATGTGTAGAACCAGTCATGGAGCCCCAGCTCGATATAAGCCTTTATGACGGGAGCCCGATCCTCATAACCGAAGACCCAGTCATCCTCCAGGATGAAGTCAGTGGCGTTCGTATGGTAATAGGCCTCTCCGTAGAGGTCGAGACCAAGCCCGAGCTGGTAGCCGTCCTCTACAGGGAACCGAAGGTCAGTGTCATAGACCCGTTCCCGTAAATCCTCATACAGATTTTTGTAGGCCCCGTGTATGCGCTGTTCCGGGATCAGCTCAAACAGGTTCTGGGCTTCCCCGTAGGACCAGGGTCGTGATGTGGAGGGCAAGGCCCTGCCTCCCGCGATGAACAGGGAGTCCATATCAGCATAGACGCTCTCATCAAGTGGGATGATACTCTGCAGGTTCTCAGCAAAAAGTGTTCCACTGTAGAGGAACAGTACCAGGATCAGCATACAGAATACATAAGACTTTTTCATAATTCTCCCCACCACACACGTGTAACCCCTCACTCATTTCCTGACCATACTACTGGTTCACACCGTGTGTTTCAACCGTTATCACGGACTACTGGAGAGCTTATTGGATTTTTTCTTACTGCAAGTTAAAAAAAGAGGTCATTTCTGACCCCTTTCTTTGTTTCCTAAAAAAGAAATGTATTACTCGCCGTCCCCGATACTGAGCAGCTCGACCTCGAAGATCAGCAGCTGGCTCGGTCCGATGACTGGGGCTGAACCCATCTCACCGTAGGCAAGATCAGGATGGAGGAAGAATCGGTACTTACTTCCTACCGACATCAGCTGTACACCCTCTACCCAGCCGTCAATCACGCCGCCGAGTGCGAAGGTCGCGGGAGTGCCGCTGTCATAGGAACTCTCGAAGACGTTACCGTCAAGGAACGAACCCTTGTAATGGACGGTGACGACATCGTCGGCTGTCGGTTTCGCACCGTCACCCTCGACGACGACCTCATACTGGAGACCGCTGTCTGTCGTGATGACTCCTGCCCGGGTCTTGTTGGTAGCGAGGAATGTCTCAGCCTCTTCGAGGTTGGCTGCTGAGATCTCTGCCTGTGCAGCCTGCTCCTGCTCCATGAGCACCGTCTGGTACTCCATGAGGATCGAGTTGATCTCATCCTGGGAATAGATGCCTGCGTTGCCGGCGATCGCTTCCCTCATGCCCTGGGTGAAGTAGTCCGCGTTGAACTCGACACCGTCTGCCATATAGCTCTGGGTGAAGAGATATCCGAATGCATAGCTAAACCGGTCGATCAGCTCTTCAGGCGCATCAAGGGTACCGACGGGAGTCTCTATCACTACCTGGTTCTCTGCTTGTGCAGCCTCTTCCAAAGCACTCTTCTCCTTATCCCCACCGGCAAACACCAGGGTTGAGATAAGCAGGAATGCCATACATAATCCAAGAATCCGTTTCATAAAGGTCCTTCCTTTCTAGCTGTATAAGTACTCAAGTATCAAATATAACAAGATACCCTATAAAAGGAAAGGTGAAATCAAGAGACGGATTATGGTTTTACATTCTGGTTACAAAGGAGAGCTGCTCAGGTGTAGTCCCGGTAGACCGAGCCGCCTGCGGCATCCATCGCGACGATGACGGGAAAGTCCTTCACCGTGAGGCGGTAGAGTGCTTCAGGGCCGAGATCCTCGAATGCGATCAGCTCTACTGCCTCGACGCAGTCGGCATAGAGTGCGCCGCAGCCGCCGAAAGCAGTGAAGTAGACAGCCTGGTTCCGTTCTACCGCCTTCAAGACCTCGGCAGACCTCGGGCCTTTCCCGATCATCGCCAGCAGCCCACCCTCGAGGAGCATCGGCGCGAAGGGGTCCATCCTCGCTGAGGTGGTGGGACCGCAGGAGCCAATCACGAAGCCTTCCGGGGCCGGGGCCGGCCCCATGTAGAAGATCGTCTCCCCGGCCAGGTCGACCGGGAGGTCTTTGCCTTCCTTCATCAGGGTCGTCAGCCTCAGGTGGACCTGGTCCCGTCCTACGAGCATATCGCCAGTCAATGAGACCTCATCACCTACTCTCAACTCTTTGACGGCTTCCGGATCCAGAGGCAGCCTCAGATCATATCTCATATGGTATTCCCCTCGCTGTCGATCTCTATATGAACCTTCCGGTCCGCCCAGCAGTTGATACTCACAGCTACCGGCAGCCCTGCTATATGGGTGGCCTCTTCTTCGATCATCAGGCCCAGGGCAGTGATCTTCCCTCCCAGGCCTCCTGACCCGATCCCGATCCCCTGGACCTTTTCCAGGACTGATCGCTCAAGTTCGGCATACCGCTCGTCCGGGTTGGATGAGCCGATCTCACGCAGCAGTGCCCGTTTTGACAGGAGGGCTGCCCGGTCGGACGTACCCCCGATCCCCACGCCCACGACGATGGGGGGACAGGGCTTGCCGCCTGCCTTCTTGATGATCGAGAGGATCGCCTCCTCCACCCCGGCAGCCCCGGTGGTCGGGTTGAGCATGGCAAGGCCTGAGCAGTTCTCACTGCCGAACCCTTTCATGAGGAGGTGTATGGAGATGGTGTTCCCCGGCACAGACTCGATATAGGAGATGAGCGGCAGGTTGTTCCCCGTGTTGACCCGTTCGAAGACGGGTTCGGCCACAACGGACTTCCTGAAGGAGCCGTCTTCATAGGCCCTCTCGGCTCCCTTCTCGACTGCCATCTTGATCCTGCCGATCGGGAGGCAGAGGTCCTCCCCGATGTCGATGAACGCCATCACCATCCCGGTGTCCTGGCACATCGGCAGGCGGGTTCGCTTAGCGGTATCGAGGTTCTCGAGGATACGCTTCAGCACCACCGCCCCGCTGGCGGCAGGATCCTCCTGCTCTACGGCGGTCTGCAGGGCCTGCATGACATCACCGGCAAGCTCGACACCAGCTTCCCGTAATCCCCGGTAGACCGCCTCTTCTATTCGTGAACTGATTTCCCTGCTCATCATGCTGTCAATATAACGATTTTCCGCTCCAGGTAAAAGATATCTCTTGATGTATTGGACCATTCTTATGATAATAGGGGGTAATCAACCACGGTGAGAGGAGACCCATCATGACCTTACAGGAAGTACTGGATTGCATAGACGGAACTGCCGTATGCGGCAGCGAGCAGCTTGACCGGACCGTCCAGCTGGGGTTTGCCTCCGACCTCATGAGCGAGGTACTCACCCTGCTCGACGATGACATCCTGCTGATCACGGGCTTGTCGAACATCCAGTCGATCAGGACCGCCGAGATGTCCGATATATCACAGATCCTCTTCGTCCGCGGGAAGGTCCCGACCCCGCAGATGGTCAGCCTGGCTGAGGAGAACGGCATCGTACTCATGACCACGAAGTTTTCCATGTTCCGTGCCAGCTACCTCCTTCACCATGCGGGGCTGAATCCTGTCTACTAGGATCAGAAGAACTCATGAAGAAGACGTATGCCATACCATCAGGTGATTTCTCCCATGCAGGCCAGGCCTCGAGTGAGATCAAGAGTCTCCTGAAACAGTTGAACATTCCTCCGAGGATCATCAAGCGGGTCGTCGTGGCCCTCTACGAGGCAGAGGTGAATGTCGTCGCCCACTCGCTCGGCGGGACGGTTTCCTGCGAGATCGAACCAGACCATATCAAGGTCACCGTAGCCGATAGGGGGCCCGGCATCCCCGATGTGGATCTTGCCATGTCCGAGGGCTATTCTACCGCATCGCCTGAAGTACGGGAGATGGGGTTCGGGGCAGGGATGGGACTGCCGAACATCAAGAACAATACCGATGACCTCACTATCGACACATCGCCTGAGGGGACGGTCATCTCCATGCACATCTCCTTCTCAGGAGCTGAGTGATGACCTCCCACCACGTCCTGACAGTCAGGGAGGATATCTGCCGGGCTGTACCAGGTGCATGAGAAACTGCCCGACCGAGGCGATCCGCCTCATCCACGGGAAGGCCCATGTCCAACCCGAGAAGTGCATCGACTGCGGGCAGTGCATGGATGCCTGTCCCTACTCTGCCATCGTCGTGGAACAGGATGACTTCGAGAAGATCCTCGACTACAACTACCGGGTCGTCATCCTCCCCTCAGTCTTCATCGGCCAGTTCGCCGACGACATCCCGGAACGATACATCTACCAGTCCCTGATGGACATCGGGTTCAACGAGGTCTACGAGGCCGAGTTCGGCGTCGATATCCTCAAGACCATCGGGAACCGGTTCAGCACCTACGCTGATGAGAAACCGGTCATCTCCTCCTACTGCCCGGCGGTCGTGCGACTCATCCAGATCAAGTACCCGACCCTGGTACGGAACATCAACCTGCTCAGGCCGCCGGTCGAGATCACGGCCATGTACATCAGGAAGAAGCTCATCGACCGCGGGATGGACCCGGAGGAGTTCGGGATCTTCTATGTGACCCCCTGCGTCGCCAAGATCGCACAGATCAAGTCACCCGAGCAGACCCATAACCGCGACATCTTCAACGGGGTCATCAACCTCGATTATATCTATAACCTCGTCCAGCGGAACATCTCGAGGAACCGGAAGAAGCTTGCCGAGACCTCGGCAGAGACACCGATCCCCCCGCTCACACCCGAGGCAGGGTTATGGAGCCTTACCACCGGGGAGTGCAGCACGGTCTCGGGCAGGACCCTCGCAGTCGACGAGATACACAACGTGATCGAGTTCCTGGAGAAGC
>CAXXSP010000018.1:0-364759 GCA_963676605.2 Sphaerochaetaceae bacterium | reverse complement strand
GTACCTGCCTCAGGGCAATGGGTGGACTTCTTCAGCGGTGAAATGCTTGAGGGGGAGAGATGGCTCAAGGATCTTGATGTTCCCCTTTCGCGCCTTCCTCTCTACGTGAGAGCAGGTGCCCTTCTTCCCTTCTATCCCGAAGCGGTGCCTGTACGGATGAGATGACCAGAGAAGCGAAATGATACGCTTCGATGAATCCTACCGGGGATACAGGGAGACCTTCCTCGGCAGCTATATTGATCTATAACAACAGGAGACGTGTAAATATGTACGGTACATGGAAAGATAACTGGCTTGAAGTCAGAGAAACCTACAGGAAGTGGTGGAACAGGGAAGGACTGATTGTTGCCAACTGGGGGAGCGGTATCCCTCTTCCACAGCCTCTGAGAGAGGCTGCCGATCCCGGTCCTGCAGCCTCTCTGGACCAGAAGTATATGGATCCCTCCTGGATCGCCCAGAGCGAGCACTATAAACAGGCCTGTCTCGCGACACCCTTGATATGCTTCCCATCGCCTTTCCCGATATCGGGACGGTTTCTCTCGCACCGATGCTCGGGGCGACACCCAGTTTCGGACCCGATAATATCTGGTACACTCATGATGAGAGTTTTTCGCCGGAGAGTGATAGAGTCCTTTCCTTCAGTGAGGATGCTCAGTGGTGGAAGATTATCAGCGAATCAGCGAAAGGCGGTGAAATCACAGGCTGCGGGGCAGTACTTCACCGGATTGCCGGCTGTCTGCCCGAACCTTGATGTCCTCGCGGAGATCAGGGAACGCAGGGATCTCATGATGGATCTTATTCTTTCTCCCGATTGGGTGAAGGCGAAACTCGAGGAGATCGAAGATGCTTTCGAAGAGGTCTACCCGCGACTCTATGATATCATAAAAGAGGAGGACGGCAGCTCGTCATGGGTACTTCATGCTCTGGGCTCCGGAACCGTCTGCCTTGCACAGTGTGACACAGCAGCAATGATCAGTCTCGATATGTACGAGGGAGTTTGTCATACCTCCCCTCCGACGGCAGTGTGATTTCCTCGATTACAGCATCTACCATGTGGATGGACCGATGGCAGTGAAGACGGTAGATCCTATCCTCGAGATAGATTCCCTCGATGCCGTCGAGTTCACACCGGGACGAATGTCCCCGGAGGCGGAGACCCTCACTGGTTCGAGATGTATAAGAAGATCAAGGATGCAGGAAAGTGCGTACAGGTCGTGGAAGTTGAACCGGAGGAGATTGCACCTCTGCTAGATGCGATCGGTCCGGACGGTACCCTACCTGCAGGTGAAACTGCTACGATATGGAGAAACTGGAAAAGGTTTGAACGGGCGTTGGAACCCTACCGTCAGTAAAGAGAAAAAAGGAGAACCTATGAAACCGAAATTCGCACCCACCTGGGAATCAGTGAAGACACATACCATACCCGAGTGGTATGAGGATTGTAAGCTGGGAATCTTTATCCACTGGGGACTCTACTCCATTCCTGCCTTCGCAACACCGACTGTTGAACTGGGAGTGGTCAATAACGAAGAATGGTTCTGCAATAACCCGTATGCCGAGTGGTATCGTAACTCTCTCAAGATGGGAAGCGGCGCCACCTGGGAGTATCATAAAGAGAAGTATGGAGAAGATTTCACCTACGAAGAGTTCGCAGAGATGTGGAAAGCAGAAAACTTCGATCCTGAGCAGTGGGCTTCGCTCTTTAAGGAAGCCGGAGCGAAGTACGTGGTGATGGTCACCAAGCACCATGACGGATTCTGTCTCTTCCCCAGTGCATATACCGACTACCATGCACTTCATACAGGTCCCAAACGGGACCTGGTCGGAGAACTCGACAAGGCTGTTCGAGATCAGGACATGAAGATGGGTCTCTATTTCTCGGGACTGCTCGACTGGCAGTTCGCTGACAAACCGATCTATACCGATGACGATGTGAAGCTCAACTACTGTCCCACCTACGCCTTCGCAGACTACTCCTATCAGCAGGCGAAGGAACTGATCGATACCTATAAACCCTCGATCTTCTGGAATGATATCGGCTGGCCGAAGGCCGGGGAGGAGCAGCTTCCGTACCTCCTTTCTCACTTCTACAATGTCTGTGAGGATGGAGTTGTGAATGACCGGTTCAATGGACTGTGGATGGACTATCCCACCCTGGAATACCAGTTCGGTCAGGTGTCACGCGAAAAGAAGTGGGAGATGGTACGGGGGCTCGGTCTTTCATTCGGATATAACGCTGTTGAGGGTGACGAGCACATTCTTTCCAGCGAGAAGCTGATAAGTCTTCTCGTCTCCACCGTTGCCAATAACGGAAATCTCCTGATAAACGTGGGACCGAAGGCCGACGGGACAATCCCCGAGATACAGGCGGAAAAGCTGAGAGGCTTGGGTTCCTGGCTTTCAGTGAACGGCGAGGCTATCTACGGCACGCGCTGCAGCAGACGGGAATCCCTGCAGACAGAGGTGTGTGACCTTCATTTCACGAAGAAAGGGGAGGACCTGTATATCATGGCTGACAACCTCGACTCGGGGGACTCGACCTTCCTTGTTCCTGACGTGAGAGGTCCTTCGAAACCTCTCGATCCGAACACAACCGCCTCCTGTACTCAGCGGGATAACGGACTTGAGATCAGGATATCCGGTCACAGGAAGGAAAGCGGAGCCCTCGTGTTCCGGGTGAGAGGTGGTGAGTAGGTTCTCACCTAGGAGTCATCCCGGAAGAGGGAGTTCTGAGAGGAACTCATCTCCCGTCTCTCCTTTTCCCTGTATGCTCCGGGACTTGTTCCTGCGTATTTCTTGAAAACGCGGCTGAAATAACTCACGTCCTCATACCCGACGATCTCGCCGATCTGCTGGATACTGAGTTCCGCGTTGTGGATGAGCAGGTGCTGTGCCTCGTGAATCCGGAGGGTGATCGCATATTTGATCGGGGACATGCCGTAGAGTCCGGTGAATATCTTCGTCACATAATCGGGGCTGTAGTTCATCTTCGATACCACTTCCTCCAGATTGAAATTGGTCTTATAGTTCACCTTGATATATTCCTTCAGACCCTCAGCTGCCGATTCTCTTGTCGTGACATCCGAGAGGGCGAAGGTGGAATCCAGATCCTCTCTCTCAAGATCGAGCTGTGTCTTTATCTGAAAGAGCGCCGTTCTGAGCTCTTCCAGGTCGACAGGCTTCAGGAGATACTCGTTCACCTGATATCTGATTGCCTCCTTCGCATAATCGAAATCAGAATACCCGCTGATGATGAGTGATCTCACCGAAGGGTAGAGCTTGGATACCCTGCTGAGGAGTTCCATTCCATCCATGACCGGCATCCTGATGTCAGTGATAAGGAGGTCGGGAACATGCTCTCGGACAAGGGCGAGGGCAGCCTCACCCGTCTGGGCGGAGCCCACGATACAGAAGTTAAGAGCAAGGGAATCTATTTTCTGGATAAGATTGTTCAGCAGAAGTTCTTCATCTTCTGCAATGACGACGGTGTACGGATTGTTCATGTTTCTTCACCTCTGTTCTGCCCTATGATAATGCAGGCGCCCTTTTCACTATTCTCAATCGAGAAGTGGTACAGTTCTCCGCAATAGATCCGCCAGCGCGCATAGACATTGATCAGACCGAGACCTCCCTCCTTCTTCCGTACAGGGTATTCACTCGCATCAGCATTCCATCGCTCCATTTTCTGATCCAGTTCCCTCAGGGACTGGGCGGTAAATCCTTTTCCGGAGTCACAGACGCGCAGCCGCCAGCCGTCCGCAGTCCGTTTTCCCTCAATAGTGATCCTCCAGGGAGGAGAGCAGTCTGTACCGTGCTTGATGGCATTCTCCACAAGGGGCTGGATGATCAGGCGGGGGACCGGTATGTGGTACAGATCAGGGTCAACATCTATCGAGTAGCTGAGACTCGACTGATACCGTACTTTCATGCAGTACAGGTACTTCTCCGCGTAGGAGAGCTCTGTTTCCAAAGATACGGTGGAGAGGTCTCTCTGGGCTGCGTACCGCATGATCTGGGAGAGGTTCCTGCAGAACCTGACCGCTTCTTCATTCTTGCCTGCCTCGGCCAGTGCTATGATACTTGAGAGGGAGTTGTAGTAGAAGTGGGGATTGATCTGGGCTTGCAAGGTAAGGAACCGTGATTCCATCTCTCTCTGGCGGGAATGGAGGAGGTCATCCATCGATCTCTTCAGGTTCGTGCTCATCTCATGGAAAGCGTCGTTGAGTTCGTCGAATTCGTTATACGAGGAGTCGAGATGCTTCTTCTCTCCCGAAAGGGTTTCCAGGTTTGTTGTATCGATCTTCTGGAGAAGATCTCTGATCGGCCGGGTGATACTCCGTGAAAGATGGTAGGAGACGAGAGTTGCGAACAGCAGGATCAGGAGAGTGGCCAGCAAAAGGATGCGGGAGACGGTATGTACGGGAGCCAGGACTGTCTGGGTGTCCTGGATACACAGGTAGGTCCATCCTGTGTAGGAAGAACTCTCTCCATAGAGCATCTCTCTGTTTCCGGTGAACGGGTTGGTGAAGACTTCCGGGTTTTCGCCCTGGGAGGCGAGAGAATAGTAGTAATCCTGGAGTTCGGGTGAGATCCCTTCGTTCTCATAGGGAAAGATGAGTTCTCCCTTCTCATTGAATACGAGGACTCTCAGGTCATTACTCTGAAGCTTCTCGTAGGACGTGATGCTCTTGAAGATATCTTTCGCGTACTGCGCTGTTTCTATATATCCTATATCGTCTCCCTGTTGACTTCTCATCTTCCGGTACAGAGACATATAATACGGGGTGACTGTCTTACTGCTCTGCATTGCGCTCGAGGTGTAGGGTTCGCTGATATACTTTCGGTAGCCGTGCTCTTCCACTTCCGGCAGCCAGGGAAGGGATGAGATATCGACTCTCTCTCTCATGGAATAGGCGCCCATGCTCACCTTCTCTCCGGCGTTGCTGTAGACACTTATCATAGGGAGCTGGAAACTCGCTCCATTGATCGCAACAAAGATATCGATCAGGTCGGAGAATATCTCATTGCGACCATTCTCGACATCCAGATAATGGGTGAACTTATCCTGTACCATTCCGCTGTAGAGGATGTTCGTGGAGGTCTCGTCCATGATACGGATCTCATTCTCCGTCTGGTTGAGGAAGGAGTTCGTCAGTGCCTTGAACGAGGCGATCTCACGATCGACGAGGATGCGTGAGAAGTAGAGGGAAAAGAACAGGGCTATGGAGCCCACAGCAACTGCGGAAACGATGGAGAAAAGAAGGAAGAACTTCGCGGAGATTTTGAGTTTTTTCTTCCAGGTCAGTCTGATTCTGTTCATGAAATGGATGTTCATCAATACGTCAGTATATTCTGCGCTTCTTTGAATTGTCAAATTTTTCCCTTCCTGTACAAGGTATTGCCCTCCATGCAGAGTGTACAAAACACCCTCTCAGGGTGTGCAGAATACTCGTGTACCGGAAAAGTGCAAAAAGAAAACTTTTCTGTGCATAGATTTCTGCTTTTCCCGATTTATACTTTAGACCAAACGTAACAACAAAACGGAGGAACACATGAAAAAGAAAGGTATGTACAAAACCATCGCTGCGGCTCTGCTCGTATGCGCTCTTATCCTGACGGGTCAGGGCCTCTTCGCAGCCGGAGCTTCTGAATCGGAATCAGGAAGCCCCTATGCTGGTGAAGAGCTGAGTATTCTCGTCTCGACCGGATGGATGGACAGTCGGTATGACGAGACGATCCAGCGTTTCGAAGACACCTATGATGTCTCAGTCGATCTGCAGGCAGTCCCTGCCGATCAGTATGGAGACCTGCTTCAGGTCCGTCTCCTGACCGGAGAGTGTGCTGATATCTTCTGGATTCAGTCAAACCCATTCGCCATCAATTCCGTGATCGTTGATCCTGAAGAGTACTGTATCGACTTCTCTGGTGAAGCGTGGGAAAGCGTTGTCCCCGAAGCACGTCTTCTCTCCTGTAAGGTCGATGATGCCCTCTACGGTCTGCAGATCTGGCATAACTCTCCCGAGTTCGTCATGGTCTATAACAAGACACTCTTTGATGAGATGGGTCTCGCTGCTCCCTCTACCTATGATGAACTCCTTGCTGTCTCGGCGGCACTCGATGCAAAGGGTATCGTTCCTTGGTTCGTCCCGGGTGCAGACGGCTGGCAGCATCAGCTGAGCTTCTTCCAGATCGGAGGAGTTTATGAAGCAGCAATGCCGGGACTCTACGCAGCTCTTAATGACAACTCAGCAACCTTCGCAGGAAACAAGACCATGCTGAAGGTCCTGAACCAGTTCAAGGAACTCTCAGACCTCGGATATTTCGGTGAAGACTGGATCGGTTCGAACAGCACCAATATGGTGAACATGTTCGGGGACCGCAGCATCGGCATGGCAATGGCAAACTCCAGTTTCATTCAGCAGATCAAGAACGAAACAGACTCAACTGATGAATTCGGTCTCTTCCTTATTCCTCTTGCCGACAACAAGTACTTCCCCACGAACCCTGCAGGACCTACTATGTTCGGTTACAAGGGTACAGAGCATGAAGACCTCGTCCGTGAATTCTTCTCCTTCGTGACAGAGACCCAGTCTCTCCAGGAGATCCTCGATAATTCTCCTGCCTATACGAACCTGCACGTGAATGATTCTGCTCTCAACCAGCACTGGCTCCCTGCCGAGCAGGCATTCATCGACTCCATTCCTGCCGAGAACATGGTCACTCCCGTTCTCCAGTCCGGTACGAAGTATACCAACGACTTCTGGATGGATTTCGGTGCAGATATGGTTGCCTTCTGTCAGGGTACCATCAGCGCAAACGATGTTCTCAAGAACATGGATGCGAACCGTGCCCAGGCAGCGAAGCTTGCCGATGACCCCAACTGGAAATAAAACTTTCCGAGAGATGGCTCTGCAGTGCAGAGTCATCTCTTTCTCCCTACCTAAGGAACTCTATGAATAAGAAATATATATATCCGACATGGTTCGTTCTTATACCGCTTGTCTTCTATGCCATCTTCTTTCTCCTGCCCAGTATTCTCGGTGTGTTCTATTCTTTTACCGACTGGAACGTACGGAACAGGGGTGAAATCAACTTTGTAGGACTCCAGAACTACGTGGAGATCTTCACTTCAGACAAGAACTATGCCGCAGGCATTGTCAATACGCTCAAGTTCACGGTTGTATCGAATATCGTGAAGCTGATTCCAGCCCTTTTCCTCGCCATTCTCCTGCAGCACGGACTCAGGGGACAGAACACCTACCGTACCATTCTCTATATGCCGGCAATTCTCCCGTTTTTGATTATCGGACTGATCTTCAAGGCGGTGCTCGACTCTCAGAACGGTATCCTGAACGGAGGACTTGAACTCCTCCATCTCGGATTCCTTCAGCAGAACTGGCTCTCCGATCTCTCGGTGGTATGGAAGTCGGTCTATATGATCGACGCCTGGAGAGGGATGGGCTACGTCATGACGATCTTCCTCGCCGGTCTTCAGGCGATCCCTCAGTCGTATTATGAAGCTGCCGAGATCGACGGGGCGAGCTTCTTCTCGAAACTCTGGTACATCACCCTGCCGATGCTGACCGGTTCCATCATGATCAATCTCGTATTCGGGGTGACCTACGGACTCAAGGTGTTCGATATCGTGTACGTGCTCACAAACGGTGGTCCCGGGCATGCCACTGAGGTGGTGACGACCTATGCATACAAGCTCTATGCGAACGGGCAGTACGGTCTCTCTGTCGCCATGAGCACCATCCTCTTCATCGTCGCGACTACCGCTGGTATCTTCATTGTCGCAGGGATGAGTAAACGGGAGGTGCAGCTCTAATGAATATCAAGACAAAACGGTTCTGGAACAGATTCTTCAAGCATCTGGTCCTCATTATTCTGAGCCTTGCCATTATCATCCCCTTCTATCTGGTGCTGGTCAATTCGTTCAAGACGAAGGGAGAGGCTGCGCGGATAAATCTCCATCTCCCTACAGAGTGGCATTTCGAGAATTATCGGGACGTCATAGAGAAGGGTAAGCTGATTCGGGGATTCTTCAACAGTATGCTCTACTCCACTGTCTCTGCAGGGGTGGCGGTTCTCGCCGCCGCCATGGGCAGTTTCGTCATCAACCGGCGGAAGTCGAAGCATATGAATCTGATCTACTACTTTATCATCTGCGGACTTTTTCTTCCGGTGAACTACGTGACTCTCCTGAAGGTGCTCGATTTCACCCATCTGTCGAACGGAAGAGTAGGGCTGATCATCACTTTCCTGAGTTCCCTTATTCCGTTCAGTATCTTCGTGATACGCTCCTTCGTCTCGACGATTCCGGTTGAAATCGATGAAGCTGCGATCATTGACGGCTCGGGGCCGATACAGCTCTTCTTCGTGGTGATCATGCCCCTGCTTCAGCCGATCCTTGTCACGGCCTTTATTCTGCAGTTCATGGGCATCTGGAGTGATTTCATCACGCCTCTGTACCTGACGAGCAAGTCTTCGATGTGGCCGATGAACCTGGCTGTCTATAACTTCTTCGGTAAGTACACCTCCGAGTGGAATCTGATCTTCGCCGATATCGTACTGACGACACTTCCGGTTGTCATCGTGTATCTGCTCGGGCAGAAGTATATTCTCCAGGGTATTACCGCAGGTTCGGTCAAAGGATAGAATTCTCCTCAACATCTCAGAGTCGTCTCCTTGTTCGTAACAGGTCCCGGTCGGGACCTGTTCATCTGTATGGCTCCTCGCGTCTTTGTTCCATGGGTCTTAAAAATCTCCTATACTGCTAAACTTTAATACAAGATTGATAAAATCTATATATTACTTATAAAAACTTAAATAAATTAATAATATAATTGACAAAATTAATATTCAGGTGTAGGGTGTATCTATGGAGGAAGAGATGAGGCATAGCTGGAAGAAGTTGAGCGAGCTTATAGGCGGCAAGAAGTTCCTGATCAGAAAGGTATATATCCCGGAAGATGATGTCGAGATCTCGGGGAGCTTTGAAACACCTCCTCTTGCCCAGCTGAGCGCGGATGATCAGCTTTTCGTCGCGGCCTTCGTGAAGACGCACGGTTCGATAAAGCAGATGGAGTCTATTTTCTCGATCAGCTACCCGACGGTGAAGAACCGTCTGAATGCGATAGCTGATAAGCTTGAGATCGTCGGGATCAGGGTTGATGTCAGGGATTCTGTATCTTCGGTCCTCGACCGGCTTGAGAGCGGAGAGATCAGTGCAGCCGATGCACTGAAGGAGATGTCATGAATGTTCCTATGATACTGTGGATGAAGTTCAGGGATGAGAACCACTCCTTCCGGATCTGGCTTCCTCTGATTCTTGTCTACATTCTGCTCCTTCCCCTGGTTGCTCTCGGCCTGATTGCACTTCCTTTTCTCTATCTTGCGAAGGAGAATCCGCAGGCGAGGGCGGTCATGAGGCTGCTGCTCTATCTGCCGCAGCTGGTCCGGTCCATGAACGGGACTGAGATCGATATTCACAGCGATGATTCTGATATCACCCTCTCGATACGATGATACCACAGGAGGTTTTACATGGCTGAAGATAAAATGCGTATACTGAACATGCTTTCCGAGGGAAAGATTACAGCGGATGAGGCCGAGAAGCTTCTCGGTGCTCTCGAGTCGACCCAGGTTCCTGAGCCGAAGGCACAGAACGGCAGGCTCTCCGATATTCTGACTGACAAATTCCTCTATGTCCAGGTTGAACCGAAGGAAGGGAAGGGTTCGGACAGGGTTTCGGTTAAGGTCCCCCTGGCTCTTCTGCAGACAGGTCTGAATATCTTCGGGCTTATCCCGAAGGATGCACAGGATAAGATCAATTCATCGATGAAACAGAACGGGATGTCCTTCGACCTGAGTACCGTCAATCCGGAGAATATCAAGGAACTGATGGTCATCCTCGAAGAGATGAAGATCGATGTAGATTCCGAGGATGCCACGGTCCAGGTCTACTGTCGGTAGTCGGGACTCTTTCAGGAGCCGGCGCAGATAACTCCGAGCCGGTTCCTTCCGTCGGCCTTCACCGTGAAGGGCTGTTCGTTCCTCACGTGGATGAAATGGCGACTCCTGTTCACAGTTTCCATTCCCTTCAGTCTCTCGAAATCGAGGAGTCCGTCATTGTAGGAAGGGCTGACAGAGAAATACATCGTTCCCAGCGAGGTGATATTCTGGAAGAAGTGGGTTCCCTGCGAGGGTTCGACGAAGAAGCCCGGGAGGGAGGTTTCCACGATGACTCCGGCTGCCGAGATCTGTGACCAGACCACGGGGATGCCGAGCCAGGGATCGCTCGAACCGAGTCTCCCCGCGACAACGAGGATGTACTCCTTCTCATCTGCCGAGAATTGCGCATTGATCATATCGATCTCGTGTGCCATATCGTGAGTCTTTGCCGGATCGAAGGTTTCCGGGTCTATGAAAATAATATCCCTGATCTCCTCATTGTGTCCGTTTTCCCATAACGTGATGAGAGAGAATGATGGCCTCCTGTTCTTCCTGAGATGTGATTTCGAGAGTGTCCTGCTTCAAGTCCGGTCACAATCGGGCGGATCTGCAGAGTGAGAACTCGGGGATCTTGTCATCCTTCCTGTTCAGGTTGCAGGCGAATTCTATCTCGATCGGTGTCCCCATGACCTTCTCTCCGAAGATCAGGAGATCCCGTACGATGGAGGCGATAGGGAAGGAGTTGTACTTCAGGATGCTGTTGAAGGTGATCACCTTTTTCCCCGCTGCGCTCTGTTGTTCGCTCAGGCCGCCGGTGGCGGCATCGTAGGTGCTCGCTATATGCCTCAGTGAGAGTGGGTGGTTCTCGGCTTCCTCGATCGGGAGTTCGACAAGGTTTTCCGGGTTCCCCTGAGGCTGGAACGGAGAGGTTCCGCTCAGTGCATAGAAGGTCGTCTGAGATGAGGCTTCGGAGCCCCCGAGATACTGCATATTCCGCTTCGGGTAGGCGGGTGAGAACCTGAGCGCTGATCGTTGTCCACGATCATTTTGCCGAAGCCGAAAGAGAGCATGCCGACTCCATCTTCCGCCTTTTCTTTTCCTACGGGGTAGAAGTTGAGACTCCGTGCAACACCGGAGAACGATGGGTACCAGTAATCTCCGTATTCGCTGCCGATGACCTGCTGAATGATGACAGCCATTCGTTCCCTCTTCCACCATGTGGCTTGTCGCCCGCAGGTATTCCTTGCTCCGTGTATAATACGTTGAAGCGTAGACACAGATGATAGCACCCATGAGATCATTCAGGCGCTGTTCGTCATTTCCCCGGTTCGGGACCATGACCGTCTCGTACACACCGGCGAACGGCTGGTAGTGGGAATCTTCGAGCATGCTGGAAGAGCGCACGGCAAGAGGTACGGTGAGGAATCTGAGAATAGCCCGCAGGTCCTGGATGAGCTCATCCGGCAGCTTTTTCGTAAGAAAGATGCGCCGTAGAGTCTCATCGGGGAGGTTTGCGGAGATAACGTCCTGAAGGTTGTTGATTCGATGAACTGGGCGAACAGGTCGGTTGCGATGACGATGGTTCTCGGAATCGAGAGGTACATCATATCGTAGGTTTCGATGATCTTCGACCTCCTCAGCTGTTAGTCGATGAAGGCGAGCCCGCGTCCTTTTCACCGAGGGAGCCGGATCCAATACGGCCTGAAGAAGGAACTTTCGTCGAAACTGTTTCTGCTGAACTGGGCTATCTGCCCCTTCCCCCGGTTGACCCGGTATTCCCTGATGATCTGCACCTAGGCGGCCTCTCAGCTCCTCCGGGTTTTTCGAAATCTTTCACCGAGTAGGGTCTGAACACGTTTGCGAGGGCATACAGGCTCCGCGCCTTCAGCCAGCGGGAGAGAAGTCGTTCCTGTTCGAGTGAAGGACGAAGGTGGCAATGGGTGTTCGGGCGAGGGTGGTCTGCAGTTCTCTGAGGTTGTTCGCTCGTGAGATTTCCCTGTTGGTATGGATATCCCGGTAGATGAAGGGGCCGAATCCGTAGTTTTCGAAGACGTAATGCTTGAGGTCCCCCAGGATAGTGTCGGGCTCAGCTTCCAGATGAAGCGGCTGTTCTCGATGTTCACCTGATACCTGTTCTCTTCCCTCGTTGACTGAAGGAGGATAGGGAGATCCCCGGTTCTCATTTCTGATATGCCGTGCGAGGCGGAACCCCGGCCTCGTTGTCATTCTCTCCCTCCCGGTCGAAAGCGATGTCGGTGATGATACCGAGAAGATGTCCTTTGAAGGTGGTGTAGAGCTCCATCGCCTCTTCATAATTCTGGGCAAGGAGAATTTTTCGGTCTTCCGCGCATCCGCAAGGCTGTCGCCCAGGTGTTGAGACCCTCGCTCATTGCACTTCGTGTCTGCTGAATGATCGCTGTATATAGAGAATAGGAAGGTAGGAAGAGTAGAACCTGACCGAGTTCTCCACGAGAATAATAAACGGGGACCTCTGCAGTCGAATGTGCATCGTGATAGGGCATTCATCTTATCTTCGAGAGATTTAATGATAGCAAGAAAGATATTCGCATTCCCCTGCCAGTAATAGAGGGCATCAACGCCTTCCACATTCCTTTTCTTCAGACTGACACTCACCTTGTGAGCAGGTGACGGGTGAGAGGGCGACGATCGGGAGGGAAGGGTAGGCGTTCTTCACCTCTTTCGCAAGCTCAGAGACACTCGTGTCTCTCAGGTCAAGCATTGTGACCAGGAGGTCGAAGGTGTTCGATTCCAGGAGGCTGAACACCTCATCCCTCTTGTGGGCGAAGGTGATCTTCGGAGGAGTGGAGAGTCCGAGCTGCGTGTACTCGCTGAAGAGCTCCTCTTCGACTCTTCCGTCCTCTTCGATCAGGAACTGATCGTAATCACTGCAGATCAGGATGACCTTATAGATGTGTAACTGCATCAGGTCGCCGAAGGCTTCCCTGGAATTTAGAACTTTTCTCATGGTACCTGTATGGTAGCATAGGTTCCCGCTCCTTCGCACCCCGAAACTGTTTTGATGATGATACGGGAGTGCCGAGTATTCCTTTTCGACAGAGAATCTAAAAACTCACATGTTGTAAATGAGGTATACATTAAAAGAAATGTAATATATTTGCGGTATATATAAAATATGGTATAATTATTGATGAATGTGAATATATTACCTTGACATGGAATATATAAAAGTGTAGGATGCACGTATTCTGTCGGAGGACGGAAAGGAGGTACAGTATGTATAGATTGGATTCATTTATGGCTGAGCTTGAGAGGAAGAACCCTGCAGAACCTGAATTCATCCAGGCGGCTAGGGGAGGTTATAGAGTCGATCATCGATATGGGTGAATGATAATCCTGCATACGTTCACGGCAAGATTCTCGAAAGAATCACCGAACCTGACAGAATCTTCACCTTCAAAGTCGAATGGGAGGATGACAACGGCGATATCCAGTGGTGAACAGAGGCCTATCGCGTACAGTTCAAGCAATGCGCTCGGTCCCTATAAGGGGGGGGGCTCCGTTTCCACTCCAGTGTGACACTCGGTTCGCTGAAATTCCTCGGTTTTGAGCAGACGTTCAAGAATTCGCTGACAACGCTCCCGATGGGCGGAGGAAAGGGTGGATCAGACTTCAACCCGAGAGGAAAGAGTGATTCTGAGATTCTCCGGTTCTGCCGCTCTTTCATGGACTGAGCTTCACAAGTATATCGGACCGAACACTGACGTCCCCTGCCGGAGATATCGGAGTGGGCGCCCGTGAGATCGGATACCTGTACGGGCAGTAACAAGAGACTGAAGGATGAGAATACGGGTGTTCTGACAGGAAAGGGTAGGGCCTGGGGTGGTTCTCTCATCCGTCCCGAAGCCACCGGCTTCGGATCGATCTATTTCGCAAACGAGATGGTGAAAGCCCATGATGATACCCTGGTCGGAAAGAGGATATCGGTCAGCGGATTCGGTAATGTCGCCTGGGGTGTTGCGATGAGGCAACACAGCTTGGTGCGAAGGTCGTCACGATCAGCGGTCCCGACGGATACATTATTGACGAAGAGGGAATCGGAACACCTGAGAAATGGGATTTCATGCTGCAGCTTGCGCAGCAGCAACAATGATGTTGTTGCTCCCTACGCGAAGCGCTTCAATGCAACTTTCGTTCCTTTCACGCAAGCCGTGGGAAGTTCCTGTCGATATGGCATTCCCCTGTGCGATCCAGAATGAACTGAACCTTGAGGATGCGAAGCTGCTTGCAGCCAATGGTGGTGCAATATGTTGTGGAGACTTCGAATATGGGGTGCACAGCCGATGCGATGACCTATCTTATCGGCGAAAAAGTACCGTTCGCTCCGGGAAAAGCCGCGAATGCAGGCGGAGTTGCTGTAAGCGGACTCGAGATGAGTCAGAACTCGATGAAGCTGAGCTGGGACGAGGCAGAAGGTCGATGCGAAGCTTCACGCTATTATGCAGAATATTCACACATCCTGCGTCACCTACGGAACACAGGACCGGGGTATATCAACTATGTGAAGGGTGCGAATATCGCCGGATTCAAGAAAGTCGCCGACGCGATGCTTGATTTCGGTTATTAATAGGTTTAGTTCCTCCTGGAACTCTTACTCTCCCCTTATTGTACAATGAGGGGAGAGTTTCTCTTGCCTCTTATGACCTCCTTTTCTATACTCAGGGCATGCATAACGACTCTCTGGAATTGATAGAGGAGCTGACGCTTCTTGAAGGTATATCGGGTTATGAGGGGAAGGTCTCCTCGTATGTTCAGAAGGCATTGGAAGGGATAGGAACCATCGAAAAGGACAGGATCGGGAATCTCGTCTGTACGATCAGCGGCACCAACCCTGAGGCCTCCACACTTCTCTTTGCAGCTCACATGGACGAGATCGGTTTTCTCGTCAATGACTTCACGCCTGAGGGCTTCCTGAGGGTACAGCCGGTCGGAGGCTGGAACCCTGCAACCCTCTCCTCGGCAGAAGTTGACATTCTTAATAGAAACGGGGCTCCTGTTCGCGGAGTCTTCGGTCTCATCTCTCCTCATTTTCTCCCGAAAGGAAAGGCACCCTCCCTTCCGGCGCTCGAGGATCTTTTCATAGACGTCGGAGCTGCATCCGCCTCTGAGGTGCACGGTCTTCTCGGCATTGATATAGGAAGCCGGGTTGTTCCTGCTGGGCGTTTCTCCTACAGGGAGGAAACCGGTACCCTCATCTCGAAAGCTCTCGATGACCGGATCGGAGTTGCAGCTCTCATCGACCTTGCTTTTCGTCTGAAAGAGGAGCCGGCAGCACATACTGTCTATCTTGCATTTACCGTACAGGAAGAGGTCGGGGCGAGAGGAGCTCAGGTGCTTTCACACTATGTGGAAGCTGATGCCGCCATCATCGTCGAGGGAGCTCCTGCAGATGATATCCCGGGAGGTGCTGTACGACCCCAGACCTCTGTCGGCCGCGGAGCTCACGTGAGAGTGTTCGACCCCACCCACATAGGCGATCCCTCTCTCCTTTCCCTTATCGATACACTGCATGAAAGCGGATGTACAGTCATTCAGAAGAGTGTCAGAAAGGGCGGAGGGACAGATGCGGCGCATCTCGCTCTTGCAGGACGGGGGATTCCCTCGGTTGTTGTGGGTGTTCCGGTACGCTACGCACACAGTCATTATGGAGTCTGTTCCATCTATGACTATGATCAGCTGGTGAATTTATTGTTTGCTGTGTGTGAATATATGGGATGAGAGTGTCATTATTTAAACTTGTATAACTTTTAAAGCAATCTTGTATTTACGCTATATGTAGCGTACTTACATTTATGTCACACCACCACTAGCATAAATTCGTGAAATTAGGTTGCACCTGAGAATAGGATATGATACTGTAAATTAGCCCGCGGTTCTGCGGGCACGTTAATGACAGGAGGTTCTTAGGTGGCACACTCAGTAAATACGCTCTCGCCTCTCGGGCGAAAGATTTTTCTCGATAGATACGCTCAGAAGGATGGGAAGAAGGAGACTCTTGCAGTCGATGACTTAGTGGTTGCAGTAAGCAATTCCCAGACCGGACAGAGAGAGATCGGACGGGTCATCAGAATAGACAGCGATCTGGTCACAGTTCTTCTCGAGGATGGTACTGAAGTCGAAGCCACCAGGGATCATGTCGACAAACCGATTGAGACCGATCCTGCTCAGATGCTTCTTCGCGTTGCGAAGGGTATGAGCAAGCAGGAGGAGAAGAGCAAGCAGGCACAGTGGGAGAAGGAATTCAACTGGATTCTGGAAGACTGGAAGTTCGTTCCCGGCGGACGAATTCTCACCGGTGCCGGTACCGATCAGAATCTCACCTACTTCAACTGTTACGTTATCCCGAGCCCGAAGGACTCCAGGGGTGGTATTATCACGAGCCTCGGTCAGATGACCGAGATCATGAGCCGCGGTGGCGGGGTAGGCATGAACCTCTCCTCCCTCAGACCGAAGCACGCCTATGTGAAGGGTGTAAACGGCCGATCCAGCGGTTCAGTCTCCTGGGGAGCACTCTTCTCCTTTGTGACAGGACTGATCGAGCAGGGCGGCAGCCGCCGCGGTGCTCTCATGCTGATCCTCAATGTCTGGCATCCTGATATCCTCGACTTCATTGCAAGTAAGAGAGAGATGGACAAGATCGTCAATGCCAATATCAGCGTCGGAATCACCGATGACTTCATGGATGCAGTGAAGAACGACAAGGAATGGAAGACCTATTTCCCCGATACCTCCGATCCCGGCTATAATGAGCACTGGGATGGTGATATGAACAAGTGGATCGCCGAAGGGCGTAAGGTCATTCCCTACCAGACTCACAAGGCAAGGGACGTCTGGAATGCCATCATCGAAAGTGCCTGGGCTTCTGCAGAACCCGGTGTGTTCTTTGTTGACCGCTATAACAGCATGTCCAACAGCTACTACTACAGCAGCATCCAGTGCACGAACCCCTGCGGTGAGCAGGGACTCCCTCCCTGGGGTGTGTGTAACCTCGGTTCCATCAATCTTTCCAAGTTCGCTGAGAACGGCAAAGTCCTGTGGGACGACCTCGGAAGGACTGTCCGGTCCGCTGTCCGTTTCCTTGATAACGTCATTGATGACACTCCCTACTTCTACGAGGAGAATAAAAACCGTCAGCAGAGCGAAAGGCGTATCGGCCTTGGAACCATGGGCCTTGCAGATCTCCTCATCAGGATGGAACTCGGATACGGAAGCGAGGCTTCACTGAAGTTCATCGATGAACTCTACAAGTTCATCTGTGTAGAGGCCTACAAGGAGAGTGCTGAGCTTGCAGAGGAGAAGGGTTCCTTCCCCCTCTTTGATGCCGAGAAATTCCTCGAAAGCGGCTTTATGAAGCAGATGCCCGGTGAGGTGCGTGAGCTTGTCAGGAAGAAGGGAATGCGTAACGTCACCCTCCTCACTCAGGCTCCGACCGGAACGACCGGAACTATGGTGGGAACCTCCACCGGTATCGAACCCTACTACTTCTGGGAGTGGGAACGTGTCGGCCGTATGGGAAGCAATATCGAGCGTGTCGGCGTGTACGACGAATGGGTCAAGGCGAACCCCGGAAAGCCCAAACCGGACTTCTTTGTCTCCGCCATGGATCTCTCTCCCGAAGGGCATGTCCATGTGCAGGCTGCAATCCAGCGCTGGGTTGACTCCTCGATCAGCAAGACGGGAAATACACCCAAGGATTATACGGTGGAACAGACAGCAAAGCTGTATGAACTCCTCTATGATACAGGCTGTAAGGGTGGAACCACCTACAGAGACGGTTCCCGTGACTCACAGGTCCTCATTGCCAAGAATGATGATGAAGATTCGGATCCCTCACCGCAGTTCGTCATGGAACAGCCGAAATCACGTGTCCGCTCAACTGTCCTGCACGGTACAACCTACCGCAAGGCGACACCGATCGGAACTGCCTATATCACCGTGAACTCCGAAGGAGCTCACATGAATGAACCCTTCGAGGTCTTTATCAATGTGGCAAAAGTCGGTTCCGATGTATCGGCTGATGCAGAAGGGCTCGGACGTCTCGTCTCACTTATCCTGAGAATGCCGTCCCCCCTCTCTCCTTTAGACAGAGCACGTGCAGTTGTCGCACAGCTCAGAGGAATCGGATCAGGACGACCTCTCGGATTCGGGAAAAACCGGGTCATGAGCCTCCCCGATGCTGTTGCTCAGGTTATTGAGGAACACATGGGAGATATCGAGGATCAGAAGAGTTATCCAGAGCTTCCTGATGAAGAGGATATTGCTGAGGATGCAAAGCAGTTCGCACTCAACCTTGAGCAGAATGTGAACAGCCATGTCGCTCCCGATATCTGCCCGGTCTGCGGAAACGTCACCTTCGTGAATATCGAAGGATGCAAGAAGTGTTTCTCCTGCGGCCACAGCGAATGCTAGAAGAATACTGAGAAAAAAAAGAAAAGCGCGAACCGCCTCTTTTCACAGAGTAGGGTCGCGTTTTTTTATTGTATTTCCGTACAGGAGGAAGACGCTTTTTTCAGAATAGATGATGACGTATATGAATCAGAACCTGGCGTCATGATACTGCTCCCGTGCCTGGCAATCCTTCTTCCCGTTTCCTCTTTTTTACATTCCTGGATATCCGAGATGATGAGCTCCTTTACGATACACATCATAAGACTTGCCGAAAACTTTAATACATTATAAAATGTTGCAATTTAAGCATTTGTTATCCGGATTTCATGAAAGAAATATTTTTTTGTAGAGGATGTCGATAATTTTTTCTTGACAAAATTTTGAAGTGTGCAATAATCATTAATACAACTGATAATCAATGATAATCAGTTGTCTCATGATTTTTCATGAGAGGAAAAAATACAGTGAGGAAATAATCACGAATCACCTTCACAAGGGTTTGTTTGGTTATGATTCTCGCAGGAGGATTAACATGGCAAAGAAAATTTCTTTCGCTCTGATCGCAATGGTTCTGTTGGCTTCAGTTGCTCTGTTCGCAGCTGGTGAGGGAGAGAAGGCATACCCTTCCAAAGATATCCAGTTCATCATCAGTTCATCCGCAGGCGGTGGTACAGACTCAATCTCAAGAAAGTCTGCTCTTATTGCAGAAAAGACTCTCGGTGGCGAATTCTATTTCGTCAACAAGCCAGGTGCAGCTGATGCAACCGGTCCGAATGCTCTCATGGCTGCAAAGGCCGACGGATATACCATCGGTAACGTGAACTACGGTGCAGTTGTCAACGCTCCTTTCCAGGAACTCATTCAGGGATACGATCTCAGCAAGCTCGACATTATCGCACTTGTAACGAAAGAACCCGATGCAATCATGGTTCACAAGGACTCACCTTACCAGACCTTTGATGCTCTTATCGCAGCAGCAAAGGCAAACCCCGGCAAGATCAAAGTCGCAGACCAGGGAATCGGTGGACGTGTTAACCTTCTTGCAAGAAGAATCATGGAAGAATACGGTGTAGAATTCAACATGATCTCTTACCAGGGCTCAACTCCTCAGAGAGAAGCTATCGTCAACAAAGAAGTTGATGCGGCTATCACAAGTCTCGGTGACTTCGCACCTCTTCTCAACTCCGGTGACGCTGTCGGTATCATTGAATTCAGCACTTCAACCAATCTGGCTTACCCGAGCGTACCCACCAGCACCGAACTCGGTCTGAGTGATTCACTCCTTTCAGGTTCTTTCCTGAGCATCGCAGTTCCTGTTGATACTCCTGCAGAGATCAAGAGCGCTCTCGTTGATGCGTATCGCGTAGCAGTCACAAGCGACGAATTCGTTGACTGGACCAAGACTGTCGGTGTTACAGCAGCGTTCATGGAAGGCGACGAGCTTGATGATTTCATCGCAGGTGTCCAGGCAAGCGAATGGGCAGCTCTTGAAGAACTGAAGGCTGCGGGCGTTCTGTAAAAATCTTACAACATACGTTGTACTATGTATTGTATGAGTTGCCATGGCGGGAGACCTCCTGCCGTGGTAACATAATCGTGGTGAGAGGGCTTCCCTCTCGCCTCGATTCTTTCATACGGATTTATGTGAGGTAATTTTCATGAAATTGAAAAATGAATATCTGCAGGCGAAGATAGTGACTCCGGTCATTTCGATCATTGTCCTGTTAGTCTATGTTATCAGTGCTTTGAAACTGGCACCACCGGTGGTGGATGGCACACTGTCTGAGTCATTCTTCCCCCTTCTTGTTTTCATCCTCGGTGCTCCGACGGCAGTATGGCTGCTTATGGACGCTCTCAAAGAGATGAAAAAGGAAGCAGCTGCAGGGAAAGAAGTGGTTCAGAAGAGAGAAAAAAGTATTAAGCCGGTTCTGATCGTTCTACTTATCGCACTGTTCATTATCGGATTCTATTTCCTTGGATTCGTTCTCGTTGCTCCTCTCTACGTGTTCGTGTTTATGCTGATCTACGATGATAAACCTCAACAGTTTATTAAAAAAGCGATCTACAGCATTATCATTTCCGCTCTGGTATACGTTCTGTACGTTGTGCTCTTCGATATCAGATTCCCCAGTATTTGGAGTTAATGTATGGACCAGATATTACAGATTCTTGCAGGCGTCACTGACGTCTTCCAACCGCTGGCTCTTCTTTACCTCTTTATCGGTATGTTCATCGGTATCATTTTCGGTGCACTTCCCGGACTGACCTCGATGCTTGCAATCGTTCTTCTTCTTCCGATGACCTATACCATGCCTATCACCTATGCTCTTATCATGTGTATGGGTGTCTACATGGCCGGTATCTACTCGGGAAGCATCACAGCGATTACGATCAATATTCCGGGTGCTCCCTCAGCAATCATGACGGCACGTGAAGGACATCCTCTCATGCAGAAGGGAATGGGCGCAAAGGCGATCGGTCATGCAACGCTCGGTTCAGCAATCGGAGGTTCGATCGGAGCTCTCCTTCTTATCTTCGTTTCTCCGCTTGCGGTTTCTCTCGCCTTGAAAGTGCGGACTCCGGGTAAGTTCTCTCTGATTCTCTTTGCACTCGTAGTGATCAATATCGTGGAAACCAATAAGAAGAAAGCAATCATCTCCACCGTCTTCGGTATGATGCTTGCCACCATCGGCATGGACTCCCTGAAACCTGTCTCCCGTTTCACTTTCGGAAACGCGAATCTCATCGAAGGAATCGATCTGACCAGTCTGATCATCGGAGCCTTCGCCCTGAGTGAACTTCTTGCCCAGTCTCTGGTCAGCAATGAAGAATACAACAGGATCCTCTCCCAGGCAGCGGGGACTAAATTCCGCCGTAAGGACTTCTTCCCGATTCATGAGATGAGGGAAGTGGGAATCGTCACCTATCTCAAGAGCTCTTTCATGGGCTACCTTATCGGTATTCTCCCCGGCGCGGGAGCCTCGATGGCCGGCTTTGTCTCCTATGCAGAGCAGAAACGATGTTCCAAACACCCCGAACTGTTCGGTGAAGGTGCTATCGACGGTATCGTTGCTACTGAGACAGCCAATAATGCAATGTGCGGAGGTGCTCTCGTTCCCATGCTCTCACTCGGAATCCCGGGAGACGGCACGACAGCGATTATCCTCGGAGTCCTCATGGTCTACGGTATCGTTCCCGGTCCGAACCTGCTGAACACCCAGATGGATGTCATGGCTCCCATGTACATGGCGCTTCTGATCAGTGCAGCAGTGCTTCTGCCTCTTTCGCTTCTCCTTCTCGGCCCGTACTATATCAAGATCGTCAGGATCAACCGTCTTGTACTGTACAGTTCAATCGCTCTTATCGCGATTCTCGGTACCTATGCTGCAACCTACTCGATCTTCCAGATGTTCATTTCTCTGATTATCGGAGTGGTGATGTACTTCCTGAAGAAACAGAAATACCCGAATGTTCCGTTCATTCTCGCTGTTATTCTCGGACCACTGTTTGAACAGTACCTGAGAACGACTCTCACAATCAGTGAAGGAAATCCTCTCGTATTCATCACGAATATGGACAGCCTGTTCTTCCTTGTGCTGACGGTGATTTTCATGATCTTCCTTCCTCGTGCAAACAGAAGAGCAGAAGAAGTGAAATAAGACGGAAGATTTTTACACAGTGGATATTCCCCCTTCTCGGAGGGGGAAGGGTGTGCCGGAGAATACTGAGTAATCCGGTAGCACATACCTGCGATCAGCTCAGTGGAGGCTCTATGGAGAAAACAGCCGTTGAAAGATTGAGAGACGGTGAAAAGATAGTCGGTACCATGGTCCGGCTTATCAGAAACAGTGCTGTCGCACATCTTGCGAAATTTGCTGAGCTGGACTTTTTCATGCTCGATATGGAACATGGCGCATTCAGTATAGAGAATGCGGAAGATATTGCAAAACAGGCAAGGGCATTGAACGTGGGTATATTCGCCCGTGTTCCCGAACTTGCCCGGGGGTATGTCTCCCGTCTCCTGGATGCAGGAGTGGAAGGTATCATGGTTCCTATGATAAGCAGCGTGGAAGAAGCTGAAAAGCTTGTCAGCTGGGGAAAATATCCACCGGTAGGGAACAGGGGGTTCAGCTCGAATGGACCGATAACCGGTTATCAGGGGATGTCCATGGGCGCTCAGGAATTCATGGACTCTGAAAACCGCAGGAACCTTGCAATCGCACAGATTGAGACTGCAGAGGCGATTGCCTGTATAGATGGAATTGCCTCCGTCGAGGGGATCGATGTTCTTCTGGTAGGACCCAATGACCTCGCCATTTCTCTCGGGTACCCGGGTAATGCCATGGATCCGCATGTTCAGGAGGCTATCGGCAAGGTGGCCGATGCGGCCGAAAAGGCCGGAAAAGTCTTCGCCATACATGCCGGGGACAAGGTGCTTGCCCCATGGAAAGAAAGGATGCCCATGGTGATGAATTCGATCGATATCGATATTATCGGGGCCGGCATGGCCGACATTAAGAAGAGATATAAATAAAGGAATACAATAGATGAAGTATTTGACAGAAGAACAGCTTCAGGAGTTAGCTCAGTTTGATACACCGACGGTAGCGAACGCTCTTGAGAAATTCGGGCTGAACAGTAAGATTGAAGGATTCACTTCTCCCGAGATCCGTTCGATATTCGGTAAATCCACTCCGATCGTGGGGTATGCATGCACAGCAAAGACTTCCGGACAGGCTCCGGGAGGACCTCAGAGTGAAGAGCTTCTGATGAGCTACTACCAGTCTATTAAAGACTGTCCCATTCATCCTATCTCTGTCTTACAGGATATCGATGAAACCCCGATAGCATCTTTCTGGGGAGAGGTTCAGGCAACCGTGCATAAGGCTCTGGGCTGTAAGGCGACTATCACAAGCGGCGGAGTGTGAGAGACCTGAAGGAAGCGGAAGCGATCGGATTCACCTATTTCGCCTCCTGTGTTCTTGTTTCTCACGGCTATATTCATGTAGAGGAAGTCGGAGTGCCTGTCACCGTTGCAGGCCTCGTCATCAACCCGGGCGATCTGCTCCATGGTGACCAGCATGGAGTTGTCCGCTTTCCCCATGAGGTTGCGCACCTCACAGCGGATGCGTGCCGTCAGATGCAGCAGGCTGAACTGCCTGTTCTCGACGGATGCCGTGCTCTGGAAGACGGGACCCTCTCCCTTGAGGACCTGAAAGTCTGGCGCAAAGAGATGGCGGAACTTCGGTCGAAATAAACAGTAATTGAGGAAACGAGCAGCCGTAACCGTGCATATGAGGGGATCACTTTTAGAACACGGTTATGGAATTCCTCTTATCATATAACGTGGTGGGTGCCTGCCCGCTTAGATGGAGAGAAAAGACCCGGAGGCAGGAATATACAATTCTGCAGGAGTGACAGACGCAGAAAAGAGGCAGGCCATGATTTCTTTGAATATCATGAAATTGTATGGTATGATCGTATGAGTTTTGATGGGCGAGGTGAATATCAGATGGAAGCGATACCGAATGGATTTTTTGACAATCAGGAAGATAAGTTTATATTTCATCTTGTGAGATTCATTCGACATCATAATCTTTCAAGCGGTGAAAAGCTTCCTTCGATCCGTGATTTTTCCGAAGAGATGGATATCTCCCAATCTCAGGTAAGAAGCGGTATCATGAAGGCCTCGGCTCTCGGTCTTGTCGAGATGCGTTCGAGAAGCGGCTGCTATGTCTCCCATATGGATCTTACGAAACTCGTAAGCACGTTCTCCCTTCTTTTTGAAGCGAGCTCGATGAGCTCCGATCATCCGCTTCTAGAACTGTATGAACTGAAAACCACCCTTGAACGGGGAGTTCTGAAGCGGGTTGCCCAGGTACGGACCATTGAAGAGATGGTAGAACTGAAGAGAATCATTGATTCGATGGATGGAGCTGAGACACAGGAGGAGATGATTCGGATTGACGAGCAGTTTCACAGCAAGCTGGCTCAGATCTCGAGGAACTCCCTCTACTATTCCCTTATCAATGTCATTCAGGCGATGCTACGGGAGAACCGTCTTGTCTATACCGACTATGTTTCCGAGTGGAAGCAGTCAGTGGAAGATCACAGGATCATGTTCGAGGCGGTAAAGAAGCAGGATACGGAGGCGGCGGCAGAACTTGCCGAATCACTCAGCAACAGAAGAAAGGATATTATTATAGAAGCGACACTGAAGAATTTGTAGCAGAAGAAGGAGTCGCTCTGAAGCCGGGTGTTCCTTGTTGAAATTACTGATTATCAATGATTATCAGGTAGATTGTAATGAGAACAGTCCAAGGATAATACGGAAGAGGATGGTGCAGCAGATCGCTTTTCCGGTAAGGAGGAAACGAGATGAGATTATCATTTGAAGAGATTCATGCAGAAATAAAAAGAGTATTCATGAAGTACGGGATGGAGGAAGCGAAGGCTGATACCTGTGCCCGTATTCATACCGAGTCGACCTATGACGGGATCTACTCCCATGGAACAAACAGGGTAGGTCGTTTCGTCGACTATATTCAGAAGGGGTGGGTCGACATCGATGCCGATCCGACCCTTGAGAAGGATTATGGTTCCCTTAAGGTCTATAACGGAAACCGAGGTCCCGGTGTCCTCAATGCACTGTACGCCGCAGACCGTGCCATCGAGATGGCTGAAGAGAACGGTATCGGCATGGTGGGTCTGAAGAACACCACTCACTGGATGCGCGGAGGAACCTACGGCCTGTACGCTGCGAATAAGGGTTACATCGCCATCATGTGGACCAATACCGAAGCAGTTATGCCTCCCTGGGGAGGAAAGGAACTGAGACTGGGAAACAACCCCTTTGTCATGGCCGTTCCCGGTCCTGACGGAGCTCCCCCCGTTCAGCTCGACATGGCTGTAAGCCAGTATGCCTATGGAAAGCTTCAGGTGATGAGGCTCGCCGGTCAGAAACTTCCGTTCCCCGGAGGGTATGACAAGGACGGGAATATCACCGACGATCCCGGTGCCATCGAGGAGACCAGAAGAATGTTCCCGATCGGTTTCTGGAAGGGAGCGAGTTTCTCCTTCATGCTCGATATCCTCGGAGCCATACTCACCGACGGTGTAGGAGCCGCAGATCTTGATCCGAAGGCGAACGGCAGCTGCGGAGGCGCTTCTCAGGTGATGATCGTTATTGATCCGAAAAAGACGACCAGTGAAGAGCATATGGGTGAGACAATTAAAAAAGCGATCGAGTATATCAAGAGTTCTGAACTTTCAGAGGGTTCGACCGGAATCTATGCACCGGGAGAAGACTATATCAGGTTCAGGGCGGAGCATGACCGGGAAGGTATCTTCGTGGATGATTCGGTCTGGGAAGAGATTACGCAACTGTGATGATAACAGGGGGGAGCAATTCTCCCCTTTTGTTCTATCGGGAATGTGGAAAACAAGAGTAACTAAGTAGTGTTTAGGGGATTGGAATCCACGCAATTCTTTACTGAAAAAGGTTCTTCACCCTTCCCCGATTGTTGCATCCCCCCTTGTATTATTGTATAGTGGTTGTGTTCGTACCCTGTTTAAAAGACAGGGTCGTGTTATGTGCATTCAATTTCGTGGACATGAACGTGCCCACATCGAAAATATTTTTACAATGGAGCGTTTATATGAGTAACAAAAACATGGTTACTATTGACGGGAATAGTGCGGCAGCACACGTAGCGTACGCGTTCAGTGACGTTGCAGCCATCTATCCCATCACACCATCCTCTCCGATGGGGGAATATTCCGACTCATGGTCAAGTGTTGGAAGAAAGAACCTGTTCGGTGAGAAGGTAGACATTACTGAAATGCAGTCAGAAGCTGGTGCAGCAGGTGCTGTGCACGGTGCACTTTCTGGTGGTGCACTGACAACCACATTCACTGCAAGTCAGGGATTACTGCTGATGATCCCGAACATGCACAAGATTGCAGGAGAGATGATTCCTACAGTATTCCATGTTTCTGCCCGTTCACTCGCAGCGCAGTCTCTCTCAATTTTCGGTGACCACAGTGACGTCATGTCCTGCCGTAACACCGGTTTCGCCATGACTGCTGCAAGCAGCATTCAGGAAACAATGGATATGGCGCTTGTTGCACACCTTGCAACACTGAAGTCCCAGGTCCCCTTCCTTTCTTTCTTCGACGGTTTCAGAACCTCACACGAAGTCAGCAAGGTTAAAGAGATCTCTTATGATGAGATGCAGACTCTCGTCGAGCCCGAATACATCGAACGCTTCAGAGACAGAGCAATGAGACCGGACAAGCCGATTCTCAAGGTTGCAGCTCAGAACGAAGACGTCTACTTCCAGGGAAGAGAGACTGTCAACAAGTACTACGATGCAGTTCCTGAGATCGTTCAGGAATACATGGATAAGGTTGCCAAGCTGACCGGCAGAGCCTACAAGCTCTTCGATTACGTCGGTGCTCCCGATGCTGACAGAATTGTCATCGCAATGGGTTCAGCACTTGATACCTTCGAATGGGTCGCTGACTACCTCAACAAGAGCGGTGAGAAGGTCGGTGTCCTCAAGGTCCGCCTCTATCGTCCGTTCTCAGCGAAACACTTCGTTGATGCAATTCCCGCATCAGTCAAGAAGATCGCTGTTCTCGACAGAACCAAGGAACCCGGTTCAATCGGTGAGCCTCTCTACCTCGACGTCGTAACTGCACTCTCACAGCAGGGCAGAGACGGTATCGAAGTGATCGGCGGCCGCTACGGTCTCTCGAGCAAGGATTTCACTCCTACCCACGCAAAGAGCGTGTACGATCACCTGAACAACGGTGCATGGCACAATTTCACCGTCGGTATCAACGACGACGTCACCAACAAGAGCATTCCTCTCTGTGACAAGATCGACGTTACTCCCGAAGGCGTTGTCTCCTGCATGTTCTGGGGTCTCGGATCTGACGGTACTGTCGGTGCAAACAAAGATTCAATCAAGATCATCGGTGGAAACACTGACATGAATGCTCAGGCATACTTCTCCTACGACTCAAAGAAGTCCGGCGGTATCACAATCAGTAACCTCCGCTTCGGTAAGAGCAGCGTGAACATGCCCTGGCTCATTGATGCAGCCGACTTCGTTGCATGTCACAACCCTGCCTACATCGGCCGTTACGATATGCTCGCTCCACTGAAGGAAGGCGGTGTATTCCTCCTCAACTCAGTTGTCCCCGCTGACAAGGTATTCGCTACCCTGACAGCAGCAGAGCAGCAGACCATCATCGAGAAGAAGATCAGATTCTACACAATCGATGCATACAAAATTGCAGAGAAGGTTGGTCTGGGAACCAGAATCAACACAGTCATGCAGGCTGTCTTCTTCAAGATTTCCGGTATCTTCCCCGAACAGGAAGCTATGGATCTCATCAAGAACGCTATCAAGAAGACCTTCAGCAGAAAGGGTGAAGATATCGTCAAAATGAACTGGGATGCTGTTGACTCAGCCGCTGCCGCTCTCGAGGAAGTCAATGTTTCCGCAGCTACCGGTGAAGCCTATGTTCCCAAGAAGCTTATCAGCGACGATGCATCTGACTTTGCGAAGGATATCATCGAGCCCATCATGCGCCTCAAAGGTAACGACATTCCCGTTTCGAAGATGAGCTTCGACGGAACTCTTCCCACCAATACTGCAAAGCTTGAGAAGAGAGGTGTTGCACCTTCAATTCCTCACTGGGTCAGCGAAAACTGTATTCAGTGTAACCAGTGTGTGCAGTCCTGTCCTCACGCAGCTATCAGAGCTAAGCAGATCGATCCGAAGGATCTCGAGAATGCACCCGAAGGGTTCACAACTCTCAAGAGCAATACCAAGAACGACAGAGAACTCCAGTTCAAGATTCAGGTCTATCCTGAAGACTGTCAGGGATGTGGTGTCTGTATCGAAACCTGTCCTTCAAAGGTCAAGTCTCTCGAATTCAGCCCGATCCAGGCAGAAAGAGACCTTGGGGAAACCACCTACTCAGAGTTCTTCGACGCTCTTCCCGACAATGTTCTTGATGGAATCAACGAGAACACCGTAAAGGGAATGCAGTTCAAGAAGCCCCTCTTCGAGTTCTCAGGTGCTTGTGCAGGTTGTGGAGAGACTCCCTATGTGAAGCTCGTATCACAGATCTGCGGTGAGAGAATGCTTGCAGCGAACGCTACCGGTTGTTCTTCAATCTACGGTGGTACCTTCCCGACAACTCCGTATGCTCAGAGAGAAGACGGACGTGGTCCTGCATGGGGTAACAGCCTCTTCGAAGACAATGCTGAATACGGTCTCGGTATGAGACTCGCTGTCGATTCAAACAGAAGACTCCTCAAGAGCGCAGTGGACACACTCCTCGCTGAAGGTACTTCAGCTGAACTCACAGCAGCACTCAACAAGAGTATCGAACTCTGGGACGACAAGTCAGAAGCTTCTATCGATGCACAGAAGGCCACACAGGCAGTTCTTGCAGAGACAAAGAGTGACTCAGCCGCCTTCAGAAAGGTCGTTGAACTGAAAGACTACTTCACTGAGAAGGATGTCTGGATCATCGGTGGTGACGGTTGGGCGTACGATATCGGTTACGGCGGTCTCGACCACGTTGTCGCTTCCGGTAAGAACGTGAATATCCTCGTTCTCGACACTGAAGTATACTCGAACACCGGTGGACAGGCTTCCAAGGCTACTCCGATCGGTGCAGTTGCGAAGTTCGCAAACTCCGGTATGGAACTCGGCAAGAAGAACATGGGTATCATGATGATGAGCTACGGCCACGCGTACGTTGCTTCTGTCTCGATGGGCTCGAACAGACTCCACACTCAGAAAGCTCTTCAGGAAGCAGTCGCATTTGACGGTCCTTCAATCGTCTTCTGTTACGCTCCCTGTATCAACCACGGTATCAACATGATGAAGAGCCAGGTTGAAGAGAAGAGAGCTGTTGACGTCGGTTACTGGCCTCTGTACCGCTACAACCCGAGCCTTGAAGAAGGTAAGAAGTTTGCATGGGATGCCAAGAAGCAGGACGGTGATTATCAAGAATTCATCAAGAGTGAAAGAAGATACACTGCTCTGTACAAGACCAACCCGGATAACGCAGAAAACCTCTTCGCGAGAGCTGAAGCGGATGCCAAGAACAGAATGGCACTGTACAAGAATGTTGGTGAGCTGATGTAGTTCATCCTGTTACAGGAATAATTGAGAGGCGGCCGTCAGGTCGCCTCTTGTTCTATCCGGAGGATGGAACAAAACACCGAAAGGAATGAGAGAGGACAGACTCTGGATGGAATATAGAATTGCGACTGAATGTGATATAGAGCAGGTGCTGGCCCTGCATGCCAAGTATCATGTGGATACCATAGCTGATGAGGACCGTAAGGATGGGTTTGTCACCACAGCCCTGACTCATGAGCTTCTGCTTGAATTGATCAAGCAGGAAGACGGACTTGTTGTCGCTGACGATGAGGGAGTCCTCGCGGGGTATCTGATGTCAGCGTCCTGGGGGTATTGTTCGAAGTGGCCTCTTTTTCAGTACATGATTTCGAGACTGGGGGAGCTTGAGTTCAACGGGATGACTCTCTCAGAAACGAATTCCTATCAATACGGCCCCGTATGTATCGATACAGCATATCGGGGAACCGGCGTGCTGCAGGAACTTCTCTCCTGTTCCCTGTCAGTCATGAAAGAGAGGTATCCGATCCTTGTGACCTTCGTGAACAAGCTGAACCCACGGTCCATGAAAGCGCATCAGAGCAAGCTTCGCTTCCTCCCGCTCCTTGATTTTGAATTTCAGGGGAAGGATTTCACCTTGCTTGTGTATGATACCTCAACTCCTGTCGTATAGATGAGATTCTCTATCAGTACAGGGTAAGTCTATTCTCCCTCTTTCCATCGCTGTATGATCAGGTTGCTTGAACGGTTCATCTCTTTCAGGAAGTCGCTCGTGTGTTTCCTGAAATAATACTCTTCAGCAAGGGATCCGGTATTATCGAAGGGGAGTTTCTTTTTCGCCCGCGCATCTTCTTCCTGTTTCCCATACGTGTACTGCAGTTTCTCAAGGGTGTAGGGAGTGTAAGTATCGGTCATGAAGACGGCATCGGAAGGGGGACGGATTGAGGGAGTGGGGAGTGCCTTCTTCGATTTCGGGTATCCGAAGATGAGGAGGGTGGCGACTGCCACATGCGGAGGGAGATTGAACAGGGAGATGATCTTTTCATGGTTTTCCAGGATATCTCCGATATAGCAGGAGCCGATACCGAAGGACTCAGCGGCAATGACGGCATTCTGCGCCGCAATGAGGGCATCATCGGTGGCCAGGAGGAACTCTCCGAGCCCCGTTTCAGGTTCCTCTATCCCCTGTTCTCTGCCATGCTCGACGGCACCGCTTTCACGGTAGTACCGTTTCCACTTATCCACATCGGCGACAAATAGCCAGACGAGGGGAGCCTTTGCGATCATCGGCTGATTGTCGCAGAGGACGGCAAGTTTCTCCTTCCTCTCCTGATCCATGACTTCGATGACTGAATAGAACACCTGATTTCCCGCTGTGGGAGCCCGAAGCGTCGCTTTCTTCATCACCTCTATGATATCAAATGGTATCTGTCTATCCTCAAAGGACCGGATGCTTCTCCGTTTCATCAGAACGTCTATGACTTCATTATGAGTTGAGGTATCTGTACTCTTCATGAGGGTTTTCTCCTTTGTACTTGTATTCTGCTCTCTGCTTATTGTAGTATAGTTTCGGAAGGTCAAAATGAAAAGTATAAGAGTCTACCCATACAGATGGGTGGTGCTGGGCGCACTCATGGTCGTGATCATGGTATCAGAGATGCAGTGGCTCGTATTCGCCCCGGTCTCACGTGCAGCTGCAGAGTTCTACAGAGCACAGATTCCCTCCTATTCTCTCTTTTCTCCCGATCTTCTCACAATCATTCATTTCTTCTCCTTCCTCATCTTCAGTGTTCCCTTTTCCTACCTGATTCACAAGATAGGACTGAAATGGTCTCTCAGGATAGCTTCGATCCTTCTTGCTGTCTTTTCCCTCATGAAAGGACTGATGGCACAGAACCTTACCTATGTGATGATAAGCCAGGTAGGGCTCTCACTCGGGCATGTGATTATTCTCAGCAGCGTTACGGCAGTGACGAATAGGTGGTTTCCTCTGAAGGAGAGAGGTTTTGCAGCAGGTCTGGTCTCTCTGTTTCAGTATACGGGACTGCTTCTTATCATGATTATCGCTCCGCGCGTGATAAGCGGGGATCCGAGCAGTGTCGATTACGGCGGCGGGCTTCCGGCCCTTCTCCTCGGACTCGGTATTGCAACGAGTGTGAGTGCGGTGGCTGTGCTCTTCCTCTTCAAGGAACGACCACCCACACCTCCTACTCAGAAACCAGAAAAGATATCGGGATTCGGAGAATCGCTTATACTTCTGCTCAAGAAGAAGCATATGGGCGGCTTCATGATCATCTTCGGTCTCTCCTGGGGGCTGTTCAACGTGTTTATTGCAAAGACCGACAGCATTACCGCGTTTGTGAATATCAAAAACTCAAACGGTATCCTCGGTCTTCTCCTCCTCCTCGGAGGTATGGTCGGTACTGTTATTATTCCGCTTCTCTCCGATCATTACAGAAAGAGGAAGTTCTTCTTCTCCCTTGCCATGGCGGGGCTGTTCGTAATGATGGTGCTGTTCTCCTTCATCCCTCTCTTCCTGGGATCAGGTATGCCGTTCTTCTTCGTCTATGTGATTGTCGCCGTGCTCGGGTTCTTTTTCCAGAGCACCATTCCCCTCGGATATCAGTATGCTCATGAGCTCACCTATCCGGTACAGGAAGCATCAAGTCAGGCGGCGCTCCTTCTTGTAGGTCATCTGGTAGGTTCGATCCTGCTT
Source organism: Sphaerochaetaceae bacterium (assembly GCA_963676605.2). Classification (GTDB taxonomy): domain Bacteria; phylum Spirochaetota; class Spirochaetia; order Sphaerochaetales; family Sphaerochaetaceae; genus SABI01. The sequence goes on along the minus strand of CAXXSP010000018.1, from coordinate 332,491 downwards.
ATCACGATGAACATACGAGGAGGTATCCTCCTTGAGAAGACGCTCATAGCAGCTATCGCCCTCGTCTTTGCAGCCCTGTTCGGTTCCCTCTTTGTAAAGGAATCTCCTGTTATCGTGACAGAGGAGGAGAAACTGAAAGAACTGTCCCGCAAGGAGTGGGTACACCAGAGGTGATCCCTCCTCCTCACATTGAGGAAACGAATGAGCAAGAAAAAAGGAGCCGATGACCGGCTCCTTACGAATACAATTTATATGAGATTACTCTTCTACAGAGAAATCGTCCTTTGAAGCACCGCAGAGGGGGCATACCCAGTCTTCGGGAAGAGCTTCAAATGCTGTTCCGGGATCTACGCCGTTATCGGGATCGCCATCAGCCGGGTCATACACATATCCGCATAAGTCACATACATATTTTTTCATGTTATTCCTCCATAAGGTTAAGATAGTTCAAGAATAGCGTGTGAAATTGAAAAATACAAGAAGTTTAAGTCTTTCTTGATTCGCTTCCTCCCTTTAATCGTATAGCGTGAGGATGTTTTTCAGGTAGTCCGTATACTTTTTCCTGAACTGTGCTGGTCCGAGTACCTCAATGGAATTACCGCACTGAATCAGTCGGAGCATCAGTTCGATGGAGTTCTCAACTTCCATCCGGCAAAGTGTTGTTCCTCTCTCTTCCTTCTCATACCGGGGAGGAGTGTGCGCCAGCTGGTGGAAAGAGTTCATTGCCGAGCGTTCGAAGAGCCTCAGCGTAAGAGGAATGAGGTCGGTGACTTCGTAGGTCGCCTCTTCTCTCCTCGGGTTCTGGAAGGGTTTCAGGTTATCAGGAATGGTATAGGTTTCATCAAGAATGATTGCTGATTCAATGCTCGAGATGTCGATGGTGATGATCTCGGAGGTGTGACGGAGCCTTCCGGTTACGCTGATAGGATTTCTGCCTCCCTCATCTTCGCGATAGCCTATGAAGTAGGGAGCGAATTCGGTCTCCTGCAGCGATTCTCCACTCGTGTGAAAGAGACGGACCATCTTTCCGGAGACCCAGGAGTCGATGAGAACCTCGAAGACGGAATTGAATTGTTTATTCAGTTCCTCCTTGTTCCTGACTTCCTCGTCGATTGACTCTGCGAGGGAGATAATCGTGTCTGCTATGGTGGGAGCGTAACTGCGCATGTTCACTGCGATCTTTTTCAGTCCGCTCGCTAGGTGCGGGCTCTGCAGTTCACTGTTCTGTGCTAGGGCACCGGCGGAGAGGTTGAAGGCAAGGGATTCATAGACACTGAGACTGATCGAGTCATCTCCCAGTTTCTGGTGTATTTTGATCAGATTATTCTCTTCGTAGATATCTATATATTGCTTCAGATCATCGATATACCGTGATATCGTGGATCGGTGAACGCCGAGCCTTCGGGCTATTTCCGATCTCCTGAGCCCTTCCGGATGACTGTGGAGCAACAGCTCCAGCTGGGCGACTCTCTCTCCTTTCATGTTGTCTCCTCTGTATCTGCACCAAACTGCAACAATTTGTCTCAGTATATCATGTATCTTGCGGTTTTTGCACGGGTTTTTCTTGCAACAAATCGTTTTCTGTGTACCATGGTCAACATGAATGAAGAATTAGTAGCAATCGAGACGAAGCTTGCGTATCTGGAAGATACGGTGGCGACACTCAATGACCTTGTGATTGATCAGCAGAAGCAGATAGACCGTCTTGAAGCGGGCCGAAAAGATCTGGAACGCCAGTTGGGAGAGCTCGCGGATTCAGGTGGAGAGATGATGCCTCACCAGAAGCCTCCCCACTATTAGGAGCTCTTTCTCGCTGCCCAGGTCGAATGGGCGATGCAGAGCGGAATGCTCTCTTCGTTCTCTTTTTTTGCTATCTGATGATGAAGCGTATGTCCTTCTTCGGTCGGGATCCATCCGGTCTGGCAGATGAGCTCATCCTCATCGAATGCCTCTTTTATATAACTGATATCGATCTCTGTGAGACTGTTCTCCTCGAGGAATGAGAAGGGGAGGGATTCAAGCATCCACTGAACAAAGGAGACATTGTTCACATGACGGTTCGTGTCGGTATCCTTATAGCGGATGGTGAGAGGAGCTTCACGTGTGCTCTCGTAGGTTTCAGGAGTGAAGGAGAGGCGTGCATCCATCTCGACAGGTTCATGTCTTCCGCTCACATCGAAGCGTTCGAAATTCTCACTTTCGGGCTTCGCGATTCTTCCCTTCTCAAGGTCTATGATGAGCCATCGGGTCATCGATTCAAACAGGAGTGTGTCTCCGCTGTATCCGCGGCAGCCTCTGGGACAATAGAATTTCACGGGAGTCTGAGGCCAGGTCTCTACCTTGATTTCAGAGGGCCATGTGGCGTAGGAATGGATCTTCATCTTCGTCCTGTTCACCATCCAGGTTCTGCCTCGCTCTCTCAGATCATTGATGGCGATTCCCATATGCGTTGCGTGGAGTCCTGCCACATCCTGCATATAATGAAAGTAGGTGTCTGCATTGCAGGTGGAATATCGATCCACGTCGCGGGATTGCAGGGTGAAGGTCTCAGTGGCTACTCCGTTTTCAATCTTCATGGTCTACCTCTCCGTTTGATGATCTATAGAAACGTAACAGTGATCTCCCATAGCTTCTCTCATCAATGAAGGAGAGAGAGCCTATCGTCTCAGGCCAGAGTTTCCTGTCCTCGCTCGGATAGTGAATGATGAAAAGTCCGCCTGGTGCGAGAATGCCGGCCTTCTCCACTGCTTCTGCGATTTTCACTTTGCCAGTCATCGGAAACGGGGGATCGGCATAGACGATATCGTAGGTGATTTTTGCTGTGGGGATAAATCGGAAGACGTTTGCCATGAATAGCTTGATCGGGGTATCGACGATGGAGATATTCTTCTCGATCGTACTTTTTTTCTTGCGGTCCATCTCCACCAGATGCACCGGCTGTGCACCTCTGGAGGCAGCTTCCATGCCGACCAGACCGCTTCCGCTGAACAGGTCGAGAAAACTTCTGTCATCAAGGTCTCTGATGATGGAGAACATCGACTCTCTCATCCTGTCCATTGCCGGACGGATGACACCCGGCGGGCAGGTGACGGTTCTTCCTCTGTATTTGCCTGCTGTAATTCTCATACCTTCGTACTGTACGCCAGAGAGGGGAAAATTTCAATCTGCTGTATGATTTTCACTGATATAGGGAGAATAGGTGAGGACGTTTCTGATTCTGAAGTGTTCTGAAGAGAGGAGGCCTTCGTCCTCATCGATGATCCGGTCAACGAGAGTCTTCACCTCCTGGATCATATCCATATCATCGGTGAGGCTTGCGAATTTCAGCTTGAGGAAACCTGACTGTTTGACGCCCGCGATATCTCCGGGACCGCGTATCAGGAGGTCCTGCTCGGAAATTACAAAGCCGTCATGTGTCTCCTTGAGTACCTTCAGTCTCTTCTGTGCATCCTCGGAGAGGGGCGTGTTATAGACGAGGAAACAGTAGGACTGGAGGTCGCTTCTTCCCACCCGGCCTCTCAGCTGGTGCAGGGCGGCAAGGCCGAAGCGCTCTGCATGCTCGATCACCATCACGGTAGCCTTCGGGATATCGAGGCCTACCTCGACGACGCTCGTGCTCACGATGTATGTGAGCTTTCCGTCCCTGAAGTCACGAAGGATACTCATTTTCTCATCTTCCGGTATCCTGCTGTGAATCAGGGCTGACCGGATACCCGGATACATCTTCCGCGACAGATATTCGAACATGCTCTGCACATCCCTGAGCTCGCTCTCTCCGCTGTCATCAATTCTCGGGTAGACGAAGTACGCCTGATGGCCGCGATCGAATTCCACACGGACAGACTGGTACATTCTCTCCCTGCTCTCCTCCTTTACGAGGTAGGTGGTGACAGGTTTTCTTCCCATCGGCATTTCCCGTATTGTCGATACGTTGATATCACCGAAGACGGTAAGGGCGAGGGAGCGGGGGATGGGTGTGGCACTCATCATCAGAACATCGGGATCGATGCCCTTCTCCTTGAGCTTCGCCCGCTGGAGGACGCCGAAGCGGTGCTGTTCGTCGATGATGATATATTTCAGGTTTCTGAAGGCGATATCGTCACTGAAGAGGGCGTGCGTTCCTATCGCGATATCGATCTCTCCTGCTTTCAGTGCCTCGATAAGGTATCCTCTCGCCTTCTGTTTCACAGAGCCTGTAATGAAGGCAAGACGGATGCCGAGCGGTTCAAGGTACTGAGCCGCCTGCTCTGCATGCTGGCGGGCGAGGAGTTCTGTGGGGGCCATGAAGGCAACCTGACCTCCGCTTCCTATCACGTTCAATGCGCTCATCCAGGCAACGAGTGTCTTTCCGCTTCCCACGTCTCCCTGGAGAAGACGGTTCATCACTTCGCCCCGCGAGAGATCCTTCCTGATAGCTTCAAGACATGAGTTCTGGTCACGTGTGAGAGAGAAAGGGAGACTGGCGAGCAGTTTCTCAGCGAGCTTCTCTCCTTTGGTGTTCTGTTGTACAGCCGGGACAGTTCGCGGGTGCACATGGCGTGCATTGAGAAGAAGCAGGTAGAACAGTTCTGTGAAGGCGAGGGTTCTGTGACCCTTTCTCATCATCTCCAGGTTCTTCGGTTGATGGACTGCCCGGAAAGCCTCATCGGTCTTCATGAGATCATATTTCTGAGTGATGTATTCTGGAAGTTCCTCCTCAATGGAAGAAATGAGAGAGAGCACCTCCTTTACATTCCGTCTTATGCCTTTCTGGGAGAGCTTTCCCGACAGGGGATAGACCGGGTTGAGGGAGCCGTATCCGGGGGCTTCTTCGAGAGTGGATGCGATATGGACCATCTCGAACTGACTGCTCTGGAGCTCTCCCCAGTGGTGAGTGAACATGCCCCAGAGGTAGAACCTGCTGCCGATACGGAAGACATTCTCCAGATAGTTTCTGTTGAAACAGACAAGGGAGGCACGGGCATCCCCCTCTCCGCTTATATCCTGAACGGTGACTTTGAGCGTCCTTTTCCTTCCTCCGCCGAAATAGGAGTGACCGATCACCTCCACTATGGTGTTCGCATATTCCCCGTCTGCCAGGTGAGCGAGGGGAACGATCGTCGTTCTGTCCTCATACCCCCGGGGTATGAGGTGAAGGAGGTCTGAATAGGTCTGGATTCCCATCTGAGCATAGGAGGCTGCAAGATGTTTCCCCACGCCCTTCAGTGTTTTTATATCTGTGTCGATATTCCGTGCGTACACGATGAAGGCCTAGAAGGGAAGTCCTGCAAGATATTGGACGGCAATATTGATCAGGTTCAGCAATGCTACGTACAGGAGGATACAGAGGACGGTTGTCGTATACAGGAGTGTCCTGTCAGAGACTGCCTTACCGGAGAAGATGGATGTATGGACGAGGTCCAGTACCTTCTGAAGCCACTGATTCAGCATCATGGTGTAGTGAATGGTGTTCGGCGTCCTCTTATAGGAGAGGACAAGGCGGATAATAAGAAGAATGATGATGATTCCGAGGAATATCGAGAGGAAGGACCACCAGAGGGACTGTACGATGGTTGCGAGAACAAAACCGACACTCATCTTCCCTGTCATATAGTAGGTCGAGAGGATATTCTGCAGGATCGAGATCGTCATGAGAGCAAGAAGGACACTGAAGTCAAACCGCTGGAATCTGAGGAACTTCACCTTTCTGAAGATGTTCAGGAAGGGATCGGTGAGTCGCGAGATGATATCGAGGAGGCCGGAACTTCTCACCGGACGTACGGGCTGCATCCAGCTCGTGATGATTCTCACCAGAATCATGATGTTATAGATGGAAAGCAGGAAAGACACGACGCGTGCAACTTCTCTCATGGCACTTCTCCTTTATACAAACCAGACGTCGCTGACAGCCTGGTACTCCTTGATTGCTTCTATGAAATCATTCCCGTAAAGGACGGAGAAATCACGTCCAGCCTGAATGATATGTTCCTTTCTCCTCACATCTCCTTCACTGTCATCCGGGTTCTGTTCTTCGATGACATGGAGGGTGAGGGGGAGGGCTCCGTTGTAGGTGATGCAGGTATCAACGATACTGGTCAGCTCCTTCGATGAACACAGATCCTTTATCAGGGTGAGGTGTGCTTCCTTCAGCGCCGCCGCTTCGAGCGAATCGGGGTCTACGACGGTGTGCACCCGGAAGGAGAGCTCTGAATTCCTGAGTTCGAAGGTTCCGGTGAATCCGTGAATCGTATCTACACTGACCATTTCAGAGACCTTTTCCCATTCCGGAGGAAGGATGACGGCATCCACCTCTCCGTTGAAATCGCTCAGTTTAAGAAAAGCCATCGGCTTTCCGTTTCCCTTCTGTGTGATATGCTCCCGTACCTGTGTTATCATCGCGACAAGATTTACGCTTCGGCCTGTCGGAATCTTTTCCTGGGAGGCGAGGTCGACGGTCACTGCTCTCTTCCACGCATCACGGTAGATGTCCATCGGATGGCCGGATACATAGAAGCCTAGGAGCTGTTTTTCTGTTTCAAGTTTCTCCAGGAGGGTGGAGTCTTCCACCTCCTCCATGGAGAATGTCTCCATCGAGGCTTCTTCTTCCACATCGAAAAGGCTCACCTGCCCGAAGGCGGTGCTCTCTCTTCTTTTCTGGGCATACTTAATCGCCTGCTCCATATTGGCCAGAAGCGTCGGACGGTTCACGCCAAGTTCATCGAAAGCTCCCGACTTGATCAGTGATTCGACAAGACGGGAGTTGAGAACCCTCGGTTCGTTACGTTGCAGGAAGTCGAGGAAGCTGGCAAAGGGACCGTTCTCCTTCCTTTCAGTGAGAATCGACTCTACCGCCGCTTCTCCCACGTTCTTGATACCCTGGAGCCCATATACGATCTGACCGTCGACAACGGTGAACTGCCGTCCCGAGCTGTTGATGCTCGGCGGAGTGATCTGGATTCCCATGGACCGGGTATCTGCGAGGTAGAGGGAGAACTTATCGGGAGAGTTCATCTCATTGGTAAGGTTGGCTGCCATGAACTCGTTCGGATAATTCGCCTTCAGGTAGGCCGTGTGGTAGGCGACTACGGAGTATGCCGCTGCATGTGATTTATTGAAACCATAGCCTGCGAAAGGCAGGAGCATCTCAAAAATACCCTCAGCTGTCTCTTTGGTGTACCCTTTCTCCTCGGCACCGCTGATGAAGTTCTCCTTCTCCTTTACCATGACTTCAGCTTTCTTTTTACCCATCGCACGGCGGAGAAGGTCTGCGGCTCCCATGGAGTAGCCTGCGATGATCTGGGCGACCTTCATGACCTGCTCCTGATACACGATAACTCCGTAAGTGGTCTTCAGAGGCGGGGCAAGGTCGGGGTGGAAGTACTCGATAGGTGCTTTTCCGTTCTTTGATTCAATGAATTTGGGGATATACGCCATCGGCCCCGGTCGATAGAGTGCATTGAGGGCGACAAGGTCTTCAATGGTGGTCGGCTGGGCATCGCGGAGGATTCTCCTCATGCCTGCACTTTCAAACTGGAAGACACCTCCCGATTCTCCTTCACTGAGCATGCGGAATGTATTCTCATCGTGTTCATCCACATCCTCGATGGCGAAATCGGGCTCACGCATCCTGATCAGCTCGACGGTGTGTTGAATGAGGGTGAGGGTCTTCAGGCCGAGGAAGTCCATCTTGACCAGACCGCAGTCTTCAAGCATATCCATCGTGTACTGCGTGGAGACGGCTCCACTTTTGGAGTCGAAGTAGAGCGGGACGTAGTTGGTAAGGTCGCTCTTTCCTATGACAACACCTGCGGCATGGGTCGAGATATGGCGGTTGAGGCCTTCAAGGCGTGTGGCGACATCGAAGAGTTCGGCATAGACGCCTCCCTTCTCTATCATCTCCTGCAGTTCCGGGCGGTAATTCACCACCCCCTGGACGGTGAGTTTCGGCGGCTTGCCTCCGTCTTCAGGGGCTGGGAGGGCGTCAGGTACCAGAGAGACGATTCTCGTCGCTTCTGCGAACGGGATATCGAGAACCCTCGCAACGTCCTTGATCACCTGTTTCACCTTGAGAGTCCCGAAAGTCGCTATCTGGGCGACGCGGCTCGTTCCGTACTTTTCTGTCACGTAGTCGATCACTTCCTGACGCCGTTCGAAGCAGAAGTCGATATCGAAGTCAGGCATGGAGACACGTTCGGGGTTGAGAGGAAACGTTCGAAGATCAGATTATACTTGATGGGGTCGATGTCTGTGATCGTCATCGCGTAGGCGACGATCGAGCCGGCGCCCGAGCCGCGCCCGGGGCCGACGGGGATATCGTGTTGCTTCGCCCAGTGGATGAAATCCCACACGATGAGGAAGTAGCCGGTGAAGCCCATCGAGATGATGACACCGAGTTCGTACTCGAGTCGTTCGGTGAGCTCATCAGTGATGACCTCATACCGCTCTTTCAGCCCTTCGGTTGCTATATGCCTCAGGTAATCGGAATCAGTGGCGAACTCCGGCGGGATATCGAAATCGGGAAGAAGCGGTCCGGGAAGCTCGATCTCCAGGTTGGTCATCTCCGCGATCTTTAACGTATTATCGAGAGCCTCGGGGACATGGGAGAAGAGTTCTTCCATCTCGTCACCGCTTTTCAGGTAGAATTGATCACTCTCAAACTGCATTCTCGATGCATCATTCTTCTTCTTGTTCGTGCCGATGCAGACCGCTATGTCCTGGGCATTCGCATCGGCGCGGTCGATATAGTGAATATCATTCGAGGCGACAAGGGGAATACCCGTCTCCTTCGCGAGGGTGATCATCAGCTCGTTTACCTTCTTCTGTTCAGGGAGCCCGTGATCCTGCAGCTCGAGGAAGTACCGGCCGCCGTCGAAGAGATTGTTGTAGAAGAGGGCTCTTTCCTTCGCTCCGTCGTAGGCATTTTCATTCAGGAGCGTCGGGATCTCTCCTCCGAGACATGCGCTCAGGCAGATCAGTCCCTCATTGTGTTCAGCAAGGAGGGCATCATCGATCCGGGGTTTGTAATAGAAGCCTTCGGTGTAGGCTATACTGTCCAGCTTGATAAGGTTTCTGTATCCCGTCTCATTCATGGCAAGGAGGACCATATGGTAGTAGCGGGAGCCGCTCATCGTGACAGACTTCTCGGTATGACTTTCCGGGTTTACATAGAATTCACAGCCTATTATAGGCTTGATACCGTTCTCTCGGCATGCATGATAGAACCTGAGGGCACCGAACATGTTTCCGTGGTCGGTGAGAGCCAGAGCTTTCATTCCGTACTCTTTCGCCCGTACCATGTACTTTGAGATGGGGGCTATGCCGTCAAGAAGCGAAAAATCACTATGGTTATGAAGATGGACAAAATCTCTCATTCACTAATCTCCCTCTGTGTGCACGTCATTGTACCATAGATCAAGCATCATGATTAGGGGAGGCATATCGTTTTTCATTCTGTTCCCGTGCGGACGTACCCTTCTCAGGAGAGTCCGTAAGTGTTGAGTGAATGCAGCAGTGCTTCAATGAGGCGTCGTCCCCGCTCTCTCTGTATCTGAGGACGGGTGTCCTGAACCACCTGATTCACCTGCTCCTCCATGAGGCGCCTGATTCTGCTTATCTGATCACTTTTCAGAGGGAGGGTCATGCCGCTCATCTGCAAGTGTCAGTTCATGAGGGGCTATGAAGAGGTGTTTCGGGAAGATCAGGGAGATATTGAACCTGGTGATGAGGGATTCGCTCTCGAAGTAGGCAAGGGAGGCGATCACTGCACGGGAGGGATCTCTCATCGCATCTCCACCTGTCATCTGCAGGGCATAGGTCTCTTTCTCGTCGGAAAACCGCACTCCTCCAATGATATCCTTTTCCGAGAGGTTGAGTTTTCCCGTGTGGGTGTACAAGGAGCTCAGGGGTTTCCAGGAGGAAACAAACCGCTGGTTCTTCAGCGTATAGATCTGCACCTCTGCATCCAGAGCAGCGAGAGCTCCGCTGAGGGCAAGACGCCTTTCGGGGATGCCGAGTGAGCCGCCGAGGGTACTCTGGCGTCTGACGATCAGCGTTCCCGAGTTCTCTATCGAGGTGAGGAGAAGTTCGGGGAGTGCGAGCCGCCCCGCGCTCATGATGTGATCGAGGTTCACCATGGACCCTATCTCGAGTGTTCTGTCATTTCTGCTGATCCTTTTGAGTTCAGTGATCTCTCCGAGATAGATAATATCGCGGTAGGTATCACAGGGGTAGAAGGAAGGGCTGTTCATCAGGTAGGTTCCGCCTGCAAAGAAGGTGGGATGACTTACCCTCTGCAGCGTGGCTGCGAGATCATGCAGTGTTCTGGGAGTGTGTATGGTTGCCGATTTACTGTCTTCTTGCACGTCGTTTCCTCCGGTATCCGGATGCAGCGTTGTAGATGTCTATAATCTCATGTGCATCAAGGCATGAGCAGCGGTTGAGATTCATCTCTCTCACGACAGTTTCCTCGTCCAGTTTGTCGGGAAGTCCCTCTTTTGTCTTCTCAATCTGCTGAAGGATCGATTCAAGAATGAGAGACTTGGAGGCATAGCAGTGCGTGCAGGGGTAGAAGCCTGTGTCGGCATAGGCTCGTTCCACGTCCTGACTGAAACGTGTCTTCTGGAATCCTTCGAAGGTGAGAATCTGGGCGTTCTGTATCCTGAATGCGGGAATCAGACAGGAAAGGACCGCCTTGTCGTTGAGCAGGACGATGCAGTTCCCGCAGGTGCCTCCCGAACATTCCCCGATCATCGATTTCGCTTCGATATCGTATTCAAGAATGAGATTGAGCGGCTTGCTCCCGTTCACATGGAGGGTGCGGGGGATCTTGTCTATGGTACATTCGATCTTCATGATTCTTTCCTTTGCAGCGGAATCTTCTCAAAGGTGCTGAACAGAGATGTCACCTCTGTTCCCAGTGCCTGCGTACATGCTGATACATAGGCGGCGTACACCATCCCCTTCACACTCTGTGTTGCGCTCGAAGGATAGGAGCCGTCCCCTGTTGAAGAGACGGAGATATCGATGAGTGGGGGTGCATTGTTCGTATGTACGGGAACAATACCGAGGGTGGAGAGGGTTTCATGGATGACTCTTCTGAATTTCAGGCTGAGCTGGTCGGCATTCATCACATGTGAGAAGGTGAAACGCCCTACCACACGCCGTGCGTAGGTCTGGAGGGTGATTGTGTCGATCTCAAGTTCAAGGGAGAGGCATCCCCAGTTCTCACTTATGAATTTCACCGTTCCCGGAGGAAGGACGCTGCGTGCCGTCACCGATTCGGTGATCGGCAGAGGGTCATGGAATCTTCTTCCCTGAATGGCTGTACAGATGGAGGATATCATCTCTATCGACCGCCCTACATCAAGAGAGAGGACTTCGGGTCCGGTATCGATCATTTCGGAGGTTCTGTTCGGTACTGTCTCTATGATATCGGGGGAGACCGAGAGGTGTTCTCCTATGACGGAGAACCAGAGGTTCCTGGTCTTCATGTTCGGGTAGAAGCTGCTGTTCACAATAACTCTGTTGTTGTCGAGCGTGATGCTTATCTTTGAATCCCGATGGAGCTTGCTCTTTAGGGAGAAGCCGCTTATTCCGGGAGCACACGCCATGCCGATGCCTCTTGAGTAGTTAAGGAAGGGGGAGAGCGGTTTCTTCGTTCTGCTCTGAATCTCATAGACAGCATGGTGGCGGGAGAAGTCTCCCGCACTGCTCACTTCAGTGATGAGATCTTTCAGGACTCCGACCGGCAGGGTGTTGATGAACGAACTCTTCTGCCGGTACTCATCGTAATGGTTCACCCTCCAGTTGCTCGGGTTCTTGTTCTGGGAGCGTACCAGAGCCGATACATGGGCCTCTGTGAAATAAACAGCCTCGGTGAAGCCGAGGGTTCCGAAGAAGTGGGTCGGAGGGAGGTGGGTTTCGACAGAGGTGAACTCTGTAGAGAAATATTTTACCGGGTAGGGCGGCATCAGTGCCGCTATCATCTGGATGACCAGTTCTCCCCTAAAGAGGGCGTAGGCTCCCTGGTCAAGTTCCACCCGGCAGGACTCTGCGACAGGTATACCTGAGGCGTCAAGGTATGTATCCCTGCTAGCGGTGATGAGCGAACTCTGCTGTGGCTCGCTGGTATGCAGGATCACCTGCTTCTCAGTCGCAAGAGCTGCAAGGGCTGCAATCGATGCGTGTATTGAGGGTTTTATAAGGGTTTCGTCATGAGCGGAATGGTAGTTCCTGTTTCTTACACAGATGCTTTTTTTTGTTCTTCCTGTCGTTGCGGCAACTGAATCAAGGACATGAAACGGCCACTGGGAAGAGGTTTCTATGATGAGTAAGTCGTCCTGTATATACGCTTCGGTTGTCACGGGAGAGTCCTTCACAAGGGTCTGCCTGTCGAAGGTGAAGGTGGTGGAGAAGGTTGTAAGATCCTCAGCTTCGAGTGCTTTCTCCTTTCCCCAGGAGTAGGTGACCGGCGTATGCTCTTTCAGTGCATATGACTCTTCCGCTGAGGGAATTGCCTGGTACTCGATCTCAATGGTCTTCGCTCTTCGCTGAACACTCTCGAGAGAAGGGCCGAAGAGGGCAAGGACAGGCTCATCTCTGAATTTGATATCATATCCTCCCAGGAGGGGAATGACGGACTGGTCGATTTTCAGTTCATTCGCTGCGGTAACACCCGTGCTGTCGAGGATGAAGAAGGGTTCGTGCTCTTCTATCTGAGAGTGCCCGATAACGGATCCCTTGTCGACTGAGGAGTATAGAATGATGCCGTGAAGCGGCCCGGGAATGTCATGTATCTTCATAGAGGTTCCTGTGAGCTCAATTGTACACTATATGAAAGAAAATACCAATTTACTCTTTCACGGTCGATGGAAAATATCATGAAATCCGCTATACTGGACATCAGGCGGTAAGAATAATGGAACATATTGATTCAGTCAGACAGAGAATAGATGAGCTGAAATCTCTTCTGAACACCTATCAGGAGGAGTATTACAAAGACGCATCACCGAGCGTGAGTGACCTTTTCTACGATACCCTCATGGATGAGCTTGTCGCCCTTGAGAATGAGTATCCTTCCTTGAAAAGCAATGATTCTCCCTCACTCCGTGTGGGAAGCGATCTCACTTCCACCTTCCCGGAAGTCGCCCATACCGCTCCGATGCTCTCCCTCGACAAGGTCTACGGGAGTGAGGGGATCGTGCAGTGGATGGAGAGGCACAGGAAGAACGGCTGGGACTCCCTCACCTATACGGTTGAGGAAAAGATAGACGGTGTATCACTCGTACTCTATTATCGTGACGGTCTCCTCGAGAAGGCGGTCACCCGGGGGAACGGCTTCGTAGGTAATGATGTGACCTCTAATGCAAGGACAATTCAGGCCATCCCTCTTTCGATACCTGATAAACTTACGATCGCTGTACGCGGGGAGGTCTTCATCTCGAAGAACGACTTCCTCCGGCTCAATGAGGCTCTTGAGACCCCCTATGCGAATGCGAGAAACCTTGCAAGCGGCTCGCTGAGGCGTATCAAGAGCTCTGAAACCTCGAAAGTCCCCCTTGATATGTATGTCTATGACGCACATGCTCCCGAAGGGGAACTGCCCTTCTCCTCTCATACCGAGATGCTTGATTACCTCATGAAGGCACACTTCCCGGTGAACCCCTCCCTTGCAGTGGTGGGGAATCCGAAAGGCGTACAGCCTCCTTTCGCGCGTCATATCACACTGGAAGAGCTTCCTGCATACCTGGAGAGCCTCTATCAGAAGCGTTCGTCCCTCGCCCATGAGATAGACGGGATGGTGATCAAGGTGAACGAGATCGGCCTCAGGGATGATATCGGGTATACGAACCATCATCCGAAGTGGGCCCTGGCCTACAAGTTCGACTCTCCCCAGGGCCTCAGCGTACTCGAAGGGATCGATGTTCAGGTGGGAAGAACCGGCCGGATCACACCGGTCGCGAGAATCCGGCCTGTGAGGGTGGCCGGTTCGACGATTTCGAATATCACACTCCATAATCAGGAGTACATCTCCCTCCTTGAACTCGCCATCGGCGATACTGTCGCTATCAGCAAGCGGGGTGATGTGATCCCTGCAGTGGAGAAGGTGACAGAAAAGAACGAAGAGGGAAACACGACCTATCTCATGCCTGATACCTGTCCTTCCTGCTCCTCTCCCCTGATTCTCCGGGGAGCACACACATTCTGTGAGAACCCATCCTGTCCCGACCAGGTGACCGGCAGAATCAAGTTCTTCGTCGGGCGGGGGCAGATGGATATAGAATCGTTCGGTCCCGAGACAGTGCAGTACCTGTTTGACAGGGGCTATATTCATGACATCCAGGACCTGTACACCTGTGACTACCGTCAGTTGGTGGGCGAAGAGGGGTTCGGTGAGAAGAAAGTAGCTCAGCTGATAAAAAGTGTTGAGGAGAGCAGAAAGAGGCCGTTCAGCACGGTTCTTATCGCTCTCGGAATTCCCGAGCTAGGCAAGAAGGGAGTGCAGCTCCTGACGGACAACGGAATCCGTGATATGGAATCGCTCCTGGCGCTTGTCGATGCCGATGATACCGAACGTCTTCTCCAGATCAAGGGTTTCGGAGAGAAGAGTGTCACCCTCCTGTTCGATGCACTGAAGAACCCGGCGATGCGTCATCGCATCGATGCTTTACGAAGTGCAGGGCTACAGCTGAGTGAGGGGGAAGCTGAAGATCAGCACGTGTCGGATCGCTTCAGAGGTCAGATCTGGGTGATCACCGGATCGTTTGAACACTTTTCTCCCCGCTCTCTCGCAGCCAAAGAGCTCGAGGCGCGCGGAGCACAGGTCACCGGGAGTGTTTCGGGAGCAACAACGCACCTTCTTGCAGGAGAGAAGGCCGGGTCGAAGCGTGCAAAGGCCGAAAAGCTCGGGGTGAGAATAGTCGATGAAGCGGAGTTTATTGCCATGCTTGAGGAGGATTCAGCAGTATGACGGCACACGAACTGAATGAGATACTGAGCTCGTCTGTATTTGGAGAGTTTCTCTCCTCTCAGGGGCGTCGGCTCTACTTCCCTGAGGGAATTGTCGCTCAGGCGCAGCAGGCGGATGAGATGGGCTGCAGGATCAGAGCGACCGCCGGGGTCGCTCTCTCGAAGGGAAAGTGTATGACCCATGACATCTTTCATGCGATCCATGAAAACACAAACGCCCTCGTCGGTTATGCCCCGACAGCAGGACTTTCTACCCTGAGAAAAGCCTGGGATGCCCATGTGGCTCTCTCGAATCCGCACTATGCCCGGTCTCCTCATACCCTGCCCGTGGTGACCGGAGGCCTGACCCATGCTATCAGCATCATGGCTTCCCTGTTTGTCGAGGAGGGGCAGAAGGTCGTCACCCTCACTCCTTCCTGGGACAACTATGACCTGATCTTCACTTCCTCGAAAGGGGCAGACCTTATCACCCTTCCGCTTATCGGAGAAGACGGTCCCTGTCCTATTGCTGAGTGGGAGGTTTCCCTTTCCGCTCTTGAAGAAGAGCGGCTGCTCTGCCTCTTCAATTTCCCCAATAACCCGACAGGGTATACCCCCTCCGATGCTCAGATGAAAGGTATCGCCTCCATGATGAAACGTCTTGCTGACAGGGGGAAGAAGCTGCTCGTCGTCACCGACGATGCATATGCAGGTCTCTACCACGATGAAAGCTGTGCCACCTCTTCCCTTGCAGACCACCTTGTGGAACTCCATGAGAATATCGGGGTGATCAAGTGTGATGCGGCCACGAAAGAGTCTCTTGTGTGGGGCTTCAGGATAGGATTCATCTCCTTCTCAGGAAAAGGACTTACTGCCTCTCAGCTCGATGCCCTTGTGGAAAAGGTGAAGGGGGCCGTACGAACGAGTGTCTCCAGCTGCTCGATGATCTCCCAGACACTTCTACTCGAAGCTATGAATTCTCCCGGATACACATCGAAGCTTGCACAGGTGAAGCAGGTGATGAAGGAGCGGTATGAGAAGGTTGTCACGGCCGTGGAGGCCGAAGGAAGCTGTCCAGGAATCACGCCGATTCCCTCGAACAGCGGCTATTTCTCCTCCTTCGCGATTGAGAAGGATGCACATGAGCTGAGAAGGTATCTCCTGGAAAGAGGTATTGCTGTCATCGTCCTTGATACACATCTTCTGCGCGTTGCCTACTCGGCTCTCGATGACGATCAGATTCAGAGTGTGATTCATGAGATCTATGAAGGAGTGAGATGCTTATGAAGCTCAAGACGAAGATTTATCTCGTTGATGAAGACGGGAACAAATTCATGGGTATCGGTGTCCTGTGGCTTCTGAAAGCTGTAGAGGCCAGCGGGTCCCTGAGAGGCGGTGCAGCTGAACTCTCGATCAGTTATTCGAAGGCCCATGCCATGATCGCCTCGCTTGAAGCGAATCTCGGAGTCCCTGTGATCAGCCGGAGAAAGGGAGGGAATGAACACGCAGGAGCGACTCTCACCTTGTTCGGAAAGGCTTTTGTCAAGCAATATGATGATTTCCAGACAGAAATAAAGGAGCTCAGCGCTTCCCCCTTCAAACGGTTTTCTGATAGAGTAGACCAACTGATCAAAGCTGACTCCTCAGGAGATAAGGAGTAGATTATGGAGTTCCAGATGTCCAAGAAGAAGTTTGATTTCACAATCCCGAATCTCGGTGTTTCCAAGATTCCGTCCCCCATTGAAATGTCAACGAAACGTGATGACGGCCTTGCAAACTATGTCGGCGAAGACCGTCGTATTCTCTTCGGTATCGATGCCCATGTGAACGCGAAAGGGGAAGAAATCCCCGAATCGCATGATACGGTAGAACTTGCAGGACCGAGAGAGAGAATCTATTTCAATCCTGCACATGTCCATGTCGCGATTGCCACCTGCGGTGGAATCTGTCCGGGACTCAATAATGTCATCCGCGCGGTCGTGAGAGGATTCTGGTATCGCTATGGAGTCAGGAGAATCAGCGGTATCCAGTTCGGTTACCGGGGACTCCTTGAGAATTCCCCGTATCCCCTGATCACACTCAACCCTGATGTGGTTGATGATATCCAGGAAAAGGGCGGCTCGATCCTCGGAAGCAGCAGAGGCGGCGGAGACCGGGTCGAAGAGATCGTTGATTCACTTGAAAGACTGAATATCAACATACTGATCACGATCGGCGGTGACGGTACGCTCCGCGGTTCTTGGGAAGTAGGCGAAGAGATCAAGAAACGGAATCTGAAGATCTCTGTAATCGGAGTTCCCAAGACCATCGATAATGATCTCTCGTTCATTCAGACCTCTTTCGGTTTCGATACTGCCGTAACAGAGGCGGTGCCTGCTGTCCGCGGTGCACACACCGAAGCAAAGGCTTCTGTGAACGGTATCGGACTTGTGAAGGTCATGGGCAGAGAGTCAGGTTTCATAGCAGCAAGTACCGCACTCGCCATGAGTGATGTCAATTTCTGTCTCATTCCGGAGAATCCGTTTGACCTGAATGGACCGAATGGGCTCCTTGAGAACCTCAAGCATCGTATCCTGGACAGAGGTCATGCGGTCATTCTCGTTGCCGAGGGAGCAGGTCAGAACCTGCAGGACGCAACCGGAGAGAAGGATGCCTCGGGGAATGTCAAATTCACCGATATCGGTGTGTTCTTGAAAGAAACAATCACCACCTACTTCAAGGAACAGGGAATCGAGATGAGCCTGAAGTACATCGACCCTTCCTACATCATCAGAAGCGCGCCGGCAAACCCGAACGATTCGATCTACTGCTCGCGTCTCGGCGCTCACGCAGTCCATGCGGCCATGAGTGGAAAGACACAGGCTCTGATCTCTATGATCAATAACAAGTTCGTTCATATACCGATCAAGGTTGCAGTCTCCGAGAGGAATCATGTGAACACGGAGGGAGCTCTCTGGAGGGACGTTCTGGAGAATACCAGGCAGCCCCGTTCCATGAAAAACTGATGAGCGACCGAATTGTGCTAAAGTTTTCTTTCTGATAGGAATTTCTCTTTCGTATTGTTTATGTGAATTCATCACTTGTTTATATTCTTGTGTGAATATAATTGAGCGTAAAGTTCAGAAATATTACATACGTGAAATAAACAATGGAAGATATTTTACGTAAAAGTAAATATTTTGTGATTAGAAAAAAAGTTTAAAAAAACACTTGATTCTTTTTTCACAAAGAAGTATGTTTCCTCTCGAAAGGATGATATCCGGAATACAACTTCCGTAGTATAACAAAACCGGTATTACCTTTTCATAACCTCCTTTTTGTTCCCCTCGGGTTTAACCTCCTTTTCCCCGAGGGGTTTTTTGTGCCCTGATCCTCCCGACCGACACTCTGAACCTGACAAGCGTGAACCGGATCTCACGGCGGTTCAGCAGATTCTCACTGCATGTTCACCTGCGTGTCAGGAAGGTTCTATCAAGGAAAAGTTGACTAAACTCCGAGAACATGGTAGATATGGAATTGGAATAAAACTACGAGAAAATGCTAGAAAACGAAAGAAGGTTTTCCTGTGTTGATGCACAGGAGGATCTGTCGTGTGCATGAGTGCAAGGGGGGTATGCTTCATGGCTGAACGAGGTACGGGTACGTAACTGATAAAACTACATGATGCGGGGAATATCGGTGCAGTGAAAGGTTTTCACCGATACGTTTACACAGAAGCGACAGATCATAGTACAGGCAGCATAGTTGAACAGGGCGATGACCTTCAGGTGTATGTCCCCGAGATGTTCTCCACCTCTGAAATAATCAGATCTTGGAAGTGCACACGTCTGTGATGTGAATTCTGAGAATCTCAGAGGAATTGGATATGATTGACAGGTTAATGGAAAAGCAGATACTCCGCAGACTTGCGGATTCCAAGGTGCTTCTGCTGCATGGAGGAAGGCAGGTGGGAAAAACCACTGTCATGCGGAAGCTGTTTCACGACCGTGCCGGCGTGCTCTGGCTGAACGGCGATGAACCGCACACCCGTCGGATGTTCGAGTCGAACGATGCAGATACCTACCGGACCCGTATGCAGAATCACTCCATCATTATCATTGATGAAGCCCAGAGAATCGAGGATATCGGCTACAAGTTGAAACTTGTTCACGACACTATACCTTCTGTACGTATCCTGGTAACAGGATCTTCCTGTTTTCATCTCTCTTCCTCTATTTTCGAGGCCCTTGCAGGAAGAAGGTGGGAGATGCATCTCAAGACGCTCTCTTTTGAAGAGCTATCTCTCAGACATGGAAGACAGGATGAGATCAGCCGTCTCTCTGAACGGCTTGTGTACGGTTGTTACCCTGAAATTGCTACGTGCCAGGCGGGGGATGAGCAGCCGCTCCTGGTTCAGCTGAGTGAGAGTATGCTGAGCGAAGAGCTGTGCCGTCATGATGATCATTTCAGCTATGAGAAGATCAGGAAGCTCATGAGGATTCTTGCACAATGCCCGGGAGGAGAATATTCCGGTGAAATGCTCTGTGAGAGTACGGGTATCGAACGAGAGGAGATTGAGGAAGTGCTTGTTCAGCTTGAACAGAGTCATATCATCTTCTCCCTTGACTCCTACACGGGAAAGCTGTGGAATGAAAAGAAGGATGAGAAGAAATACTATTTCGTCGATAACGGCCTGAGAAACGCAATGCTGCTCCATTTCGGCAGTGTTGCAGAGAGGAGCGATGCCCCTGTCCT
The DNA here is from genome assembly GCA_963676605.2 of Sphaerochaetaceae bacterium. GTDB lineage: Bacteria > Spirochaetota > Spirochaetia > Sphaerochaetales > Sphaerochaetaceae > SABI01. The sequence continues at coordinate 312,832 of CAXXSP010000018.1, read as the reverse complement.
GTGGGAGAATTATCTGATCTCTGAGAGATTGAAATACCTGACCTGTCACTCGATCATGGTGAACTCCTATTTCTGGATGACACACTATGATCAGAATCTCACCTACCTTGAGGAATCCTCAGGGCATCTGCACGCCTACGAATTCCTGTGGTCTTCAGCGCTTGCCGCTGATATCCCTCATGCCTTCAGACGAGGGTATCCCGAGGCGGAGATAACAATTATCACACCCCGGAATTATGATCAGTTCCTGTGCGGTGAGATCTAGGAGATCACACCGAGCAGTTTCATGTAAGCCTGAAGGGTTTCGTCTCCCTCTGCTCCCGAGAGTACCTTGTTCGCGAGGACCTTGCCCAGCTGAACCCCTTCCTGATCGAAGGAATTGATATTCCAGGTGAATCCCTGGAACATCACCTTGTTCTCGTAGTGAGCAAGGAGGGCTCCAAGAGCTGAAGGGGTGAGTCTCTCACCCCACAGCAATGAAGAGGGGCGTTTCCCCATGAATTTCTTATTTGCGTTCTCATCATCCTTGCCGAGGGCGAAGGCGACAATCTGCGCGATCAGGTTCGCATCGAGTTTCGTCTGAGAGGTGCTTCCGTCCGTCAGCACATCGCTCTTCCACTGATTCTCCTTAAAACCGATGAACTGGAGGGGTATGATATCTGTTCCCTGATGGAGCAGCTGATAGAACGAGTGCTGACCGTTCGTTCCTGGTTCCCCGAAGATGACGGGACCTGTCGAGTAGGCGAGAGGATCCCCGTCTCTGTTGACGTGTTTTCCGTTGCTCTCCATATCGAGCTGCTGGAGATGGGCAGGGAAGCGGGAAAGAGCCTGCGAATAGGGAAGGACGGCTGTAGTGGGGTAGAGGCAGACGTTCCTCAGGTAGACGCCGATCAGGGCGTCGAGGAGGGCTGCGTTTTTCGTGACTTCCGGCTCAAGAGCTGCCTTGTCTGCCTCATGGGCTCCTCTGTGGAATTCCTTCACGGTATCTGCACCGTAGGCGAGAGCCAGGACAAGTGCTCCGACGGCACTCGAGGAGGAGTAGCGTCCCCCGATATAATCATCGATGAAGAAGGAAGCCATCACATCCTTTGAGGAAGCCAGAGGGCTCGTGTTGCTTGTCACGGCAGTGAAATGCTTCGTGATATCGAATCCTGCTATCTTCTTCTCCTCAGCTTTCTGCTGAACCAGAGCGAAGTTCGTGAGAGTCTCCTGGGTGGTGCCGCTCTTCGATACGAGGATGAATAAGGTTGTCTCGAAATCTATCGTCTCGAGGACATCCGCCGCATCGTCAGGGTCGACATTACTGATGAATCTGGCATTCAGCATCTGAATGCCTTCTCCCTTCGCCCACCCCTTCAGGGCAAGGTAGAGTGCTCTCGGTCCGAGGTCGCTTCCTCCGATACCGATCTGGACGACCGTTCGAAAAGCCTTTCCGGTTGATCCTGTGATCTCTCCGTTTCTCACCTTATCACTGAACTCTGCAATGGCGGAAAGCTGCTGCTTGTAGAATGCTCCCTTCTCAACCCCGTCGCTCTCGACGCGGGAGGATTCTCCGAGTGCTCTTCCCCGTGTCATCTGGTGAAGGACCTGCCTCTTCTCACCTGTGTTGATGATCTCACCTGAAAGGAGAGCACGGTATTTTCCTACCAGCTCCTGCTCGGCTGCGAGCTCTCTGAACGCTGCGATGTGTTCTTCACTGACCGGCATGGCGGCATAATTATAGGTGAGTTCCTCAGTGACCGGCACAGAACAGGCCGAGACTCTCTGTGAGTTCAGCACATCTTGGATGTCGACAGAGGGAGCGGCTTTCAGTGCCTTGAATGCTGTGAGTGTATCGAGATTGGAAAAGTTCATACAGGACTCCTAATGTTTAATCGTTATAAAAGTGTAATGCGGAGGAAAGAATGTATCAAGATAAACAGGCCTTGAGCTCATGAGAAAGGATTCCCGGTGAGGTGGGGTTCAGGCTTCAATCTCAGGAATACGGGACTTGAAACTTTCAAGGAGATCCTCCTTGCTCATTCCTTCACGGAGAATCACGAAGATCGTATCATCACCTGCAAGGGTTCCGAGAATCTCGGGAAGAGCCAGGACGTCCAGGGCGAGGGCGACGGAATTGGCATGACCGCTGCGTGTCTTGATAACACCGAAGTTGTAGCTGAATTCGATGGAGAGGACTCCTCTCCGTACGTCCTGAATATAGGACTTCTCGGACTCGCTGATCAGATCGTTTTCGGGGAGTGCATAGTAGTACCCGGACCAGCCGTCAGATATCTTACCCACTTTCAGCATCTTGAGATCTCTCGACAGTGTAGCCTGGGTGACATTGAAGCCTTCATTCGCCAGGAGCTCCAGGAGCATGTCCTGGTTATCGATACGGTTGTCCTTAATCAGTTCTTTGATGGTGGATAGCCGGTTGGTACGTTCTTTCATATGTGTCTCCGATCAGGGTCGAATGGACCTCATGGACGAAATTCATTCAACTGTGATTGTTGTATTTTTCGATAAATATTCTATTCGCTATGTATGAATATACAGGACTGCAGGGCAAAAGACAAGAAGATTAGGTGGACTCTCTGAACCTGCTGGAGTATGATGAATTCACCAAGAGGTGACATACCAGAGGGAGGTGTATCCTATGTTCGGATTTATAATTTTAGGTATCATAGTTGTTCTCGCACTCTACGGAGTCGGAGTGTTCAACCGGCTTGTCAGGCTGAGAAATCAGAGTGAGGAGTCGGCGGCAGCCATTGATGCGCATCTGAAGAAGCGCTATGACCTCATTCCCAACCTCGTTGAGACGGTGAAGGGGTATGCTTCCCATGAGAAGGAAACTCTGACACAGGTGATAGATGCACGTAACCGTGCGATGAGCGCAGGGACGCTCACCGAGAAGAATGATGCGGCTAATGCTTTCAGTGCGACACTGAAGTCGCTGTTCGCTCTCAGCGAAAGCTATCCCGACCTGAAGGCGAATCAGAGTTTTCTCGATCTTCAGCGGCAGCTGAACGAGATCGAAAGTGAGCTCCTGCATGCAAGAAAATACTATAATGCCGTTATCGGTGATATCAACACGATCATTCAGTCCTTTCCGAGTAATCTCATCGCATCGATGACTCACTTCGTCAAACTTCCCTACCTGACTATAGAGGAGGAGGCCCGTGAACGTGTCTCGGTATCCTTCTCTTAAAAGAGTTCTTCTCCTCTCTCTCCTTCTCTTCTGTGCTGCGGGTAGCCTGAGCGCGGATTATACGATCAATTCCTTCAATTCTGATATAATCGTAGGGGAGAGCGGCAGGTATGAGGTGAGAGAGGATGCGCGGCTCACCTTCCATACTCCGATGCACGGGTTCTACCGGACGATCCCGACCGGGTATGAATTGCAGGACGGACGACGGGTCTTCGCCCGTCTTTCGCATGTCCGTTCGAGTGAGGAGATGAAGGTGGAAAGCTCCCGCTACGAGACAGTGATCCGTCTCGGCAGCGCCGACAGGACGATCACGGGAGCGCATGATTATGCTATTTCCTACCGGTATGATCTCGGCGAGGATCTGTGGGACGACCGGGATGAGTTCTACTTCAATCTCGTGGGAACTGAATGGGATCAGAAGATCCTCTCCTCTTCCTTTACTGTCACGTTTCCGCTCCCTGTTTCCCGTGACCGTATCGAAGTGCTTCGCGGCGCCTATGGTTCGGTTTCTACCTCCGGGGTGTCATGGTCACTCTCATCTGACGGAAAAGTTCTCACCGTGAAAGCACAGGATCTTATGGTAGGAGAAGCTGTCACTGTCCGTGTCGTCATGGAAGAGGGATATTTCACTGACCGGCCCAATTATACCGTCTTCATGATACCTCTTCTCATCCTTGTCATGGCAGGATCCCTCTTCCTTGCCTACCGCTGGTGGTCCACCTTCGGAAAAGACAGACCTCCGGTGATCGTCCCTCTTTTCAAAGCCCCGGAAGGGCTTACTCCCCTCGATGCCGGGTATCTGATAGACAGAAGTGTCGATGCTCACGATTTGACCAGCATGATCTTCTACTGGGCAGACAGAGGAAATCTTACCATCATAGAAGAGAGGAAGAAGTTCTCCTTTGTGAAGGGTGCTGCACTAAAGAGTGCGAGTTCCTATGAACAGGAGATGTTCACCTCCTTCTTCAACCTCGGAACCAATGGGGTTGTCACTGAGAAGGACCTGAAGAACACCTTCTATAAGGTGTTCCAGAGTGTAAAGAGCAAGGTCGAAAAACACTACTCGAAAGAACGCTCCCTAGTCAGCGAAGCGTCAGTACGCCGCGGCGTCTACATTCTTCTTCTCTCTGTTGTCGATATCATAGTGATGGCATTCACTGTCACGATCAACTATCCTGATATGTTTACCTTCCTCCTTATTGTTGGAGGGGTAGGGTATATGGTTCTCAATACCATCCTCCTCTATAGGATAGATGCCGCATGGTATAAGAACGGAAAGGGTGGAAAATTTTTCATGATGCTTCTGCTCGTTCTGATCTTCCTTGTCACCGTTCTGGCAGGCATCACAATGACCTACCTGAACGGATCTGATTTCGCTTCTTCTCTTGCTGTCGTTCCTCTGGGAACGGCAGGACTGTTCATGTTCTCCTTCTTCACCGTTATTACACGGCAGCGTAGCGAGTACGGGCAGAAAAAACTTGAGGAAGTACTGGGTCTGCGGGATTTCATAGAAACGGTAGAGATGGATGAGCTGAAGCGGATGATCGATACAGACCCCCAGTTCTATTACCGGCTGCTTTCTTATGCGATCGTTCTCGGACTCGAGAAGAAGTGGGCAAAGAAATTCTCCTCCTTCAGTATTGAACCTCCTACCTGGTACTCGGGAAACCGTGTCCTTGTAGGATCGATGATGGTCTCTTCAGTTATTCACTCGTGTGATCACGCCCTGATCACGAACGTGGCACCTCCGAAAACATCTTCTTCAGGCGGTGGACACTTCGGCGCAGGTGGCGGCGGATTCAGCGGTGGCGGATTCGGTGGAGGCGGCGGCGGGGGCTGGTAATATTCTCCTTCCTGATAACATTAGGCATACCCCCCCCTATCCAGCCCTTGATTCAGGGCTGGATAGAATATATGGCCATGTGCGTTAGAGATTACTCGGTATCCCGGAATGACTTTCTCTACATCCCAATACCTGATATGATGTGACCTTTGTCAAGCAATAGTTTTCAATACTTTCTTCGTTTTCTTACTCCATTGTCGAAAAGAAAAGGGATTGATAGACAGGATATCAGTGTTCGGCATCTGACCATTCTGATATACGTGGATTGGGTACCACAGGCCAATGGTCCGCCTACAGCTCTTTCTGTCTAAAAACGTGAATCACCACCTGAGGGGTGTCAACATAGGAATTTCGAAGATAGCAGGATCGTTGCCCGATAGTCCTGTCTATCAATCCCTCTCGTACAGTTATCTTCGTTACCTGAACCAATGGTTCTCAGTCGATTCTGTTATTCATCATACCCCATACGAAACATGCCATCTCACGGGCTACAGCAACCGTGGCCTTATTGTGATGGACGCCCTTTGCAGTCAGTCTGTCGTAAGTCTTGTGCAATCTCCTGTTAGCACGGTCCGCGTAGGCAATGACATCAGGTTCATTCCCATTCTGTCGGGCAAGGAGTCGTTTTGACTTCTTGCCGTAGATATTGCTTCGTAGTGTCGATTTCGCTCCTTCTATAAGAAGCAGCCTTAATCGAGTGTTCCCTGCTTTAGTGATAGCTCCACGATGTTCCTTCTGCCCGCTGCTCTCCTCACTGGGAACAAGCCCGAGGAAGGCGGAGAACTGCCTTGCATTCAGAAAGCGGGAGAAGTCTCCGATCTCTGAGATAAGAGAAAGGGCTGTGTGAGTCTCAATACCTCTGAAGCAGCACAACTTCGCCACATGCTCGCGGTAGTCATCCAACTGTGCGAGTTCTTCTATTCGTTGATCATAACGAGCTACTTTCTCCATCTGATCATGAACCTCCTGAAGATACTCGTTGAAGGTTTCCTGATCGACCCAGTTGTCAAACTTCTGCTGCTTGAGCTAGGTGAAATGAATCTGGGTCCAATAATTCTTTCCTTCATTGAAGGACCTGTCACAGCGAAGGAGAAATGATAGGAGATTCTGTTTCGCTTTCTTCAGAGCTGTTTTACGGGTATTACACAGACGGGTGAAGTTCTTCACAGACTCATCCTGGACAGTGGGGACGTGCACTGAGCTGTAGGTTCCGAAGGCCAGGTGTTTTGCTATGTCTTGAGCATCAAGACGATCATTCTTTCCTCTGCTACCGGTAGCCTTTGGCATGGTGGTCGGTGCCATGATGGCTCAGGGAATACCGGCTTTCTCCAGATCCCGGTACAATCCATACCCGGTGGGTCCGGCCTCATACCCGCAGACAACATGTGCTTCCTGATGCTCTTTTTTCATCTGATTCACGTACTTGATGACAAGTGAACTCTTGCTGACAATACGTGTCTGACCGAAACAGCGTTGATTGTCGAAGGTAAATGCGCTCAGAGAGTAGCTGTCCTTGTGGACATCGATACCAATGTTGATTACAGTATTCATAGTGACCTCCATTTGCATGCGGTAGCCGCATACGGTTTAAGTTGTTCTTATTCCCAGTATGCAAGGTGAATCCACGATTTGCAAACTGGGAGGTCACTTCATATTGTCTAAAAGATGCGGAATTTAACTCTTAGTCTATGAATGACGTTTCAAAATGACACTTCATGTCATAATGACATAGTTAATTTGGGAGTGATACAAGTAAACGATGAGTAAAATGAATCGATAATCGATATAATAGGCTTAGATATATAATTCTGAATATTCAATCACGTACAAGATGTAAATTGTGAGCATATCCTGAGAAGCTGGCATAGATGATGCTTAGAGAGTCGACAGACCCTAAAAAAGGAGAATTTCAGGTTGACAAAAATCACAATAGCCGGAGTCTACCCGGATGAAGCCTATGAACTGCTTAAAAAAGGCTTAGCAGAGAGCTTTGAAATATCGTATATCAAAGATCAGGCAACTCTCGATGCTTCTACTGACCTTGAATATGTACTCCTGAGAACCCTGAAGATGAGCAGGAGTAATATCGAAAACAATGCGCATCTGAAAATGATTCAACGCTGGGGAGCCGGCTACGATACCGTTGACGTAGAAGCGGCGTCTGAAGCGAATATTCCGGTGACGGTTGCCAAGGGAGTAAATAGCTGTGCAGTTGCAGAACACGCCATTCTGCTTATGTTGGCGCTCTATCGTCATATCCTCCCTTTAGACAGGAAACTGAGGAAAGGTGTGTGGGATAGAACCACCTTTGTGTCAGAATCCTATACTATCAACGGTAAAAAAGCAGGTTTGATAGGGTGTGGGGCTATTGGAAAGATGGTGGCTTCCAAACTGCAGGCATTAGGTGCAACAATTCAGTATTATGATCTGTTCAGGATGAGTGCGTCTGAAGAACAGGAACTGCATATCAGCTTTGTAGATTTTAAGACACTGTTGACTACAAGTGACATTATAAGCATACATCTCCCACTTACATCTGATACGGTTGATCTGATATCAGAGAAAGAACTCGCTCTTTTGAAGAAGAATGCGATTCTCGTGAATACCTCGAGAGGAGGCATTATCAATGAAAGCGATCTTGCTGATGCGCTTCAACTGGGTCATCTTCTGGGTGCCGCACTGGATAGCTACGAAGTAGAACCGTATCCAAAGAATGGAAGACTCGCTTCGATAGAGAACGTTGTCATGACTCCTCATATAGGAGGATCTGTGGCAGATCTTGTAATACCTATGGCAGAAAAGGTTCTGGGGAATATCCACAAAGTACTCGAAAGCAAACCTCTAAATAAGAGCGAGTACGTAAACTTCTCAGATTGTTCTTTTCCATCAGAGTAGGAGGTTGTAATGAATAGTGAATGTAAGGCATACAAGTGTTCTATTATAAGGGGGGGGACGAGTAAAGGACTTTTCCTCAAGGACAATGAATTACCTCCTCCGGGAGAACAGAGAGATAGAATTATTCTGAGACTTTTAGGTAGTCCTGACCAGAGACAGATCGATGGTCTTGGTGGTGCTAACTCACTTACTAGTAAAATCTGTGTTATTGGGCCATCAGAAAGAGCGGATGCTGATGTTGATTATACATTCGGGCAGGTTTCTGTTGATAAACCTATCATCGACTGGCAGGGAAACTGTGGAAATCTTTCATCGGCTGTTGGTTTGTTCGCTATCGATAATAATTATGTAAAGGCAAAAGAACCGTTCACCAGTGTGCGGGTGTTCAATACAAATACAGGTAAGCTGCTGAATGTCGTGGTTCCGGTCAAAGACGGTTATTCTGTTTATACCGGGGATCACTCAATCCCGGGGGTTCCTCTGACTGGGGCAAAACTGAAACTTGAATTTCTGAATCCGGAAGGTGGAGTTACGGGAAAACTTCTTCCTACTGGAAACCCTGTGGATATTATTCACACTGCAGATGGTAGAGAGTTTCATATCTCAATAATCGATGCCGTGACTCCAGTTGTATATATAAAGGCAGATGAGATGGGATTGAAAGGTACGGAACTGCCAACAGATGTAGAGGCAATGCCGGAAATACTGGCTCTTATGGAAGAGATAAGATCCATCGCCGCCGAGATGTCCGGTATCGTTAGGGATAGGAACCTTGCGACAGCGACGAGCCCAGGTTTCCCCAAGGTCGGATTCATCTCAAAAGTTCAGAATTATATCAACCCTGATGGTATAGAAGTTTCGGAACATGATATTGATGTAGTAGCGAGGTTAGGGTCGATGCAGAAGATGCACAGAGCCTACATGATAGGTGGGGCCGTGAGCACGGGTGCTGCATCTAAAATTCCTGGAACAATTATATGGGATGCCATGAAAGATGAATCACGCGATAAGAGTATTTTGAAAATCGGGCAGCCGTATGGTCCTCTGGAAGTTGAAATCGTCGGAGCGAAAGGGCACACATTTGAAAAGATATGTGTTGATAGAACCGCCCGGGTAATTTTGGATGGTATAGCCTATACCCCCCATAACGTATGACAGGTCGATAAGAGGTTATGTAATGGAAGATAAAGTAAGAGATTTAAGATCCGGGATAGTGACAGTCATATTTTCTCTGTTCATGTATTTTTGGATGATACCTAGACAAGTAAAGGTAAGAGAGGGGATTGTCAGAGGACCTGATTTTCTTCCAAAACTCCTCATCGGTCTTATTGGTATCTGCGGTGTGATCATGGTTGTCAGGGGGATTGTATTCCTGAAAAAACAGGGTGAGCTCAGTGTAAAGGCTATTGCAGGAGAACATCTTGCAATAGGTTTGAAACGGTTCTTTCCACAGATTATATTCCTGGGAGTGAGTATCGTGTATCTGCTGGTCATGCCTTACATAGGATTCATAACTGCAAGTATCCCCCTTCTCGTCTTTCTTCTTCTCTTTTTCGGGAATACACATGTGCTGAGATCAGTCATTATGGCAATCGTGTATATTGCAGTGGTTTTTCTCATTTTCACCTATGTATTCAGAATCAAATTCCCGATGGGTCCCTTAGGGTTTTAAAGGAGAAATACGACTATGGATTTACTTATTAATGCAGCTTCCGAATTTATGTCTTTCCAGGTTCTTGGAGCCCTGTTCATAGGTGTTGCACTGGGGATTCTCGGAGGTGCTCTTCCCGGAATCAGTCCAAGTATGACGATAGCACTACTATTACCGGTAAGCCTCTATCTCCCGACGACAGTGGCTATCGCCTTGATGATGGGTTCTTATCAGGGAGCGATGTTTGGAGGATCTATATCAGCAATCCTTATCAACACACCAGGAACAGCAAGCGGGGCGGCGACCACACTCGATGGATATCCTATGGCTATGAAGGGGCAGTCCGGGAAGGCTCTCCATATGGCACTCTATGCATCAACAACCGGTGGTGCTGTAGGTGTTGTCATCCTTCTGATTATGGCAAAGCCTCTCTCTGCTGTTACACTGAAATTCGGTCCGCCGGAGTATTTTGGGCTTATGGTACTTTCGCTTTCGCTTATAGCAAGTATTTCCGGAAAGTCTCTTCTCCGCGGGGTCATATCAGCAAGTCTGGGACTTCTGATCTCTACCGTCGGTATGGATCCGATATATGGCACGAAGAGATTTACTTTTAGGAATATCAACCTAGGTGATGGTGTTCAGCTTCTTTCGGTCTTTATCGGGGTGTTTGCGTTGGCAGAATTATTGACTCAGCTGGCAAAAGGCAAAGCTGAATTGGCTAGAAAAGAGAATGTTCTTTCGGTTGAAGATAATGCCCTGTCATTGAAGGAATATCTGAGCAATCTTAAGACGATCATAAAATCAGGGATCATGGGGGCTCTCATCGGAGTGCTTCCGGGGATCGGAGGAAGTACAGCCTGCTTCATTGCGTATGCCGAGGCTCAGAGACGATCAAAACATCCTGAGAAATTCGGGACAGGTGTCATAGAAGGAATTGCTGCACCCGAGGCTGCAAATAATGCCGTAGCCGGAGGGGCTCTCGTTCCCATGCTCACCTTCGGTATTCCCGGAGACGTTGTCACGGCTATTCTTGTTGGAGCTTTGATAGCTCACGGAATTAAACCCGGTCCACTCCTTTTCGTTGACAACATCCAGAGCGTGTATACTATCTACATCGCTTTGTTCTTCGCCGTAATCGGGTTGCTCATTGTAGGAAAACTTGGTGTACCCCTGTTCGCAAAAGTGATCAATATCAAGAAATCGACTTTGTTACCTATGATATTTATCATCTGTGTCGTTGGTACCTACTCAACGAGAATGAACCTTTTTGATCCCGCTGCCATGATATTATTCGGTGCTCTGGGCTTCATCCTGAGACAGAACAAGTTCCCGATCCCTCCTCTCGTCATCTCGTTTGTTATCGGAGGTCAGCTTGAATCAAACCTTAAGAGATCTCTCGTTCTTTCTGACGGCAGCATGGATATATTTTTCACGCGGCCGATTTCTGCGGTGCTTATTTCCGTTGCAGTTATATCAACCATTTTTATGCTTATAAGAAATAACAAATTCCAGAAAAAGGAGGCAGAAGAGAACGAAGAATAAGAATATAGGCAATGTGGTACGAATAAAAAATTTTGGAGGAAACATATGAAAAAGGTAGTATGTGTATTATTGATTAGTATCTTTGCAGTCGGATTTATTGCTGCAAACGGAACTGGCGAAGCTTCAGACGGCGGGGTGAATTTTCCCACAAAACCGGTAGATATGATCGTCGGATTTTCCGCTGGAGGCGGAACACATTTGGCTGCAGAGTTATTAACACCGGAAGCTGCTGAATTATTGGGACAGCCAATCCAGATTACCTGTAAACCAGGAGCAGGCGGAGCGATCGGAGCAACATATGTCGCTTCATCAAGAGCGGATGGATACACTTTGCTCTACGCGACGATGTCTCTCCCGATATCCCTGTATATGGATACAGTAGATTTTACAAAAGACGATTTCATTGGTCTTGCAAGAGCGAGTAATGTGGCTCCGGTTCTTGCTGTAAGAGCTGATGCTCCATACAACAATGTTGAAGAAATGCTTGCATGGATAGAGAAGAATCCGGGTGAATTCACATGGGCACACCCGGGTGTTGGCTCCACTCTCCATGTTCTCGGTGCAAATATTATGTTCCGAATGGATATTATCGATGATATTAAAGAAGTCCCCTTCAGCGGAACAAGCGAAGGAACAGCGGCTGTTCTTGGCGGACACGTCAGCAGTATCGTTGGATTCCCTGCATCATTCATGGAGCAGGTTGCTGCAGGAAATATGAAGATTATCGGAGTATCCAGTACTGAAAGGATCACAGAATTCCCCGATGTAGCAACGTTCCCTGAGCAGGGTTACAATGCATCACTCACTTCAACACGCGGTGTATTTGTACCTGCAGATACTCCAAAAGAGGTCATCGATATTCTTGACAAGGCATTTGAAAAGCTTATCACAAGTGAAAGCTATAAAGAGAGAGGTACTGCTATCGGCGAACCTCCGAAATATGCCAATTCAGCTGAGTTCGATGCTATTTACAGAGAGCAGTGTGAAATGGTTGAGGAACTTCTGAAGACAATCGGTCTTATCTAATTAACAGAACAAAGGACAGCACCCTGTTGTTTACAATAGGGTGCTGAGTAAAAACACACGTAAGAGGATGGGTGTACATGAATAATATCGGATTTAGAGTCTATGCTAATATCAGCAGACCAAGTAGGACTTTGGTTGAAAAATTCAGAGGTGTCCCTGTTGCAAACATCAGTGATACTATGGGGCGTATCTACTGCATGGATCATGCAATACGGCCATTTAACAAGGTTGGCCTTCTGGGAACTGCTTTTACTGTGAAAGTCCCGCTCGGTGATAATCTTATGCTCCACAAAGCCATAGAGATGGCTGAGCCGGGAGATATCATTGCCGTTGACGGAGAAGGATGCATGGATCATGCCCTCTGTGGTGAGATCCTGTACCGGACGGCTATGAGTAAGGGTATCGCTGGATTCCTGATCGATGGAGTCATCCGGGATGTGGAATCTCTTGAAACCCTTGAATTCAGTGTATATGCGAGAGGAGTTCAACCAAAAGGTCCGTACAAGAACGGTCCCGGGGAGATCAATGTTCCTGTTGCAATCGGCGGACAGGTCGTCATGCCTGGGGATATTCTTGTCGGCGATCAGGATGGTATTATTGCACTGCGCCCTCACGAGGCTGAAGGAATTCTTGAAAAAGCCTTAGCTCATAATGAGATGGAAGTTGAAAAGTTCAGGAAAATTGAAGAAGGAACCCTGAAGAAACCCTGGATAGATGAGACTTTGAAATCCAAAGGATGCCTGTTCCTGTAGCAGGACAGAACGTGGAGTTTTACATTGGGTAAGAATATTGTAGAAAAGATACTGGGACAGCATCTGGTCAGCGGAACTGTCTCCTCCGGAAGTTTCATTGAAGTCCGTGTGAATCACACATTACTTCAAGATGCTCTGGGAACGATGGCCTGTCTACAGTTTGAAAAGATGGGATATGAAAGAGTTAATACTGATCTCTCAATTATATACGTTGATCACAACATGCTGCAGACTGGTTATGAAAATGCTGACGATCACAGGTACCTGAAGTCGTTTGCTGAAAAATACGGTCTCTCTTTTTCAAAGCCGGGCAACGGGATCTGTCACCAGCTTCATCTGGAGCGGTTCGGCTATCCCGGAGGTATTCTTATCGGATCAGATTCCCATACTCCCACATGCGGAGGACTGGGGATGCTTGCGATTGGAGCCGGAGGGCTGGAGGTCGCCGCGACTATGGGGACTGGAACCTATTACCTGAAAGTCCCAGATGTTATTCGTATTGAACTGAATGGATCTCTAAGCAAGGGGAGCTCAGCAAAGGATATCATCCTTAAGGTTCTGAGTCTTCTTACGGTAAAAGGTGGAATAGGAAAGATTGTAGAGTACACAGGAGAAGGAGTATCACATCTTTCTGTGTACGAACGTGCAACCATCACGAATATGGGAGCCGAGCTTGGGGCGACAACTTCTATCTTCCCTTCTGATGCTCAGACAGAGAGATTTCTGGATGCTCAGGCACGTGGAGAGATGTATACTGAATTATCCGCAGATCAGGACGCAGAATATGCGCAGGAGATAGTTATCAATCTTGATGAACTTGAACCTCTTATATCACTTCCGCACAGTCCTGATAATGTGAAGAAGGTCTCAGAAATCGGGAAGGTAAAAGTGGATCAGGTATGTATCGGTTCCTGTACCAACTCCTCCTTCTCGGACATGATGCTCGTTGCCAGTGTACTGAAAGGAAGAACGATACATCGGGATGTATCGCTTGTCATTTCCCCTGGATCAAAGCAGGTGCTGAACATGCTCGCTATGAACGGCGCTCTCTCAGATATCATCTCTGCCGGTGCGCGGATTCTTGAGTCGGCATGCGGTCCTTGTATCGGAATGGGGCAGGCTCCTGCGAGTGGAGCGGTATCGTTGAGAACATTCAACCGAAATTTTGAGAAGAGAAGCGGGACGGATGATGCTCAGGTTTATCTCGTAAGTCCCGAAACGGCAGTAGCTTCCGCACTTACCGGGTATATTACTTCCCTCTCGGCGGAGATGGTACAGGAAAAAGTTTCAATCCCTGAGAAGTTCATCATTCAGGACAATCTGATCATAAGACCGAAGTCAACCGGCACAGAAGAGGTGATTCTGCAGAAGGGAAAGAATATAAAACCCTTCACGATTCTCGGTAAACTGAGTGATGAAGTGACAGGAAAGGCTCTGATCAAAGTCGGAAATAATGTGACTACTGATCATATAGTTCCCGGAGGTGCAGTCGCTCTTTCCAACAGGTCAAATATTCCCTTCCTTTCTCAATTCTGTCTGGTTCGCTGCGACGATAGATTTCCAGATAATGCAGAAGCATACGGTGGTGGATTCATCATTGGTGGCGAAAATTACGGGCAGGGATCATCACGGGAGCATGCTGCGCTTGTTCCTGTATATCTTGGCATACGGGCAATTATTGCAGTAAGCTTCTCCCGTATTCATAAAGCTAATCTCATCAACACAGGAATACTACCTCTGGTTTTCAGAAACGAATCCGATTATGATCGCATAGAGTATCTGGATGATATCCGGCTGGTTGGAGTGGCAGAGAGCCTTCGTTCGGGATCTCCTGTCAGGGCAGTTGATGAGACTCGTAATGTTGAGGTTGTTCTCAACTGCGAGGTGACCGACAGGGAAAGGGATATCCTTCTCTCGGGAGGCTTGATCAATTATATTCAGGGGCACTGAGACATTCTCGCTTATACCAGATTCTTGAACAGCGGATCGGAAACATACGCACCGATCTGCTGTTTCTGTATGCCGGAAATCCTCAGGGATTCCCACCAGCTTGAGTCTCTTCTATTCTCTTAAGCTTTCTTCTGAATGTTGATAGACTTAGCCCCAGCCTTCGAGCCGCCTCGGTCTTGTTCCCAATGCATTCAGCAAGAGTCCGTGCGATCATGAGGCTTTCCACTTCCTGAAGGGTTCCCGCGTGTTCACCCTGTTTGCGTTCTTCAGGTACCACGACCGGTCTGCCGACCGCCTCGGCAATACAAGAGGAATGGATTTCTTTAAAATCAGAGAGCACCAGGGCTCTCTCGAGGATATTGGACAACTGCCGTATATTCCCGTCGAATGAGGTATGCATCAGCATATCTATCGCGCTTTGAGTGATGTCTATCTTCTCGGTGTACGCCATCCTCTCACAGATATCTTTCAAGAGGAATCTGCAGAGTTCAGGGATATCATTCTTTCGTTCATCCAGCATCGGGAGCTGCAGTTCCAGCACGCTCAACCTGTAGAACAGGTCCTTTCTGAACCGCTTGTTCCTTACTTCATCCATGAGATCCCTATTCGTGGCGGAAATGATTCTGACATCAATCGGAATAACTCTCACGTCACCTATCCGTATGATCTCCTTCTCTTGTATCACTCTCAGCAGTCTCGCCTGAACATCGAGTGAAGCCTCACTGATTTCATCCAGAAAAATCGTTCCAGTATGGGCAAGTTCAAAAATACCGGCTTTTCCTTCGGTATTGGCACCGCTGAAGGCTCCTTTCACGTATCCGAACAGTTCGCTTTCCAAAAGACTGGGAGGGAGTGCTGCACAGTTGATTGCTACAAATGGTTTGGATGATCTTTTACTTGCATTATGGATACTCTGGGCGAATATTTCTTTGCCAGTTCCGGTCTCACCCCTGATCAGTACGGTACTGTCTACCTGTGAGCACTTGAATGCCTTCATTTTGCATGCTTTCATTACATCACTCACACCTACGATATCATCGAAGGTCTTCCAGGCGATGTGCCCCTTATTCATCTGTTTTTTTCGTATTTTTGTGTCAATTTCCTTGATATTGCTTGTTTCCTGGACAGTTACGACTATTCCACGTATTTCGCCTTCTACGGTTATCGGGGAGGAACTGAATACGAGATCATGGTTTCCGATTGTAATAAGATCTCCAGTGATATCGACTCCGTCATCAAGGGTTTTCATGATCTTCGAATCGGCGAATTCCCGTTTTAATGTATCAAAACGCTCCTGGATATTATCTTCCTCCAGTCCAAGCAGATTTTTCGACTTCGGGTTTGCCGTGATGAGCCGTCCATCTTTATCCATGGCGAAGATTCCGTTCGAGTTGTTTGCTATGACTGACTTTATCAGTTCATACTTCTCTTCAAGCTCAATATGAATGGAGAGCTCGTACTGGGCCATCTCTATTGCCTCAGCAATGGCCATCTCATCAGCCTGCATCAGGACAGCATCGTATCCTAGTTTCTTCGCTGTCGTGACGACCAGATTTCCTCCGACGAAGGTCTTGATTCCCTTCTTGTGAAGTTCTCTGATCTCCGATTCTATTTGAGATCCGTCGGGGAGTATGACGACATGAATTTTTTGACCTTTTTTTTCTATGTATTTGACAGCCTTCTTGGCGAGTCTGAAAGCATCAATGAAGCCTATGATCGCCACCTCTTTACTGATTGCCAAAGCTTTTTTTAGAGCTGTAGCGAAGTGGAAGAAGTCATATTTGATCTCAATAACCGGGATATCCAGATTATTCTTCAGGTAATTTGCTGTCATCCCTCTGCTTAGAATGACCTTGACTCCCTCTTCTTTCATTTTTTCCGCAAGTTCTACAGCCTCGACTGTCTGCTTGTGATATACGGAGAACTCAAATCCCATCCGCTTCTGTACTTTCAGTACTTTTCCTGTCAGACTCTCATTCGGTAAAATCGCAATGATACGGCTTTCCATGGCAGCTCCCTTCTCCGGCAGGTTCTGAGACAACTTCATCACTATGTATAAGCACATTGCATAGCAGGCACACCATCTCAGTTACATATAGCATACCGCATTCCGATCTAATGTGTAACATTGTATGATTATTTTCTCTGATAATAATGCCCGAGGAGGGCTGAACATGAAGACAGTAGCAGTAAGACATATTGAGAGAGCCGACAGCAAGATCGTGCATGCCCTGGGCAAGCTGGGAGTTGCGACTGTGCATGAGGCATAGGACAGGACCGGGTACCTGAAGCCTTATATCAGGCCGATCTATCCTCATGCATCTATTTCAGGAAGTGCCGGGACGGTCCTTCTCCAGCCGGGTGACAACTGGATGATCCATGTTGCGATAGAACTGTGTCAGCCGGGCGATATTCTCATCGCCGCATGTACGGCAGATTCCGACAGCGGTTTCTTCGGTGATCTCCTTGCCGAATCAGCAAAGGTACATGGGGTTAGGGGACTCGTTATCGAAGCGGGAGTGAGAGATACAGCCACACTCGAGGAGATGGGATTCCCCATCTGGTCTAAAGCCGTAAGTGCGCAGGGAACTGTGAAGGAGACCCCGGGCGCAGTCAATGTCCCGATCGTCATTGCCGGTCAGGTCGTGTACCCTGGAGATATCGATGTTGCTGATGATGACGGGGTCGTTATCGTGGAGAGGCTTGAAGCGGAGAAGGTTCTGAAGAAATGTCTGGAGAGGGAGAGCAAAGAGGCGGAGAAGCGGGCGAGATTTGCCGCAGGTGAGCTGGGTCTCGATATATATAATATGAGACCCCGGCTGGAAGAGAAGGGTTTTGTCTCTCTCGAGAACCTGGAGGAGTATTATTCGTTCAAGGGCTAGAAGAGGTTCCATCCCGAAAAAAAGAGACTGCCGTGTGACAGTCTCTTTTTCTAGGTCTGTTGTACTTAGCGGTACGAGCGGTTGGGCCGGGGCTTTGCAATCGCTTCGTTGACACGAAGGTTACGTCCACCGAACTCCTGACCGTCAAGCTGGCTGATTGCAGCTTCGGCAGCAGCATCTTCTTCCATCTCAACGAAACCGAAGCCCTTGGGGCGGTGAGTTTCTCTGTCAATGATGATGTTTGTGCTCAGTACAGTTCCGTACTGTGAAAACAGTTCGCGAAGTTCTTCTTCGCTTGTGGCGTAGCTCATGTTGCCAACATAGATTTTTTTTGCCATAAAGCATCCTCCGCAGGCTATATCCTGCTGTATAGTAGTCGCTCTCTTTGTGGCTGCATGTCTGGTTCAGATTAATCGGTCTGTCGGAATACGAACTACGGAAAACCGGAAAACATAGAAGATTAAAAGACCCACCCCTGCTCCTCAAAAGGTAAAGCGTTGATAGATTATCATGTGATGTTCTTATTAGTCAATATCTTACTTTATCAGGAAAAGTTAGAGTGAATACAGAACTCTGAAAACATCAGGGAACGGGAGATGATGGAAGCCGGGAAGGGGGTTTTTCTCCTTAAACGGGTGAAGCCTCACTTCTTTAAGTCATGTATTTGACATATTTTACGTCTGTGTCAACAACTTGAATTATCGGGAAAAATCCCGTATAGTCAGCTCATGAATATTTTAGGTTTGATTATTTCGTATGTATTTGTCGGTGGTGTGGTAGTTGCCGGATTCGTCATGGCGAAAACCGGGAAGCTCCCTTCTGAAGTGGTACGGAAATTTATCCATATTACCGTCTCGAACTGGTGGTTCCTCCCGATTTTCTTCTTTGATTCTCTTACGTGGGCGATTATCGGTCCTCTTTCATTCATTCTCATGAACGGGGCAGGAGTCGTGACCGGTTTCGCGAAGCAGCTCGGAGAGCGTACGCTGAGGCGAAATCTAGGCCTGATCTATTTCCCGATTTCTCTTGCTATTCTTGTATTACTCGTCTATACAGGGAAGCTTCCGATGTGGGCGGCCACAATCGGGGTGTTCACGATGGGCTATGGAGACGGTCTTGCAGCCCTGATCGGGCGGCTGTACGGAAAGAAAAAGCTCTTCATGGGTAAGAGTGTCCTCGGGTCCTCGGTAATGTTCCTTTCAACGCTGATCGTCATCATCCTGACAGGTATCGGTTTCCATCTGGGAGATGCGGGTACTCTCCTGTTTTTCGGGAAGGGGATTCTTCTCGCTCTTATTCTTACGGTGATCGAACTGGTCACTCCTGCGAGTATCGATAACCTGAGTGTGCCTCTTATAGCTTCCTACCTTGCATACGGCCTGTTATGATACAAACGCTTATCGCTCTCATCGTTAATCTCGCTATCATGATTCCTGTGAAAATCATGAAGCTCCTGACAGTCTCTGGGATGCTGAGCGCTGTCCTTGTGGGAACTGTCATTTTCGCCTCTACAGGTTTCGAGGGATGGCTGATCCTGATGTTCTTCTTTATCTCCGCCAATGTGATCGGCAAGATAGCGAAGAGGGTTTCTCCCGTTGACCTCAGTGCGATCCATAAGAAGGGTGGTACACGGGACTGGGCTCAGGTCTTCGCGAACGGAGGTATCGCGGCAGGTGCCGCGCTCTACTTTGCTTTCACGGCAAGTCCGTACGCTCTGGTCATGTTCGGTGCCTCAGTTGCAACGGCCACTGCAGATACCTGGGCAAGCGAAGCGGGCATCCTTTCTTCAAAGGATCCCGTCTCAATCCTGACCTTCCGGCGTATCCGACCGGGCATGAGCGGCGGAGTCTCGCTCCTCGGCTCTCTTTCTTCCATGCTGGGAAGCATCCTTGTCGCCTACCTCTGGTATATCTCCTACGCTCCTGCAGGGAATACCCGATACTTCTTCCTTGCCTCCATTGTTGCCGTCAGCGGCATCATAGGTTCCCTCCTTGATTCCATCCTGGGAGCAACACTCCAGGGTCATTTCTGGGATCCCGAGAGGGAGATGATGAGTGAGAAGGAATTCTCGGCAGATGGAACGAAGCGTGAGTTGTGCAGGGGGATCAGATGGATCGACAACGATGTGGTCAATCTGGTGAGCAATGCCGTCTCTGCAGTTCTCGGAGCAAGTTTCGCTCTCATCCTGTTCTAGGTCTATGAACCGTTTCCGTTTTTCTGTATAGTGTCCCACAAGCTGTAAATTTTGAGGAGGTGTATACCTACTATGAAAAAATGTATTCTTATCCCCGATTCATTCAAGGGGACGATGAGTTCATCCGAGATCTGTTCCATGATGAAAGATGCGATCCACACCTATTATCCTGAAGCGGATGTCGTATCCATTCCCGTCGCCGACGGCGGAGAAGGAACAGTTGATTCATTTCTCGAAGCTCTCGGCGGGGAGAAGATCACGCTGGAAGTGACCGGTCCTCACTTCGAGAAGACAGAAAGCTTCTACGGGATTCTGCCCGACGGCACTGCCATCGTTGAAATGGCAGCTGCCGCAGGGCTTCCTCAGGTAGGTGATTACCTCCATCCGGAGAAAGCAACGACTTTTGGAGTAGGAGAACTCATTCTCGATGCTGCAAAGCGTGGATGCAAGAAGATCGTTGTCGGTCTCGGCGGTTCCGCCACCAATGACGGTGCAACCGGTGCAGCCGCTGCAGTCGGCGTGACCTTTACCGACGCAGAGGGCAAGTCATTTGTGCCCCAGGGTGAGACCCTTGATAAGATCGCGAAGATCGATATCTCAACACGCGATAAGGCACTCGAGGGTGTCGAGATCATCACCATGTGTGATATTGATAATCCCCTGTGCGGGCCTCACGGAGCAGCCCACGTCTTCGGACCCCAGAAGGGTGCTGACGAAGAGATGGTCCTCTTCCTCGATGCTCAGCTGGGCAAGATGTCAGATGCCATCAAGCAGAGCCTCTCCATCGATATCTCGGAGCTCCCCGGTTCCGGCGCAGCCGGCGGTATGGGAGGCGGTATGGTCGCCTTCTTCGGTGCAGAGCTCGAGATGGGAATCGAGGTTGTTCTCGATACCGTCAAGTTCGATGACCAGTGTGATGATACCGATATGGTCTTCACAGGTGAAGGCAAGATCGACTTCCAGAGCCTGAGAGGTAAGGTCGTTATCGGGATTGCACGGAGAACAAAGAAGAAGAATGTCCCTCTTGTCGCCATTGTCGGTGATATCGGAGATAACCTTGAAGCAGCTTATGAAGAGGGTGTAAGCGCCATCTTCAGCATCAACCGTGTTGCGCAGGAGTTCAAGGTTCTCAAGAAGAGAGCGAAGAGTGATATGGTTCTTACGATGGATAACCTGATCCGCTTTGTGAAGCGGCTGGGCTACTAGGGACGTTTTCCTTATAGATATCTTTCCCGTGAAGAATAGCAGAGTGGGGGCATGCAGTGATGCAGTCCCCACAACGTATACATGCGGCACTGTTCGGCTGTTCATACACCGGGATATCGAGCTTGCAGGTGCTCTGGCAGATACCGCATGAGGTGCACGCATCCTCATCTATCTTGAACCTGTAGAGTGCAATGCGGTTGAACAGGCCGTAGATCGCCCCGAGCGGGCACATGTACCTGCAGAACGGCCGGTACACGATGAGACTTGCAATAACCACACTGAACAGAATCAGATTCTTCCACGCGAACAGCCAGCCCACGGCGCTTCTCAGTCCCTCGTTCTCTATCATGAGCAGGAGTCCTGACACCGTGCCGGAGGGGCAGATGTATTCACAGAAAGCGGGGGAGCCCTGACCGAGGAAGTCTACAACGAACATCGGAAGGATGATGACAAAGACGGCAAGGAGGACGTAGCGAAGCTTCTCCGCGATCTTTTCTCCTATATCTCTCCTGATCCTGATTTTCTTTACTCCCGGGATCTTGTACAGGAGATCCTGCAGGAGCCCGAAGGGGCAGAGCCAGCCGCAGGTATAGCGGCCGCTGGTCACTCCTATGGCGGCAAGGAAGCCTCCCACGTAGTAGGAGACCGAGGTGCCTCTCGAACCGAGGACGGCCTGCAGCGAGCCGATCGGACAGGAGCCGAGGGCTCCCGGGCAGGCATAGCAGTTGAGCGAGGGGACGCAGAAGGCCTTTGTTCCTCCCTGATAGATCTTTCCCTCGATGAATCCGATAAGGTACGCGTTCTGCGCGATCGAGGCGATGATCTGAATGAGGGAGCGTTTCCTGTCGTGCTTAAGCAGCCGATCTCTGAACTTACCCAAGGCCGATACACTCCATGCAGATGATCGTGCTCTTCTGGAGCACCGTCAGGTACTCCTTCTCTATCACACCGAAGGTGATGGCAGCGAGCGAGATGATAAGGATGGCGATGGGGAGAACAAGTTCTCGTCCTTTCCTAATTCCCATACTCCGAGAGTACCCCATCAATCACTTCAAGCCAAGAGTCTTTCGTGCGGCTTCCTTCATACGATTTTCCGAGGATGTTTCCCTTCGAATCAACGAAGAAGGTGGTCGGGACCACCTGGATAGCGGAAAGGTACGCCTCATTCATCTCTATTGAGATGGGAAGGAGGTGAGGGTAATCGGCCTGTGTGTAATCTGCGATTGCACGGGCCATGGAGAGCTGTTCCTTGAACTTCTCCTCATCTGAACTGTATCCGTCTATGACGATACCCACGATCTGGAACCCCTTGTCGGCATACTCCCGGTTGATAGCACCCAGATCGGGCATCTCCCTGATACAGGGGGAACAGTAGGTACCCCAGACATTCAGCATCGTGATATCAGCTGAAGCGAACACCTCCTGTGTAACCTGCTGACCATAGATATCGAGCGTGAGAAACTGCACGGATCCGTCTGACGAGGGAGCCGCAGGCGCCTGCTGAGGGACCTGGGGAGTGCTTGTGTCAAGTTCTCCCTCCATCACCGTCTCTTTCGGCTGCGCCGGTGTTTCTTCCTTGGCTCCTCCTGCTGAAAGGGGAGAAAGAAGGAGAAGAACCGCGAATACTGAGACCAGTATCTTCTGTATTGATGACGTGTTTTTCATGATTTCAATCCTTTATCCGACGAGTATAGCACGGTGTACCAAGAGAGCAAGGTGATAAAATCACATACACAGGCGATGTGGAGATCCGCTGTGGCGAAGTGTGCTGCGAAACTGTAGAATTTCCGAGAATAGTTAATACAAATATGTACACGAAGTAGAGAAATGGAGGAGTATGATACACCATTCACCCTCTTCGAGTGCATTATGCAGGCGTATTCTCTTCCTGTGCAACCGATCCTCTGCGTACCGGTGTTCGTTCTGAAATAATGAGTCCTCCGATGATCGCCACTGTTCCGAAAATTGCCTGCACAGTTACCGGTTCTCCAAGAAAGAGAGCGGCGGCGAAGAGGGTGACCAGTGGCATGGAGTAGATGTAGATGCTTGTGGCGTAGACGCCGATCGTGGCGACCGCGTGATTCCAGAAGACGAAGCAGAAGGCACTTGCGAGGATACCGAGGAAGAGGAGAAGACCGATATTCAATCCTGTGAATTCGCTCGCTTCCAGGGTTGAACCGTCAAAGAACAGGGTGGGCAGCATGAACAGGAGTCCGTAGGTGATGAGTTTTCTGGTATAGGTGATGAGGCTGTATGTTTCTGTATCGATCCGTTTGAGGAGGAGGGAATAGGTAGCCCAGGCGGCTGTTCCGCTGAGGGCGATGAGATCTCCCCTCAGAGAGAAGCCTTCAAAGCGTGTTCCGTTGAGAATGACGAGAACCACTCCTGCGAAGGCAAGGAGGGAGCCCCAGATATATGAAAGTCTGAGCCGCTCGCTTTTCAGGAAGAACGCTCCGGCTACTGCCGTGGTCAGTGGTGCCAGGGAGGTGAGAATTCCCACATTCGATGCACTGGTCATCGTAAGGGACAGTGTCTCCATGCCGTAATAGAGCGTTACACCCGAAGCTCCGCAGAGGGCGAAGATCACCTCATCCTTCCACGAGAAACGCGGTTTCCTGTTTTTTCTGTCGAGGATAGAGAGAGTGATCACCCCCATAATGAACCTGACGACGAGAATCTCACTCATGGTGAAGGTCTTGAGGAGCTGCTTCGTCGCGATAAAGGTGATTCCCCAGATCATGACCGCGCTGAAGGCGCTCAGATGACTCGTTATTCTCTCTTTTCCCATACGTCCTGCCTCGAAATCTCCTCACTCAGTAGTCAACGGTCACTCTATGCTCTTACGTGCTGTTTGTAAAGACACATCCTGCAAAGAAAAAAAATGGAAAATATAGTTGCTGTTTGGAAAAATTATGTGTATTTTACGTAACGGTGAAGATGGACTCTTTACCGTGCCCATGCTCGGGCACCTGAAACATTATATACAACACCATAAAAGGAAGTGAGGAAAACTATGGCAAAACAGCTGCAGTTCAATGAAGATGCAAGACGCTCGCTCGTAGCGGGAGTGGAAAAGCTTTCTCAGGCAGTCAAGGTCACTCTTGGCCCCAAAGGTAGAAATGTTCTGATCGACAAGAAGTTCGGTGCTCCGACAGTCACCAAGGACGGTGTCTCAGTCGCACGTGAGATCGAACTCGAAGAACCCTTTGAAAACATGGGCGCACAGCTCGTGAAGGAAGTTGCTACAAAGACCAACGATGTTGCCGGTGACGGAACAACTACAGCAACCGTACTTGCCTATTCAATCACCAAGGAAGGCATGAAGAGTGTTGCTGCAGGGATCAATCCCATGGGTATCAGACGTGGTATCGACAAGGCTGTCGAAGATGCGATTGGTGAACTCAAGAAGCATGCACGTATCATCAAGGATAAGGCCGAGCTTGCTCAGGTTGCTTCAATCAGTGCAAACAACGACTTTGTGATCGGTGACGAAATCGCCGGTGCCATGGAAAAAGTCGGTAAGGACGGAGTCATCACAGTCGAGGAGTCAAAGACTATCGAGACAACAACGGACTTCGTCGAAGGTATGCAGTTCGACAGAGGCTACCTCTCTCCCTACTTCGCAACCAACCGTGACACCATGGTCTCCATCCTCGAAGATCCCTACATCCTGATCTACGACAAGAAGATCTCAAACATGAAGGACCTCCTTCCCGTTCTCGAGAAAGTCGCTCAGGCCGGCAAGCCGATCCTGATCATTGCCGAGGACGTCGACGGCGAAGCTCTCGCTACCCTGATCGTCAACACCATCAGAGGGACACTGAATGCAGTCGCAGTCAAGGCTCCCGGATTCGGTGACAGAAGAAAGGCCATGCTCGAAGATATCGCAATTCTCACAGGCGGAGAGGTCGTCTCTGAAGAGATCGGTCTCAAGCTCGAGAACACCGACATCAGCCAGCTCGGTCGTGCCAAGAGCGTCAAAATTGAGAAAGACAATACCACCATCATCAACGGTGCAGGCAAGCAGAGTGATATCAAGGACAGAATCAGTCAGATCAAGGTTCAGATTCAGGATACCACCAGCGACTATGACAGAGAGAAGCTCCAGGAACGCCTTGCAAAGCTCGCAGGCGGTGTTGCAGTGATCAATGTCGGTGCTGCCACAGAAGTTGAACTCAAAGAGAAGAAGCACAGAGTCGAGGATGCACTCTCAGCTACCCGTGCAGCTATCGAGGAAGGTGTTATCGCCGGAGGCGGTGTCGCACTCATCCAGGCAGTGAAAGCTCTTGACGAGAAGAACCTCTCTTCTCTCACCGAGGAAGAGGCAGTCGGTTATAAGATCGTCCGCCGCGCACTCGAAGAGCCTATCCGCCAGATCGCTCAGAACGCCGGTCTCGACGGATCGATCATCGCCGAGAAGGCAAAGCATGAGAAGCCGGAATTCGGTTTCGATGCAAACAAACTCGAATGGGTCAACATGTTCGACGCAGGTATCATCGACCCGGTAAAGGTGACCAGAAGCGCACTTCAGAATGCGGCAAGCATTGCAGCGCTGATCCTCACCACAGAGTGTTCTATCACAGATCTTCCCGCTGATGACGGTGCAGGTGCTGCTGCAGCTGCCGCAGGCATGGGCGGTATGGGAGGCATGGGCGGCATGATGTAATCATCCACCCGATGTGCTCACAGAGATTTTAAAAACGACGGTGGAGCTCACACAATGGGGCTTCGCCGTTTTTTTCGTATCTGCCTGGAACAGGTAAAACTTGACTACCCGTATTGTAACGTGATACGTTAGGCGGTACGCATATTACCCTATAGAGAGGTTATCTTACTATGAATGCATTATTAGCGACCATGGGAACGACGGGGACATCGTCCGCCGCAGGTGGATCAATGACCACGACGTTCATTACATTCGGTCTTATCATTCTGATTTTCTATTTCCTGATCATCCGACCGCAGAAGAAACGTGAAAAAGAGACAAAGAACATGCTCTCCGCTATGAAGAAAGGCGACAAGGTCGTCTCAATCGGAGGAATCAGAGGCACTATCGCTTCAGTGAAGGAAACCACTGTTGTCGTGAAGGTTGATGACAATACCCGTCTCGAGTTCACCAAGTCGGCGATTGCACAGGTGCTTGAACCCTCGAAAGGCGAGCCTGCAGCAAAAAAAGCTGCTCCTGCAAAGAAAGAAGCCGCTGCACCTGCCAAAAAGGGAGGCAAGAAAGCCGCCCCGGCAAAAAAAGCCGCTGCTGAGAAGAAGGCTGCTGATGTAGAGGATGCGACGGTCGTTGAAGAAGTACCCGAACTGACTCCCCTCAAGCCGGAAGCTTCAGAGACTGAAGAAAAGAAATAATTACACAAGAACAATCCCATACACACGGAGATCAACATGAAAATACGGGGACGATTAATCGTCATTCTCCTGGTTGCGGTGGCTTGCGGAGTTTTCCTCTACCCGACCGTAAAATGGTACGCGTTTGTACCGCAGGAGACGAAGGATCTGGCAACAGGTTCTACAGTACAGATCAGAGAGTATGCACAGGGTCAGGCAAGTAAGGACCTGCGCGAGCTCAAGGACATCTTCGAAGGCTCAGCCTCCGCAGAAGTCCCTGCAGCATTTGATTATCTCACTGATATAGCAAAAGAGAATTACAAGAATATGAAGATGGATGTCCCCGGATCGTGGACACTCACCTCCCTGTTCCGCGGATTCGCCTCTGAGAAGGATCTCTATGATGCCATCGAAGGGCACTACCGTTCTCTTCTTCTTGAACTGAAGAACCTGAGCAATAAGGTTCTCAAGCTCGGTCTTGATCTCCGGGGCGGTATGAGTATTCTCCTCGAAGCTGACCCCGAATCCTATACAGCACGTACAGGAAAGGAAGCCAGCTCGGCTGATGTCGCAACCCTCGTCAGTGATGATATTGCGATCCTCAATGAGAGAATCGACCAGTTCGGAGTCTCCGAACCGAATATCAGGAAGCAGGGTACAGACCAGATTCTCGTAGAGATTCCTGGTGCTGCAGACCCCGAGAGAGTCAACAGCTTCCTGAAAGGAAAAGGCTCCCTCACATTCCAGATCGTTGACAGACAGCTTACCAGTGAGCTCAACCAGTACTTCGCTGAGAATCCGAGTGAGGTCTTCTCAGATGATGGTCAGCTCCTCCAGCCTGACTTCCTCCCCGCAGGAAAGATCGCCAGTGCCTATTATGTGAATGACGAATATGGTCTTGATGTCCTTGAGAGCTATGTTGTTCTCAATGAGGAGATCGGCCTTGACGGTAATCATATCTCCAACGCAACGGTGGGAACTCACGGAATCACAGGACAGCCGACAGTCAACTTCGAACTCGATGCCAACGGCGGAGAGATCTTCTACAAGCTGACAAGCACAAACGTCGGTGAGACCCTTGCTGTTGTACAGGACGGAAAAGTCAAGTCGATGGCAGGCATCAACGAAGGTATCCGCGGAAGCGGCCAGATCACCGGCTTCAATGCCGATGAGGCATATAACCTTTCTGTTGTTCTGAAGACTGCGGCCCTCCCGATCGAACTGATCGTCGTCAGCCAGCAGGCAGTCGGTGCATCCCTCGGTGAGGACACCGTCCAGTCCGGTCTGATTGCAATTGTCGTCGGTCTTGCTCTTGTGTTTGTCTTCATGGTTGTTATCTACAAGGGAAGCGGAATCATCGCCGATATCGCACTCCTGTTCAACCTGATCATTCTCATCTCCATCCTCTCGGCTTTCAACCTGACTCTGACACTTACCAGTATCGCAGGTCTTGTCCTGACAGTGGGTATGGCCGTTGACGCGAACGTCATCATCCTTGAGAGAATCAAGGAAGAGCTTGCTCTCGGTAAAAGTGAAGTTGCTTCGGTGGAAGCCGGCTTCGGAAAGGCGTTCTGGACCATCATGGATGCAAACGTTACGACGATCATCGCCGCTCTTGTTCTCTCCCAGCTTGGAAGCGGTGCGATCAAGGGATTCGCGAACACACTTGCCGTAGGTATTGTGAGCAGCATGTTCAATGCTCTGTTCGTGGTAAAAGTCATGTACGATGCTCAGCTGTCCGGGAAGAATCCTCGCCTCAGCATCAGCTGGAGGAGGAAGTAGATTATGGCAAAGAAAATCTATCAGATAACTAAATTCAAATTCACAGCTGTCACTATCTCAGCTGTACTCCTTGTCGCTACCGCGGTTGCCTATATCGCCTTGGGCGGATTCAACCTCGGTATCGACTTCCAGAGCGGTTTCTCTCAGACTGTGACAATCGGATCTGCCGACACTGTGACAATCGATGATATGAGAAATGTGCTCTCTTCAGATGCTTCAGTCCAGGTCGTAGGTGCTGCCTCAGATCAGACCTTCCAGATCAGAATGGCAAATGAGGAAGGACTTACTCAGGAAGAGATTGCAGCTCAGGTGAAGGAAGCTCTCGAAGCCGATTTCTCCGAAGTCACGATCGACCAGAGTGATTTCGTCGGACCGAAGTACTCATCCACTCTCGTTTCCGGTTCGATCCTTATCGTCATTGTGGCTATCGCACTCATCCTTATCTATATCTGGATCAGGTTCCACCTCTCGTTCGCTATCGCAGCGATCATCACTCTTGTTCATGATACCTTCCTTCTTATCGGATTCATCACGATCATGAGACTCGAGGTGTCGAGTACGACCATTGCCGCCCTGCTGACGATCATCGGATATTCGCTCAATAACGTCATCGTTATCTTCGACCGTATCCGTGAGAACAGACCCCTTCTTACCAACATGTCTCTCAGCAGCATCATCGATACAAGTGTGTCTCAGTCACTGAGCAGAACACTGTTCTCCTCACTGACTACGGCTCTGGCCATCACACCCCTCGCCATCTTCGCTTCAGGAGCTATTCAGCTCTTCGCTATCGAGATGGTCTTCGGTATCATCGTCGGTGCATACTCTTCCAACCTCCTCGCTCCCGCCCTCTACATGTGGATCTCCAAGAACAAGGTAGTTGCGAAGAAGATCGTCGAAGCTGATCAGGCGCAGGAAGAAAAGTCAGAAGAAGAGGCTCCCGTTCAGGAAGTTGAAATCAAGAAAGTTGAGCGCAAACCGAAAGGTAAGCGTCAGCAGAAAAAGTAGTCCTCTATAACTGAGGCTTTCAACGGGTCACTTTCACCGGTATACTACTAGTGAAGTGACCTGTTTTATTTCAGAGGAGAAAATCGGGTGAAAGTAGTTCGTTCGCGTGTTATGGGGTACTGCAAGGGTGTTTCTCATGTGATCCAGCTCGCGCAGGAGGTTGTAGACAGGGCGAAGAAAGAGAAGAGAAAAGCCTACTCGATCGGCTGGTTCATTCATAACCCCTCGATCGTCAATCATTTCATCTCACAGGGAATGGAACACCTCGAGGCTCCCGATGACAGGGAGCCGGGCGTTGCCCTGATCAGAGCTCACGGTATCCCGGATGACTTGAGGGAACGTTTCAGGTCGGCAGGGTTTACCCTGATAGACGGCACCTGTCCGACCGTCGCCCACTCGCAGCAGCTCATACGGGATATACGTAAGCAGGACCATGCACTCATCATCGGTCTCCATGCACACAGTGAAGTCGCTGCACTGAGCCGTGTTCGAAATGCGGAGGGCACCTATACTCCGGTACAGGTCATTGAGAGCGTTCAAGAGGCTCAGAAGGTAACTTTCCCGGCAGGGGGAAAGATCGTGAGTGTCGTTCAGACGACCTTCGAGCATGAATTGTTTCATGAGATCATGGAGATCCTGGAGGAGCGTTTTCCCTCCCGCATCGAGATGGCGAATATCCTCTGCCCCTCCACGAAGCGGCGCCATGAGTCGCTCCTTGCGATGCTTGAGGAGGTGGAGGCTGTTCTCGTTGTCGGCGGAAAGATGAGCGCCAACACGAAGGCTCTCGCCGAACTCGTGGACTCCCATGATAAGCCGGTGTGGCATATTGAAGATGCTTCCCAGATTCCTTTCGAGATCTACAGCTATGCATCGGTGGGTATCACCGCGGGGACAAGCACACCGGAAGAAGATATCAGCAGCGTGATAGAGACGCTGCATAGAGGAGCGGGCGATGAAATCTGATATGAGATACTGCAGTGATGAAATGCAGCTGAAGCACATTCAGGAGAAGAAGGCCTTTCTGTGTGATATGGACGGCGTGCTGTATCACGGGAACAGACTCCTGCCTGGCGCAGGTGAATTCATCACCTGGCTACAGGCGGAGGAGAAGAAATACCTCTTCTTTACCAATTCAAGTGAACGGAGCCGGTATGAGCTTCATCTGAAGATGAAACGTCTCGGGCTTGAAATCGACCCTTCCCATTTCTATACCTCAGCCCTTGCCACCGCAGGTTTCCTCGCTTCGCAGATCCCGGGAGGCTCAGCCTACGTGATCGGAGAGGCCGGGCTGATCAATGCACTCTACGATGCAGGGTATTCGATGAATGATATCAATCCCGACTATGTGGTTGTGGGAGAATCGAGGAATTACAGTTACGATACCGTGATCAAAGCTGTCTCGCTGGTAGAGAAGGGTGCAAAATTGATCGGAACAAACCCTGATACAAGCGGTCCGGGAGAGCACGGAATCCTTCCTGCCACCGGTTCGCTCATCCTTCCCATTGCAAAAACAGTTGGTGTAGAACCATACTTTATCGGAAAGCCAAATCCTGTTATGATGAGAGAAGGGCTGAAGCGGCTCGAGACGAAACGGGAGGAGACAGCTATTATCGGAGACAGGATGGATACGGATATCGTAAGCGGCATCGAAGCCGGCATCGATACCGTTCTCGTTCTCTCCGGAGTCTCTACTGAGGCAACCCCCTCCGTATTCGCCTACAGGCCGTCACTTATTCTTGATTCGGTGGGGACGGTGGTTCCCGTGGAAGGAGAAGCTTCCACCCGGATGAAGAAGGAGGAGATTTGATGATATCGATACCTACAATTAAACGTTTCCCCTCATACCTGAGACTGCTTCGTCAGTATAAGGAAGATGGCCAGGAGTGGATCTCGGCAACGAAGCTCGCAGGAGATCTCGGTCTCACAGCGATCCAGGTCCGTAAAGATATGGCCGGCACCGGGGTGGAAGGGAAGCCGAAGGTCGGTTTCCAGATCGATGAACTCATCAAAGCGATCACCAAGAACCTCGGATGGGACAATACGACCGATGCGATCATTATCGGTGCAGGGCACCTTGGTGTCGCCCTCTCCCGGTATGACGGGTTCTCAACCTACGGATTGAGGATCGTCGCAGCCTTTGACCAGGACCAGAACAAGGTGGGACTCCCCATCGGAAGAACCTTCGTCCGTGCGATGAGTGACCTGAAGGGATATGTCAAGGACAACGACATCCATATTGCTGTCATTACGGTACCCGGGGATGCGGCTCAGGAAGTTGCTGACCGCCTCGTAGATGCGGGGATCAGGGCGATATGGAACTTCGCTCCCAAGGATCTGCGTATCCCGGATCATATCGTTCTCCAGAGAACCGATCTCGCCACCAGCTTTGCTGTCCTCTCTGCCAAGTGCCGACGGCGCCTGGAAGGAGATGATATCGATCACAGGGATCACGGGGATGCAGAAACCATCGAATGAGGATATCCTCCTGCAGGTTAAAGGGCTGTGTGAGGGAGTGAATGGAGCCGACTTTCTTGAAGTGAATGCTCTGTTTGCGAATATCAGCAGCCTCCTCGGCGGGAGCTGCGAAGGTCTCAACTGGGTGGGATTCTATTACCTGAAAGATGACGGGGATCTGATTCTCGGACCCTTTGCCGGCCTGCCGGCCTGTACTCTTCTGAGAAAGGGGCATGGAGTCTGCCAGAAGGCGGTGGAGACAGGAGAAATTGTCGTCGTGGATGATGTACATGCCTTCCCCGGCCATATCGCCTGCGACAGCGCCTCACAGAGCGAACTGGTATATCCCATACGAAAGGAAGGACAGGTCTTTGCCGTCCTCGATATCGACAGTCC
Source organism: Sphaerochaetaceae bacterium (assembly GCA_963676605.2). Taxonomy (GTDB): domain Bacteria; phylum Spirochaetota; class Spirochaetia; order Sphaerochaetales; family Sphaerochaetaceae; genus SABI01. The sequence continues at coordinate 280,724 of CAXXSP010000018.1, read as the reverse complement.
AGAAAAAAATCATTTCACAGGCCAAGCACTTGACCTGTTCACCCAGGTCGGAAACCTGTTATCAGAATAACTTCACCCTGATCTATCCAAACAGAATTCCTCTCTACGTGCGTGAAATATACAAGTGCGCTGTACCATATTTCATGATAAGAGCGAGCCCCCCTGCACGAACCTTTTGAGTGAGCCCCTTCATGCAGCTGATAGGATGGCATCTTCCTGACTCTTCTGTTGTGAGAGTAATCATCGTGTGTTATAATAAGACAAAATGTATATAAAAGTATATAAATATATACTTTTTGGTAAGTGTGTTGTGATATGAAAAAGAATGTAGAAGATATTTTCAGATCCCACGGTGGTCAGTTGCGAATGAGTGAAGCTATACGACTCGGTATTAGTCGTTATGCCCTTTATACGATGGTGGAATATGGAACACTGGTTCAGATTTCCAGAGGTGTATACCGTCTTGCGGACCTTCCGCTTATTGGGCATCCTGATGTAGTTACCATAGCTTCGCGATATCCTAAAGCCGTGATTTGTCTGATCTCTGCATTAGATTATTATGAGCTGACCACTCAAATTCCTCATCGTGTACATATAGCGATACTCGAAGGGTCAAGAACGCCCTCAATTACTTATCCACCTATTCAGGTTTTCAGATACTCTGGCGCTACATTTCAGATTGGAGTTGAAACTCATACCATTGATGGTGTTCCTGTGAAGATATATGGGCCGGAGAAAACAATTGTAGACTGTTTTAAATTCCGGAATAAGATAGGGATGGATATCGTTTTGGAGGCCTTGAAATTGTATAGACAGAGGCATGATTTTTATCCCGCAGCATTGATTTCATACGCCAGAACCTGTCGGGTAGAGAAGGTGATAACACCATACATAGAGGCAATTTTGTGAATGAACAAATACGAATGTAGACATCAATTCGACAACGGCTTCTCAATCGAGCACGAAGTGAACGAAGATCCTTTCAGGAACTGCTGCAATATTTTGCCATGGAGCGTTTTCTGTAGAGATTTTCGAAATCTTCCTATAAAGAAAAGTTCATCCTTAAAGGAGGGCTCTTGCTCCATGCAATGCAAACGGAAAACTTCAGGTCAACAATGGATATTGATTTCCTTGGAAGCGTACTGAATGAAGATGAGTATATCAAATCTGTAATTGTAGATATCATCAACATCGACACTGAGCCAGATGGGTTAATCTTTAATCCTGATTCAATACAATTGCAGCATATTACAGAGGATGCTATGTATACCGGTATCAGAGTTCGTTTTAAAGGGAATCTGGGTACGGCTATAGTCAATATTCAGATTGATATCGGCTTTCAATGCGTGCAATGCGACTTTTAATATGAGAAAAACCGCAATTCCCTCCAACTTGGAGGTCTTTAGCACCCAGTTTTCAACATTAAAGCAGAAGCAGTGGGATATGTATAGAAGAAGATTGGACCAGGATATCATACCTGATTCTTTCTATAATATAATTGCAGATATCTCTGAATTTCTCTCACCAATCATTAACAGGATGAATGGAATGACTACCTCGTGTGATTACTGGATTGCTCCTGGACCATGGGTTGTGAGCCCTTGACCTGTTTGAAATTGCTGATTTCTGTGAAAGCATCCGGAGAATGGAAGTATAGGAAGGGTGCCTCTCTGACGAGACGTGCGACTCTTGACAATCGAAACAAATAAGCAGATATTCTTATCTAAGAGCTTTGACGGAGACGAGTAATCAGATCTCCCGTGTGAAAGAGAGGACCTTCGAGGCTGAAAGAGGTCTGACACGAATCTGATGAAAACCACTCCCGAGCTGCGGTGTGAATAACATTCCCTCCTTTCCGTCGGGGTGTTTAGTATTGCCGCCGTAGGCCGGCGAAAACGGCACAATGAAGAGCCTGGGGATGAGTACATCCCTCAGGAAGTAAGGTGGAACCGCGGAAACATGACCTTCATGTTCTCGTCCTTACCCGAACGGCAGGAATGCTGTTGTGTGAGGAAGAGAGTATGAAGGTTTTTTTATAGGCAATGAAGGAGAATTGAAGATATGAAACAGCCCGTAGATGAAAAACTGGCAAGAGTGAGACACAGTATGTCTCACGTGATGGCGGAAGCAGTCCTTGAGATCTTCCCCGACGCACAGATCGCTATCGGTCCCGCGATCGATAACGGTTTTTACTATGATTTTGATCTCCCCCGGTCTCTGACACGTGATGATCTCGATGAGATCAGTGAGAGAATGAAGAAGATCATCAGCGAAGATAAGGAATTTAAACGCATCGTCGTTTCACGCGATGAGGCGAAAAAGATGTTTGCCGATCAGACCTATAAGATGGAACTGATCGATGCGATTCCCGCAGATGAGGAAGTCTCTCTATATAATCAGGGAGGATTCACAGACCTCTGTCGGGGACCCCACGTGGAGAGCACCAAACAGCTTAATCCTCAGGCATTCAAGCTTCTCAATACCGCAGGGGCCTACTGGAGAGGTAAGGAAACCAATCCGATGCTCACCCGTATCTATGCAACTGCATGGAATAATCCGAAGGACCTGAGACTCTACCTCAAGCAGCTCGAGGAGATCGAGAAGAGAGATCACAGAAAACTCGGAAAGGAACTCGAACCTGTTCAGCTTCCATGAGGAAGCAGGTCCCGGTCTTGCCTACTGGCATCCCCGGGGTACCAGGATCAAGGGCGCTATCGAGAATTTCTGGAAGGATCAGCACTATAAGAACGGGTATGAGATGATCAGTACTCCCCATGTCGGTAAGTCCTGGCTCTGGGAGACGAGCGGACACCTCGATTTCTATAAGGAGAGCATGTACTCACCCATGGAAATGGACAAGTCCGACTACTATGTGAAGCCGATGAACTGTCCCTTCCATGTGATGATCTATCTCAATGGAAAACACTCCTACCGTGAGCTTCCCTTCCGTTGGGCCGAACTCGGTACCGTATACCGCTATGAGAAGGCAGGAGCACTGCACGGCCTGATGAGAGTGAGAGGCTTCACTCAGGATGATGCCCACCTGATCTGTACTCCCGATCAGATGGAAAGTGAGATCAGTGAAGTTCTCCGTTTCAGCCTCTTCATGCTTCGCTCCTTCGGTTTCACCGATATCGCAGCCTACCTTTCGACCCAGCCTGAAAAGAGCGTGGGAGAGAAGGAGAAGTGGGATGCAGCGACCGAGTCGCTGAGAAAGGCGATTGAGGCGGAAGGTCTCGAGTACGAGACCGATGAAGGCGGCGGCGCTTTCTACGGACCGAAGATCGACCTGAAGGTGAAGGATGCGATCGGGCGTGAGTGGCAGCTTTCCACTGTGCAGTTCGACTTCAACCTCCCTGAACGTTTCAACATGGTCTTCGTTGACAAGGACGGGGCAGAGAAACGTCCCTACATGATTCACCGTGCTCTGCTCGGTTCCATCGAGCGTTTCTTCGGGGTGCTCATCGAGCACTTTGCAGGGGCTTTTCCTCTCTGGCTCTCACCTGAGCAGGTCTGTATCATCCCGGTTGCAGAACACTTCAATGCCTATGGTGAAGAGGTGCTTGCAGCTCTCAAAGAGAAGGGAGTCAGAGCCTATATCGATGACAGCGATGACAGGATGAACGCTAAGATCCGAAATGCACAGAAGAAGAAGGTTCCCCATATGCTGATTCTCGGTGAGAAAGAGGCTGAAGGGAAGGGTGTCAGTGTCCGTTACCGTACCGGTAAGCAGGACAACGGAATCGCACTGGACGAATATATCTCAACTCTCGTATCGAAGATCGAGGGTCATGAGGATCTCTAGAGGAGATATTCATGCTTAAAGACAAGGCGCTCAGCGCCCTTGATTCCCTTGACCGGGAACTTACTCTCCTGAACCATATCTCTTCCACGCTGGTGTGGGATCAGGATGCCACCCCTCCCTCAGCCAAAGAGGAGAGGGGTGAACAGCTCGGATATCTTGATACCCTTGTTCACGACAAGTCGACCTCAACCGAGATGGAGGAGATTCTCTCCTCCCTCGGTGCTGATGAGAACAATCCAGAAGGTTCACCTGACCTTCCACAGCCTGTCCGCGCAAAGATCCGTCACCACTACAGAGCCCTTGTGAAAGAGGGGAAGCTGAGCAGTGATTTCGTCCACCGTTTCTCGGTGATGACCTCAAAAGCCCATGAAACATGGACAGAGGCGAGAAGCAAGGATGACTTTTCCCTGTATGAACCTGTTTTGAGCGAGCTTGTCGGACTTATCAGGGAGAAAGCGGAGCTGTACGGGTATGAAGATGACCCCTATGATGCTCTCCTGGACAACTTTGAACCCGGGATGAAAACCGCTGAAGTTCAATCTCTCTTCGATGTGCTGCAGGGGGATCTGAGTCAGCTCCTTGAGAGAATGAGAGGCCGTGAAGAGGCCGAAGACTCCTTCCTGTATCAGAGGTTCGGGAAAGAGAGCCTCATGGAATTCAATAACGATATCCTGAAGGCTATGGGTTTTGATACGAACAGAGGTGTGGTGGGAGAGAGTACTCATCCCTATACCATCACGCTCGGAAGCGACGATATCAGGATTACGACACGGTATACCGAGAAAAGTGTGCTCAGTCCCATCTATTCCATCATTCATGAAGGCGGTCATGCCCTCTATGAGATGGGAATGTCTCGCGGAGAGTTGAAAGGCACGATCCTTGCGAATGCCCCCTCCCTCTCCTTCCATGAGAGCCAGTCCCGTTTCTGGGAGAATATTGTCGGACGCAGTGCCGCTTTCTGGGAGCACTTCTATCCCGACTTCTCCTCCCTGTTCCCCGCACAGCTCTCGGGAGTCGACCTCAATACCTTTTATAAAGCGGTGAACAAGGTCACACCTTCGGCGATCCGTGTTGATGCAGATGAAGTGACCTATTCTCTTCATATCATTCTCCGGTTCCGTCTTGAGCGAGAACTACTCAGCGGAGAGCTGGCGGTGAAAGACCTCCCTCAGGCCTGGATGGAGGGAATGAAGGAACTGCTGGGAATCGATATTAGAAGTGACAGGGAAGGGGTTCTACAGGATATTCACTGGTCTATGGGCGAGTTCGGGTACTTCCCGACCTACGCACTCGGCAACCTTGTCGGTGCGCAGATTACGAATACTCTGAAGAAGCATGTAGATATCGAAGGAGAGATCAGGAGCGGAAACTTTGAAGCGATCCATTCCTATCTCAATAAGCATGTATACTCCCTGGGAGCCCTTCTGGATCCCAAGCCTCTGCTGAAGAAGATAACAGGCGAGGAGCTCAAAGCCTCCTATTTCGCAGAATATCTCAACAGCAAATACCTGAATGGAGGAGAACTCTCATGAACCTGCCGAATAAAATCACGATCACACGGCTCATCCTGACGCCTGTATTCTTTATCACCTTCTTTCTGCCCGTCTGGTTCTCACCGGCTCTGTCGACGCTCTCTGCAGTGCTCATGCTTATACTGTGGGCACTGATCGAGGCCTCTGACCTGGCGGACGGAATCATAGCCCGCAAACACAACCTGGTGACCGACCTCGGCAAGGTGATGGATCCCTTCAGCGATACCCTTGCCCATCTTACCTACTTTGTGGCATTCGTTGCGGTCGGTGTGATGCCGGTATGGGCCTTCATCATTGTCATGTACAGAGAATTCTCAATCATCTTCCTCAGAATGCTGATGATGAAGACAGGGAAGGCTGTCGCCGCGAACATCTGGGGAAAGAGCAAGACCGTCATGTATGCCGTGAGCGGCATTGCAGGCATCTTCTATGTATCGGCTGACAGGCTGATTCAGCAGACCGGATGGAAGGGGATCGCAGATCCCATCCTCCTCGGCCTCTTCATCCTTACAGCTTTTGCATCACTCATGTCATTCCTCACCTATGCTGCAGCGATGAAAAAGAGCGGAGCACTCTCCTCCCTGACCAGATAAAATCAGGGATAAGGGGCAAAAACAAAAAAAATCAAGTTTTTTTTCAAACCCCCTAGACGGAGTTTTCCAAAACAGATAGTATGCACCACGTTGCTTAACGCAACAGCGACTCAGACGAGTTGCTGAAGCGAAACGGCAACAAAAAAAATCAACAGAAAGTTGAGTGAGTCACTTGACAAGAAACGCTGATTTTTGCTATAAAGATCGGGTGCCTCAAAACAAGGCACGATGATTTTTAAAAGATTTTTGACAGAGATATAAGAGAAGAGAAGGAAGGATATACGAGGTGACGATTACCTGTAAAGGTCGTTGGTTACTGAGTTAAGAGGAAGTGTAAGGGCTTCCAAGTCAATTCACGAACGAAAGTGAAAAGCTAACGTTTGGTCATTACTTTTAGGAGTGATGATAATGAGAAGACAGGGGAAGGCTTTAAGTTGAATAAATCCGGTATTTATACCGGAACTTATATAACGGAGAGTTTGATCCTGGCTCAGAACGAACGCTGGCGGCGCGTTTTAAGCATGCAAGTCGCACGGTAAAGATACTTCGGTATCTCTAGAGTGGCGGACGGGTGAGTAACACGTGGATAACCTGCCCTTTGGTTGGGAATAGCTCATGGAAACATGAGGTAATACCGAATACGACCACTTTATCATAAGGTAGAGTGAGGAAAGGCGCTACGGCGCCGCCGAAGGATGGGTCCGCGGTCCATTAGTTAGTTGGTGAGGTAACGGCTCACCAAGGCGATGATGGATAGCCGGCCTGAGAGGGCGACCGGCCACATTGGGACTGAGACACGGCCCAGACTCCTACGGGAGGCAGCAGCTAAGAATCTTCCGCAATGGACGAAAGTCTGACGGAGCGACGCCGCGTGAACGATGAAGGCCGTGAGGTTGTAAAGTTCTTTTCCGAGGGGAGAATAAGGATGGCAGGGAATGGCCGTCTGATGACGTGAACTCGGGAATAAGCCCCGGCTAACTACGTGCCAGCAGCCGCGGTAACACGTAGGGGGCGAGCGTTGTTCGGAATCATTGGGCGTAAAGGGTGCGCAGGCGGTGATGCAAGTCTGGTGTGAAAGATCTCGGCTCAACCGAGGGAACGCGCTGGAAACTGTGTTACTAGAGTACAGGAGGGGGAGTTGGAATTCCAGGTGTAGGGGTGAAATCTGTAGATATCTGGAAGAACACCGGTGGCGAAGGCGAACTTCTGGCCATGTACTGACGCTGAGGCACGAAGGCGTGGGGAGCAAACAGGTTTAGATACCCTGGTAGTCCACGCAGTAAACGATGTACACTAGGTGGTGGGTGGTAGCACTCAGTACCGAAGCTAACGCATTAAGTGTACCGCCTGGGGAGTATGCTCGCAAGGGTGAAACTCAAAGGAATTGACGGGGGCCCGCACAAGCGGTGGAGCATGTGGTTTAATTCGATGATACGCGAGAAACCTTACCAGGGCTTGACATATACAGGAATTGCTGTGAAAGCAGTAAGCTCTTCGGAGTCTGTATACAGGTGCTGCATGGCTGTCGTCAGCTCGTGCTGTGAAGTGTTGGGTTAAGTCCCGCAACGAGCGCAACCCCTGCTATCTGTTACCAGCACGTTAAGGTGGGGACTCAGATAGAACTGCCGGTGACAAACCGGAGGAAGGTGGGGACGACGTCAAGTCATCATGGCCCTTATGTCCTGGGCTACACACGTGCTACAATGGCCGGTACAAAGCGCAGCGAAGCTGCGAAGCCAAGCGAATCGCAAAAAGCCGGTCTCAGTACGGATTGGAGTCTGAAACCCGACTCCATGAAGTTGGAATCGCTAGTAATCGCGCATCAGCATGGCGCGGTGAATACGTTCCCGGGCCTTGTACACACCGCCCGTCACACCATCCGAGTTGGGGGCACCCGAAGTCGTTAGTCTAACCGTAAGGGGGACGATGCCGAAGGTGTGCCTGGTGAGGAGGGTGAAGTCGTAACAAGGTAGCCGTACCGGAAGGTGTGGCTGGATCACCTCCTTTCTGATAAGAAAGGTTCATCCCTGATCTCACATCAGGGAGTAGTTAAGACAATAGGTCGTTGACCTGGCAGTGAGAGTCTGCCGAATACCCCTTACACACCTCTTTTCCTTCTTTTCTTTGATATGTTTGTCTGGGCCTGTAGCTCAGGTGGTTAGAGCGCTTGCCTGATAAGCAAGAGGTCACAAGTTCAAGTCTTGTCAGGCCCATAAAACCTGAGAAGGAAGATTGTGTGAAGCTCACCGGTCATCCTGATTGTAGGTTGATGAACATTGTTTTTTTACATAATTAGCGAAAGGATATATATGATAATATGGTCAAGCGAATAAGGGTCCACGGAGGATGCCTTGGAGCTGTCAGGCGAAGAAGGACGTGATTAGCTGCGAAAAGCTGTGGGTAGGAGCCAATATCCTGTGATCCACAGATATCCGAATGGAGTAATCCACTGGCATAGATTGCCAGTATCCATACACGAACACATACTGTATGGAAGCGACACGTAGGGAACTGAACCATCTAAGTACCTACAGGAAGAGAAATCAAATGAGATTCCCTGAGTAGCGGCGAGCGAAATGGGAAGAGCCTAAACTGCATAGAGTGTAAGCGTCGATGTGTTGCCTATGCAGGGTTGCAAGTGCGTATTGGAGAGAGATCGACCTTTCTCGCGCAGTCAGAAATGTAGAAGTGAGCGGAATCATCTGGGAAGGTGAGTCAGAGAAGGTGAAAGCCCTGTATGCGAAGCCTCTACACTGCGTGAATATGCTACTTAAGTACGGCGGGACACGAGAAATCCTGTCGGAATCTGGGGGGACCACCCTCCAAGGCTAAATACTCGACAGCTACCGATAGCGCATAGTACCGTGAGGGAAAGGTGAAAAGAACCCCGGGAGGGGAGTGAAAGAGAACCTGAAACCGTGGACTTACAAGCGGTCAAAGCCGGGCAACCGGTGATGGCGTGCCTTTTGTAGAATGAGCCTGCGAGTTACCGTACGTAGCAAGGTTAAGGAATAGGAGTTCCGGAGCCGTAGGGAAACCGAGTCTGAATAGGGCGACTAGTTGCGTGCGGTAGACCCGAAGCCAAGTGATCTATCCATGTCCAGGTTGAAACCTGAGTAAAGTCAGGTGGAGGACCGAACCTAAATCCGCTGAAAAGGGTTGGGATGAGGTGTGGATCGGAGTGAAAGGCTAAACAAACTTGGAGATAGCTGGCACTCCCCGAAATAGCTTTAGGGCTAGCCTCGTGGTGATTGTTGCGGAGGTAGAGCACTGAATGGATGCGGGCCCTTCACCGGGTACCAAGTTCAATCAAACTCCGAATGCCGTAACACAATACACGGGAGTCAGACTGCGACTGATAAGGGCCGTAGTCGAGAGGGAAACAGCCCAGACCGTTGGCTAAGGTCCCCAAGATACACCAAGTGGGAAAGGAAGTTCGATTGCGAAGACAGCCAGGAGGTTGGCTTAGAAGCAGCCACCCCTTTAAAGAGTGCGTAATAGCTCACTGGTCGAGTAGTCGAGCGCCGATAATGTAACGGGGCTAAGTGTATCACCGAAGCCACGGCACAGACAATAGTCTGTGGGTAGGGGAGCATTCTGTATACGGATGAAGGTAAGGCGGGAGCCTTGCTGGACGGCACAGAAGAGAGAATGCAGGCATGAGTAACGAAAAGACGGGTGAGATCCCCGTCCGCCGAAAGCCTAAGGTTTCCAGGGTAAAGGTAATCTTCCCAAGGGTTAGTCGGCCCCTAAGGCGAGGCTGAAAAGCGTAGTCGATGGGAAACTGGTCAATATTCCAGTACCTCTTTGTGTTTCGAAGGAATGAAGCATAGGGTGAAGCGCGGCCGGGCGACGGTAGTCCCGGTCTAAGTAACGAGCCGATGATCTTGATAGGCAAATCCGTCGAGAGAGGTGAGTTGCGAATGCGAGCGATGCTACGGCAAAGCGAAGCGCGTGTAATCGTCGTGCCAAGAAATAGTTTCTAAGGTTAGACACAAAGGGACCGTACCGTAAACCGACACAGGTAGGCGAGCTGAATATGCGCAGGCGCACGGAAGAATTCGCGTTAAGGAACTCGGCAAAATACATACGTAACTTCGGGAGAAGTATGGCCACTGGGGGAGTTAAATTTTCTGGTGGTTGCAGAGAAATGGCCCAGGCGACTGTTTACCAAAAACACAGGTCTATGCGAACCAGTGATGGGAAGTATATGGACTGACACCTGCCCGGTGCTGGAAGGTTAAGAGGAGTTGTTAGCTTCGGCGAAGCAATGAATTGAAGCCCCAGTAAACGGCGGCCGTAACTATAACGGTCCTAAGGTAGCGAAATTCCTTGTCGGGTAAGTTCCGACCCGCACGAATGGTGTAACGATCTGGGCGCTGTCTCAACGCGAAATCCGGTGAAATTGAAGTATCGGTGAAGATGCCGATTACTTGTGGTTAGACGGAAAGACCCCGTGAACCTTTACTTCAGCTTAGCATTGAAACTTGGATAAGGATGTGTAGGATAGGTGGGAGGCTGTGAAGCGTGACCGTTAGGTTGCGTGGAGCCGTTGGTGAAATACCACCCTTTCTTGTTCAATTTTCTAACGGTGCCCATGAAGCTGGGTGCTGGACATTGCTTGGTGGGAAGTTTGACTGGGGCGGTCGCCTCCTAAAGAGTAACGGAGGCGCGCGATGGTCACCTTAGGGCGGTTGGAAATCGTCTGTCAAGTGTAAAGGCACAAGGTGGCTTGACTGCGAGACTCACAAGTCGAGCAGGTACGAAAGTAGGTCTTAGTGATCTGGCGGTAGCGAGTGGAAGCGCCGTCACTTAACGGATAAAAGGTACTCCGGGGATAACAGGCTGATTTTGCCCAAGAGTTCATATCGACGGCAAAGTTTGGCACCTCGATGTCGGCTCATCGCATCCTGGGGCTGGAGCAGGTCCCAAGGGTTTGGCTGTTCGCCAATTAAAGCGGTACGCGAGCTGGGTTCAGAACGTCGTGAGACAGTTCGGTCCCTATCTGCCACAAGCGTTGGATGTTTGAGAGGGTCTGCTTCTAGTACGAGAGGACCGATGTGGACGAACCTCTGGTGTACCAGTTGTCGTGCCAACGGCAATTGCTGGGTAGCTACGTTCGGAAGGGATAACCGCTGAAAGCATCTAAGTGGGAAACCCTCCTCAAGATGAGACATCCCTAGCTCTTTAAGAGCTCTAAAGGAACCAGGGAGAAGACCTGGTCGATAGGCTGGAGGTCTAAGCATGGTAACATGTTCAGCCGACCAGTACTAATCAGCCGTGAGGCTTGACCATATTATTATATAGATCCTTTCAAGGATTCTAGGGAGAAATTCCTTAGAAGCTGAACGATAGTTCAGCAATTCACTGGTGGATACACGGACTCACCTGAGTAGTGTATCTGGAGTGAATTTGATCCGGTGGCCAGAGCAAAGGTGTCATACCCGTTCCCATCCCGAACACGGAAGTCAAGCCCTTTCACGCCGATGGTACTGCTTTTAGCGGGAGAGTAGGTAGCTGCCGGATCTTTTTTTGTCTTCTGCTCGTCAATGGGTGCATTGCCCGACGGGTTCTATATAGATCAAAGGCTGCAGGTGTGTCCTCTCGGGACTTCCCCTCGCAGCCTTTCGTTGTTTTACGGCGGTCTTCCTCCTTTGATCCTCTCCTTTCATATTTCCACTTGATGAATGTCTGATTCTTGCATATCCTTCAGAGTATGATGATTCAACTTGAACGGCCTACTTTGAGAAGAAAGGATATGTCTGCAGTACTGCAGACCATGGCTGACGAGCACATTGGAATAGGGGAGAACACGTACAGTTTTTCTCTGGCATTGAAGGAGTACCTCGGGTACCCGAAACGGGTCATCCCCTTGAGGACCATCGTCGATTCGCTTTCTTTTGCTCTCCGTTCTCTCTCATTACCGAAACATGCGAACATAGGGGTCTCTGTACTTTCACCGCTCTGGTATGTTCAGGTCATTGAATCTCTCGGGTTTTCTTTTAAGCTTTTAGACATAGATCCGGAAACACTGGCAATTGATGAGAACCTTCTCTCCGAAACAGCAGACTCATTAGCAGCAGTCCTCATTGATGAGCCGTACGGTTACCAGGCCCCCTTCAGCCTGTATGAGTCGATCCAGGTCCCTGTCATAGCGAACATATCACAATCTTTCGGTTCCTTTCGCGATGAATCGCCTGCAGGAAAAGCCGCAGATATTGTCATCATGAGCTTCGAACATTCAGATATCGTCTCTTGTGGTGGAGGCAGTGCCCTGGTCTTCTGTGACGATAAGCACTATACACAGGTGGAGCATGAACTCTCTCGACTCTATGGCAGTATAGCACTCGGTGATATGAATGCCGCACTCGGGATCATACAGCTTGGACAGATAGAAGAGAATATAAAGAGACGGGAATCGTTTTACCGGCGGTTCTTTCTCTCCTCACAGCGAAACAGGCATCACAGCTATGGGAGCGTGGAGGAGGAATATGTACATAACGGGTATTCTTTCATTCTCACTCTTGAAAGTAAATACGAGGAAGCTGAGGCATTTGCGAAGAAACATGGTATACTGACCGAGCGTGCATTTCATGATGTTCTTCTTGAAACATCGGATGATGCATTCACCCAGTTCCCGCGCTCTGCAGCTGTTGCCGCCCGTACCATGCGGTTCCCGCTTTACCCCTTTCTTACAGAGAAGGAAGTTCAGCAGATAGAACGGGTTATCGCCTATATCCCATGAGGAGGACTCATCGTGCATTCACGAGAGAAACGGACCATACATCATGTAGCTATCCTGGCAAACTCTCATAAGGAAGAGAGTGCATGTCTTGTTGAGGAGATGACTTCCTATCTTGAGGGAAGGAACATCACTTCTGAGGTGGTGCTGACCACAACCTTTGATGAGATTTCGTCTGTTGGAAGCTCCACCGACCTAGCTATAATCCTTGGTGGGGATGGAACGGTACTTTCCTGTGCCAGGTTCCTCCATTCCCGTGGGATTCCCATGCTTGCCGTAAACCTCGGCTCCTTCGGATTTATCACGGAAGTGGGAAAGGATGAATGGAAAGAGGCTTTCGAGCTGTGGGAGAAAGGCAAAGCCCATGTGTCCCGCCGCCTGATGGTCCGTGTCTCGGTCCAACGGAAGGGGAACAGACTGTTCAATTCTCATGGACTGAATGAGGTGACGATTTCGAGCAGCGGTATCTCCCGAATGGTTCTGCTCCAGCTCTATATCAATGAGACCAGCGGAGGGCTGTTCCGAAGTGACGGCGTGATCGTTTCGACTCCGACCGGGTCGACAGGATATTCGCTCGCGGCAGGGGGACCGATTCTCGATGTCGATCTTGATGCTCTCATTATTAACCCAATCTGTGCCTTTACACTCTCAAACCGCCCTCTTGTCGTTACGGGAGACGATGTCATCCGCATCGTTGTATCTCCTCATCAGAAGACCGAGCTTTCGCTTACCGTCGATGGACAGGTCCTCTTTCCTCTCGAAGAGGAGGATGAAATAATTATAGAGAAATCTCACTCGAAAGCATTGCTGATTGAGTCTACCAAGCGTAATTATTATGAAGTGATACGTGATAAACTCAACTGGTCCGGAGGTATGCATGCTTGAATCTCTCACGATCCGGAATCTTGCCCTTATCGAGAACCTGACGATCCATTTCAGGGAAGGTTTCACGGTACTTACCGGCGAGACCGGAGCCGGTAAATCGATCATCCTCGGTGCTCTCAGTCTCCTTTTCGGAGATCGTGTGGATTCTTCCATCATACGGTCAGGGGAGACAGAAGCCTCGGTGACGGCTGCCCTGTCAGTCGATCATCAACCCGAGGTTCAGGAATTCCTTGCCTCCCGGTCTATTCATCTCGGAGACGAGCCTCTCATTATCACACGGAACGTACGGCTGAACAGCAGAGGCTCCATCTATGTGCAGTCACAGCCCATGACTCTCAGCGATCTTTCGTTTCTCTCTCACTCACTTTTCGATATCCACGGTCAGAGCGAGCATCAGTCACTGTTATCAAGTGTGACACAGAGGACTATTCTCGATTCGTATGCCTCGAATGAAGAACTGATTGCCGATTACCGTCATTCCTATGAAGAGCATCAGGCTCTGGAAGAAGAGATCCGACGCCTGCAGGAGAGCATTACGCAGGCACAGAGAGAAGAGGATTATCTCGGGTTTGTCGTGGATGAACTGAAAAGAGCCGACCTGAAGGTCGGGGAAGACGATCAGCTCAGGAGCGAGATCGAGGTGCTGAGTCAGTATGAGATGATCCATGACAATGCTGAACAGCTCTATCAGACCCTGAAAGGCTCCCAGCAGATGCTGACGGTGCGCTTCCTTCGGTTCAGCTGACCCGTCAGTTCGCCCGCAAGATATCGCCAAGATCGATGATTCCTTCTCTGAGATCGCCTCTCGCGAATAGATTCGACTGGCACGGTAGAGCTCGAAGATATCACCTACACGGTGACGGGACTATCTTTCTGGAATGAGCTATCTCACAGCATCAGCTTGATGGCCTTCAGGACCGCCTGGCACAGATCCAGCGCCTCAAGAAGAAGTACGGTGACGATCGATTGAAGCAGTTCTGGCCTTTCAGAACGAAATGTGAAAAGAAGCTGAAACTCTCCACGGACAGTTCCGAACTTCTGGAAGACCTGGAGGTGAACAGCAGACTCATAGCGTGCGAGCGGGACCTGCTCGAATCGGCCGGTGCCCTGAGCTGACTCACAGAGAAAAGGACCGCTTCATGCCGACATCCTGTCAGAAGAAGATAAGTGAACAGCTCAAAGACCTCAATATGGCAGCATGTGAGGTTCTTCAATTGCAGTCATTCAGGAGACTGACTACACATCCTCAGGGGACAGGATTCTCTTGAGTTCATGTTCTCGGCAAACCTCGGTGAAAGCCAGAGACGACGTCTGAAGGAGATAGCCAGCGGGAGGTGAACTTTCCCGTGTGATGCTCGCGATCAAACGTGTTCTCAGCTCATCGCTGATACGATCGATACGCTGATCTTCGATGAAGTGGATACGGGAATAGGGGGCAAGGTGGCTCTTGCAGTGGGGGCGTCAGATAGCCCAGATTGCCACTCACGGCACCAGGTGGTCGCCATCACGCACCTTGCATCGATCGCTTCGTTATGCTCAGAATCATCTGGTTGTGAGCAAATACAGCGATTCGGAGAAAGGACCTATCACTCACATCCGGGAAGTCTCAGATGTAGTGAGAGAGTGGAAGAAATCGCTCGTATGCTCAGTGGTCACGAGCAGCGATGAACGTGCTCTCGAGCATGCACATTCTGCACTCCTCAGTCGGGTCTGGAGACCGTTAAGCTCCTTAGTCTTGAGACTCTTTCCGTATCAGACGGGAGAGAAGTTGAGTTCCTTCCTCAGTTCATCGATAAGCTCTCGTGTGAGCGGAGTCGAGAAATCATGAACTCCGTCACCTTTAATGATCTCTCTCAGTGATTCCTGAGCGATTGTGAGTATCCGCGTGATACTCCTGGCTCGCGCGCCACCCGTGATGACATCAAGCAGGTATGATCCCCTTTCATAGTTGAATCCGAAGTGTAGTCGATCTTACGCGAGATCCTGTTCGATTTCCTGAGAGAAGATACTTACGCACGGTACTGGTGCTCCATCTCTCTGCCTGTCAGGCGGATGAAACGGAGGATGTCACTTATCGACTCTCTCTTCTCTGCACCCATGGTATGAGTCTGGGGGGTGGTGAACAACGATCTCAAAGCCGACAGACTGGTTCCCATAGACTCGATAAACAGCGTGTGGGAAGCCACGTTCTTCCTTCCCCTGGATGAGCATGCGTGTAGTACTTGATATGTGCGGGCCACCTTGAAGCATCTCCTCGTCACTCATGGAATGCTCATTGAAGCAGTCTATCCAGCTGTAGGCTTCTTCGATCAGTTCGAGGGGAAGGTCATGGAATCATCGTAGTGTTCGGATGATCTCCTCTTCCCTCCCATTCGCTGTGTCTGCACCTCGAAATATCCATAGTATACCCCCTACGGTCCTTCGGGATATGTGATAAATCGCTTTCGACATAATATTGTATCGAGTGTTCGTGCTATCGCTGAAAGATGAAGGGAGAAGCAGAAAGGGTCATTATCGCACGTTCAGGTGAATTGATCGTAAGGGCGAACTTGCCATAGGTGTGGTGACGGTCCTTCTGTTGTGCGAAGGTCCTGTTGAGAATAAAGTATGTGGTTGCCTCTATCTCGCCCCGCTCACCATTTGTATCACAGGTCACGTGCGATGCTCCTTCCTGATCCATCATGCCGCCGGTTGCTTTTTGCTTTGAGAAAGGATGCGGTAGGAATTCCTTACACACATCGGATTCATTCGAGGTTTTCCCGGTAGCAGTCTGAGAGCCTGAACGGCATACATGATGTTCTGTTTCGGCTCTATCCCTGCAAGGTCATTGAAGAACCATCCGCAGGAGGTGTACATGAAATGTTTGAACTTCTGCCCTTCAAGGAGTATGCCGCAAGTCTCTGCCGGTTGCTGTATGACGACACCCTCCTCGGGCGAAGACTCATCGAAAGAACTCGGGTGAAATGTCAACGAAGTTGCTCATGACATCCACATACTCGCTCAAGGATATCTGTCAGCGGCTCAAGCACGTGGAGTCAGTCAGGCTGTGCAATCTCGTTATCAAAAGCCGTGTCTATCCGATTTCACCTGCCAGATAATCGAAAGCCTCTCTCAAAGGAGTCCGCCATTTCTGGTTCCAGCCATCCTGCCCTCCGGTATGGCAGCCGCAGTCCTTGTACCATCTGGAAACCCCATGAGAACAGGACCAGCTGGTTCCCCGTCGCCTCCTCTCCGAGGTGGAGGACGGCCCTTTCCTGGCAGCAGGATGTTCATTCAGGTAGGCCGCATAGTTGGTGAGCATGAGATATCATCCTTCGTCACACGACTTCTTGACCAGAGCTGCCAGAGCCATATCGCCGAAAGGCTCATGGTGACCGTAGATCTCACCATCGGTCGCGGTATTGCATCAGCGGCACATCTGTCACGCTTCGACGTATGTCCCTCAGATCGTGCGGTACATCGCATCCGCATCGTGCAGAAGATGGCCGAAACTGATCGAGCTGGCCAGATCGGGGTGATAGAAAAATACAGATATCGAACCTTCCTGCTTGATCCTTCTACAAGGAACGGTTCCCAGTAGGGCACTTCGTGCTGCGTTGACCTGCTTCATATCGCCAGATTGGCTGTTTCAACCATATTGCACTGGTATGGAGACAGGATGAGATAGGACTGATGTCTGCATCAAGGAGGTCATCGATCACATGTGCGTTCACTGCTGTCTCTGCAAGCCAGATCCCTTCGGGTCTTCGCGTTGAACCGCTGTTTGAAGTCACGGACTGCCCCATGCTATCTGCATCCTCAGAATCTCTTCTTGGATGCCAGAGGCAGGATCGTATGGTTGTATACCTGCGCTATGGCGTTGCCGTGTCCGAGACGGTCTTTGCTCGTTCTGCATCAGCCTCAATGATCCGCTTATACGTGCTTGGCCGTGGTGTGTGACGCCATCCAGTTCAGCAAGTGTAGGGCCGAAGTTGAAACTGATATATTCATAGTTGTTGACGATATCTGATACGTGACCGTAGCCGTCCAGGTAGCGCGAATAGGCGTTCATTCTATAGCATTCACTGTAAACTCTCTCATTCCAGTTCGCTGAAGCGGTCCGCGGCAGAGCTCTGAGAGGGGATCAGTTCACTCAGTCGGATTCTCCCTCGGCGGCTGATAGAAGTGGCCGTGTATGATCAGAGCAGTCTTGTCGGGTGTCATGAAAAGTATCGTTCATGAATTCATGATGATACCATAGAAGAACCGGATGTCATGAGCAGTATGTTTCACCTGATTACACTGTTCATTGCTGAAAACACCTGTCCCCTTATGCCGTCTGAGGTTACCGAAGCCCTCCGGAATGTTGACTCTTTTAATCTATTTCTCTACCATTGGTGCATGTTTTTGAAAGTCTAGCATATATCATTGGTAGCGAGGTGGTTATGATCATACCCAATATTGAAGCTCTTTCGATTTCTGAGTTGCAGTTTATTGCTAAGAGATATGGTATTGATGAATGGTGATCAGCTTGGCGGAAGATGATCTGAGAGAAGTCACTTCATGAACTGTTTCGAGGAGTATCGGTACGGAATACTCCACGACTCAGTGCCCTCTATTCCCCTTCGAATCAGAAACGCTATTTCAATCAGATCTACGAGAGTCCTGAGGATTTTCAGGTGGGTTCTCTTCCGGGTGTGCAGGAAATTGCCTCCTTTCTACAGTGAAACAGCAATTCATCTTCTTCCTCAAGGATCCTTCCTGGGCACATGCCTACTGGTCGATCGGTCCTAACGAGTTTCAAGAAGCTCTCGGAGAAGGCTCTCAGGACCCTTCATTCTTTCCTCCGCGTGTTCCATGTGTGATGCTCGTGAGATGGCGAATCTCGATTGATTCCTTCGACATCCCGGTATCAGCTGCCGATGACATCTCATGGAATGTGAACCTTCCTGAGCGATGCAGGCGATCCTATCTATATATCCCTCATGTATCAGTATGATGATGAGGAGGTCGGTGCTACTCTCGCCACGATTCGAACACCATTGCGACTCGTAAACCCTATTTTCAGAAGATCATATCGGGGAACTTGACCGAGAATGCCAGGATGACCTTCTATCTGCATGTTTTCTTCCCTCGTGACCAAGGGAGGCGTGCTGGTGGACTCACACGCGCCATTCATGAGATCTTTGATAAGATCACTGGAAATAAAGAGAGAACTGGCATGAACAAGAAGAAGAAGAGTTCTATAGGCCTTATACTGAATGCCCACCTTCCATTTGTACGACATCCGGAGTACCCCCGAGATTCCTGGAAGAGGACTGGCTGTTCGAATCGATCAGCGAGACCTATCTTCCGCTGCTGAGGATGCTTAAGAAAGCTCAGGGAGGATGAGGTTCCCTTCAGGATAACCATCAGCCTCTCTCACCGACGCTGTGCACGATGCTCATCAGACCCGATTCTTCAGGGGCGGTTCACCAACTATCTGCGAATGCAGGAAGAGCTGGGAGAAGATGGAACTGAACCGAATGTAACTCAGGAGTCTCCTGAACTGAAACCGAGTATCGTGGAGTCATACGTTCAGCCCGTATCAGGGAGAATCTGAGTCAGACTATTTCGATGAATACCAGTGCAATATCCTGTCAGGGTTTTCTGATCTTGAAGAGTCGGGCAATGTAGAACTGATCACCACGGCAGCGACACATGCTTTCCTCCCTCTGTACAGTGAATATCTCAACAGCAGTCAACGCACAGGTGGAACTGGCGGTACAGACACATGTGAATCTTCTTCAAGAAACGGCCGAAAGGGTTCTGGCTTCCTGAATGCGGGTACTATCCCGGTCTTGATGAGTATCTGAGGAAGGAAAATCATCTCCTTCTTCCAGCTTGGCGCTCAAGCGCTCAGTCTCAGCGAAGACCCGTCCCGAACGGGGCAATTACGCTCCTGTGATAACTCCGAGCGGAGTGTACGCATTCGCCCGGGACTACCATCTGACGAACCTCATATGGTCGAATGTTGAAGGGTATCCTTCAGACCCCGTGTATCGGGAGTTCTACCGTGACATCGGTTATGATCTGCCGATGGAGCTACATCAAACCCTATATCCATGAGCCTCAGGCACGTGCGTTCACCGGGTTCAAGTACTACGCAATAACCGGCTCTCAGCAGACAAGCGGTTCTATTCGATAGAGAAGTGCACAGAAAAAAGTCCGATGAGCATGCTTCCAACTTCCTGTACGAAGTCAAGCGAAAGACCGACAGGCTCAAACCGATCTCCTTGATCAGGCCTCCCTTCTACACCCTTGCCTTCGACGCCGAGCTGTTCGGACACTGGTGGCATGAGGGGCTCGACTGGCTTGATAGCGGTGATACGGAAGGCAGCTGAGACCGACGATACGTCGGGTTCAATACTCCGAAGGATTATATTGCGACCTATCCCGAGGCTCAGGAGATGACCCCTGCCTACAGCAGCTGGGGGGAGGGCGGTTATGCGAACGTCTGGACCGATGGAAACAATGTCCATGCCTATCGGCATATTCACAAGGCACTGCAGAGAATGGAAGAACTCGCTGTACGATTCCCGAATCAGAATTCGCTGAAACAGCGGTTCCTGAATCAGGCTGCGCGAGAAGTGATTCTCTCCATGGCAAGTGACTGGCCATTCATCATGCACAACGGAACCAGTTCCTCCTATGCATCGAAGAGGCTGTTCGACCATGTACAGAACTTCTCAGTGGTGTATGAGCACATGTGCAAGAATGCGGTGAATACCGAATGGCTGGTGAAAGCTGAGAAACGTGATATCGTTTTCCCCGATATTGATTACAATATGTTCAATCAGAAAAGCGATCGTAACAGATACAACGGCTGATCACCCTCTGTCTGATACATCATCCCTTCCTCCGTGAAGGGATTTTTCTTTTTCCTCTCAATTTATCTCATTATCCAATAAGAAATCACCTCTCTTTCGTGAAATCATTTAATCAAGAGTACAAGTGTTTAGTGGTTTCCCTGATCTTTTCCTTTCCGAGATGATTTTTCTCTTTGCATCGACTTGTGCGGTGGTGGGGAGCGGACTATAGTTAATGGTAAGAAGTGGTAAAAATTCCCAGATTCTGGGTGAATGTGGGATGCCAGGTGGGAAAGGAGTCCAATGTTAACGGGTGAATACAGAAACACAATCGACGAGAAAGGTCGGATACTTATCCCCTCTAAAGTGAGATCAGCCCTCGAAGGGCAGACTACGATCGTCATCACCCGTGCCGTGGAGAACTGTCTCTGGCTCATGACTCCCGATTACTTCGAGAAGATTCGGAGAAAGATCATGGACGGTGACGGGGCGATGTTCAATTCCCAGACCCGTATCCTCCAGCGCATCATCGTCGGTCAGGCGATGGAATGTGATATAGACAAATCCGGCAGGCTTCTGATTCCCCCTCAGCTGAGAGGCAAGATCGGTCTCGAACTCAAGGAAGAGACTGTTCTGCTCGGTATCTCCACCTATATGGAACTGTGGAGTGTGCCTTCATACGAAACCTATCTCGAACAGAGTGAGGCTCTGTTCTCCCAGGCATCACAGAATCTGAGCGACCAGCTTTACACGGACGGGAGGAACTGATGGAATACGTTCATACCCCCGTACTTGCAGATGCTGTTCTCTCGTACCTGAAACCGGATATCGCACATCCCTATATGATCGACTGCACCCTCGGTGAGGGCGGGCACTCGAGACTGTTCCTTGAGAAGTACCCCTTTCTGAACATCACCGGGCTCGACCGGGATGCCGTAATCATGGAGAAGGCGAAGCATCGTCTCAGCGTGTACGGCGATCGGTTCAACGCAGTGAACACCTGGTTCAATGAGTACTTTGAAACCTACGACGGTCCCGCTCCTTCAGTGATTCTCTTTGATCTGGGCATCTCGATCTTCCATTATGTACAGAGCGAAAGAGGGTTCAGTTTCTCGAAGAAGGAAAAACTCGATATGCGTCTTGATGAAGGTGCAAGAACCGATGCCTATGAGATTGTGAACACCTATAGCGAACAGGAACTGAGCAGGGTTATCTTCACCTACGGTGAGGAACGCTACGGCAGAAGGATAGCACGTGCTATCTGCACTGCACGTGCCGAAGGCCCGATCGAATACAGCGATCAACTCGCTTCAATTATCTACCAGGCAGTGCCCGCTTCCTACAGATTCCAGAGAATTCATCCGGCGACCAGGACCTTCCAGGCCCTGAGAATCGAAGTGAACAGCGAAATAGACAGAATCGTACCCTCTCTGAACCGTGCAATTGACCTTCTCGCTCCCGGTGGATACCTCGGAGTGATCAGTTTCCATTCCCTTGAGGACCGTCCTGTAAAACACCTGTTCAAGGAGAGGGAGAAAGGGTGTACCTGTCCTCCGAAGGCTCCTATCTGCACCTGCGGGAAAACCAGTGATATACAGATCATCACGAAGAAACCGGTGGTGGCGGATGAAGCGGAATGTGAGGCGAATCCACCTTCACGAAGTGCTAAGCTGCGCGTTGCACAGAAGAAAGGAGGATCAGATGCCTGATTTCACCTCCCCGACTCTGACACGTAAAGATGCTCTTGCAATTCTGGCGATGCTGTTCGCCCTTTTTGCATTTTTCCTCTTTTCTGTCCACCAGATGGCTGAGGGAAGAAAGTTCGAAGTCTATGAGAGTGAACTCATCGATGAATTCATTCTACTCGAGGAAGAGAAGAATATCCTCCTTGCCTATGTAGCGAAGAGCTCCCTTCCCGAGGTTGTCCTTGTCAGTGCAGGTGAGAGCGGACTCGATTATACGAAAATCGCCATTGACGAGGCGACCTTCGTCAAGGTTCAGGAGGGCAGGTGATGAAAACGCTGAACGGTGCTTACCTTGCCTCCCTGATTGCTTATCCTGACGCTTCACGGTTTTCCGGTATTCTGGTGCATGATATCGTCATCAATTCCCGGCTTGTCGGAAAACAGAGTATGTTCGTCGCCCTGAAGGGGGAGCACACAGACGGACACCGTTTCATTGCGGATGCCGTCCGCAGGGGAGCCTCTCTCATTCTCTCTTCTCTTGACCAGAAGGAACAGACGCTGCAGGCGGCATCTGGAAGTACCTGCGGTCTGCTCTTTGTAGATGAACCGCTCAGGGCTCTTCAGGAAATGGCGAGGGGCCACATTGAGAGACACAGCTCCCTCACCCGTGTCGGCATCACCGGTTCCTGCGGGAAGACCACGACGAAGGAGATGATCTCCTCCATCCTCTCCCTTTCAGGAAAAACGGCAAAGAACCCCGGCAACTTCAACAGTGAAATAGGGCTCGCCCTCAGCGCGTTTGAAATTGAGGAAGATACCAGGTATTCAGTCTTCGAGATGGGCATCGACCATGTCGGCGAGATGGATACGATGGTGAACATGTATCACCCGCAGGTCTCCCTGATTACGAATATCGGACTCTCCCATGTCGGAAAGCTCGGTGCAGTAGCCATGACGGCAAAAGAGAAAGGAAAGATATTTCATGAACAGGTCGAACAGGCGTTCATGAATGAATCAAGCAGATGGCTCTCCTTTGTCGCCGACCGTCAGCAGGTATCAGTCACTCCCTACGGGTTTTCGAGTGCTCTTGGAGTGAAAGATGTCACGTCGCTCGGACTTGAGGGGTGGCGTTTCAGCTATAGAGGCAGGGATGTACACCTTCGGGCTATCGGCCGGCATAATCTCAATGATGCTCTCGCCGCCGTGAGTATTGCGGAAACTCTCGAGATGGATGAGAAAGCGATAGCGGACGGCCTGAGCCGTTTCATTCCGGTAGACGGGCGATCGAAAGTCTCCTACGGAAATGTGACCCTCATCGAGGACTGGTACAACGCCTCACTCGATTCCACCAAGAGTATTCTGGAGTGTGTGTCACGGGTTCCCGTCCTCGGTCGGAAAAGACTTGTCCTGGGCAGCATGAAGGAGATGGGAATCTACGCTCCACGTGCTCACGAGTATGTATCGAGAAAGCTGAAAGATGCAGGTGATGCTTCGATCTACCTCTACGGAGAGGAGATGAAGGGTGCCTATGACTACCTGAGGAAGTACCGTGATTCTTCACACCTCTTTCTGACCGAAGATTATGAACGACTCCAGGCGCGGGTCATTGAGGATACGAAGAAAGGAGATCTTGTCCTCCTGAAAGGTTCAAGAGCCATGCAGATGGAACGGATGGTTCCGGCATTACATACGATAAGGTAGGAAGAGTATGCAGACTATACTTACAGCACTTGTCCTTCTGCTCATTTCATATGGTCTCACAGCACTGACTCTGAAAGTATTCATCAGATTCATGAATTCCAGATCGTACTATCAAACGATCAATCCTGACGTGGCCGAACATCAGCATAAGGTGAACACTCCGACTGCCGGAGGTCTCTGTTTCATCATCACAACAACAATCCTTGCTTTCATCGCGACTGATATCACCCATCCGTACGTCTATATTCCTATCCTGTCCCTGTGGATATTCGGAGCCGTCGGCATGGCTGATGATCTGCTTAAGCTCAGGAAGAAAGAGAATCAGGGACTCCCGTCTGTAAAGAAGTTCGCTCTCCAGATCCTTGCTGCAGCACTGCTCTATTACATTATGAAGAGTACCACTCAGCTTGAATTGAATACGGTGAGCGCCTTCTGGAATCCTCAGACGAAAATTGATATCGGTCTCTGGTTCCCCATCGCTTTTCTCCTTTACATGGTCATTTTCGTCAATGCGGTGAATATCAGCGACGGGCTCGACGGACTTGCCACAAGCGTCTCGATCTCACCGATCTTTCTTCTGTTCGCCATCGCTATCCCTCTTCGCTCACTCTGCGCTGGAACCGGTGCAGCCGGTTATAGCCGAAGGCGCCATGTATCTGGTCCCTGTTGTCGCTATCGTCATCGGATCCCTTCTGGCGTTTCTCTGGTTCAATGGCTATCAGGCGAGTATATTCATGGGGGATGTAGGTTCTCATGCGATAGGCGGATTTATCGGAGTCAGCGCTCTGCTGATGAAGGTGGAAATCATTGTCGCAATCTCTTCGGGACTGATCATGACTGAACTGCTCTCCTCATTTATACAGATCATATCACTGAGGGTGTACAAGAAGAAGGTATTTCTTCTTGCCCCGCTTCATCATCATCTGCAGAAGAAGGGTTTGATGGAAGGAAAGATCGTGACCCGTTTCTCGATTCTGAGTGTGCTTCTTACACTTGTAGCAACCTACTTCTTTCTCATCAAATACCGTTGAAATAAGGAATCGTAACAAGGATGGATTATTCAGACTATTTTGAATCACAGCCGAATATCCTCACTAGAAGAAATCAGGTTCCCCTCTGGCTGAACAGCCGTCCCTTTCTCTTCCTTCTTGTCGTCCTTTCGCTGGTAGGCTGGGGCCTCATCACGCTGTATAGCGCAAGCTATGATGAGGCTCTGAGGCTGGACCTTTCTCCTTCCTATTTTTTCATCAGGCAGACATTCTTCGCTCTTCTCGGCTTCGCCGCCTTCTGGGTGCTGAGTATTCTCCCCCTTTCATTTATCCGCCATGCTGCGTATCCTCTTCTTGTGCTTTCGTTCATCCTGATGCTGATGACACTGTTTACACCCTTCGGTGTTGAGAAAATGGGAGCACGAAGATGGCTTGATCTCCCTGTTATTCCCTCTTTTCAGCCTTCGGAGCTGATTAAAATCGCGATAATCATCACCGGAGCACGTCTGTTCAGTGCAAAAGGTGATTCAAAGGTAGGGAAAAAGGAACTTTTCGTGTTCCTTCTGCTTATCCTGCTGACTTCAGCACTGATGGTTGCTCAGAAAGACTACTCGACAACCGTGGTGTTCATTGCAACGGTGGGCACGCTCATGCTGCTCGCAGGAGTAGCTCTGCTGCCTCTTCTTATCTCTGCTTTCATTCTGGCTGTGCCTATGATGATCTTTCTCCTGATAGAACCCTATAGAATACGTCGCGTAGTGAGCTTTCTGTTCCCCACGATGGATCCGAGCGGGATCAATTACCAGGTGAACCGGGCGATGCAGGCGATACAGAGCGGAGGCCTGTTCGGAAAGGGTCTTGGAAACGGAAACTACAAGCTCGGACTCATTCCCGAAGTCCATTCCGACTTCATTCTTGCGTCCTTTGCCGAAGAGTCAGGTGCACTCGGGATCTTTATCCTGTTCGCACTCTTTTTGGCTCTGTTTCTTGTAGGAATGACCAGTGCCTATTCGCTGATGACTCAACATGCCTTCATCTCCTACCTCGCTAGCGGTTTTTCCCTCATGATACTCCTTCAGGCCATGGTGAACATCGCAGTCGTCACCCGATTGCTTCCTCCCACCGGGATTCCTCTTCCCTTCTTCTCTCAGGGAGGAACAAACCTGTTCGTAGTTATTGCAGAATGCGGACTCCTGTACCGTTGTATACGGGAGGCCAGCCGATGATAGATTATACCTATGCATCAGGATTTGATTATGACACGGTACGAGCGTACTCACGGCAGGAAACCCCCGCGGTGCGCACTTCTCATCAGTTGCTCTCCACACCGCAGAAACTCCTCCTGGGAGCAGCTCTGTTTCTGATCTCTCTTTCGCTGCTTCTCCTTATCCTTCAGTCAGTTCCCGCCTTCGATATCCACTCGGTGAACGTACACTCAACCCAGCCTCTTCCCCCATCTCTCAGGGCACAGGCCCTTGAACAGAAAGTGAACTACTCCTCGCTCTTTTCTCTTTCTGCTGAACGGCTTGAGCGATCTCTCTCCTCTCATCCTCTCGTGCAGCTGGCAGGGGTATCAAGGGTCAGGGGAGGACTGAATGTCGCTCTTTCGCTGAGACCCCCCGATTTCCTGGCAGAGGGTAAGAGCCTGGACGGAACTCAGTTTCATCTTGCCCTGAGTGGAGACAGGATCATTACTCTCGAGAAAGCGGATTACGAGTACTATCTTCAGGAAGTTCCTTCCATTGATATCTCTCAGCCTCTCGATCAGAAAGAGGCTCAGGAACTGATGAAAGAGATCAATGGAATCCTCTCAACTTCACAGTCTGTATTTTCAAGACTCACAGGAAATATTTCCTTACATATTCCTCAATACCATGTTAGTATCGATGTCAGGGAAGAGACCTCTCTGGACCGCTTGCATACCGCACTTCAATTGATTAAAATTGGGAGCGGAAGCAGTGATGATTTCTCATATTCGAGAACATCGGAAATATGGTATGATCTGTCACAGCAGTCTCTCGTAGAAAAACAATACACGAATCGGAGGTGAAATATTGAGCTCAGATAGAGTCATGATGGGATTAGACATCGGTAGCTCATGGGTTCGGGCCGTCATCTGTACTGTCGCCTCTGATGGTTCTATCATGGTTGATAGTATGTGTGAACGCCCCTCAGAGGGAATACGCCAGGGATCGATAGTCAATATTGAACAGACGATCAAGACCATTACCAGTGTGATCAGTGAAGCGGAACTCCAGGCAGGTGCAGAGATCAGCAATGTGATCATCGCCGTCGGCGGGACACATATCGAAGGTATTCCTTCAACCGGTGTGGTCGGCATCAATGCCAAGGATCAGGAGATCAATCGTGAAGATATCTTCAGGTCCCTCGAGGTTGCACGTGCATTCGAGCTTCCGCTCGACCGGGAGATTCTCCATACCCTGATTCAGGACTTCCGTGTAGACGGAAGGGGGGGGATCAAGGATCCGATCGATATGCTCGGTCATCGCCTTGAATCGCGGGTTCTTATCGTCACCGGATCCTCGAGTGTCTGCCAGAACAACAGAAAATGTATTCAGCGTGCAGGCTTCCAGGTTCAGCGTCTGCTCAGCCAGCAGGTTGCAGACACCGAATCAGTCCTCTCAACAGAAGAGAAGGAGATGGGGACGATCCTGATTAATATCGGGGGAGGAACCACCAATATGATTGCATACTCGAACGGGGCCCCTGTCTATGCAGGGGGTGTTCTGATAGGTGGAGAACACGTCACAGCCGATATCGCTTATCTGCTGAACAAACCGAGAGAGATCGCGGAACAGCTGAAGTGTGATGCCGGATCCTGTCATCAGCCTTCCGTATCACCTGAAGAGAGTGTCGTGATACCCCAGGTGGGGAACCTTCCTTCCATCAGAATGCCGCGGAAAGAGCTTGCAAAGATTATCGAGCCGCGTATGGCTGAGATCTTCTCCATGCTTCAGGTGGAGCTCGAGAAGAAACAGGTTCGCGGTGCGTTCGGCGGAGGCATCGTCCTCGTCGGAGGCGGTGCACTGCTCTCAGGCGCGACAGAACTTGCATCCGAGATTTTCCGTCTTCCCGCACGGATCGGCTTCCCTGATGCCCTTCCCGGTCTTGACCGTTCATATATCAACCCGAAATATACTACTGTACTCGGAGAAGTGATGAGTGAGGCCAGAAGGATGAAGGATGTTTCATCTTCACACGCACAGGGGTCTCAGAGGAAAGGGAAGAAGCCGTTGTCACGGAAAATGAAAGGTTTCTTCAAGACATTATTTTAATATGATAGGTGCCCTTCAGGTACCGGAGGAATAGATCGATGGATTTCGACATGCTCGATGACTTACTGCAGAATGAACAGACACCTCCCACCGACATCAAAGTTGTTGGAGTCGGAGGAGCCGGAGGCAACGCTGTCAACAGAATGATAGCAAGCGGTCTGAAGAAAGTCACCTTTGTGGCGATGAATACTGATGTGCAGGCTCTGCAGCGATCGAATGCGCAGGTCAGGATGCCGCTCGGACGGGAGCTCACCGGAGGTCTCGGAGCCGGCGGAGTTCCCGACGTGGGAGAACAGGCTGCACAGGAATCCCGCGAAGAAGTGAAAGAGTTTCTCCAGGGAACCGATATGGTCTTTATCACCGCCGGCATGGGCGGCGGTACGGGTACCGGGGCCGCCGCGGTAGTGGCCGAGGTGAGCAGGGAAGTGAACGCACTCACCGTTGCCGTTGTCACCACTCCTTTCGCTTTCGAGGGAAAGAAGAAACTTGAACTTGCTCTCGCAGGTATCGAAAAGCTGCGAAAAGTTGTTGATACCCTCATCCTTATACCGAATCAGTATCTTCTCAAGATTGTTGAGAATAACACGCCGATCAAGAAGGCGTTCCTCCTTGCCGATGATGTGCTGCGTCAGGGAGTTCAGGGTATCAGTGAACTGATCACGGAACCCGGAGAAATCAATATCGACTTTGCAGACGTTACCACTGTCATGAAAGGGCGCGGCGACGCCCTGATGGGAATCGGTGTCGGAGAAGGTACGAGCCGGGCTGTCGATGCAGCCAGGGAAGCGATCAATAATCCTCTCCTTGAGAATGCGAGAATCGACGGTGCGAAATCAGTCCTCGTCAATCTTTCAGGTGGTGACGGCCTTACTCTGCAGGAGTATCAGGATGTCGTGGAACTTATCACCGAGAAGTGTGATGAGGATGCCCTGATCATCGCCGGTCAGGCCTATAACCCCGAACTCGGTGAGAAGATCAAAGTCACCGTGGTCGCGACAGGATTCGAACAGAAGGACAGCTCTTCAGCCGCCTCATTCAGATCGATGGGAACTGAGAGAAAGAAGAGAGCCGAAGGCCCTTCCCTTCAGCCATCTCGCGCAGAAGAGAGAGAAGGCGAAAGAGAGAATGAACGAGACGAGAATGTCATCACTGTCAACCGGTGGGAAGATCTGCAGCAGCAGCTTGGAACACGAACCGACCAGAATGATTACTCCTTCCCTGCCGTCCTGCGCTACAGAAGAGGAGAGCAGGAGGAATAGAGCGTGTCGTTACTGAACTCTGCTCATTCACGTCTGCTGAAAGACTACTCAGTCTATCTGATGGTTGCCCGGAGAGTATCTTCGGCAACCATTGATGTATATACAGCAGCGAATGAAGAGTTTTTGAGCTACCTGGAGACTTCCTCACTCACTCTCGAGTCTCTCATTCCCCACGATATTTCCCGGTATATCACCTACCTGAAAGAACGTCATCTTACCAATGCGACTGTTGCAAAACGAATGAGTGCCTTATCATCGCTCTATCGTTTTCTCACAGAAACTCAGGTGATTGCATCAGATATTCTGGAACGGGTCGATCGTCAGAAACTTCCCGGACATTATTTTGAGGAAGCTTCCTATGACGAAGTCGACACTATCCTTGAAGCGATAGATATCTCAGACGGAGACCCCCTGCGCTTTCGAGACAGAACACTTTTCGAGCTTATCTATTCCTGCGGACTGAGAATATCTGAAGCAAGGAATCTGAAAACCGGAGACTTCCTCAAAGAGGAACAGCTTCTCCGTGTCATCGGCAAAGGAGACGTGCATCGTCTCGTACCCGTGGGTGAGTATGCTCAGGAGTACCTGAACCGTTATCTTGAAGAATCCCGTCCCATTCTCCTCGGAAGCGGGAAGTCCTCCTACCTGTTTCTTACACGGAGGGGAGGAGCCATGACCCGTCAGGCGATCTGGAAGAGATTCGCAGAGTACAGGGAGGCCAGCGGTGTTGATGCCAAGGTGCATACCCTGAGACACTCCTTTGCATCACACCTCCTCAGGGGAGGTGCAGACCTGCGGGCAGTGCAGGAACTCCTCGGTCATAAAGATATCAGGACCACACAGATATACCTCCATTCTCAAAGCGAGGATCTCTATCAGAAATACCGTGAATTCCATCCGGAAGGAGAGAAGGAGAAGGTATGAGAGATTCAGACGCACACTATCTGGAGCTTTATACCTCCTACCTGAGAGATGTCCGTGCCTTCAGTACTCATACCGTCACGGCCTACACCTCCCACGTGGGAGTATTTCTTTCTTATCTTGAGAATCAGTCAGTTTCTCTCGAAGAGGCAAGTGCATCCGACGCAAGGGAGTGGATCTACTCCATCATGCGGGGATATGAGAAGGCGACCATGAATCAGATCCTCTCCGCCTTGAAATCCTTCTATCGCTTTCTTGTCCAGTACGAGAATTTTCCATCACATATCTTCTGGGGGATAGAGAGTAATCCACGACAGAGGAAACTCCCGAGATATCTTACCAGAAACGAGATGGTCAAACTCCTCACCCTCGATTCCTCCACGCTTACAGGACTCAGGGATTCTCTCATCTTCCACCTGTTCTATTCCACCGGCTGCCGTCTCAGTGAAGTTCTTTCGATGAATTTCAGCGATGTCGATTTCACAGAATCCAGAATCAGAGTCATCGGAAAGGGAAGCAGGCCGCGGTACGTCTTCCTCAATCCTGCGACGAAGGCTCTCCTTGAAGAACATCAGAGAAGGAGAACATCGTGGTTTGAACGCTATCCCTTACGGGACCGCGAGGACTCTGATGCAATTCTTTTCGGAGTTCAGGGGAAACGGTTGTCTGCATCCTCCTGTCA
The DNA here is from genome assembly GCA_963676605.2 of Sphaerochaetaceae bacterium. GTDB lineage: Bacteria > Spirochaetota > Spirochaetia > Sphaerochaetales > Sphaerochaetaceae > SABI01. The sequence goes on along the minus strand of CAXXSP010000018.1, from coordinate 249,807 downwards.
TAGTATCTTTGAGAAGTATCGGGTTGCTCTTCATATGGAAGGAGTTCTCACCCCCCATATGATTCGACACAGTTTTGCGACACATATGCTCGATAACAACTCTGGGATACAGCTGGTAAGTGAACTGCTCGGACATTCATCACTCTCCACGACCCAGATATATACCCACGTGACGGGGAAGCGGCTCAGAGAAGTCTATCGGACTGCCCACCCCCACGGAAGGAAAAGGTAATGGAGATCAGAGGTACAACGATTATAGCAGTAAGACGGGGCGATCATGTGGCGATCGCCGGTGACGGACAGGTCACTGCTGGTGATGCCATCATGAAAGGGAATGCCCGGAAAGTGAGAACGCTCATGGACGGGAAGATCATCTCAGGCTTCGCGGGAGCGACGGCCGATGCGTTCACCCTCTATGAAGTGATAGAGAACAAGTTGAAGCAGTATAACGGTGATCTGACCCGCGCAGCGGTGGAAATGGCTAAGGAGTGGCGTACAGATAGGAACCTGAGGCGTCTTGAAGCAATGCTTATTGTCGCTGACTCAACAAAAACATTCCTGCTCACCGGCATGGGTGATGTCATTGAGCCGGAGTATGATGTAATTGCGATAGGTTCCGGAGGCAATTATGCCCTCGCCGCCGCACGCGCCTACATGGAGAACGGCTCACTCAGTGCACGTGAGATCGCCGAGAAATCCCTTGATATCGCAAGTGATATCTGTGTGTACACCAATAAATCAATTCGAGTCGAAGAACTCTAGGAGAACTGACATGGATCTTGATCAGATGACTCCCCGCGAAATCGTGGGAGAACTGGATAAATATATTATCGGACAGCACGATGCAAAACGTGCTGTGGCCATTGCACTCAGAAGCAGATACAGGAGAAAACTCCTTGATGAAGACATGAGAGATGAGGTGGCTCCCAAAAATATCATCCTTATCGGTCCCACGGGAGTGGGTAAGACTGAAATCGCCCGGAGAATCTCACGCCTTGCAAACACTCCGTTTGTAAAAGTTGAGGCGACGAAGTACACGGAAGTGGGCTATGTGGGACGTGATGTGGAGTCTATGGTGAGGGACCTGATGGCCGTCGGGATTCAGATGACGAAGAAAGATCTCGCAGAGAAACAGAAGGATGCGGTCGAGAAAAGCGTCAATGAACGACTTCTTGATCTCCTTCTCCCTTCTTCAAACACGAAAGAGTCTTCCACCGAACTCGCCGCAGGAGCGGAAGAGACCCGTGAGAAATTCAGGAAGTATCTGGAAGAGGGCAGGTTCGAGGATCGTAGCGTTGAGATCTCCGTGAAAAACAGGCCTGCCGGAGGAAATATCGAACTCCTTGCAGGAGGAAATGTCGAGGATCTTCAGAATACACTTCAGTCCCTCGGGTCCATGTTCAACGGAAAGGGTAAAAAACGGAAAGTCTCCATCAAACGAGCACGGGAGATCCTGACCGAAGAGGAGATGGAACGGATGGTCGATCACGATCAGATGATCGAGCTCGCCAAAGAGCGTGTCGAGCAGATGGGAATCATCTTCATTGATGAGATTGACAAGGTTGCTGGGTCCCGCGGCGCGAAGAGCGGTCCTGATGTCTCCCGTGAGGGAGTTCAGCGGGATATCCTGCCGATCGTCGAAGGATCGAAGGTGAATACGAAATGGGGGATGATCGACACTTCTCATATCCTGTTCATCGGAGCCGGCGCTTTCCATGTATCAAAACCCTCGGATCTGATTCCCGAACTTCAGGGAAGATTCCCTCTCCGTGTTGAACTCAACGAACTCTCAGGGGAAGATTTCCATAGAATCCTCCTTGAGCCCGAGAACGCCATCATCAAGCAGTATATCGCCCTCATGGCCACCGAAAACGTGACGCTCACCTTTGCGGATGATGCTCTTGTCCGTATCAGTGAGATCGCCTATGCGGTCAATTCTTCAACTGAGAATATCGGAGCGAGAAGACTCTACACGATCATGGAGAAGCTCCTTGATGATATTTCCTTCAGAGCAACAGATATGGCAGGGGAGACGTTCAACGTAACAAAGACGTATGTTGACGAACGGCTGTCCGAAGTACTTGGAAATGAGGACCTGAGTCGTTATATTCTGTAAGAAGGGGAAAGGGTAGAAATGAAGTACGTCACGATAACAGGAAGTGATTTCGACTCAGCAGTAAAAAAAGCACGTCAGGAATACGGGCACCAGATACGTATCCATTCCCGCCGGGATTCATCCAGGCGGGGGGGCTTTCTCTGGCTGTTCAGACAACCCTGCGTAGAGCTTACCTGTTATCTCAGTGACGAGAAAATACCCTCTGAGGAAGAGCTCCCTGCAGAGGAAGTTCCTGCGGAACCTGTTGAACCCGAGGAAATTCCTGCTCTCTCAGAACCTGAGCAGGAGATTCAGGAAGAGAAAGAAAAAGAAGAGCTTCCCGTTTCTCCTGAGAAAGAGAAACCTTCCTCGATACTCGATACCTATTTTGATCATGGCCGCTCCATCCTGGAAGAGAACGGATTTACCGCTGAAACTGTACAGACCGTCATGGCTCTGGTGACCGAGGAGTATCCTGAAGGATGTGATCTCCCTTCAAAAGAGGAATTCGAGCTCGTCCTTGTGGACAGGATTGTTTCCCTGATAACGATTGACCATGCTTCCCAGATAGATCCTCCCCATTACCGGATCATTCTCGGTCCGACAGGGGTTGGCAAGACAACGACCATCGCGAAGCTTGGGGCTCTCTATTCGCTTCAGGACAGTGATGCGTACCAAAAATCGGTGAGGTTCATTTCCCTTGACACCTTCCGGGTGGGGGCTTATGAACAGCTCAACTCCTTCGCTGAATCGATGAGGATTCCCCTCTCTCTCATCACCGATGAGCAGGAGATGTACAAAGTCATACAGGAGAACAGTGATACCGACGTCATCCTTGTCGATACGATCGGCCGCTCACCGAAGGATGTGCACCTCTCAGTGCAGATGAACTCTCTGCTCTCCCTTATACCTTCTCATGAGAAGAAGCATTCGCTTGCACTTCCTGCAAGCATGAAGAGTGAAGATATCATGAATGCGATCGATTCCTACCGGATGCTGGGAATTGATTCCCTCGTCATAACGAAGGTAGATGAGACGGAATCGATTGGAAATATTCTTTCGGCAGCCTATGAGAAGAATATCCCACTGCTCTTCCTGACCGACGGTCAGAAGGTGCCGAGCGACCTGCATAAGGCAAGCGCGACGGTCATCCTCTCCTTCCTTCATGGTTTCTCTCTTGATTTCGAATCCCTGTGGAGTACTCAGTCACCGCTTTCCGTCTCCGACTGAATGACACTCTCCATCACACTGCTCTGAATATATCCGCTCCTCACCATATCGCGAATCACCTCTGAAATCGCTGGCGCAGCAATAGCCGATCCCCAGATGGTTCCTCCTCTCGGTGCGAGGGCAGCTGTATAGATGATGAAACGGGGATTTTCCAGCGGAAACAGTGCAATGGTCGAAGCAAGATAGGTATCCTTCAGATATCCGCCACCGTCCGGATCCGCGACCTGCGCTGTACCCGTCTTCGCTCCGATACGTACCCCTTCAACTGCTGTCGGCGTCGCCGTACCTGTCAGCACTGCCTCTTCCATGCCTTCCCTGACGAGAGCGATCGCTCTGCTATTCACAACCTGTTCACTGCTTTGGTGAATCTCAGCCCTGTACAGCTGTTCGCCGTCATGGGAAAGGATGGCTTCGACGAGATACGGTTCAAGGAGATTCCCGTCTCCTGCAAGTGTGGTCGCAGCAGCAGCAAGCTGAACAGGGGAGACCGCGATCTCCTGTCCGAAGGAGAGGGTCGGTTTTGTTCTTTCGGACCAGTCATCGATTCCGGCAAGGTATCCGCTGGAGGGAAAGGGGAGTGATATCTCATGGGCTGTAAGGAACCCGTAGTTTTCCAGATAGCTGTACAGCTCTTCCTCACTCATCCTCTTTGACCAGGACGCAACAGCTCCGTTACAGCTCTTGGAGATCATCGTTTCTGGAGTAACCTCACCATGCTCTTCTGTACAATTGATCTTGATGATATTTCCGCTCTCTGTAATATATTCATAGGTGCCGTCACAGAAGAAGTGATCTGACTCATTCACATATCCCGCATCAATGAGAGCCGCCAGTGTGAATACCTTGAAGACCGATCCCGGTTCCCGTATCAGTGAGCTGATCTGTTCCTTCCGTTCAGCCGCACTGAAAAGGTTATAGGAATTGGGATCGAACCAGGGGTAGGAGGAGGCAGCAAGGATAGCTCCAGAGTGAGCATCGAGAAGTATGGCCGTCCCGCTCTGTGCCGCATGGTCCTGAACCATATGCAACACGGCGTCATCAACGATGTACTGCAGATTCATGTCGAGGGTGAGATAGATATCATCACCGTAGGTCACTTTCTCGTTGATGCCGGGGATTGGGTTCAGTCTATCCTCGTAGAAGAGTTCGAGACCTTCCATACCCTCATTCTCCCTGTTGGCGAAACCTACGAGGGAAGCTGCATGATGCACCTGGGGATACTGACGCCCATACCGTTTTTCGATTACGAGGCCTTTCAGAGATAGCTGTTCGAGCAGCTCCCTCTCCCGTGTCGTCAGGCGCCGTTTTATCAGGGCGTAGCGGGTATGTCCTGCGACTGTCTCCAAAATGCCGGAGACCTCCAGGTCTGTACGTTCGGCAACTGCTCTGGCGGTACCTTCCACGTCCGTCATCTTATCCAGATGGAAGGCGAGAGCGTAGTAGGGTGTCTCGATGGCGATGACATTCCCGTAACGGTCAAAGATCGATCCTCGTACCACCCGCTGTGCGACGGATGGATTTGTATACCCGTCACTACTTGAACCCTGTTCTAATATCATCCATACTGTCCGTAGGGTGAGGGCTGCCATGAGAATGGAAAGGGCTATCGTGAGTACCTTTATTTTCCGTTTTTGAGTGGAATCCATACCTGAAGTATAGTAATATACTGATAACAATGTCGAGAGTGATGGTGTATGGCAAGTAATGACATTCATAACTATGATGATGTAGATACCTCAGGTGGAAAAAGACGGGGGAAAGGTGTAGATTCCCGTTCCATGGCCATCATTGTCTCCGTAGTTATTATCGGTGTGCTGCTCTCTGCAGCGATCATCATTATCTGGTATGTCTCTTTCAGACCGGCGGCAGCTGAGGAAAGCACCGGCGGTCGGACAGCCATTGTGGCTGAAGCTACCGAAGCCTCACAGACCGAAGGAGTCAGTGTCCCACTCCCTCAGACTCCCTCAACCCCTTCCGTTTCAGAAGATATCTCGCAGCAGCTTGATGAAATCGATGTGGATGTATCTAAGGGACTGGTTCAGCGCTCAGGGGAGAAGAGCTGGTTCTCCTACCATACGATGCAGAAGGGAGAGACACTCGATACAATCGCAGCACTGTACGATTTAAAGAAGGAAACGATTCTCGGGATCAATGCGGTCAGAAGCCTCTCCTCTCTTACCGAAGGTGTGGAACTCAAAATTCCTGTCATGGATGGACGTCTCTACACCGTTCAGTCGGGCGACTCTCTTTCCATCATCACGAGCAGGTTCAATCCCTCTCTCGGCTGGCAGACACTGCAGGATCTGAATGATCTCAATTCCGCCGACATCTTTCCCGGTCAGCAGCTCTTTATTCCCGATGTACAGGTATCGGAGGACGGCTCCCTGAACGGCTATAACCGGTTCACTTCACCGTATGACGGAACAATCACCGGATTATATAATGAGACAAAGGTCTATGGGGATTCCGAGGATATTGTCACGCTCAAGGGTATCTGGGTGAAAGGAAACAAGGGAGACGAGGTGCACGCAAGCAGCAGCGGGGTTGTAGTGGATACTGCCAATGATGTTGAGCGTATGGGCCGTTTTGTCACTCTCAGTCATGAGAACGGGTACCGTACCACCTACGCACACCTTGAGACGGTGAATGTTGCGGTTTCGGATCAGGTGAAACAGGGGGATGTTATCGGAACTCTCGGGGACAGCGGTTCGATCATCACCCCGACTCTCTATTTTTCTATCGAGCAGGACGGCGTCGCACTCGACCCGCTCAATTTCTTCTAGGTCCTGCTAGGCATTCCTTCCATGACAATGTTTATACTTCTTGCCGCTTCCGCAGGGGCAGGGATCGTTGCGTCCCACTTTGGGAGCGGTTCTCTTCACCTGCACGGGACCGGTCTGTCCGCTTGGAGCATCGTTTCTGCTGAACGATGACATATCTCTGTGCAGATTCACCGACTGCCGTTTCGCGCTTCTGGTCGGCACCTTCGTATCAGATTGGATCTGAACACGTACCATCAGCAATGCCATATAGTCACGGATTGAGGTGATCATGGAATCAAAGATATCGAATCCTTCAAGCTTGTATTCGAGAAGAGGGTTTTTCTGTGCATAGGTTCTCAGGTTCACCGATTCCCTCAGTGCTTCAAGCTGATCAAGGTGGTTCTGCCATCTCGTATCGATCTGCTTCATGTAGTGGTATCTGAGGAAGTCATTGAACATCTCGGGTGAAGTCACTTCTATCTTCTTCCCGATCTGTGCAGAGAGAATCGAGATACCCAGCTCTGCAAGATCCTTACCCTCGGACCACAGGCTTTTCAGTTCTTCAGTTATATCAATCTGATATAGTTCCTGTACATGTGCTGCGAAGGGTTCTATCTGTTGTTCCCCGACTCCTTCTTTCTCCACCTTACGGGCGATTTCTCTCAGTTTATCGGCAATTGTTTCGAGACCACGGTCTGCGAGATGATTGTCAGTGAGGATCGTATATCTCTCTGTGAATAGATGAAATTTCTCTGTTCATTCAGGACATCATCATATTCAAGGAGATGTTTACGGATTTCGTAGTTCTGTTCCTCTACACGCATCTGAGCTTTTTCGATGGCACGGGAGATCATACCGTGTTCGATCGGCTCCGCGCCCATCCCTACTCTCGAGAGCATCGATCGGACCGTGTCCTTCGCGAATAATCGCATGAGCGTGTCATCCAAAGAGAGGAAGAAACGGGAGGCACCGGGGTCTCCCTGTCGGCCGGAACGGCCTCTCAGCTGATTATCGATACGGCGGGACTCATGCCGTTCGGTGCCCAGGATATACAGGCCTCCAAGGGCTTTTACTTCCTCATACCTCTCTTTCCAGAGAGGACGGAGCCTCTCTTTAGCCGCATCCACTTCGTCTGCTGAAGCATCGCTTTTCACTTCCTTTCGAACAAGAGCATCGAGAGATCCTCCGAGTTTGATGTCGGTTCCTCTTCCTGCCATATTTGTCGCGATGGTGATAGAACCCTTTGCTCCCGCATCTTCGATAATGAGAGCTTCGCGGGCATGGTTCTTTGCGTTGAGCACCTCGTGGCGGATACCCTTTCTTTTCAGTAGGGCGGAAATGAGCTCCGATTTCTCAATCGTGACGGTACCTACGAGGATCGGCTGTCCGCTCGCGTGCACACGCTCGATCTCGGCTACGATCGCCTCGTATTTGTAGGTTTCATTCAGATATACCAGGTCATGCATATCATCACGTGCGACAGGAAGGTGTGTAGGAATCACGATAACATCAAGACCGTAGATAGAGTTGAACTCACCGGCTTCGGTATCGGCAGTACCGGTCATACCGGCAATCTTGTCGTACATCCTGAAGAAGTTCTGGAAGGTGATGGTTGCAAGAGTCTTGTTCTGGGAAGCGACGGGAATTCTCTCTTTCGCCTCTATCGCCTGATGCAGTCCGTCACTGTAGCGCCTGCCGTGCAGAACACGTCCGGTGAACTCATCAACTATTTCAACCTTCTTCTCTGCCACCACGTAGTCTACATCGCGATGAAAGAGTACGCGGGCTTTCACTGCCTGGGTAAGGTAATGGACAAACTCGAAGTTTTCATTGTCATAGAGGCTTCCCGAGATACTGCCCTGCTGCTGCAGGATCTGCTCGGCGTGAAGAAGACCTTCATTGGTGAAGGATATCTTTTTATGTTTCTCTTCTGTTCTGTAGTCTCCCGGAGCGTCATCATCATACTCCATCGTCTCAGGATTCAGTTCACAGGGGACAAGGAGGGGGACGACCTGATCGGCCTGTCTGATACGGGTCGTATCATCTTCCGCCTGACCGCTGATGATGAGGGGAGTTCGTGCCTCGTCGATAAGAATGGAGTCGATTTCATCGATGATCGCGTAGTTATGACTCGGCTGGATCTTATCGGCCTGCCGGAATTTCATATTGTCTCTCAGGTAATCAAAACCGAATTCATTATTCGTTCCGTAAGTGATGTCCTTCGCATAGGCGACCCGCCTGGACTCGTTATCCATCGAGGAGATGATACTCGCCACTTCAAGGCCGAGAAAGCGGTAGATTGGGCCCATCCAGGAGGCGTCACGTTCTGCAAGGTAGTCATTCACCGTGATGATATGAACTCCCTTTCCGTCCAGTGCATTGAGGTAGGCTGCAGGGACACAGGTGAGCGTCTTTCCTTCACCGGTTTTCATTTCCAGAATATTTCCCTCGAAAAGTACCACGGCGCCCATAATCTGCTCATCGTAGTGCTTCTCACCGAGGACACGGTAGGAGGCTTCCCTCGCGAGGGCGAAGGCTTCAGGCAGGAGCTGATCGAGCTTTTCTCCTTCGGAGAGCCGTTTCTTGAAGGTCTGAGTCATCTGAGGGAACTGCTCATCTGAAAGAGATGCAGCCCACTGTTCATGTGACAGGACCTTCGACACGATCGGTGTAAGCCGTTTCAGGTCTTTTTCCTGTTTTGTGCCGAAAAGTATCTGTAAAATGTTCTTGGCCATGGGAATTCCTTGTTCGTGGTATCAACGTAACAAAGTATACTCATAATTATTGCGTGTGTATATCAGTTTCCTTTAAACTGTCGCTATGAGAAGTAATCCGAATCAGCTTCGCGTGTGCTATGTCGGGGGAGGTACAGGCGGTCACATCTTCCCGCTGTTCTCTGTAGATGCCGCGATAAGAGAGCTCTGCGGTTCTCATGATCTGGAGTACTCCTGCTACCTGATCACAGGACGGACCGTAGCAGGGAAAGAACCTGGGCCCAACGGGGCTCACTGAGATCTCGTCATATTCACTCAGGGAAGCTGAGGCGTTATTTCTCGCTTCAGAATGTGTCAGATATTCCCCTGATACTCCTGGGTTTTATCGAGTCGCTCTGGATCCTTCTCTCCGACCGCCCGGATGTCGTATTCTCCAAAGGCGGCTATGCGGCTGTGCCGCCTGTATATGCTGCGAAGCTGCTTCGTATTCCTCTTATCATCCATGAGAGTGATACCTCCCTCGGTCTGGCGAACCGCCTGTGTGCTCCGTGTGCAGATGTGATCTGTCTGAACACTCCACATACTCTCGAGTTTCTCAACCCCTCACAGCAGGAGAAGGCCCTCGTATCACTGGGATTCCCTCACGCACCGAAGGAACGTCAGGTGACTCATTGGATGTATATCAGACGTTCTCTCTTGACAGGGAGCTCCCGGTGGTCACGGTGATCGGGGGATCGCTCGGAGCACAGGCGATCAATGAGATGATTCCTCTTCTCCGTGGGGAACTCGGTCCCGGCTTCCAGATCGTTCATCAGACAGGAGAAGGGAAGGGAACAGGGTATGAGGGAGACGGCTATGTCCAGATTCCTTTCCTGCATGATGAATACATGCCTCTTCTGCAGGTTTCTCTGTGTGTGATCAGCAGGGCAGGGGCGTCGGCACTTGCCGATTTTATCGCTGCCGGAGTACCGATGATCCTTATTCCTCTTCCCCGCTCGGCGAGCCGGGGAGATCAGATCGAGAACGGACGGCTGTATCACACACTGGGCTGCGCGTACATCGTGGAGGAGGAGAATCCCGACCCGGCCCTCATCGCCCGGTATGTGAGAGAACTTGCTGATGATTCTGCTGTGCTCTCAGGGATGAAGGAAAAGATACGGTGGGAACAGAGCAGCGGAGCTGCTGAGACCATCTCTCAGATTATAGTAGATAGAAGTGGGAAAAAAATGGTACCATAGGTACCAGTCAGGGGGTATGTATGGAAACGTGGAGTCTTACGTTAGGTTCATTTCAGCTCAATATTATCGATGTCATCATTCTGGGTCTTGTTTTTCTCTCTGCCATTCTCGGGGCTTTCAAGGGCTTCGCACGTGAGTTCGCAAGCAGGTTCGGGTTCATCATCGGTATCCTGGTCGCCGGGCTTTTCAACACGATGGCAGCCCGGCTCATCTGGAACACCTTCTCTCTCCCAGTACTCTGGTCCTCCTTCATTGCCTTTCTCGTGGTATTCCTTATCACCTATTTCATCATGCTATCCCTTGGGAATGCACTGGAGAGCATCCTTGATGCGATACATTTCGGATGGCTGGACTCGATCCTCGGGCTCGCGCTCGGTGCGGCCGAAATGGTCGTTATCGTCACGATCGTCATCTATGTCATTAATCTGCAGAGCATCCTTGATCTCAGCAGTTATTTTACAGGAAGTGAACTCTATAACAGATTCATTATTCATTTCATTCAGGGAGGTCTCGCATCGGTCTCCCAGGCGGTAGACCATGTTTGAGACGCTCCTGAGATTACGGGGAGAGCATTATGCTGATGATCATCCCCTGTTCGATCTGGAGAACACTGCCCATTCCCTTCTTCTTCACGGTCCCTCTTTCAGCGGGAAGATGACCCATGCCCTCGAAGGTGCACGGAGAAGAAGCTGCACAGAGGGTGGCTCTATCCACTGTCAGTGCTCCTCCTGCAGAGACTTCTCCACCTACAGTATGAAGAATGTCGTCATTCTTTCTGCACGGGATCATGAAATCAGGATCAGAAGTGCGCTCGGGGCTTTTCAGCGTCTCAAGACACGATGGTGCCAGATGTATCTTGTGAAATGTGTGAGGATCCTGCTCATGAGTTACCACGAGGCACTCGTAGGGACTCAGGATACCAAGGGTGCCGCCCTGTTCGCCCAGGCCGGAGAAGTGGATCTTCTCCTCGATGAAATAACCGGAGCACAGCCGGAAGATGCAGTATCATCCCTGGGAAGCCTTGAAAAGGCCCTTGCCCCTCTGTTCGCGGTGAAAAAGATGGGTGTGAGTATCGATGCGATCCGTTCCCTTCATGCCTGGATGTATTCAACGAGTATTGACGATCTTCCCCGGTTCGCCATCATCGAAGGGATAGGAGAGGCTACCGTCGGTGCGAATAACGCCATATTGAAAATGCTGGAGGAGCCTGCGGACAAGGCCTACTTCTTCCTTCTTGCCCAGAAGCCTCTGAGACTGCTTCCCACCATACTTTCACGGGTGCAGAAACACTATATTCTCCCACTGAGTGAGGAAGAACGGAAGAACCTGCTTGAGAGCTTTTTCTTCACGAACGATCCAGAAATCACCTCCCTGAGAGATTTCACGCTGAAGGGAGCCGGCTACCCCTTGAGCGACATTCAGCGCAGCGCCGGAAGGTTCGCTTCCTCTCTTGTCAGCAAGGAGCAGCTCCGCCTGTCTGATCTGGATGAGATGTTTTCCCCTATAGATTCCGTTCAGCTGCTTTCGTATTATCTTGAACAGGTGATGGGCCTCCTGCAGAGAGAACAGAGAGAAGGGCGTCTTCCTCTTTCTCCGTACTCATCGGCCCTGAACAGAATCCGTGAATCCTCTATGCGGGCAAAAATCTATAATCAGCAGGTGAGAACCTACCTTGACGGCCTGTACTACGATCTTGCGGCGGTGATCTGATGAATAATTTCATACGTCGTGCATTCGATAAAATCGAAAAGCTGAGCACAGAGGAGATAAAGACTCTCGTACGGTATCAGGCGGGAGAGAATGAGCTTCTCGGCATCGTACTGCAGCAGCTCAATACAGGAATCATCGTCACGAACAGAAACGGAAGAGTCCTCACCTGCAATGACTCAGCGAAGCGCCTGATGCCACAGCAGAGATCTATGAGTGAAGGGTCGACCCTCCGGTATGTGATCAAGGATTCTTCTATCGCTGAATTCATAGAAGAGGCGATACAGACCATGGAAATGGATGAGTCTCAGGAGCAGGAATTTTATATCCAGAGAGGAGAATCAGTCTGCACGATTCTCATCAGGTGTATCATGTTCGAAAGCTCCTTCGAACCGATGACCGTTTCCGATTCCCGCCACCGTTTTGTCTTTATCATCAACGATATCAGCGAGGAGAGGCGCAAGGATGCGCAGCTCCACCGGTCCGAGTCTCTCGCGTCACTCACTACGGTTGCCGCGGGGGTCGCACATGAGATCAAGAACCCTCTGGCTTCCATCGGGATCCACCTTCAGCTCCTGCGAAAAGCGTTTGAAAAGAAAAGGGAGCTGACGGCAGAATCCGCCGCCAGATATCTGGATGTCATAGATGAGGAGATAGAACGACTGAATTCCATTGTCGTTGACTTCCTCTTCGCGGTCCGCCCGATGGATGTCAGGTTGAGACTTGAGAGTGTGAACAGGATTCTTACTGATGTGATCTCCTTCGTCTCTTATGAGCTCAGCGAATACGGGATACATGTAGAGACTGATCTTGCTGAATATCTTCCGAAACTCCGTATTGATGAGAATCTGTTTAAACAGGTGATCCTGAATATCGTGAAGAATGCGATGCATGCCATGGAAGATAATGGCGGTTCCCTCTCTTTCAAAACCAGAAACAACGGGGACAGTATCGACATTTTGATCAGTGATACCGGTATCGGAATGGATGAATCCACCCAAAATAAAATCTTCGAACCCTACTTCACCACCAAGGCGAGCGGAAGCGGTCTGGGTCTCACCGTCGTATTTAAGGTGATGAAGGAACATGGCGGTGATATCTCGGTACAGAGTACTGTCGGGAAGGGAACAACCTTCATTCTCTCGCTGCCGGTTCCCCGCTCTCAGAGACTGGCACTTGAATCAAAGGATGATGTATGAAACGGACGATACTCATAGCAGATGATGAAAAGAATATCAGGAACGGACTCTCTCTTGCCCTTGAGGATGAAGGATATAACGTACTCACAGCTGCTGACGGTCAGGAAGCATGGGCTCTGCTCACCCGTGAGGATGTGGACCTGCTCATCACCGATCTCAGAATGCCGAAGGTCTCGGGCACCGAGCTGTTGAAAAAAGGTGTCGGGTGCCTATCCCACTATGCCGGTTGTTATACTCACGGGACACGGGACCATCGAAGCCGCTGTCGATGCGATGAGAAACGGTGCGGTGGACTTTCTCACCAAACCGCTGAACCTTGACCGCCTCTATGTCCTTCTCAAGCGCGCATTCAGCAACCTTGAACTTTCTGATCAGAACAAGCAGCTCAAGAAAGAGCTCGAACAGCTCAGGAAACAGAGCTCCTACGACAGGATCGTGGGAAAGAGCGCTCCCATGAGCCGTCTCATGGAGACGGTGAAGCAGGTTGCCGACGCACAGGCAAGCGTCCTGGTCACCGGAGAATCCGGGGTGGGGAAGGAGCTCATCGGTGATGCGCTCCATCACCTTTCCTCCCGTTCCGACGGACCCTTTATCAAAGTGAGCTGCGCCTCCTTTGCAGAGACCCTCCTTGAGGATGAATTGTTCGGTCATGAGAAGGGAGCCTTCTCCGGCGCTGTTTCCTCCCGGAAGGGACGGTTCGAACTTGCAGACAAGGGAACCCTCTTCCTTGATGAGATCGGTGAGATCTCCCAGAGCACTCAGGTGAAGCTTCTGAGAGTCCTGCAGGAGAGGACGTTTGAACGACTCGGCGGTGAGCGCTCCATTGAAGTGGATGTGCGGCTGGTAGCCGCGACCAATAAGAATCTGGCCGAAGAGGTTGAGAAGGGTAATTTCCGGGAGGATCTCTACTATCGTCTGAATGTCGTTCACCTGCATGTTCCGCCTCTCAGGGAACGTAAAGATGATATCCCTCTCCTGATGAGCCATTTTCTTGAGATGTATACCGAAAGGAATAAGAGAAAGATCACCGGCTTCAGCGGAAAGGCAAAGTCCGCACTCCTCGCCTACGAGTGGCCGGGAAATATCAGGGAGCTGGGAAACTGTATCGAAAGTGCCGTCGTCATCTCAACTTCGTCGGTGATCGAGCTTGAGGACCTTCCCTCTGCCGTGAGGAATGCCAGCGGTGCCGAGAAGATCATTATTCCGGTGGGAACGAGTATGGATCAGGCGGAGAAATCGGTCATCCTCGCAACCCTTGCAAGCTGTAACGGGAATAAGAGCAAGACAGCCGATACTCTTCAGATCGCACGAAAGACTCTTCACAGAAAATTACAGGACTACGCAGTTGAATCAGAATGATATCTACGGCATCTTCGATGTCGACGGACTCCTCTCAGATAAATTTTCGAGCTATGAATTCCGTCAGGGACAGCTCGATATGGCTCTCACTGTTGCCATGGCGTATGACGTGCCGACCATCGCCGCCCTCGAAGCAGGCACAGGGATCGGTAAATCGTTCGCATACCTCGTGCCGGCACTCCTTTGGGCGCTCGAGAATCCGGACGATAAAACGGTTATCGCAACCTCCACGATCAATCTCCAGAAGCAGCTCTATGAGAAGGATATCAGGCAGCTGATGGGAATGATGAAGAAGGAGGTGCCCGTTGCCCTCCTTCTCGGAAGGAACAATTACCTCTGCAGGAGACTCCTGAGAGACGAAGCCGCAAAGAACCCTCTCCTTGCCCAGGATACTGAGAGCATCTACGGAAAACTCATCTCCTTTGCCGATACCTCTTCGAGCGGAGTGAGGATGGATCTTGATTTCCCCGTACCCTTCACCATCTGGCAGAGTATCTGCAGTGACAGTGATACCTGTACCTCCTACCAGTGCCCGTTCATGAAAGACTGTTTCTATTTCAACTCGAGAAAACAGGGAGCAAAGGCCTCAATTATCATAACGAACCATCACCTCCTGTTCAGTGATGCCAATTCCCGTCTTGTAGACGACATTCCCTACGATGCCCCTTCCGTACTCCCTCCGTATCAGCATCTTGTCATAGACGAGGCCCACAATATCGAAAAGAACGGCACCGATTACTTTACAGCGACCTACTCTGTGGAGGTTGTCCAGAAGAGTATCGACAAACTGACCAGGAGAACTCAGGGAAAGCAGCGGTTCATCGATACCATATTGAATATGATTCCCACTGAGTGGTTCGATGAAGAACTCAGTGAAGAGTTCGCCGCCGTTACCGAACGGTGCGGGTACCTTGAAGTACACCTTCTTGATACCTTCGCCCGTGCGAAGAAAACAAAACTCCTCCTGTACCCGTCAATGAAGAAGGATTTCGAGATCGCAGCCCGTCTTGCCTCAGAAACGGTGCAGGTGCTCGATACTCTCCTCGTGAAACTCACCCGCGTGAGCAGATTTGCCCAGTTCCCTGATGAGTATGAACTGTTCATACGGGAACTGAACAGCCATATCGGACGGTTGAATTATCAGAAGGAGATACTGAAGACCTTCTTTGCCTTCCCCGAGACCATGAAGGATATCTACTGGATAGAGATTATCGGAGGATCGGCCAGCGCGCTCCATATCTCACCTCTCACCGTCGCCGAGAAGATGCGTGAAACTCTTCTGTCCGAGCTCGAAACGGTGATTCTCACCAGTGCGACGCTTGATCTTCATGACGAATTCACCTACTGGGGGGAGAGGATAGGCCTTCCGCCGACCTCGAACCATGCCTACATCAGGAAGGTGTTCTCAAGTCCATTCAACTACAAGGAGAATCTGCTCCTTCTCGCCATGCATGATGCACCGCTGTTCACCGAAGCAACGAGTGAGGAGTATTATTCCTATATGGCTGAGGCGATTTCTCAGGCCGTGCTCTCCTCTGACGGCGGGACTCTCATTCTTTTCACCAGCTATTTCATGATGAAAAGAATAGCAGAGATGGTGAAGCCTGTCTGTGAAGAGCAGGGCTTCACGCTCTTCATGCAGGGAGAAATGGACCGGCACCGTCTCCTTCAGTCGTTCATTAAAGATGAGAACAGTATTCTCTTTGCGACTGACAGTTTCTGGGAGGGAGTGGATGCACCGGGGAACACCCTGCGCCAGGTGATCATAGTCAAGCTCCCGTTCCGGGTTCCCGATGAGCCGGTGTTCAGGGCAAGAAGCGAACATCTCGATTCACAGGGGAAGAGCGGGTTCTATCATCTGGCACTCCCTGAGGCGACGATGAGAATGAAACAGGGCTTCGGCAGGCTGCTCCGCCACAGCGGAGACAGGGGAGTGGTGCTCATTCTCGACAGCAGACTGATTCAGAAGAGCTACGGACGGTGGGTAACACACGCTCTGCCGGAATCCTACTACAGTGAAAGCTCAATCAGGATGCTCTCTGAGAAGATAGAGCTGTTCCTTTATTCATAAAAAAACAGAGCCGCTCAGGCTCTGTTCATAAAAATCAGGGATGTCGACTAGTCAATGATAGCAAGAATGTCGGACATGTGAAGGATGAGGTATTCCACACCTTCAGATTTGACAGCGGTTCCTGCGTACTTGTCGTACATCACCTTGTCACCTGCTTTTACAGTGATCATTTCATCAGATCCGATTGCGATAACCTCTGCAATCTGTGTCTTCTCCTGTGCTGTCTGTGGAATGAAGATACCTCCTGCGGTCTTCTCTTCTACTTCTTCCATTTTGACAAGTACTCTGTCTCCCATCGGCTTGATAGTCATAGTATCCTCCTGTGACTTTCTTGTGTTTTCATTATCTTGATAAAGAATGGCGGCTGTTAAAATCCTCATATAATATATGAACAAAAAGTTGAGGGGTCAAGCAGAGGCCGGAATTCTGATGAGAAAATATTTACCCCTTTCCGATAGGAAAAAACATGATTATATTAGCGTGTAGCAGGGAGGGAGACCGTGGATAGCGCAAGTGAAAAGATATATACAGAACAGTTGAGACAATGCGTGCGTACCATGAGAGCGGACGATGGATCTGATATCCTTAAAAGTGCCGACACCTTCCTCGAGATGGGAAACCTTCTGAGCAGGCTTGGAGAACTTTCTGGAGCCCTGAGATGTTTTCATGATGCATTCGGACTCAGGCACATGAATGATGAGCATGAGGGCAGATTCTGCTTCAGTGACTTCTATTCCATTCAGTTTACTCTCTATCTCCTGGGAAAAAGCAGCAGGGAGATCGTCTCCATTGCAGAAGGCGATATGATCTACGATCTCATCAGAGAGAGATGGGAACATCTTATGAGCGAGATTTCCTCCTCCCAGTTCGAATTTGTCTGCACTGACATGAAACGATGGTATGCCTCGGTGAATATCGACTTTCCCTACGAGATGTGTGACCTGTATGAGTGTCATTCTGACACGAATGACCTCTCATCTCTCTACAACTGAGAGAAAGTGTGTCAATTCGACCCAATATGAGGGCGAAGAATCTTGAGTGGGTCATAATTACCCGATTATATGTGTGATGTACCTTATACTGTAACGATGTTTGCTTGAATTCCTGCGGTGCCACATGTTTTAACTATATAAAATAAAAAGAGATACATATATTTCAGCCGTGATTGGCACGTTTTCTGCTTAGTTCTTTTCCATAATCAGGAGGATTCCAATGGCTAAGAAAGAGCACGTAATCAATCAGAATGAACAGTTCGAAGATGACAACATCCTCTCCATGTACCTGAAAGAAATCAACCGTATCCCTCTCCTTTCTCGCGAAGAAGAAGTGGAACTTGCCCGTCAGGCACGGGACGGCAGTGAAAAGGCAAAGACAAAACTCGTAGAGAGCAACCTCAGATTTGTTGTCAATGTAGCGAAGAAATATCAGAATCAGGGACTTCCCCTTATCGACCTTATCAATGAAGGAAACATCGGACTCATGAACGCACTTGAGAAGTACGATGTTGACCGCGGGTATCACTTCATCAGCTATGCAGTGTGGTGGATCCGCCAGGCTATCCTCAAGGCCGTCTATGAGAAATCACGGACAGTACGACTTCCTCTGAACAGAGCGAATGAACTGCTTCAGATCCAGAAGATGCAGCGTAAGATGCTCCATGAGAATGGAGAAGAAGCAAGTACAGAAGAGCTTGCAGAAGCACTTGATATGGATGCAAAACTGATTGATGACCTCATCGCGATCAGCCGTGAGATGGTTTCCTTAGATGCTCCCGTATTCGGGACTCCCGGAAATTCCACTGTCGGAGACTTTGTCGAAGACAATTACCGCAGTGCGGATGATATCCTGATGGAGAAATCTCTCAAAGATGAAATCAATGAGGCTCTGAACGTTCTGAGTGAGAAAGAAAGAGATATCATCGAGATGCGTTTCGGACTCAATGGTGCGATCCCGATGTCCCTGAAAGAGATCGGTGAACTCTATAATCTTACCAAAGAAAGAATTCGTCAGATCGAAAAGAAGGCGATCGAACGGATGAGACAGCCAATGCGCTCGAGAGAGCTTGAATTATATAGTGCCTGATACGGCAGAATCCTCCCGCAAGGGGGGATTTTTTTGTATGACGGGCATGTCATCATTCTTGGGTGAAAGTCCCAAGGGGCGTAGTTGTCAACGAACCCGATAGCGACTTGCAAGTTTCACATCGTGAGGTGTGGGAGAGAGGAAGCAATAGCGAAATCGTGGCCTGACGAACAGAAACCTGATAGTAGGCGACCAAAGGGGACAAGCTGACAAAATACAGTAAAATCCAAAAGACAATATAACCTTTGGGCGTAAATCGGGTGGGTAAACGAGGAAAGAATGATGGCTTATCCCGTGAGGTCTCCACAGCGTACGAGGCTGCAATATCGCTTATGACGACGTAGTAACAACGAATGTGGAGAAGTCAGCAGAAGCCGTAGTAGTGACTGAGGAAACAGTCACGAAGGGCTGAACAACCAAATACCTTTCGAAAAGGAAAGGTCTGTCTGTGAATCCGAACGGCAATATGCCTGGACAGGGGATGATACAGACGGAAAGGAAATTATGAGAAAGGAAGACAGGTCAACACCGAACACAGTACTGTGTGAACAGCTGATTTCCTCCGCGAACATCCATGAGGCGGTGAAAAAGGTGATGCAGAACAGAGGTTCTGCAGGCATTGACGGTATGGGAGTTGATGAACTCCCAGCGTACTTTAACGCACATGGGAATGAAATTTGCGAACAGATTGTCACACGGACGTACAAACCTCAACCGGTACTTCGAAGAGAGATACCGAAAGATAATGGAGGTGTACGTCTGCTTGGAATACCCACAGCAGTGGATAGAGTAATCCAGCAGGCTCTTGTGCAGGTACTGACCCCCGTATTCGAACCGACATTCAGTGACCACAGCTTCGGGTTCAGACCGAACCGGAGTGCTGAAGATGCGGTTCGACTCGCCCAGACCTACATGTCCGAGGGCTACAAACACGTAGTCGATCTCGATCTGTCCAAGTTCTTCGATACAGTGAATCATGACATACTCATGGGACTGATAGACAAGTACATGGATGATAAGGACGTGAGGAGACTCATCTACGTATTTCTTAAAAGCGGAGTGATGACAAACGGAAGTATGATGGCGACAGCCCTCGGGACTCCACAGGGAGGCCCACTGTCACCGCTTCTCTCGAACATCTATTTAACTCCCTACGACAGGGAACTGGAGAAGAGGGGATTGAAATTCGTGAGATACGCTGATGACTGCAACATATTCACCAAGAGTAAGAGATCATCTTACCGAGTGAGAGACAATGCGAAAAGCTACCTTGAAAGAAAATTACAACTGACAGTGAACATGGAGAAGACGGAAGCGAGGAGAGCCGTAGGCTCAACCTTCCTTGGCTTCACATTCCTAACCGATGGGGAAAAAGGTCGACTTGGAATAACCCGACCTCAAGAAAAGAAACTGAAGAAACTTAAGGATCGGATACGACTCATCACGAAACGTAATCGTGGTGTAGCCATAGAAGTTGTCATTAGGGAACTCAACAGTGTTTTGAGAGGATGGATTGGTTATTTCGCTAGAAGCTTCATCAAGGGCTACCTTGAAGATCTCATGGGATGGATTCGGAGGCGAATCCGTCAGTATCTATGGAAACAGTGGAAGAACGGCAGAAACAGGAAACACCGGCTCAGGCAACTGGGGATTGAAGAATGGAAACTGGCAAAATGGAAGCTTGGAAGCAACTCGTACTGGAAGATGTCAAATGCTGTGAAGATACTCATGAAAAATGAGTTAATCCATAAACAGTATGGACTTGTGGATGCAGTGGAATATTATGAAAAACTCCATGCTAAACGCATGGAACAGGACGGTATTGTACTCGATTGGCGGTACAATAGTCTGTTTGGTTGAACCGCCGTATGCCGAACGGCACGTACGGTGGTGTGAGAGGTTGGGGCCTAACGGCCCCCGCCTACTCGATTGAAAAATGAACAGCAGTGAAGGTGGTGAGAAAGCTGCAGGAAGGGGTCCCTTTCGTTGACTTCTCCGGCCAATTAAATTACACTCTTGTCATATTAATCGTACAATGATCACATAGGGGGTTACATAATAGTATGTCGAAAAACACGACCAAATACGTCTATTTTTTTGGAGACGGATCAGCAGAAGGTTCCGGGAGTATGAAGAATCTTCTCGGTGGAAAGGGAGCAAATCTCGCAGAGATGACTTCAATAGGACTTCCTGTCCCTCCCGGATTCACCATCAGCACTGAGGCATGTGCCTATTACAGTGAGAACAACGAAACCTATCCCGAAGGTATGAAAGAGGAAGTGCTTGCGCACCTCGAAAAACTGGAAGAAGTGATGGGCGCCAAGCTCGGAGATGCCGAGAACCCGCTTCTTGTTTCAGTGCGTTCAGGTGCTGCACAGTCAATGCCGGGTATGATGGATACTGTCCTGAACCTCGGAATGACACCGGAGTCTGCACTTGCTCTTGCGAAGAAAACGAACAATGAAAGATTTGCCTGGGACAGCTACCGTCGTTTCATGCAGATGTTCGGTGATGTCGTTATGGGAGTTCCTCACCACGACTTTGAGCATGCCCTTGACAGCGTGAAAAAGGAGAGGGGTAGAGAGATTGATACCGATCTCGACGTCGATGACCTCAAGGAAGTCATTTCACGCTACAGAAAGCTGTATCATGACGCAGTAGGGGAAGATTTTCCGACAGACCCGAAGGATCAGCTCTTCAAGGCTATCAACGCGGTATTCGGTTCCTGGAATAATGACAGAGCAATCAAATATCGTCAGATGAATGATATCAGAGGTCTCCTCGGAACTGCTGTCAACGTGCAGTCGATGGTCTTCGGTAACATGGGTTCCACAAGCGGAACAGGCGTTGCCTTCACCCGTGACCCCTCAACAGGAGAGAATCACTTCTACGGTGAGTATCTCATGAATGCCCAGGGTGAAGACGTCGTTGCCGGTATTCGTACCCCGCAGACGATCGATACGCTCCAGAAGGTCAATAAAGAAGTGTTCGATCAGCTCGTGAATATCAGAAGCCTTCTCGAGAACCACTATAAGGATATGCAGGACCTTGAATTCACCATTCAGGAAGGTAAGCTCTTCATGCTCCAGACCCGTAATGGAAAACGTACCGTCTTCAGCTGGCTGAGAAGTCAGGTAGAGATGGTAGAAGAAGGTCTTGTCACCAAGGAAGAAGCTGTTTCCCGCGTACCCGCAGGGGAATTCAATAAGCTCTTTGCCCCTGTTCTCGACTCTTCCGATATCGAGAAGAGAGATCTGCAGGCTCTGACAAAGGGATTGAATGCATCTCCCGGCGGAGCGAGCGGTATGGTTGTTTTCTCGGCTGAGAGAGCTGAAGAAGTCGCAGCAGAAGGAAAGCCCGTTATTCTGACCCGTATCGAAACCTCCCCAGAGGACATCGGTGGTATGGCAGTAGCGAAGGGAGTTCTCACCAGCCGCGGCGGTATGACCAGCCATGCAGCAGTTGTTGCCAGAGGCATGGGAGTTCCCTGTGTTTCCGGTGCCGGAGATCTCAAGATCGATTATAAGGAACAGACCATGCTGGTTGGAGACCAGATGATCAAGGAAGGAGATTTCATCTCCATTGATGGTTTCACCGGAGCCGTGTATGGCGATAAGATCGATGTCAGACCTTCAGAAATCGTCCAGGTCCTTAACGGATCGATGAAAGCAGATGAGTCTCTCCTCTACCAGAACTACGTGAAGTTCATGGGCTACGTCGATGAGATCAGAAGCCTTAAGGTGCGAACGAATGCCGATACTCCAACTGACGTTCAGATGGCGGTAAAACTTGGCGCTGAAGGTATCGGACTGTGCCGTACCGAACACATGTTCTTCGGCGGACAGCGCATCATCTCTGTAAGAAAGATGATTCTCGCGAACAACCTGATCGAGCGTGAAGCAGCTCTTGCCGAGCTTCTTCCGATGCAGAGAGGCGATTTCGAGGAAATTTTCGAGGCTCTGAACGGCCTTCCGGCAACAATCAGACTCCTTGATCCTCCTCTCCACGAGTTCCTCCCGAACGACCATACCTCACGTCACGAGATGGCTCTTCAGCTTGGTGTGAGTGTAGATGAGATTGCCCATAAATCGGCGCAGCTCCATGAGTTCAACCCGATGCTCGGGTTCAGAGGCTGTCGTCTCGCTATCATCTATCCTGAAATTCTTCACATGCAGGTGAGAGCAATCATCGAAGCTGCACTGAACGCGAGAAAGAAGGGTATCGATGTTATTCCTGAGATCATGATTCCTCTCGTCGGTCATTACAAAGAGTTCGAATTCACCAAGAAGCACGCTATCGAAACCATCGAAAAGGTCTTTGCTGAACGCGGTGAAACTGTCGAGTACAAGATCGGTACGATGATCGAGGTTCCAAGAGCTGCTCTCACTGCAGATGAGATTGCAAAGAGTGCTGAATTCTTCAGCTTCGGAACAAACGACCTGACTCAGATGACATGTGGATTCAGCCGTGATGATGCCGGTTCGTTCCTCGGACCCTATGTCAATGATATCGACAAGGGTTTCTATGAGTACGATCCGTTTGCATCGATTGATATCGACGGTGTCGGGAAACTGGTGAAGATGGCAAGTGAACTTGGCCGTTCAACCAACCCGAACTTGAAACTCGGTATCTGCGGTGAGCACGGCGGAGATCCGAAGACTGTCGCATTCTGTCAGAAGACAGGACTCGATTACGTTTCCTGTTCTCCGTTCAGAGTTCCCGTCGCCCGCCTTGCGGCAGCACAGGCTGTTCTCTAAACTTAGAGAGAGTGTATACATACAGCTCCGGTTCTTCCGGAGCTGTATCTTTCAGGGCATAAAAAAAGGAAGATGCCTGTGCTTCTTCCTTCATACGCTCAGAATGTAACATACACTTCTGTTCAGCCAAAAGTGGGAATTGAACCCACGACCTACGCATTACGAGTGCGTTGCTCTACCCCTGAGCTATTTTGGCGTTCTCTTCGACTCAATCTACATATTTTCCCTATAAAATGCAAGGGGATAAAGGGATTGACGAAGGATTCCTTTCTTCATATGTTTAAGCAACGGAATACCCGTTTCACGGGATACAGATGTCCGTACTGGAGAATATTCTGAGTAAGAAACACACACGGCATACACCGCACAAGGCAGTCCCGACTGAACGGGTCGTTGCTATAAAACTCAATTATCAGCATAGCGTGAGGAGCGGGTTGTCCTGGTCTCCTGAGGTCGCTGATTTTTATCTCGATCTTTTCCCTGAGATGTTAGAACGGGGGCTTCCGAGCGACCCTCAGATAAAAGATGCAAACTTTGAGGATCTTCCATGAATGTACTTGGCATTGAAACCTCCTGTGATGAATGTTCTGTTTCAGTCGTCCGTGACGGGAGAGAGATTCTGAGCAATGAAGTTGCAACGCAGATTGACCTTCACAGACCCTATCAGGGAGTTGTTCCTGAGATTGCGAGCAGGCTTCATACCGAGTGGATCTCTCCTGTCGTTAAAACGGCAGTGGAGAAAGCCTCTCTGACTTTTGAAGACCTTGACGCTGTTGCCGTGACCAACCGCCCGGGACTCCTCGGGTCTCTCCTCGTGGGAGTGAATTTCGCAAAAGCCATTGCTGCCACGCTCGGAGTTCCTCTTATCGGGATCGATCATATCCGCGCCCACCTCTATGCTTCTCAGGTGGAGCATCCTCTTGAGTATCCGTATCTCGGCCTTCTCGTTTCAGGCGGACACACGGTGATCTGCAGGGTGAACGGTTTTGATGAACTTGACGTTCTCGGCACCACCATCGATGATGCGATAGGCGAGGCGTTCGATAAGGTGGCGAAGCATCACGGCTTCGGCTATCCCGGAGGGGTTGTGATTGACCGTCTTGCACAGAAGGGCAATGATAAAGCCTTCCTCTTTCCCGGTCCGTCGCTTCGTAAGGGTGATCATGAGTTCGATATCTCCTATTCCGGACTGAAAACGGCAGTCATCAATCAGCTTGACTCCTTCTGGGACGGTGAGAGCGAGAAATCTCCTGAGAATATTGCTGCGAGTTTCCAGCGGGTCGCTGTCGGTACCCTTATGAAGAGGGTGAGAAAGGCTCTTGAGACCACAGGTCTTACGAGACTCTCTGCAGGAGGCGGTGTAGCGGCGAACTCCCTTCTCCGTTCAGAGCTCCAGCAGCTGAACGGGATCGAGGTAGCAATCCCCTCGATGAAACTCTGTACAGATAACGGAGCCATGATCGCCGCACTAGCCTACCAGTACCTCAAAAAAGGGGAAGAAAGCTCTCTTGATCTTGCCGCTTCTGCACGAGTAAAAGCTTTCAAACATTCTTATCCCTGATTGCCTTGACAAAGATGTCAGATTTTTAGTACATTCAAGCAGTCTTCATAACCAATGGGATGTAGTGTAATGGTAACACAGCAGATTCTGGTTCTGCATTTAGGGGTTCGAATCCCTTCATCCCAGTAACGTTATTGGTCCCTTCGTCTAACGGTTAGGACGGGAGATTCTCAGTCTTCAAATAGGGGTTCGATTCCCCTAGGGACTAACAGATGTGCCAGCTCACTATGAAGCTGGCTTTTCTTTTTTTTCAGACACCATCACCAAGTATCAAGAGGGTAGGGTAATATGATTACAGCATCAAATATTTCACTCGCATTCGGAACTCAGATTCTGTTCAAGGAAGTCAATATTAAATTCACTCCGGGAAACTGTTACGGCGTCATCGGTGCCAACGGTGCCGGAAAGTCAACGTTCCTGAAGATCCTCTCCGGTGAGATCGAGCAGGAT
Source organism: Sphaerochaetaceae bacterium (assembly GCA_963676605.2). Lineage (GTDB taxonomy): Bacteria > Spirochaetota > Spirochaetia > Sphaerochaetales > Sphaerochaetaceae > SABI01. The sequence continues at coordinate 224,582 of CAXXSP010000018.1, read as the reverse complement.
ACCGGTGATGTGATCATCACTCCGGGAGAACGCCTTGCGGTTCTGAAGCAGGATCACTTTGCCTTCAACGATTTCACAGTCCTTGAGACGGTTATCAAGGGGTATGAACACCTCTATAATGTTATGACCGAGCGTGACGCGATCTATGCCAAGGAAGACTTCAGCGAGGAAGACGGAATGAGAGCGGCAGAGCTTGAGAGCGAGTTCGCGGAACTCGGCGGCTGGGAAGCGGAAGCGGAAGCCGGAGTCATGCTTAACGGTCTCGGTCTTGATGATGAGATGCTGAACCGGAAGATGAGCGATATCGACGATACCATCAAAGTCCGTGTTCTTCTTGCCCAGGCTCTCTTCGGAAATCCTGATATTCTTCTCCTCGACGAACCGACGAACCACCTTGACCTCGAATCGATCCACTGGCTCGAATCCTTCCTTGAAGATTTCAAGAATACGGTTATCGTTGTCTCCCACGACCGTCACTTCCTCAACTCCGTATGTACGCACATCGCAGATATCGACTACGGCAAGATTCAGCTCTATGTGGGTAACTATGATTTCTGGTATATGTCCTCACAGCTTGCTGCGAAGCAGATGAAGGATGAGAAGCGGAGAAGAGAAGATAAGATCGCGGAACTGAAAGAATTCATCCAGAGATTCAGCAGCAACCTCTCAAAAGCACGGCAGGCGACCAGCAGGAAGAAACTTATTGATAAGCTTACTATCGATGATATCAAACCCTCCTCCCGTCGTTTTCCGTATGTGGCGTTCAAACCTGAACGTGAGCCGGGTAAGAATATCCTCGAAGTGAAAGGCATCTCAAAAACGATCGACGGAGAAAAGGTTCTCGATAATTTCTCCCTTACCGTGAATAACGGAGACAAGATCGCCTTTGTCGGACCGATGCACGTAGCCAAGACCGTCTTCTTCGAGATCATCAGCGGGAATATGGAACCTGATGAGGGCTCCTTCGAATGGGGCGTGACGACAAAGCCGAGCTACAACCCGAAAGATAATATCACCTACTTCCAGGACAATATCTCGATTTCAGACTGGCTGAGACAGTATTCAACAGAGAATGATGATACCTTCGTACGATCGTTCCTCGGACGGATGCTGTTCAGCGGTGATGAATCGCTCAAGGACTGTACCGTCCTCTCCGGAGGAGAAAAAGTACGCTGTATGCTCTCAAAGCTGATGCTTGAGGCCGGAAACGTTCTTATTCTCGATGAACCGACAAGCCATCTGGACCTTGAAGCCATCACAAGCCTGAATAACGGACTTATCGACTTTACCGGAGTCCTCCTGTTCAACTCTCATGACCACCAGTTCGTTGACTCGATTGCGAACAGGATCATTGAATTTGCACCCGAGGGGAAGGTTATCGACAGGATGATCGGTCTTGAAGAGTATCTTGAGAATGAAGATATCAGAGCCCTGAGAGATTCTTACTATCACGGACACTCCGGAGTGCAGATTTAGAGGAGAATACCCTATGCTGTTAGCAGTTGATATTGGAAATACAAATGTCGTTATGGCAATCCATAACGGAGAAGGGACTGAAACAGGCTGGGTTTCCAACTGGCGCATTCATACTGACGAGAAAAAGACCAGTGATGAATACTATGTCATCGTCGAATCAATGCTGAAGCAGAACGGTATGGTCCCCAGTGATATAGACTGTTCTATCATCTGCTCGGTTGTACCGAATCTTACGAGAACCTTCGAGAAGGTTGTTGCCTCTGTTACAGACACGACACCCGTCATGGTATCTCATGAGACGGGAGTAGGGCTCAAGAGGGAGAGTATTCCCCCTGAGATGGGATACGACCTTGTATCGAACATGGTTGCGGCTCACAGGCGGTATCCTGATGATACCGTCATGGTCATAGACTTCGGAACTGCTCTCACCTTCACGACTGTCGACAGCGAAGGGCGTGTACTCGGTGCGGCAATTGCTCCCGGTCTCATTACTGCCGTGAATTCCCTGTTCAATAATACTGCACAGATTCCTCAGGTTCAGCTGAAGCTTCCGAGTTCAGTGATAGGAACAGACAGTGATACCGCTATCAGAAGCGGTATCATGATAGGCTTTTCCGGGCTTGTTGACGCGATTGTACGGAGAACCGAGGAAGAGCTTGGCTGCAAGCTGAAGATCATCATCACGGGAGGGCTTTCTCAGACGATCGCGCCTCTTCTCACACGTGTGGATCTGATTGAACCGACCCACACGCTGAACGGGCTGCTGATCATCCATGAGGGTATCAAACAAAATCAGGGGTGAACATCCCGTCTTTCATGATAACATATTCCTTTCCCTCTGTATCATAACCACACAGGTTCATATCATCGCTTCCGAACATAAAGTCTGTGTGCACCTGTGACACATTACACCCGTACTCAAGAAGTTCCTCATCAGTGGCTTCTCTGCTCTTCATGATAAGATTCGTAGGATAGCCAGCGCCGAGGGCGAAATGGCAGGACGCATTCTCATCATAGAGAATGGAATTGAACACAACATTCGCCTGCGTGATAGGGGATCTCTGATCTACCAGAGCAATCTCTCCCAGACGTCTCGCTCCTTCATCTATATTCAGATATTGCTGAAGGATATCATCTCCTGTTTCGGCATGTGCCTCTACAACGACGCCCTTTTCAAAGCGGAAGTAAGCATCTTCAACGCGGGCATCAAGAACAGAAATCGGACGGGTCGTTTTCACGTATCCTTCGGTCAGAAGGTAATCGGGAGTGGTGAATACTTCCTCGCTCGGGATATTCGGATAGAATTTCTTCCCGTCAGCCAGGAGGTCTCCTCCTCCGGTGAATACATGGTTCTCTCTCAGTTCTACAGTAAGATCAGTCAGGCTGCTGGTGAAATGAAGTTTTCTCAGCTTCAGAGCGGAAATCCTCTCCGCACGATTCTCAGTCTTACTGAACATCTTCCGACTTGTTTCGAGAGGGTCTGCGGCATCAAGATGGAGAATGGGGGCAAGGAAATTCCACATATTCTCTTCATTATGTCCCTCTCCCAGGACGTTCTGAGCCCAGCGGTCTGTCGGTACGCAGACAACACACCAGGTAATCTCGTTATTCATCGCATAGGCTATGAGTTCCTTATGGAATGCCCCGGCCGCTTTCGAGAAGGTTCCGAGCTTATCGCTCGGAGCGTCGAGAAGAGCATCCCGTTCATCGGTATTATCGATACGGATCATGGACCACTTCTCGTCCATGATCACCTCATCTATTGCCCTCTCATAGGAGGGGATGTAGGTGATATCTTCCTCATTCTGACTGTCTAGACGACTTTTTAGAAGCGTCAGGTCATCAATCGTGATCTGTACATACTTCGCACCTATCGAATAGGCATGCTCTGCCAGCAGTCTGGCGAAGTCGTAGGTTGCGGCACCGGTTTTGATCCTGAGGCAGGACCCCTTCTCAAGAGCTACGCCTGCTTCAATAATCATCTTTGCGTATTCTTTCTTCATTGTCTCTATTGAATTCATACTTACTCCGTATACAGGACGAATTTCCCGTCCCTCATGAGGGGCACTGTGTGCCCGTCTCTATCTATCATATCTATATCTGTATCTCTCGAACCGAAGGGAATGTCGGCTTTCAGAAGAGAGATATTCATACCCGTCTTCTCCTGCAGATCTTCTTCATTTTCGTAGAGATCAAGGTTCTTCAGGTGGTTGGACTCACCTCCTCCCAGTGTAATAAATGAGGATACTGATCCCATGAATTCGGGTGGAATATCGTCAGGGAAGTGAGTCGTGTCAGTGAGTTCCTCGACAAGGGTGCATAATCCGATCTTCCGGGCTTTCTCATCAATGGAAAGCGCCTCCTGTACAGCATCCATCCCGGTATTGGCATCATAGGAGGTAATGTTCCCTTCACTGAAGATAAGGGAAAGATCCTTAACCCTTTCAGCGAGGAGGCGGAAGGGCAGGGACGAGCGGATAGTACCTTCGCTCCCCTTCGGGTCAGTCAAGAAGGATATCCCTCTGGCCGAGATTCGGGGAAGAAAAACCCTGTCGGGTGGAAGATGGTGCAGGCTCTGCCGTGCCTGCGAGGTGGCAAGCAGAGGGAGAGAAAGAGCGTGCTCTTCCTGTTTGATGATGAGATGAGTCGGGGAGAGTGCGTTGATCGCTTTTACCAGAGCGACATTCCTTCTGAGTACAGTGATCCAGTCATTCAGGAACGTGTCTCCCAGGGGGAGGAATGAGGAGAGGAAAGACCAGAAAGATCTCAGAGGTTCTTTTTCTCCTGAGTAAATTCTTCTGGCCCAGGAAGCTGTCGGTACAGGAGCTATAGCGAAGGGTGCAACAGGGCGATCCAGCTGGGGAGGGCAAAGATTCCCTGCGCCCTGCAGAAGGGGAGGGTTGTGTGCAATCTCTTTCAGTGTGTTATCCTCAAGGATACTCAGATCAAGCGGCTCGGACAGATAGAGCAGCACCTTGCTCTGAGAATCTTCCGCTATCATCTCCTTATGTACAGGATCAACGGTGAAGACTTCTTTCACCTCTCCTTCTTCTATGCTCACGATCTTCACCGGAATGCCGCTTATTTCAACAGCCTTCTGGGCAACTTTCTGCGCGAAACTCATATTCCTCTCTCCACTGTTGATCGAGAGAGCCTCGCCTTCACGCAGTTGAAGGGAGACATTGAGTATTGTATCTATATACCGTTGTTCTTCTAACATATTACCTCATGCATCGGTGACTGGCACCTGGTCTCAGTATACCGTATGTGCGCATCCCTGAAAACGGGATGAAAGGTGTTTTATTTGCTGCATCCTATTGACGGAATAGGAGAATTCCGCTATAAATTACATCCGTACGTTAGACGTACAAAACATTAGCAGGCGCCTGTGGTATAGTGGTATTACCTCAGCCTTCCAAGCTGAAGAGGCGGGTTCGATTCCCGTCGGGCGCTCTACCTTAACTTCAACCCGTATAAGAAGTTAGTCCTTTACTCGAAGCCGAGAAAACTGTCACCAAAAATGAGTTTGGTGACACTTTGGTGACAGACGTCACCAGGAGGACCTATGACAAGCACTTCCCAATCCCGTTTTTTTTACTCTTTACATCACTAGCGTGTCACACATAGTGCGTATCCTGGAGCTGGAAGACACAGTGAAAGAGGCACTTCCTGTCTCTCTACAGGTAAGATAGAGCAATTCGATTACCCCGACTAACTGTCTCTCCCTCTCAGATTCGACTTCACTTCTAAAAGATTTAGGAGTAGAATACAAGCCGTACAGGAAAACTTGCTATGGAAAAGTCTTTTCATGACCTCGTTCATATAGAATCAGAAAGACTCAGGGACACAGGACTGAGCGATGAGGAAATACTCCTTATTGCAGAACACAGGGTAAAAACCGGTTTCCACCAAACCTCTGAAGACAGGAAGAGAAGAAGCCTGCCGGTGATGATCGGGTGTGCATTGTTCGCAGCTGTTTCCGTATGGCTGCTGATGAGCGCAGGCGAAAGCCTGTCTGATGCTTCACGTATGAAACTCCTTGTTCCCTCGCTCCTTCTTCCTGCATCCCTGTATGCGGGTTTTACCCTGAATATCTCAATCAGGGATACAGTCACTCTCTTAGCTGTCTTCATCCTTATACCCGCTATTTCAATGCTGTATCCCGTGGCTGAACCAGGACATACTGCACTCCTCAGTGCATATCACCTCCCAGTTATCTACCTGTACATCCTGATCAGGGTCCTTGGGAAGTATCTGGAAAAATCACTAGACGTACCTCTGCAGTACACACGGGCAGTGGAAACTCTCGGAGAGACGGTGCTTTTCACCCTTCTTGCAGCTGCCGGCTGGCTTGTAGTTGTCGGAATACTTGGAACGACGGTTTCTTTACTCGGCTACAATTTTGACAGTTCCATTGAGAACCGGCTCATTCCCAGCGGGTTCGGTGCCATGGTGACTGTGTCTGTGTTCGTCACATTACATGCCCCCCTGAGGGAGCGAAACCTTGCATCTATCCTATCATCTGTATTTATACCGGTCATAGATCTGCTTCTTCTTGTTCTGATTATTGTCAGCGTCCTGCCTCGGGAGAATCCTGGGGATCAGCGGGAGCTTCTTATCATGCTTGATGGGATTCTGATTCTGGTAATCTGCCTGATCTTGTTCTCCCCAGTAACTCAGAAGAAAACCTATCGCACTATCTTTGACAAACTCCTGGTCTGGGCGGCGGTTATTCTGGATCTGGTTGCAATGGTCTCAATAAGCTTCCGTCTCTTCAACTCAGGGTTCACGCCGAACAAAAGCGCTGCGGCTGTTCTGAATATTCTCTTTCTCATTCATCTCGTGATTATCGGAGTCACTCAGATGAGGAAAGGAATGGAGGAGAAAAGTATACAGAAAGCGAAGACGGGATTTCTCTTCATCTATGCGATCTGGGCTTTTCAGGTCGTTTTCTTCTTCCCCCTACTCTTTGGATTCCGGTAGACAGGAATACCTGTTCCCTGTAATCTTCGTAACCAGAAAGAGATCCAGTAGATGAAAAAGCTGATACACACCGGCATGAAATCATTATATACTTCCTTCTACACACGTATGCTGTGCATTATACCCAGGGAGTCCTCAGATGAAAACAAATAAAAAAGCAGAACAGATGTCTGTGACAGAGCTTGCTTCCTATATCGATCAGTCGGTATTGAAACCTGAATTCACTGAAGCTGAGATCATTCGATATATCACAGAGGGAATAGATTTCGGATGTAGAACAGTCTGCATCAATCCTTCCAGCCTCCCGATTGCGAAAAGCTTATGCAGGAATACCTCGACCGGAATCTGCGTAGTGTGCGATTTCCCTTTCGGGACGTCTACGACAGAAAGTAAGGTGGCCCAGGCAGAGATTATCTGCAGAGACGGGGATATCGAAGATCTTGATATTGTAGCTAACTACGGCTGGATACGTTCTGGCAGGTGGGATGATGTAGAACAGGATATACGGGAAGTAGCGGCTGTGACGAAGAAGTATGGTACGAAACTGAAAGTCATTTTCGAAGTTGATGCTTTGAACCTTGATCAGATCGCCAAGGCGACGGACGTTGCCTGTAACGCAGGTGCTGATTTTGTAAAAACCTCAACGGGTTTCTTCACCGGAGGCAAGAATCAGGGGGCTACCGTAGAAGTCCTCTCGACCATGCTGGAGGCTGCCAAAGGCCGGTGCAAGGTGAAAGGAGCGGGCGGTATCAGGACTCAGGAATATTTCTTTGAACTGATAAATCTCGGCATTGACCGGATGGGAATAGGGTATAGATCGACACCGATAGTTCTGGGTGTAGAATCTTAAAAGGATCTGAATAGTACCTAATCAGGGAAAAGCAGCTTATATCTGAAGAGACCTTCATGCTGCTTTCGAACCAAGTGTACATTATGTTCCCGTTTGATAGTTCCTTTATATGTGTAGCATGATTGCTTGTTACATGCGTGGAATTAGTGATACTATCGTTCATGGAACGGAAGTTCTCCTTGTGTTTGGTGTGGTAACTAAAACTTTAGAGTATCTTCCGTTCCTTTTCTCATCTTTTGCCTGTCCTTCAACCTTTCATTCCCCAGGTATGTGTATAGAGCCTGTAAAATTCTACCTGGATTATAGTAGCCGAAATCTAGTCATCTGTGGAGACTGGGCAAAAAAAAACGAAGGTATCATGGGAGTTACCACAATACCTTCGTTACCGGAGAGCTAATGAGCTAGAGCCCGAGAGCTTCCACAACAGGTTTCATAGAATTATACATGTTGTTCATGAATTTCTGTGAATCTGCCGAGTTCATCCAGTACAGTTCAGGTCCAAGACCTATTTTCTTTGCTATAGCGATGAATTCTTCGTCATTGTAGACTTTTTCAAGAGCTGCTTCGAGCTTTGCAACGATTTCGGCATCTGTAGCTGCAGGAGCGAAGATACCTTTGGGAACTGCGATCTGAACATCAAATCCCTGTTCTGTTGCTGTCATTACATCAGGATATGCATCCATTCTTTCTGCATTGAATACGCCAAGCATCTTGAGCGCACCAGCTTTCACCTGTTCTGCTGCTTCTGCAGGAGAGAGTGTACCGGTATCAACGTGACCGCCAAGGAGAGCCGCTGCGACTTCTGAACCGCTGTTGTAGGGAATCATCTTCATATCGATGCCTGCTGCACTTCTGAAGGTTTCCATTGCGATATGAGTTGTTCCGCCTGGAGCATTCTGCCCGTAGATATACTTTCCGGGGTTTGCCTTTGCGTCGGCAACGAGGTCAGTGAGGTCATCCCAGGGTGCATCTGATGAGGCACAGACAACGATAGGACCGAGTGTGAAGTTTGCAATGAAGACTACATCTTCTACAGGATCATAAGGAGCTTTCTGTGTGAGAGGAACGGTAGTGAAAGGACCTGAAGAGGTTGTACCGAGGGTATACCCGTCAGCCTTTGCCTTGAGTACAGCGTCGACACCGATCATGCCGCTTCCGCCGGGTCTGTTTTCAACAACCATGGGCTGTTCAAGATATTTCGGGATAATCGAAGCAATGGCTCTGCCGAGCATATCGGTTGATCCGCCTGCATTGTATTCAACGATGACTTTCATCGGTTTTGAAGGATACGAGTCAGCAGTTTCCATTGTTTCTGCTTGACCTTCTGCAAAGAGAGCGCCGGCTGCCATGAGAGCAATCAGCAAAATCATCAGCATTTTTTTCATAAAAATACTCCTTTTTTATTTCTCTGCCGACGGCAGAGTAATTTCTATTTCGAATTCTCCTTCTTGCTATTCCTGAGAATAAAGAAGAGAGAAACGGCACACAGTACGATAAAGAACACGGCTATTGGTTTTGTGAAGATCAGCAGCATGTTTCCATCGAAGAGGATGACAGTTCTTCTAAGGTTTGATTCAAAGAGAGGTCCGAGAAGGAATGCGATAAGGAACGGACCGCCGGGCAGTTCTAGTTTTCTGAACACATAGCCTACAAGACCGAATGCCAGAACCACTCCAACATTGAACAGGGTGTTGTCTACTGCGAAAGAACCGACAGCGCACATAATGAAGATAACTGAGTAGAGAAGCTCTGCGGGGAGACTGTTGACGTGGGCGAAATACTTCACTCCGACAATACCGAAGATCATCATGACGATATTGATAATGACGAATCCAGCAAAAATCGCGAAGATAGTTGATCCGTGGTCCTGGAAAAGGAGCGGTCCTGGAGTCAGTCCTTGAATCATGAAGGCACCGAGTAGTACAGCTGTGACGACGTCTCCGGGAATACCAAGTGTGAGAAGAGGAATCAATGTTGCACCGGTGGCACCGTTGTTTGCGGACTCAGAAGCAACAACACCAGCGATTTCTCCTTTTCCGAAGTTTTCGGGATGCTTTGAAGAACGTTTTGCTTCATTGTAACTGACGAAGGCAGATACTCCGCTTCCGATTCCCGGGATGATTCCGATGTAGGTTCCGATCAGAGACCCTTTGATCATTGTCCAGAAGTGACTCTTGAATTCCTTGAATGTTACTTTCTGGTCACCGGATATTTTAGCAAGTTCTATCTTTTTACCTTCTACACCGATATTCTCGGCGTTCACGAGAATCTCAGCGATCGCGAAGAGACCGATGAGAACCGGGACAGTTGAAAGCCCGCTTGTAAGGTACATAGAACCGAAAGTGAGACGAGGCATGCCGACCATGGGGTCGAGACCGATGGTGGACATGAGAAGTCCGAGTGAGCCTGCAATAAGACCCTTCACAAGTGAGTTTCCACTGATACCTGCGATAACCGTAAGACCGAGTAGAACGAGTGCCGTGTATTCAGCAGGACCGAACTTCAGGGCAAGCTTAGCAAGCTGGGGAGCTATAAGGATCAGCATCAAAGCACTGAAAAGTCCGCCTACAGTTGAACTGTAGATAGCCATTTTCAATGCACGACCCGCTTCGCCTTTCTGAGCCAGAGGATATCCGTCAAGACTTGTCGCTGCAGCGGCAGGCGTTCCGGGTGTGTTAATGAGGATAGCTGTAATCGAGCCGCCGTACATTCCCCCGGCATAGATACCGAGGAGCATGCTGATGGCAGGAAGAGCTTCCATGCCGAATGTAAGCGGCAGGAGAAGGGCGATCCCCATCGTCGCTGTCAATCCCGGGATAGCTCCGATGACAATACCTGTAAGGGTACCGAACACGATCCAGAGGAGGTTTGTCAGAGTAAAGATATCTATAAATCCATGTAATATCATGTTGAACATGTGAATACTCCTTAGGGCAGCGGACTGCCGAGCACTGTACCGAAAATCACATAGAGAACGGCTGTAGCTACAAGTGCCAGAATTGTGAGGATGATATATCTCTTCCAGCGGAAGGCCATTCCAAGGAGAAATATGATGATCGGAGTCGCAATGAGGAAACCTACAGTGGCGAGGCCGATAAGGTAAAGAACGAAGAGTCCGAAAATCATTCCGATATTTTTTACTGCTTTCGTGTTGATCGACTTGAAGTGCTCACTGATCATTTCTTTACTGAAAACTTCCCTGCCTCCCTCTTTTACACCTGAAGCGAGTAAAAGCAGAGAGAAGACGCCTAGAGCGGCCGAAATAACTTTCGGAAAGAATGATGGCGGAAGGCCATATACCGCATATGATTTAATATTGATCGGTATGATGACGAAATACATCACAACCGAGAAGAGGAACAGAACCAGACCGGTATAAGCCTCTTTGAATCCTTTTCTCATGATTATTTATCCCTCCAGATAGAATGTTCATATACTTTTTTATCAGCGACTTTATCCCATTTCTTTCCCTCAATGACGCTTACGACACTTTCTGCGCACATCTGGTGCACTGATATAACTGCTTCTTCGGTGAGAGAAGCGTTATGCGGTGATACGGTAAGATTCTGAGCGGAGAGAATAGGGAGTTCCTTTGATGGCGGTTCTTCCGAGAAGACATCAATGCCTGCTCCGTACAACTGCTGGGAAGCAAGTGCCTCGCTCATCGCTGATTCAACCACGATACCTCCGCGTGCACAATTGATGAGAATACTCCCTTTCTTCATGTTTGCTATCATTGCTGCATCAAACAGGTTTCTGGTCTGTTCTGTAAGAGGAATGTGAAGGGATATGATATCTGCGATAGCAACCCCTTCCTTTAGCTCTCTGACATACTGATACCCAAGTTCTTCAATAGTTGAGGCTGATACGTACGGATCATATACGGCAACGTTCATACCGAAAGCACTCGCATATGAAGCAACCAGTTTTCCAATGTTCCCAAAACCGACAAGGTAGAGGGTTTTACCGTACAGTTCGACACAGTTACGAGTATTTCTTATATAGAAATCACCATCTCTCGTGGCGTTATCCATTCTGACAATATTCTTCGCAGCTGCAAGGATAAGAGTGAACGTATGCTCTGCAACAGCTCTCGCATTACCACCGGGAGTGATGGTCACTGGAATACCGTGTGCAGTAGCAGATGCTACATCTATATCATCGTATCCTACACCGCTTCTCCCGATTACTTTGAGCTTCGGGCACTGCTCTATCATTTCACCAGTAATTGACCCGATCCTTATAATCGCGCCATCCACATCTTTCAAATGGGGAAGCAAGAGTTCTGGATCAGCCGTATCTGGTACGATTACCTCATCTACTGTGCTTCTGAGGTAATCCATTACTGGTTTTGCTAAATTATGGCTTACAAGTACTTTAGCCACGATATCTCCTTTTTTCATATAACAAATAACTTGTTTTCCTTATGAATGTTTTTACAAGCAATCCGTGATGGGAACCTCCTCCCATCATGGATTCCACAGTTATTACACCATCTTTACTCCCATCTCGATTGCCTGGAGCATGCTTTCAGGATTCGCTCTTCCTTCTCCGGCCTTACCGAAGGCAACTCCATGATCTACCGAACTTCTGATGATCGGAAGTCCTAGCGTGATATTCACACCCGACATGCTCAGCCAGGTATTGGTCTTGATGTCGTAGTTGAAGCCTGCAAGCTTTGTCGGGATATGCCCCTGGTCATGGTACATGACTACGACGATGTCATACTGTCCGCCCTGCATCTTCGAGAACACGGTATCGGGAGGGATCGGTCCTTCCACATTCTTTCCTTCGGACACCGCTTTTTCAATTGCAGGGATAATCTCATCGATCTCCTCACGTCCGAACATACCGCCTTCACCCGCATGAGGATTCAGTCCGGCAACAGCGATTCTGGGGTTTTCGATTCCCATTTTCTTGAGAGCTTCATCAGCAAGGTCGATCACCTTTCCGATTCTCTCTTTCTTTGTTCTGTTGATTGCTTCCTGGAGAGAGACATGGGTGGAGACATGCACAACTCTGAAATCGCCTTCAGCGAGCATCATCGCGTAATCTTTGGTACCTGTCAGACGGGCATAGATCTCCGTATGTCCTGCTTCATGAATTCCTGCGGCATTGATAGCTTCCTTGTGGATCGGCCCGGTGATCGTTGCATCAATCTCACCGTCCATTGCAAGGTGAATGACCTTTTCAATGTACTCATACGATGCCTTACCGCTCATGGCTGCGACAGTCTTGTATTTCAGCTGAGACATGTCGACATTCTTCATATCAAGAACATCCACAGTGCCCAGCTCGTACTTCCCTTCAGCGGGTGAGGACACAGCGTTGGTCTTGAGATCAAGACCGCTGAACTTGATCGCTTCCTTCATCACTTCAAGGTCACAGACGACAAGGGGTCTGCAGATTTCGTAGGTATGTGCTTCTGTAAGAGCTTTTGCTGTGATCTCAGGTCCGATTCCTGCCGGATCCCCTACGCTGATTCCAAGTATCGGTTTCTTGTTTTCCATGATTTCTCTATCTCCTGTTTCTTCTCTTATTCCTGTGTTTCAAGCAGGCGGAGATAGATTTCTCCAATCTGTTCTTCATTCAGGTCGATGGGATTGTTATCCATGAGTCTTCTGTTTGTGTAGGCGCTTTCCACAAGCTCTTCCAGATCAGTATACTTCGCACCGAAGGCTGTCAGCGATGTTCCAATATGAAGATCTTCAAGTAGCTGATGCAGTTCTTCGATAAGATAGGATTCAGCGGTCTTTCCGCTCTTGGTGGCATCGTAACCGAAACACTCTGCAATCTTTCTTGTCTTCTCCGGCATCGCCGAGAGGTTGTATTCCATCACATAGGGCAGGAGCATGGCATTGGATTGTCCGTGAGGAATATGGTATTTCACTCCAAGAGGATAGGACATTGCATGAACAGCGTTGGTTCCGCTCAGGGTAATACACATACCGGCAAAGTAAGAAGCAAGAAGCATATCACTACGGGCCTCGATGTCGTTTCCGACATTCACAGCCTTTCGGATCGATCGGGCAATTCTGGTTATTGAGTCAATTGCAAGAAGATCTGAGTAAGTATTTGCCTTCTGTGACAGGTAGCATTCCATGGCATGACAGAGTGCATCCATGCCTGTGGTGGCAGAAATACTTGCCGGAAGAGAGAGCGTGAGTTCGGCATCAAGGATGACAAGATCAGGCAGTAGTTTTTCATTGACAACAGCACCTTTCGAATTTCTGGATGGTATGGCAATGATTGCATTCTTCGTTGACTCTGAACCGGTTCCTGCAGTAGTGGGTATTGCAACAGTGAACGTTGAGTGTTCAGGAACGACTTCCCCGTCAAGAAGGTCCAGGATTCCCTTTTCTGAATGAACGAGGACTCCACACAGTTTTCCGACATCAAGAACTGATCCGCCGCCTACAGAGACCACGCAGTCGGGTTTGCCGGCCTTTACTTTAGCCATGACAGCATCAACATCGGGTACTCCGGGTTCTCGTGCAAGATCACTGATAACCGTGCAGGCTATTCCTGCTTCTTCGATGATATCTGTTACAATCTTCCCAATGCCGCTTTTTTCTATACCTGCATCCATAAGGACCGCAGTGTTTTTAAATCCGTATTCGAGGAGAAGGGTTCCAAGATTCTGGATGGAACCAGCTCCAAGAATGGTTCTCCCTGATGTGGATACATCGAATGCTAATTTCATGAATATTTCTCCTGTACAGGTTTTGTACTGTATAATGTGTTGATATATTTGATGATGCCTTCAAGGACATCTGTATCGCCGTACGAACCGGCCTTGGATATGAAAACGATATCTCCGTTTCCTGGGCTTTGCATGAGAGATACAGGAACCGCAGGAAGCGCTTCATCGATGAGGTGAAGGGAATTGACTTTCAGTCTGGAAAGAACGGACATAGCTGTCTCACCCCCTGTCACAACCAGAACATCAGGTCTGCTGTTCTGTACAACCCTTTGTACGATGTTACTGAGAACATCTCCTATCGTTCCGGCAGTTTCAGCTATTTGATTTCCGTCTCTATCGGTGTGGATGAGAACAATGTCGTTTTGTCTGAATTCTTCAGCAGCAGCTCTGGCTACACGAACCACCTCTGCCTTCTCGTCTTCTACCGCACGTTTCGAGACAACTGCTAACGTCTTTTGAACATACCCGTTCTCAAGAAGCCAGTCGCATTGTTTTTTCGAAGTCTCCATCATGCTTCCGGTAAGAAAGAGAATTTTAGGGTTCTGTGATTTCGGAACGACAGGGATGCGGGAGAGTTCGCTTCCGATTGCATGGAAGAAACCGGCTGCGCCAACGTACAGTACTTTCTTGTCAAGCAGACTGAAAATTTCTTTCACTTTCAGAAGATCTTCACGTGTTTCAGAATCCACTATGATGATCTCAAACCCATCTCGTACCATCTGTTTGAGCTTCGAGAGCGCGGCTTCCTGTTCAAGCCGAATGGTATCAAGAGAGAATACGCCGGTTTTTCTAGGAGTCTGGCGGGTGATGATCTGAATTGCATCAGAGCTCTCAACAGGAGAGAAAGGATCCTTCGCAAATTCTGTCTCATCAAGAGGAATGCCGTGAACATAGCAGATACCGTTCAGTGTAGTTCTCCCATTTCTGGGGACTGCAGGAGCTACACAGGCAATAGAATAACCGGAAGTTTGCATTACCGCATCAATCTCGGCACCAACATTTCCTCTAAGGGTTGAATCGATCTTCTTATAGATTTCTGAAGGTTCATATCTAAGGAACTGTTCGAGGTATGTTTTCACTTTTTCAGCTGACTCCAGCGGAGAAGAGTTTCGAGTCTGGGTATTGATTACGAGTGTGTCTATAGTACGATCCTGTATGTCAGCCGAGAATGCTTTCGGATTAATCACGACCTCTACACTTTCTGTGTCAGAGAGGAAGTGTACTCCTGTGTCATTCGCTCCAGTGAGATCATCAGCTATTACAAGACGTTCAATTTTTTTCATCAACCATATTAATGCAGATAGCATGCCAGATAAGTGAAATATTTATAAAATGTTAGATAAACAGTGATAATGAAATAATATATACATTATATATATGTGAGCAAAGTACATTATTCGGATGAGGTGAATGTCTATTACTGATGGAAAAATCAACAATGTTTAATAGCTGATGAAAAATTGCTCATTTTGTTTTTCTCTGATATACTCCCCTGTATGAACATATTACTTGTTGCACCATATCATGATTTGCTTGACCAGGCTAAGAAGGTCGTTGACTCACTTCCGTACGAAGTGAAGATCATAGAAGGGAATCTCCATAAAGGCGTTCGGGAGGCCCAGAATGTCATAGCTCAAGAGCCTATACAGGTAATTATCAGCCGAGGCGGAACGGCAACACTCCTGAAAACGAATGTCGACCTTCCCGTGTTCGAAATCGAAGTAAGCGGTTATGACCTTCTTCGGGCTATACACCCTCACGCACAAAAGAAAGAGAAAATTGCAGTTATCGGTTTTGAGAATGTCATAAACGGTGCAAAGAGTATTGCAGATATTCTTGGCATTGATCTTGGGTACTTTCTGATCACGAAACGGATACAGACTGTATCAGTTGTAGAGGAAGCCCATGCCTGGGGAGCAGAGGTTATCATCGGAGACACAATCTCAGTCAACACGGCACAGGAGCTTTCTCTGCAGTCGGAACTGGTGCGGAGCGGACCGGAAGCACTTCTCAGTGCAATAGAATCCTCGGTTCAGATGCTTGAGCGGATGAATGATGAAATTGTACGGAACAAGAGACTTAATGTTATGATGGAACAATCCGATATGGGGATTATTTATATTGCCACTGACGGTCTCGTTCAGCTCGTGAATACGAAAGCCGAAAATATGCTGAACCGTGGGAAAAGATATCTTATAGGTCATGAACTTTCCCGCGAAAATACTCCGAAAGAACTGCTTGAGGCACTGGCCAATGATAGGGGAAGCCAGCTGATCAAACTTGACGGTATGGACCTTATGGTGGAGATCAAGAAGATACAGAATAAGAACAATACACAGGCAATTCTTCTGTTTATTCAGAGTAGCAGCAGAATCAAGGATCTTGAAGGCATGTTGAGAAAAGAGATGGTTACCAGAGGACTGGTCGCCCAGTACGATTTCGATTCCATCACTGCAATCAACAGCACCTTCCATCAAGTCGTTGAAAAAGCCAGAACCTTTTCTCACACGAATGCGACTATTCTTCTGCTCGGCGAGACCGGTTCGGGAAAAGAGATGTTCGCTCAAAGTATTCATAATGCATCTGAAAGGAAAAAAGGGCCGTTTGTAGCCATTAACTGTGCGGCACTCCCAGATACCCTTCTTGAAAGTGAACTGTTCGGCTATGCAGAAGGTGCCTTCACGGGTGCCCAGAAAGGTGGCAAGCCGGGACTTTTCGAGATGGCTCATAAGGGAACCATCTTTCTCGATGAAGTGAATGATATGAACCAGAGCGTTCAGGCAAGAATGTTGAGGGTGCTCCAGGAAAAACAGGTGATGAGGGTAGGGGATAACCGGGTATATGATGTGGATGTACGAGTGATCGCTGCCTGCAATAAGGATCTGTTCCATGAGACAGAAATCGGGCAGTTTAGAAAAGACCTCTATTATCGTCTGAAAGTACTCGATATAAAGATTCCGCCGCTCAGAGAACGGGAAGAGGATATACTTCCTCTTTTTGAATCATTCTATGCATATTTCAACAGAAAGTATCTGTATGAAGGTACAGGTATTCCAAAGAAACTGCGGACTGCCGTGTTGAATTATTCCTGGCCTGGAAACGTCCGTCAGTTGAGGAATTTCGCAGAAAAGGTAAGCGTGCTTTCCTCCATCTCAAAGGATATAGATGCGATGGTGGAAGATCTTGTTGATGACCTCAATTCTGATGGGGCTCCGAAACGGCAGCGGCTGAATATACCGCCCCCTACCTTTGATGAATATTCAGTCAAACGAGCGGAGACGGAAGTTATCAGGGCATGCTGGCAAGCGAATAATCAGAATATAAGCAAAACGGCCAGGCAGCTAGGCCTGGACCGTTCAACGGTAAGGAAAAATCTGGATGGGGCCTGAGGGCTATGCTTTCACCTCATCTGCCATTGCCTGAGCCATCTTAAGCGCGAGTGCGAAACTTCTGACTCGTGCTATTCCCTTGTACGCGATATCGTAGGCAGTTCCATGGTCTACTGATGTACGTATGATAGGAAGACCGAGAGTGACGTTCACTCCTCCATCAAAGTCTAAGGTTTTGATGAATATGTGTCCCTGATCATGGTACATACAGACAACGGCGTCAAACTTATCCCTGTGAACAGCATTGAAGAATACCGTGTCACCAGGTTCTGGACCTAGTACGGTGTAGCCTTCTTCCCGTGCCTGTTCGATTGCAGGAATGATCTCTTCCAGTTCTTCCCTTCCAAATGCGCCGTTCTCTCCTGCATGAGGATTGAGACCGGCAACAGCGATTCTTGAAGTAGGTCTGATTTTTTCAAGCGCACCGGCGGTAAGCCTGATAACTTCCAGAATTCTTTCTTTTTTTACCCGTGCAGCCGCTTCTACAATGGAAACGTGGGTGCTTACGTGGGTTACCACGAGTTTCTCTGTAGCTAGCATCATCGTTACCGGAGGATTCCCGCAGATGTCGGCAATATATTCGGTATGACCGGAGAACTCGGGATGGGTGAGTCTCACTGCTTCCTTGTTTATCGGAAGTGTGACCATAGCCGAAATTTCTCCTCTCACAGCAGCCTCTGCAGCTGCTTTTACGTACGAAATCGCAGCATGTCCTGCTTTTCCATCCACCTGACCAGGTTTCAGGTCTGCTACGGTATACTCCCCGATATCTATCACTGGGAATGTAACTTCACCTTCAACAAAACCTGCTGCATAGCGAAGAATTTTCTTGTTACCGAATACTACAGCGTTCTCCGGAAGAATTCCGTCTGCAGCTGCTTTTACGATAATCTCAGGGCCGACTCCGTTCGGGTCACCCATGGTTATGCCTATCATGGCAGCCTCCATTACGTAAAAACCCCTGACTATATTCGTCAGGGGCTTCTCAATTAGATAAGTGAATATTTTTCAAGAAGGTCCTTGAGAATTCCATCAATTTCCGCTGAGGGAATCAGCGCAGGCATTCTATTGTTCCCGACAGCAGGATCCATAATGTAGAGTGCTCTCTTCACGAGTGCAGGCGGGAATCCGTGCTGGTAGAGATCGGTTCTGAAGGCTGTGACTTTCTCCTGAGCAGCAGCGGATCCGGCAACATCGTCGTTAGCGTAGAGACGGAGGATATCGTTGACCCAAGCGGGAATGACATTGGCAAGACCGGAAACGCAGCCGGTTGCTCCCATGAGAAGTCCGTCATGGATCATGTGGTCCGGGCCTGTGTAGACATCGAATTCAGGATGGTCTTTTCTGTAATCGCAGTAGGCCTTCAGGTTGTCTGCATTGCCGCTTGTATCTTTAATACCTTTGATATTCTTTACCCGTGCAAGCTTGAGCACTGTCTCAACTGCTACAGGATTTCCGGTACGCGATGGGATATCATAGATGTAGATCGGTGCATCGACACTTTCTGCGATCTTCTTGTAATGGAGATAGAGCCCTTCCTGCGTACAGGAAATAAAATAGGGTGCGACAACAGCAATCCCGTCTACTCCCAGTTTCGCATACTCTTTTGCGAGACGGATCGTCTCGAAGGTCGAGGGAGTTCCAGCATTCGCAAACACTTTTACTTTGCCGTCAGCTTCTTCGATTGCCGCAGCAACGATAGAAACACGTTCTTCAAACGAAAGAGCTGAGAAGTCTCCATTTGTACCGCTGCAGAACAGATTGTTTCCTGCCTCGATCTGTCGTCTCATCTGACGACGAGTTGCCTGAAGGTCCACTTCCTCTTTTTCGTTGTATGCAGTTACCAGTGCGGTAAACGGTGCCATGAAATCTGCCATTGATATCTCCTTTCCTGTTTTTCCAGTATATGTCATTCTTGGAAACAGATGAATCCATGGAAAACAAAGCATGAATAATGCCAAACATGAAAAAGGATAGGAAATTGCATTGAGGTAGCTTTAAACCCCTGATAAACAAAATTTTTAATAGGATAGTACAGGAAGAAAAAAAGAACTGATGAAAAATTAAGCAGGTTTAGTGCTGTAATATTCATCAGTTCCTTTATTGAATACCGGAACACTCTGCAGCATCCCGATAGCTGATCTATTTCTGTGAAGCTTCAAGTCCTTCCTTCAGTGCTCCGATGATGTCATCGATATGTTCAAGTCCGATCGAGAGTCTAATCAGATCTGCAGTCAGTCCGCCTTCTTCCTGTTCCTTCGCAGTCAGCTGTGAGTGAGAAGTAGATGCAGGATGAAGCACAAGACTCTTGGCATCTCCGACATTGGCGACGTGAGAGAAGAGAGGGATTGAATCGATCAGCTTGACAGCTGCTTCGTACCCGCCCTTGATTCCGAAGACAACCATGCCGCCGAATCCGTTCTTCAAGTACTTCGATGCAACAGGGTAGGAGGGGTCGCTTTCAAGTCCAGGGTGTCGTACCCATGCTACTCTTTCATCATTCTTCAGGAATTCAGCCACCTTGAGAGCATTGGCCGAATGCCGATCCATGCGAACCGGAAGTGTTTCGAGTCCCTGGAGGAAGATCCACGCATTGTCGGGTGATATTGCTGCTCCGAGGTTTCTCAGGGGAACGGTTCTCAGTCTCAGTGCAAACGCGATGGGTGCCAGCGGCTCGGGGAGGTCGTGTGCCCACCTGATCCCGTGATAGTTGGCATCGGGTTCATTGAAGAGGGGGAAATTTCCCTTTTTCCAGTCGAATTTTCCTGAATCGGTGACGATTCCTCCAATCGCTGTGCCGTGTCCTCCGATCCACTTGGTGAGGGAATGGATGACGATATCTGCTCCATGCTCGATAGGGCGGAGGAGGTAGGGAGTGACAAAGGTCGCGTCGACAACGAGGGGAAGGTTGTGAGCGTGTGCGATATCAGCTACCGCCTGGATATCAGTTGCATCAAGTCCCGGGTTCCCGATTGCTTCTATATAAATGAGCTTTGTCTTCTCCGTAATCGCCTTTTCAAAATTCTCCACCTTCTTCGGATCGACAAACCGTGTGGTGATACCGAACTGGGGAAGAATGGTCGAGAACATCGTGTAGCTTCCTCCGTAGAGGTTATTTGCAGAAACTATCTCGTCTCCATGTTGTGCGATTGTGATAATCGTGTAATGGATCGCACTGGTACCCGATGCAAGCGCGACCGAAGCAGCGCCCCCTTCGAGAGCTGCGATACGCTGTTCAAGTGTGTCCTGCGTCGGATTTCCTAGTCTCGTGTAGATATTTCCCAGTTCTTTCAGTCCGAACAGGTTCGCTGCATGTTCGGTGTTTTTGAATAGATAGGAAGAGGTGCGATAGACGGGAACACCTCTGGAAAGGGATTCGTCAACTGTCTGTCCGGCATGTAATGCCTGTGTTTCAATATGGTATGTCTTGTCTGCCATGGTCGGGCTCCTTGTGTATGATTATTGTCAGTTCGATTCATCGAACAGCCAGGTTGAAAGGTATCTTTCTCCTGTGTCCGGGAGGATGACTACGATCCTCTTTCCTTTATTCTCTTCTCTTTTCGCGACTTCCAGAGCCGCCCAGAGGGCTGCCCCGCTGGATATGCCGATCAGCATACCTTCTTCCTTTGCTGCACGGCGGGAAGTAAGTCCCGCATCCCTGTCTTCCACGCGGATCACTTCATCGAAGATATCCGTGTTCAGGATAGCAGGGATGAAACCGGCTCCGATCCCCTGGATCTTATGACCTCCGGCCTTTCCGCCGGAAAGAACGGGAGAGGTCGCAGGCTCAACGGCGATCACCCTGATATCAGGATTCTTCTCCTTGAGAACTTCACCGGTCCCGGTGACAGTTCCTCCGGTGCCTACTCCGGCAACGAGGATATCGACCTTGCCTTCCGTGTCATTCCAGATCTCTTCAGCTGTCGTCTTTCTGTGCGCTTCAGGATTAGCCGGATTGTTGAACTGCTGAGGAATGAAGGAATCGGTGATACTCTTCTTCAGCTCCTCCGCCTTCTCTATGGCACCCTTCATTCCCTTCGATCCTTCGGTGAGGATAACTTCAGCCCCGAACGCGGTCAGTACCTTGATCCGCTCAACGCTCATGGTTTCAGGCATAGTCAGGATAACCCTGTACCCCTTTGCCGCGCCGATTGCGGCAAGTGCAATACCTGTATTTCCGCTCGTCGGTTCTATGATGACACTCCCTTTCCTGAGAAGTCCCTGCTGCTCAGCTGTCTCTATCAGAGCGAGACCGACCCGGTCTTTTACACTCGAATAGGGATTTGCCGATTCAAGCTTTACCAGCACTTCTGCATGAGATCCGCTGGAAAGGGAATTAATTCTCACGAGCGGGGTGTTTCCGATAAGCTCTGTCATGGATCTGTATATCTTCATCTACTTCTCCTTTGTTAATTACTACTAATACGACCTTGTTGGTAGTAATTTAGAGTAAAAGAATATCGCTGTCAAGAAGAATTGTAAGAAATAGATAAAAAAATAAAAATAATTTTATGAAGGGAAGGGGTAGAGATGGACGGGAGAGGGAAGGGAAAGGGAAGCTCCCCCGGAGGGTTGGATCAGATCGTGTAGACGAAGGGTTCTTTTGCTGCGAGCTTCTCTTTATAATTTTCTACGATCGATTTCAGCGTGATACTGTCGAGGTAGTCACTGATCGTCTTATTGAGATCAACCCATACATCGTGGGAAGCACAGCGTGGATTCCTGCTGCATACTTCAGGATCTTTTACACAGTCCAGGGGAAAGAGTTCACCTTCGAGTGCCTCGACAATTTCCTTGAGTGTGATATTTTTCGGGTCGCGAGCTAGCATATAGCCGCCATTCGCGCCTCGTCGTGATATGATGAGGTTGGCGCCCCGAAGGGGAATCACCAGTTTGCTCAGGTACTTCTCACTGATCTCCTGCTGCTTCGCCACATCCCCCAGGAACATTGTAGTATCGCGGGGTGCAAGGGCAAGTTCTACAAGAAGTCGTAAACCATATCTGCTTCTGGTTGATAATTTCATGTCAGCCTCTCTTTGATCAGTTGATGTACAGAATATAACAGTACATTCATCCAAAGGTAAACCTCTTATTATTACCGGAGAGTAATTTTATCTTGATTTTCTGAACAGATTATACCTTTTATTTCTCTTTTTCCCAGTGTGCTGTTCTCATGACGACAGGATCTGAGAACACTCAATCCCATACCGTCTCATCTTTCTCCAGAGTGTCGAGCGGTCGATACCGAGAGCCTGTGAACATGCTGTTTTATTGTAATTATGTTTTTTCAGCGTTTCCTCTATGAGCAGTTTTTCCATGTTCTGTATGCCCCTCCCATCAGAGCTACCAGGCATATCTCCGGATTCCTCGGAGAGAAAACCTGGTACATCGGGAGCTCTATGAGAGTCAGAATCAGGAAAGAGAGAGAGGACATCATCCCTGTCAATTGTCGTTTCTCTGCTCAGTACTACCAGCTGCTCACATACATTTCTCAGTTCTCTGATATTTCCTTCCCAAAGTCTTGAATTGAGGAATGAACGTGCACGGTCGGTCAGTTGTTTCTGATGTGAGGAGTAGTTTGCCGAAAAGTAGGAAATGAAATGATCGGCAATGGCTCCTGCATCGGTTCCTCTCTCATGAAGGGGGGGGATATGGAGCTGAAGGACGGCTAGCCGGTAATAGAGGTCTTCCCGGAAACTCCCTTCACGAGTCAGTACCTTGAGATCCTTGTTCGAGGCACAGATCATCCTGACATTGACAGGGATAATCTTGTCATGTCCGAGCCTCATGACTTCACCCTCCTGAATGACACGGAGAAGCTTGCTCTGAAGGTTCACCGGGATCTCAGACACCTCATCAAGGAAAAGCGTTCCTTCATGTGCGAGTTCGAATAAACCCATTCGACCCTCTTTTGAAGCTCCGGTGAAAGCTCCTCCCACATAGCCGAAAAACTCACTTTCTATAAGATGTGCGGGAATCGCAGCACAGTTCACGGCTACAAAAGGTGCATGAGCGCGGGTGGAGGAATTGTGCATTGACTGCGCGAACAGCTCTTTCCCTGTCCCGGTTTCTCCTGTTATCAGAACATTTGATGGTACCTCAGCGAATATTCTGGCACGCTCTTTCGCTTCCCTGATCGGACGGCTCGTACCGATAAGGTCTTCAAAATGGTAGCGGGCTGTCAGTCCCTTTCTGTGCAGTTCACTTCGTATTTTTATTTCCGACATCCTCACCTGCTCGACATTCTGAAAGGAAAAGACATTTCCTATCATCTCATCACCGAGTGAGGCAGAGACTTTATTGAGTATGATCCTCTTATTCCCTATCTTGAAAATCTCATTGGAAAAGTTTCCTTCCCTCCTCAGAAGTTCGATAAATCTCGGGTCAGGGATAAGACTCTCAATGTGAGAACCCTTCAGCTCATCAGGATCGATCCCCAGTATCTTCCCTGCGGTAGCATTGATCTGGATGATCCACCGCTTCGAGTTCGTTGTGATGATCCCTTCAGTCGAACCGTTGAGAATTGTCTTGAATCGGACAGCACGTTCTCTCTCCTCCCGTCTTATGGCCGCGATATGCTGGGCCTCGGTGAGTGCCAGCCAGATGGAATCTTTGCAGCTGCTCACAAAACTTGCGTGAAATCCTGCTGCCTCTGCTCTTTTTACGAGTGTTGCTCCTCCCATAAAGAAACTGAATCCACGGGAAACTGCCTTCTCGAAGAGTTCCTTTACGATATCAGGAGAGGTGGGGGTGTACAGATAGTCGATGGGAACCATCTCAACATCATACTGTTTTGCAGCGAGCTGTGTCTGATGAAGGATCATCCCGAGTCCGATGAGAGCTATCTTCCTGGGTTTTAGACCTGTTTTTCTGAACAGGTCAAACGCCTCCATGATATCACTTACCGTCACCGGTGTTTCCACGACTGGAATGGATGGGAATGATTTTTTCAGACGGGTAGCCATAAGCCCTCTCGCTATGATGACATCAGCATTGTAGTTCTCACTGTCAATGAAATCTGCGGTTGTTTTCACGAGGGTCTGAATATCTGAATACACCTTGTCAGGATATATATGTGCAAAATACTGCCTGTGTTCCTGTATTGTTTCTTCTATAAAACTCTGAACTTCCGGTGAAGGGATTACATACACAATAGTAGCCATGGTATCTCCGTTGCATGAGTGTTGCGATTGATTATACGACATATGTTGTAAAATGCAACAAAAAAATAATGAGGTAAGGAGCGTCATGATTTCTTGAATTACTATTCCAATTATGAGAGGAGGCGATAATCTTTGTCTGTAACTTTTTGTTATACAAAAGAATGGTTGCAGCATTCTGATTGATTCGAAAAAAAAGAGGAAACCTGATTCTATTTTGGCACAGCGTCTGCTTTGTTCTAAGCCAGTGAGGTGATACCTGGTGCAGGTCACCGTCATATCGAGAAAATAAGGAGTACAGACAGTGAAACCCTCCTGGGAAATATTCAGATTAAGTTACGAAGAGAAGCTTGAAGCTGCCAGACAGCTGAGAAGCGGTTCTATCGTTGAGACCCATCTGACCGAAGAGATGGAATCCTATTTGACCAAAGTCACCTGGTACGAGGGTGCAATCCCTACACGTGAAGGTGATTCGAAGGTCATATTCGTAGAACCTGCAGTGAAGAAAGACAGGTATCCCCTGTTCATCAATATTCATGGAGGAGGCTTCGTCCGTGGGTACCAGAAACGTGATACCGTCTTCTGTGCCTATGTTGCTGATTCTCTCGGATGTAAGGTGATTGATATCGACTACAGGCTTGCACCTGAGCATCCGTTCCCCATTCCTCTGAATGAATGTTACGACGTGGTGAAATGGGCTTTCGATCATGCTGAAGAGCTGAACGTCGATACTGAACACATTGCAGTCGGCGGCCACAGCGCCGGTGGAAATCTTACCGCTGCTCTCGCCCTGATGGCGAACCAGACGAAGCATTTCAGAATCTGTCTTCAGATCATGGATTATCCATTCCTTGATGCACTAACAGATCCTGCAGAAAAAATTGCGGAAGGATCGATCTTCCCGGTTGACAGGATGAAGAATTTCTCTGCCTGTTATCTGGAGAACGAGGAAGACTACAGTAAATCCCTTCCACTCGCTTGTATGTGCTGAAACGGAACAGCTCAAAGGTCTTCCCCCTGCTTTGATCGTAAACTGCAGGAAAAGATGTGCTTCGCCATGAGGCAGAGAAGTATGCTCTCATGCTGGTCCATGCAGGCGTGAAAGTAACTCTGAAGAGTTACCTTGACAGTGACCACGGATTCCTTATTCACGGAAACGGGGAAGCTCCGGCGGCCCGAGAATTGATTGTAGACGCTTTGAGTGAAGCGTTTGAAAAATAAAAAAGGAGAAGAGATATGAAAAAAGATTGCGATACTGATGCTTGTTTTCATGATGATCGGATCGTTCCTCTTTGCAGAAGGTTCGAAGGAAGTGACGGCTGACACCTGGCCTCAGGGCACTGTACAGGTGATTGTACCTGCAAAGGCCGGTGGCGGGTACCGACCTGATGGCACGTATTTCACTGATTACCTTCAGAGAGAAATCGGAAGCCCTGTTGTCGTGGTAAACCAGCCCTCAGGCGGTGGTACTGTTGCATATGAACAGGTGCGGATGCAAAACCGGACGGACAGACTCTTCTGTTCAACCATACCGGTCTGATTATTCAGGCATCCAGTGGTAAATATGATAAGCCGATGAGTGAATTCACCAATATCGGTATCGCCCAGAGTTACCCTCCTCAGGTCTACGCTGTGGCTCCCGATGCTCCCTGGGATAACATGAAAGAGTTCGTGGATGATGCAAAGAAGAATCCCGGGAAGTATACCATCGGTATCAGCCTCGGCGGTACAACCCATTATATCGCAGGTCTGCTCATGCAGAACGAAGGAATCGACCTTAAAATGGTTGAAGCCTCTTCAGAAGTCGACAAGGTCGCAGCAATTCAGGGCGGACATCTCACCATCGGTAATCTCGGCGTTGCATCCGCGGCACAGTATGAAGAAGCAGGGAAGATGAAAGTTCTCTGTCTTATTGATCAGGAGCCGAGCAAACAGTTCCCGCAGTTCGTGCCTGCCATGGATCAGGGCGTTGATGTGACCTGGCTTGCACCTCTCGTTCTCTGGGGACCGAAGGGGATGGACCCTGCCGTCGTCGAGAAGATCAACACTGCTATGAAGAATATGAGTACTGATCCGAAGGTTCAGGAACAGCTTGATAAAATGGCAAGTTCTTTCAAATACTACACTGTCGATCAGGTCAATGAGATCATCAACGGTGAAATTACAAAGATCGAAAAGCTTGTAGAAAGTCTCGGTCTGAACTAACAAGTGCCTGCCGGCGGGGTCCCCCGCCGGAGTCTACACCTGATAAAGGAGTCATCCAGTATGAAGCATGACAGACTTCTCGGAGTCATTATTTTTGCAGTGGGAGTTCTCGGGATTATTCTGACGATGCAGATTCCGGTCAAGACCTTTACCGATGATCCCGGACCAAGGGTTTTCCCGGCCTTCGCCAGCGTTATCCTGATGATAAGCGGTATCGGCATCTTCCTGACAAAACAGATAGAACATTCAAAGACCGGGGAACCGTTCCTCTCACCTGATGGATGGAAGAGGGCAGGGGTGATGACTTCAATCCTGATTCTGTATGCGGTGTCGTTGAGAATTCTCGGATTCTACATCGCCACACCTGTATTCACCTATCTTTTCTATCGTCAGATCGCAGGAAAGGAAAAAGTGAATCCGATTCGGGGGATTATCTATTCCCTGGTAACCTTCGGCGTCATCTACCTCGTATTCAAGGTGATGCTCAATTCGTTCCTCCCTCCCGGGATGATTTTTTAAGGAGTTTGTTGTATGGATATGTTTTTTGCAGGCTTTCTGCCGTTATTTCAACCGCTTACCTTTCTCCTTGTTTTTTCTGCTACCGCACTCGGCATCGTGCTCGGAGCGATTCCCGGTCTGAGCGGAGGACTCGGCGTAGCACTGCTGCTGCCGGTTACCTTCGGTATGGATCCCCATATGGGTCTTGCCATGCTGATCGGAATCTGGGTCGGAGGAGTGTCTGGAGCGATGATCGGATCGATCCTTCTCGGGATCCCCGGTTCTCCCTCTGCTATCGCAACCTGTTTTGACGGGTATCCGATGACAAAGAACGGGGAGGCTGTGAAAGCTCTTGGAGCAGGTATAACAGCATCCTTCATAGGAACCTTCTTCAGTATTCTGATAGCGACGTTCCTTTCCCCGATCATTGCAGACCTCGCACTGAAACTCGGACCGTGGGAGTATTTCTCACTCGGATTCTGTGCGATCGCGCTGGTCGCTGCACTTTCCAAAGAGAATATTTTCAAAGGACTCGCTGCTGCAGGAATCGGCCTGATGCTCTCATCTGTCGGCTTCGCCCCGATCGACGGCTATCCCCGGTTCGCATTCGGCAACTACTTTCTCAATGGCGGCTTCGACCTTATCTCTCTGATGCTCGGACTGTTCGCCATCAAGCAGATCGTGACCGACTATGCGCGGAACCAGCAGGACCTTCCGGAAGTGGATATGAAGAATATCTCAGGCTTCGGAGTCTCACTGAAGGAATTCACCTCGAATATCTGGAACATGGTCCGATCATTCTTTATCGGGCTCTGGATAGGATTCCTTCCAGGCATGGGTGCCGCTCTTTCTAATATGGTGGCATATGCACAGGCAAAGAGTTCTTCCAAACATCCCGAGAAGTTCGGAAAAGGGTGTATAGACGGTGTATTCGCCTCAGAGATTTCAAATAACTCATCTGTCGGCGGATCTCTTATCCCCATGGTCGCCCTGGGTATTCCGGGAGACGGAACCACGGCAATCCTCCTTGGTGGACTGATGATTCACGGCATACAGCCGGACCGCTCCTGTTCACCAACAATCCTGATATCGTGTTCACGCTGTTCAACACGGCATTGCTCGGTGCGGTGATCGTCCTGTTCCAGCAGTTCTTCGGGATGAGATGGTTCCCGTATATCCTCAAGATTCCGTACCACTATCTGTATCCTGCAATCATCGTCCTGGGATTCGTCGGAACTTATGTCGGTTCGAGCACAACCTTCAACTTCGTGCTTCTGCTCTGTTTTGCAGCTCTCGGATTCCTCTTCGATATCGTGAAACTGCCGACAAGCCCGTTCATTCTAAGTTTTATTCTCGGGCCGATGCTTGAGTCGAATCTGAGAAAGGGCTTCACCTACACGGATCAGGGCATCATGCCCTTCTTTACCCGTCCGATATCAGGATTCCTCCTTGCAGCAGCCGTATTCAGCATTGTATGGCCGTATATCAAGGCTGCAATCCAGAAGAAAAAGAATTCTTGACAATCGAACTTCAGTGAACCGGAGATACACATCTTCTCCGGTTCCGGACATAAAAAAAAGGAGATTCATATGAAAAAGATCGTAACATTCATGATCATCGTCAGTGTCCTGTTCTCGCTCGCAGCGGAAGGACAGTCTGAAGCCAAGACTGACTGGCCTACCGGGTCTGTTCAGTTTGTTGTTCCTGCGAAGGCAGGAGGCGGTACCGATGCAGCTGCACGCGTCATTTCTAAAGCCCTTCAGGAAGCTGTCGGCAGCCCCTTCGTTGTCGTAAACCAGCCATCAGGCGGTGGATCAGTCGCCTGTGAGCAGGTGAGAAATGCAAAACCCGATGGGAACACCATCCTGTTCTACCACTCGAGTATGTTTGCCAATTATCATACAGGATTATATGATCATTCACCTTCTGAAGATTTTACCACCTGTGTGGTCATGCCGGTCGCAGGAAGCTATGCCCTCGTCGTCGGTGCCGATTCTCCCTACACATCAGTGCAGGAACTCGTAGCAGCTTCGAAAGCGAATCCCGATAAGGTAACTCTCGGTGTCCAGCTGAAGGGCTCAAGCCACTTCATGTCCGGCCTCCTTGCTCAGGACAGCGGTTCTCAGTTCCGTGTGGTAGAAGCCGGAAGCGATGCTGATAAGCTCGTAGCCGTGCAGGGCGGAAGCATTGATGCAGCGTTCGTGAATACTCCCGGAGCACTTCAGTACCAGGAAGCAGGAAAACTCAGAGTTCTCGCAACCATCGCAAGTTTCCCTGAACGAGACCCGAATGCTCCCGATATTCCCTCTTTTGTGGAACTCGGATACGAAAATACCATGTATGGTCTTGATTTCTTCATTCTCGGACCGAAAGATATGTCTGGCGAGGTCGCAGCGAAAGTCAATGCTGCGTTCAAGACGGTCCTCTCGGACCAGGCGATCATTGATCAGCTTGCCAAGATGAGAATGCCGATCAGCTGGCTTAGTCTTGAAGACAGTGCAAAACGCCTTGCCGAAGGGGATAAGAAAATCGGAACAACCGCAGCAATGCTCGGTCTGAAA
This sequence comes from Sphaerochaetaceae bacterium, assembly GCA_963676605.2. Classification (GTDB taxonomy): domain Bacteria; phylum Spirochaetota; class Spirochaetia; order Sphaerochaetales; family Sphaerochaetaceae; genus SABI01. Next base: position 194,757 of record CAXXSP010000018.1, on the reverse strand, counting down.
TAATGAAACATGCAGGCCCTTCCCTTAACAGGGAAGAGGCCTGTAGTATTAAAAAGAGGTTAAGGAATGACCAGTAAAGAACAGAAACCGATGGAACCGGTTGATTATCTTCATCAGGGATGTCGAAGACCCTGGGAAGTTGCAGTAGATCCTTTCAGGGTGGCACCGAGAACCTATTATGTGGGGAATTCATGGGTAGGAGCATATCTGCTTGAGAGCAGTGAAGGGCTCATCCTCATCGATTCGACCATGCAGCCTCAGATCTATCTCGTCTTTGAGAGTATCCGGAAGCTCGGGTTCGATCCTGCTGATATCAAGTTTATTCTCCTCTCCCACGGCCACTATGATCATGCCGGCGGACTTCGTCCTCTGCTCGAAGCGAGCGGTGCAAAACTCTATATGAGCCGAGAAGATGAACAGATGCTGGCTGAACATCCGGAGCAGATGTTCGATAATGGATATCCCTGCGGTTCCTATACCCCCGACTTCTATTATGATGATGACTCCCCGATCATTCTGGGCGATCTCACGATTGATACCGTGTTGACACCCGGTCATACGCCCGGAACAACCTCCTTCTTTTTTAATGTGACTGAGGCAGACGGAACAATTCACCGTGTCGGTCTTCATGGAGGTATTGGCTGGAATACACTCACTGACGAGTTTCTTGCTGACTACCCGGTATTCCGACCTATGAGAGAAGCCTACCTTGAGAGCATGAAGAAGGTGAGGGACTATCCAGTAGATATCACCCTGGGTTCCCATCCCAATCAGGTGAACATGCTGGAGAAGGTGGATCAGATAACCGATGACTTCAATCCCTTCCTTGACCCCTCAGTCTGGGGCGATCTGATTGATAAGAGAGTCGCAGTGGTAAAGGAGCTGATGAGCTAATATGAAGCTGAGTCCTGAATTTGAACAGTATACCCGCGAGCAGGGGAATGGATTTGTTCCTCCTGCTCCCGACCTGGAATTTCTCTACCGTCTCGTCGCGGATGTTTCCGCGCCTATCGAAATAGGCGCCGTGAATAACGGTTTTCTCAAGGTGATTCCGGTGACCGGAGGAAGGTTTGAAGGTCCCCGAATCAAGGGTGAGGTCCTGAATCTCGGTGCTGACTGGAATACGACGGATCATAGGAATCCCACCACGAAGCAGATCGATACGCGGTATATGCTGAAAACCGATGACGGTGCATATATCACCATCTCGACGAAAGGGTATCAATGGCAGAGCGAGGAAGTCCTGAAAAAGAGGATGGCGCGTGAACCTGTTGATCCGAGCGAGTATTATTTCAAACAGCATCTCTATTTCGAGACTGCAGATGAACGCTATTCCTGGCTGAATAATGTGGTTGCCTTCGGCGTCGTGATCTCGAGAAAGTCTCCCGGCGTCATCTATGATGCCTGGATTGTTAGATAGGATTGGAGGGTTCAGTGGTTCTGAAATTACATCCACATGATACTGTCGGTATCGCAAGAACCGGTGCAGGCTTGAACACGGGCGATGTTATCGAGCAGAACATCGCTGTTACCGGTAGGGTAGAGCAGGGGCATAAGGTTGCCCTTGTTTCTATGCTGAAAGGTGCACCGGTTCTCCGGTACGGACATGTGATCGGATATGCACTCCGTGATATCCCTGCAGGTTCACCGATAGCCAAAGAAGATCTGCTGATCCCTGAACCTCCTGCACTCGATGAGATAGAGTACCATCCGGTTGCGGTATCTGAGAACACTTCCGTATCTCCTGAGTATTTTTTCCAGGGATATATGAATAAAGACGGCTCGGTGGCTACCCGAAATATCCTCGGTATTTCCACCACCGTACAGTGTACGAAGGGGATCGTGGATCATCTCGTAAAGAGAATCAGGAAAGACCTGCTTCCTCTCTACCCCAATGTCGACGATGTCATCGGTATCAACCATGGGTACGGGTGCGGTGTCGCAATCGATGCCCCCGGGGCAAGCGTCCCGATCAGGACGATTAAGAATATCTCACGGAATCCGAATATCTCTGATGAGCTGATGATCCTCTCTCTCGGTTGTGAGAAACTCCGTCCCGAGATGATCACTGACGGCTGCCTGATGGAAGAGTGCGGCTCTCTGCTTACGCTTCAGGATGAGCATATCATCGGATTTACAGGGATGATTGAATACGGGATGAAACTGGCTGAACAGCACCTGGAGCGTCTGAACAGGAAAGTACGTGTCCTCTGTCCGGTTTCCGAGCTTACGGTGGGAATGCAGTGCGGCGGCTCAGATGCGTTCTCAGGAGTGACGGCGAATCCTCTTCTGGGGAAAGTCGCAGACCTTATCGTTAATGCAGGAGGAACGGTGATCTTTTCGGAAGTTACCGAGGTGAGGGATGTCGTTCATATCCTCTCTGACCGCTGTGAGACACAAGAGGTGAGTGATAAGCTGATAGAAGAATTCAGAGAGTATGATGCCTACCTCGCAGCCGGTGGAGCCGACCGGGCGGCCAACACGACTCCTGGAAATAAGGCCGGAGGCCTCGCGAATATTACAGAAAAGGCACTCGGTTCCTTCGTGAAATCGGGTTCCTCCACCATCGTCGAAGTGCTCTCTCCTGGAGAGAGAGCTTCCAAGAAGGGTCTCATCTTCGCGGCTACTCCCGCTAGCGACTTCATTGCAGGCACGCTCCAGCTGGCTGCAGGGATGAACCTCCATATGTTCTCCACAGGGCGGGGTACTCCCTATTCTCTGGCGATGGTTCCGGTCATGAAACTCGCAACGCGAAGTGAGCTCGCTCAGCGCTGGCCTGACCTGATTGATTTCGATGCGGGTGTTGTTCTCACTTCTGAAAAAACTCTTGATGATATTGCCATGGATCTATTCAAGATGGTTCTCGATACAGCGAGCGGAAAAGAGACCATGGCGGAATCCCTCGGTCTCGAGAACGACCTCGTGCTCTTCACTCCGGGACCCGTGACCTGATCAGAGCCCCTGCAGCTCAATCCTGTATGCTATGATCTCGCCAATGAGAGCATAGTCAATCTCTTTTGTGTGTGGGAACCTGATGGTTCCCTTACTCGTTGAATATCCTGCCAGCTTCTCTGTAAACACCTCGACAGCCTCTGCTTCCGGGTAGAGGGCGACCCATTTCTTCGTCACTCCGTAATAGATGATCCTTTTACCACTGCGTGCGATGAACGGGATCCCGTAGGCGACGCCTTCTTCACACGCTCCTGCGAGTGCACGAATTTTCTCTCTGAAAACCATACATCTGCTGCGAAGCTCAGGGGATAGGCTATCCATATACTGCTGTACCTGCTGTTCCATACAAGAAATATAGTATGCCAGAGGGAACAACGCAACTCCTTTATAAGTTAACAAGGAAATACTTTTTATCTTATAAAATCATATAAGTAAGTAAATCTATTGACAAAATAGTTAATCTGGATAAACTATACCTAGCACGATTGAGAAGGAGATGCATATGAGATTATCTGAAGGGGCAGTCAATACGACCTATACGATATCGAAAATAGAAGCGAGAGAAGAGGGTATGGAAGATTTTCTGTTCACGCTCGGATGCTTCTGCGGAGAGTCCGTCACGATTATCAGCCATCTGAAGAAGAATGTGATCATCGGTGTGAAGGATGCACGGTACAGTATCGACTCATCCCTGGCTCATGCAATCTGCGTGTAAGAAATCGACATCTTCAAGGAGTTATCTATGAAAATAGCGTTAGCAGGAAACCCGAACAGCGGGAAGACGACCCTGTTCAATGCATTAAGCGGCAGAGTGGAACACGTGGGCAACTGGCCCGGTGTCACGGTAGAGAGGAAAGAGGGAAGAGTGAGACGGGGGCTCTGCCGCGGTGCTGATGAGTTCATGAGCGTTGTCGATCTTCCCGGAGCCTATTCGATGTCTCCCTTCACGGAAGAGGAGTCGATTACACGGACCTTCGTCGAGACGGAGAAGCCCGATGTGATCGTGAATGTCGTAGATGCGACGAATCTTTCCCGTTCTCTCTTTTTTACCACTCAGCTGATGGAGCTCGGCATCCCTGTCGTGGTCGCCCTGAACAAAGCCGACCTCGTCAGGAAGAAAGGGATCGTTCTGGATACTCTTATTCTCAGTGAGCGGCTGGCTGCTCCTGTTGTCGAGACGGTCGCTGTGCGGGGAGGCCGTCGTCAGGAATTCTTTCCGTTGATCGAGGCGGTCAGGCAGGTCGCAGGGAGTACACGGAAGCCGGTGCTCTCAGTGAGGGTTTCCGATGTGCATAACCAGGAAGAGTCGAAGGCGAATGAACTCAAGCGGTTCGAGAAGGTTGACTCCATCATCTCTCAGGTTGAGCGAAGAAAGGTCAGTTCCCATTCGCAGACATTCCAGGACAGAATCGACCGGGTGGTCGCACACCGGTGGCTCGGTATCCCGATATTCGTCGGGGTCATCTACCTGGTATTCTCGATATCACAGAGCTGGCTCGGACCCTTCCTTGCCGACCTGTTTGTTTCCTGGATTGATGCACTGTATGCCTTCGTTGAAGGACTGCTACCCGAGACGGTACATCCGGTGCTCTCTTCACTGCTTCTTGACGGGATCATAGGAGGAGTCGGAGCCCTGATCGGCTTCCTGCCCCTCATCATGGTCCTCTTCTTCACCCTTGCGCTCCTTGAAGATGTCGGGTACATGGCACGTGTGGCAGTGGTGATGGACAGATTCTTCAAGAAGATAGGACTGTCGGGAAAATCGATCATTCCCATGATTGTCGCTACCGGCTGCGCCATACCGGGAATCATGGCTACCCGTACGATCAGGAACGTCCGACAGAGGCGGACGACGGCGATGCTCTCTCCCTTCATGCCCTGCGGAGCGAAGCTTCCGATCATCGCGCTGTTCAGCGGCATCTTCTTCACTGATGCCTCGTGGGTCGGAACCAGCATGTATCTTTTAGCTATTGTCCTCGTGATCGTGAGCGGGCTCATCATCCGAAAGATCACCGGCGATACCTCTCAGACCTACTTCATCATGGAACTCCCCGAATACCGTATCCCTTCGCTCAAGAGAGCGGCACTGAGCATGCTCCACCGGGGAAAGGCCTTCCTCGTGAAAGCGGGAACTATCATACTCGTATGTAATGCGGTTGTGCAGCTCCTCCAGTCGTTCACCTGGGATCTCTCTGTGGTCGTGGAAAGCGCACCGGAAACGAGCATCCTTGCCTCACTTGCATCTCCTCTTGCCTTCCTCTTCATTCCTCTCGGCTTCGGACTCTGGCAGTTTGCGGCTGCAGCAATCACAGGCTTCATCGCCAAGGAGAATGTAGTGGGAACACTCGCAGTCACCTTTTCCATCACGAACTTCATATCGGTTGAGGACCTTGCTCTCGTCGCTGACGGTCAGCAGGTGGTCGGAGTCTTCGGTATCGGAGCAGTTGCGGCACTGAGCTATCTGGCTTTCAATCTCTTCACCCCTCCCTGCTTTGCAGCCATCGGGGCGATGAATGCCGAGCTTGAATCTAAGAAATGGCTGTTCGGAGCCATTGGATACCAGCTGGGAACCGGCTACGTGGTCTCCTTCCTGATTTATCAGGTAGGAACGCTTATCACGACAGGCAGCGTGGGTGAGGGATTTCTGGGCGGCCTTGGGGCAGTGATGATCTTCATTGTGGTGATACTCCTCCTGATCCGCTCACCGAAAGAGCACAAGGTCAGAGTGAGAAAGCCGCTGCGGGCGGAGGTGTGATATGGGTAATATCATCGTCGCTCTCATTATCGCAGGGATTCTGACCCTTCCCGTCATCAAAATCATCAGGGATAAGAAGAATAACGTGAAGTGCAGCGGATGTTCCGCCTGTCCTCTCAGCGGAGGCTGCTCAACGGAGAAGCGCTGAGCCTGGAATACACTCCCCTTTCCCGAGGAGTGTTACGAGATCTCTTCGTAGCAGATATACTTCGCGATGGAAAGGGGAATCTTGATCGTGTAGCTGTCGTTCAGCACCTCGATGCTCTCATCGGCAAGAAGGGAGCGTACGGTAATGGCGGTTCCCGGATAGAGATTGTGCATATTACAGAATCTGAGCAGTCCGGCCATCGCCTCTCCCTCCTCTGTGATCCTCAGGAGCCTGAGCGGAGTGTTGAGCGGGGCTGTATCGAGTCGTGAAGAGGCGAGAATATACTCCTCTTTTTCAGAATCAGGAAACGGATTGCCGTGGGGACAGACGTCGGGCTGACCGAAGAAGTCATACAGGTAGGAAGTGAACTCATCACTGATCGTATGCTGCAGTTTTCTGTGCCTCCTCATCAGCTTTTTCCCAGGGATAATTCATACGCTTGATCAGCATATATTCACAGAGGTAATGCTTGATAAGGACTTTCTTGCCGTACTTTCTTCCCAGCTCCGTGAGCCGGATCTGCCGGTAGGTATCCTGGGTGGCGAGAGAGAGTGCTTTCAGCCGTTTAATCGCCTGATTCACCGCAGGCTTCGAGACTTCCAGCTTTTTGGCGAGCTGAGAGTTGAGAACCACTCCCTGTTCACGTTCGAGAAGGAACATCGTCACCAGATAGTTCGCAGCCGCGGGGAACTTGAGTGTAAGTTCTTCGAATGAGACCTGTTCCTGTGAGATGTCCTTCATCGTTTCCATAACCCTATCCTACGGTAAAAAAAGGGGAAAGGCAACTGAAGTCTCAGGGAAAAGAGGAGCTCTCCAATTGTACATTTCCTTACTTTAGGCTAGGGTAGTGCTACAGAGTCCCGACAGGGATTCCAGACCGTGATAACAGAGGTAATGTATGGGAATTAGAGGTGAAGTGTTTTCTACCAAGCTCGTAACATCAGAAAGAACCTACTTTTTCAATGTGAAGGAGAATGTCTATGGGGACATGTACCTGAACGTTGTAGAGAGCAAGGGAACTGAGGGAGGCGAAGGCCGTTTCCTTCGGCAGTCTATTCTTGTCTACAAGGAAGACCTTGGTGAATTCATCAAGGAGTTCCAGAAGTCTATCGACTTCATCAAGCAGAATGCGAAGTAACTAGAGGAATATCTTATCTGATAGCCGGTACGCGGAAACTTCTTCTATGTACCGGGGAGAGTCCATGGAGGGAACAGAGAACGGCATGCCGCTGTGTAGGATACCCTTTATGGGCAGCGAACTCCCACTCGGGATATTTCGCATCAAGCATCTCCATGATCCTGTCCCTGTGGTTCTTGGCAAGGATACTTGCCGCCATAATGGAGGGGGATGAGAGAATCCCCTTTCACGACAGCTTCGACAGAGTCAGGGCAGGGGAAGGTTTTATTTCCGTCCACGAGGACTTTATCGATGGGATACCCCTTCGATGCCACCCCTTTATAACTCCGTCTCATGGCGTCGAGTGTAGCCTGCAGGATATTGATGGAATCGATAAGGGCGTGAGAACTGTACGAGACCTTCCAGGCCAGCGCTCTGTCAGTAATGAGATCTTCAAGAATTGTACGTCTCTTCAGTGAGAGTTTCTTTGAATCCGCCAGGAGCTCCACGGGGAAATCTTCAGGAAGAATCACGGCGGCAGCACAGACAGGACCCGCGAGCGGTCCCCTTCCTGCTTCATCTATCCCGCATATATATCTCATACCCCCGACCCTACGTTCACTCTCTCTATTTGTCAAGAGTGCTCCTACGTGATATACTGAAGCCGGTTTTATTGCCGTTTGAGATCACCTGACATGGAGTAACCGTTGTTTTTACGAAGCATTGAACTGTTTGGATTCAAATCCTTCGCGGACAGAACACGCCTCGAATTCGCCCCCGGCACGAGCAGTCTGCTCGGCCCGAACGGCTGCGGGAAGAGCAATATCGTCGATGCCATCAAATGGGTGCTCGGTGAACAGTCCACCAAGAGCCTCAGAGCAGGAAAGATGGAAGATGTCATCTTCAACGGTACCGAAACCCGCTCTGCCCTGAATATTGCCGAAGTTTCTCTTGTGATCAATAACGAACTGCAGCTCCTCCCCTCCGAATCAAGCGAAGTCGAGATACGGCGGAGACTCTACCGTACAGGAGAGAGCGAGTTCTTCATCAACCGCCAGCAGGTAAGGCTGAAAGATATCAGGGAGCTGTTCTTCGACACAGGAGTCGGTAAGAGTGCCTACTCTATCCTCGAACAGGGAAGGATCGATCAGATCCTCTCGACACGACCCGAGGACCGTCGCTATATCTTTGAAGAAGCGGCAGGAATTACACGTTTCAGGAAGAGAAGCGAGGAAGCTGCCCGTAAGCTTGGTCGTACACAGGAGAATATCGAACAGGTGGAGACGCTCCTGAAGGAGATCAAACGCCAGTATGACTCCAGAAAGATCCAGGCGGACAGGGCTCTCAATTACAAGACGATGAGTGATGAGCTGTTCTCCATCGATGTGAAATTCAATCTTCAGACGATTCATTCCTTTCTCCTGCTGAGGGAGCGGAAGGAGAAAAGTCTTGAAGAGAACCTCGAAGAGTACGAAGACCTGAAAGAGTCGATTGAAGAGAGCACCGACCAGCTTGATGAGATGAAGGAAGGGTTGAGAGAACTGAATGAGAGAAGGGTCTCCTTCAATACCCGTCTTCACCAGACGGAAGAGAAGAAGAAGGGAACCTACGACCGTCTTGAGCTCCTCACGCAGCGGTACCATGACTTCCATGCGAACCGTCAGGAGGCGGCTGATCGGGTTTCTCTGATTCAGGAGAGGATCGACCAGGCCTCCGATGAGCTTGAGGATTATGAGGATAAGAGGGATACTCTTGAAGAGTATATCGAAACCCTTGATGAACAGCTGAAGATCACGGGGGAGAATTCATCCCGTGCGAAAGAGATCGCGGCTGATCTCAAAGAGGAGATCGAAAAGACTGAAGATGCTCTGAACGAGGGGATCGAACAGCGAAGCACCCTGCTCGAAGAGCTCAGGATGATCAGTGAAACCATCGTGGCCGAGCTTGACGAGAAACTCTCCAGCCACAATTATTCTTCGGAAAAACGGATAGAAGATGTCACGCTCCTTACGCGAAGTCTCTCACAGGCTGAGGAGAAAGTCGGTGCCCTGAAGACCCTTGTCAGTGTCTCCATGGAAGAAAGCGATGCCATCGAGAGAATTCTCTCAGAGCTTTCTCATTCCCTCTCCGAGCTTTCACTGAAATGGAGAGAGTTCAGCGACGCCTACGGGGAAATCCTCGATTCTCTCATAGCTCCAGAAGGGTCTGTATCGCGCAAGCACACCCTCGATGCCCGTCTGGAGAAAGTGAGAGAAGAGCAGCAGTCTCTCAGAAATACTCTCTCCTCCCTGAAAACGGAAAGGGAAGGTATCCTTGCACGAATTTCCTCCCTGAAAGAGGATGAGACGGAACAGAGACTGAAGAAGAAGGAAGCGGAAGGGCGTCTTGAGAATGCCGTTCACTATATTGCTTCGCTGAATGAGCAGAAAAACGAAAGAGAGTTCAGTCTCGAGGATGCTCTCCATGATGCTCAAAATGCCCAGGAGCGGATGGATGAGACGATGGAGAAGATCACCGCTGTCAAAGAGGAGCAGGAAGAACTCGATGAGCTGATGGAGCGTATTGCGGAAGATCTCTCAGACCTCGACGCTCAGATACAGGAAAAGACAGCTGACCTGAACGCCTTCCAGTCTTCTCAGAGCGAGCAGTACGAACGGGTGCATGAACTGCGCAGCTCCCAGGAGAAATTCCGTGTGCAGATCGATTCTCTGGGGGAGCAGATCTCCCAGGTGTATCATCTCTTCTTCGATACCTACGGGAAATCGCTCAGGGAGTTTGAGCAGGAGGAGGTTCATGAGGAGGAAGATGAAGCCGCTCTCAGGGAGAGGCAGAAGACGCTCAAGGCCTCTCTTGAGAAGATGGGCTATATCAACCACATGGCAGCCCAGGAGTTCGAGGAGATCAAGGAGCGGTACGATTTTCTCAATGAACAGATGAACGACCTGCTGAGTGCAAAAGAAAACCTGAATACGGTGATCGATGAGATCACAACGAAATCCCGGCAGATGTTCCTTGACACCTATCAGCAGATTCGCTCGGCATTCCATCAGATGTTCCACCGTATGTTCGCCGGGGGAAGGGCTGAACTGAAACTCCTCGACCCTGAACAGCCCCTGAGCAGCGGCATAGAGATCCTCGCACAGCCGCCCGGAAAGAAACTTGACCGTCTCGCCCCGCTCAGTGGTGGAGAGAAATCACTTACGGCGGTAGCCCTCCTGTTTGCAACCTACAGTGTGAAACCCTCTCCCTTCTGTATTCTCGATGAAATCGATGCTGCTCTGGATGACAGGAATATCGGATTCTTCCTTGATGTCCTCAAGGATTTCAGTGAGAAGAGCCAGTTCATCATCATCACCCACAACAAGCATACCGTCCTCGGTTCCCAGACCCTCCTCGGGGTCACCATGCAGGAGAAAGGAGTCTCGAAAGCCGTCTCCTATAAAATGGGCTGGGATGATACCTCTGAAGTTATTCTCGATGATACAGAGGATGTTGACACTGCTTTACCTAATGAAGTATAAAACTGTATTGTAACGAAACTATGTGGATGGATAATGTTTGATTCTATAAGCGATAAATTCAGTTCAATTGTCAGATCTTTCAGTGGCAAATCAAAGATAACCGAGAAGAATATTCAGGACGCCGTCGAAGAGATCAAGGTAGCACTCCTTGATGCCGACGTAAACCTGCGTGTTGTTCGCCGTTTCATCAACCGCACGATGGAGGATGCTACCGGAGAAGCCGTTCTCAAGAGCGTGAATCCCGGACAGCAGTTCATCAAGATCGTTCACGACCGTATGGTCGAGCTTCTCGGTGATGAAGAGAACCAGAACCTCAACCTCAAGGGACCGGACACGACCAGTGTCATCCTCCTCATGGGTCTCCAGGGTTCAGGTAAGACCACCACCGCGGCAAAACTTGCCAGGAAGCTGAAAAAGGACGGTCGGAAAGTCCTTCTCGTTGCAGCGGACCTCGTGCGTCCCGCAGCCATCCTGCAGCTGCAGGTGCTCGGTGAACAGGTGGGAGTACCTGTTCATACCGAAGAGACCAAAGACCCGGTAAAAGTCGCCAAGAGCGCACTGAAGAGGGCGAAGAAAGAACAATATGATGTCATGATCGTCGACACAAGCGGCCGCATGCATCTTGATGAGATATTGATGAAGGAAATCACCCGTGTTTCAGAAGTTCTGAAACCGGATGAGACTCTGTTCGTTGCCGACGCGATGACTGGTCAGCAGGCTGTGACGATCGCGAAGGAGTTTGAGAACTCTGTAGGAATCAGTGGTGTGGTCCTCAGTAAGTTCGATTCGGATACCCGTGGAGGAGCAGCCCTTTCGCTCAGATCCATTGTCGGTAAACCGATCAAATTCATCGGTGTAGGAGAGAAGATCGAGGATCTCGATCCTTTCTATCCTGACAGAATCGCTTCGAGAATCCTCGGCATGGGAGACGTTGTCTCGCTTGTGGAGAAGGCTCAGGAGACGATTGATGCCCAGGAAGCTGAAAGGATGCAGAAGAAGATGTCGAAGAACGCCTTCGATCTTCAGGATTATCTTGATCAGCTCGACAGAGTCAATAAAATGGGTTCGGTCGATAAACTGCTCGATATGATTCCCGGTGCAAAGGGAAATGTGAGCGAAGATGATATCGACACGAGCGAAATGAAGAGAGAAAAGGCGATCATCCAGTCTATGACCTATGCGGAACGTGAGAATTACCGTATACTTGGTCCGACTCGAAGGAAACGGATCGCCCGGGGAAGCGGAACGAGCGTCTACGACGTGAACCGTCTCCTCAAGAAATTCGAGAAGATGCGTCTGATGATGAAGAAAGTTACAAGAAACAAGAATTATCAGGCACAGATGATGAAAAATCTGGGTTTATAGCCCATTCAATTGGTACCAGGAGGATATTGTGAGTACGAGTATCAGACTTAAGCGTTTCGGATCTAAGAAAAGACCTTATTACAGATTGGTTGTCATTGATTCACGCGCAGCACGGGACAGCAGATCGATCGAAGAAGTGGGTTACTACCACCCGGTCGAAGCAGAAGACAAGCAGGTAGTTCTTAAAGAGGATCGGATCAAGGATTGGATCAGCAAGGGAGCTCAGGTATCACCCACTGTCAAGAAGCTTCTGAACAAGAACGATATCAGAATCGACAGAACACCGAAAGCGTAACAGAGACAGGAGAAAAGACTGTGGAAAAAGACCTTGTAGAATATGTAGCAAAATCTCTCGTTGATTATCCTGACGAAGTCAGTGTCAACGTCATAGAAGGTGAACAGTCCACAATTCTTGAATTACGGGTTGCACAGAGTGACGTTGGTAAAGTCATCGGTAAGCAGGGACGCATCGCGAATGCTCTGAGAGTCATCCTCAATGCCTCTGCCGCGAAGACGAATAAACACGTACAGCTGGAAATTCTTGACTAAATGGAGATGATTGCGACAGGAGTACTGAGAGGTCCCCATGGTCTACAGGGGAATATTAAACTCAGAACCTACAGTGGCGAATACTCCTACCTGAAGAATCTAGAAGAGGTTGAACTCAGACATGACGGCGAAAAAAAGCTGATGTCCATCGAGACCTTCATTGATCACGGAAAGGAACTTCTCATCAGGTTCAGGGGTGTTCATACCCCTGAAGCTGCCCGCCGGTATAACGGCTGGGAGTTGTGGGTGCCGCGTGAAAGTGCGTCCCCCCTCGAGACAGGAGAGTTCTATGTAGCCGATCTTATCGGGTGTGACCTGAGAGTTGACGGGAATGTCGTGGGGAAGGTCGTTTCATCCTTTGACGGTGCGCAGTCTCTCCTCCTTGAAGTCCTGAAAAGTGACGGTAAAAAGGTCCTTATTCCATTCATGTCTCCCTACATCGGAGATGTGGATACCAAAGGACAGAGGATAGAACTTCTTGTTGCAGATCTTCTTATGGAGGAGGGCGGCTCATGAAGATGAGCATCCTCACCCTTTTCCCTGAACTGATCGAACCCTTTTTTCAGGAATCGATCATGGCAAGGAGCGTTGAGAGTGACCTGGTCTCCTATCAAGTGATCAATTTCAGGGATTTCGCACATGACCGTCACCGAACCTGTGATGATACACCCTACGGGGGAGGCGCAGGGATGGTTGTGAAGCCTGAACCGCTTGGCGAAGCATTGGAATCCATAGATGCGAAACACAAGCGGGTTGTCTACGCTTCTCCGGCCGGCAAACCCCTGACGCAGGCATATGCCTATGAGCTTGCGAAAGAGGAGGAGCTGGTTTTCATCTGCGGAAGATACGAGGGTATTGACCAAAGAATCATTGACATGTATGTTGATGACGAAATCAGTATCGGGGATTACGTCATAAGCAGCGGCGAAGTGTCTACTCTGGTCATCATTGATTCGGTGTATCGTCTTCTGGACGGTGTGATCAATGCCGAATCTCTGCTTGAAGAGAGTTTTACAGACGGATTACTTGAATATCCGCACTATACACGCCCTGCAACCTATTGCGGAAGATCCGTTCCTGATGTATTATTGTCTGGGCATCATGCATATATCGATGCTTGGCGGCATGAAAAACGGATCGAAAAGACGTTTAGAAACCGACCTGATCTCCTTTCTGAGACACCGTATTATCAGAAGGCGGTCGAAACATACGGAACAAAAAAACAACTTGAGTCGAAGGGGACTGATGAAGATGAACGAAATAAAGGCGATTGAAGCAGAACAGATGAAAGAGAACGTGGATGTCTTCCACGTCGGAGATACGGTCAAGGTCTACTTTAAGATCAAAGAAGGCGACAAGGAGAGAATTCAGGTATATGAAGGTCTCGTCATCGCATTCAACAATGGTGGTATCCGCAAGACTTTCACAGTACGTAAGAACTCTTACGGAGTCGGTGTGGAAAGAATTTTCCCCATGCATTCTCCCAGAGTAGAGAAAGTCGAGATTACCCGCCGCGGTCGTGTCCGCAGAGCTAAACTCTACTATATCAGAGGCAAGGTCGGTAAAAAGGCAAAGGTGCCCGAACTTATCGTCAAGAGAAAGTAGTACCGCTGCCACTGAAAAAAGAAGAGCTTCACAGCAGGATGTGTTCCTGAGTGAAGCTCTCTTTCTATATAGAACATACGTGGTGAGTTACATAAACCCGTGTCCGTAGCCTGCCATCTGAGATACTTTTCGAGCGGTATCCTGAATAGCAGGAATCGTAGCCTCTATCTCTTCGACACTCATGTAGTTCTCAAACGCCGATAGGCTGATGGCGGCAACTATCTTTCCTGAGCGATCCCTGATGGGTGCCGCGTTACAGTTGTCCTTCAGGATATATTCATTTCTGTCTCTGGATATCTGTTCTTCCCGCACCTGGGCGAGTTCTTCCTTCAGCTTCACAGGATCCGTAATAGTGAACGAAGTGAATCCTTTTAATCCCTTTTTCTCTATAAGCTCATCCAATCGGCTCTCTTCAAATTCTGAAGTAAGCATCTTCCCGAGAGCGGTGCAGTGGAACGGAAGGGCCTTTCCCGGTGTGAAATAAGTTCTGGGCAGGGAAACACTATCCAGACGGTCAATAACAAGTATTTCGTCATTGTTGAAAACGCCCATATTAATGTTTGACTTGGGAAACTGATTCCACAGGAGTTCAAGATACGGCATGGTAAGTTTTCTAATATCAAGGGAGAGAAGTGCATTTCTGGATAGGTTAAGAGTTTTCAGTGAAGTCGAGTAATACCCGGTCTTCGGATCTTTGACCATATACCCTGATGCAACGATACTTGCAAGAAGTCTGAACGCCATATTCGTGTTCACGTCGAGGGCTTCACACACATCCTGGATTGAGAGGGGATGTTCGGAAATCGCCGCCTTATCGAGTATTTCAAAGCAGCGCATCGCAGCTTTAATCGTATATTTATCCTGTAATTCCATATCTGTCATGTTCCTATCATACTGTAATTATTTGAAAAATCAATCATTTATTTATAAAATCTCATGAGAAATATATCCAAATATCTAATTATAATCTATAAGTTTGTATTTACATGTGTACTTATACGTTTTTATCGGGTCAATTTGATGAAAAATTCAAAGTGTTCCTATTAAATATCAAATAATATTAGAAAAAACTGAAATATCATCTGAATATATATAACTATCATTGACATCAGGATGCGTGTGTGAGTATGATTCTTCCCGTATGAAAAATCTGTCTTAAGAGACATAGGAGGTTTTCATGAAAACACCAGTTATTGAAAAGATGGAAGTATTTCCGGTTGCCGGGCATGATTCGATGCTGTTGAATCTCAGCGGAGCGCATGCTCCCTTTTTTACCCGTAATGTTGTGATTCTCACCGACAGCACAGGCGCTACCGGTATCGGGGAAGTTCCCGGAGGGAAGAAGATCACGGATGCTCTTGAATCTGTTACATCCATTGTTGTCGGATCTTCTATCGGGAGATATAAAAATACACTCCTTGCCATTGAAGAGGCCTTAAGCGGACAGGAAGAGGATGTCAGAGGACTCCAGACCTTCGACCTCCGTACCGGCGTTCATGTGAAGACTGCGGTCGAAGCACCTCTTCTCGATCTTCTCGGAAAGTATCTTGAAGTTCCTGTTGCAGCGCTTCTCGGTGATGGACAGATCAGCGAAAAAGTGAAGATGCTCGGGTACCTCTTTTTCGTGGGCGATAAAAATAAAACCGATCTCCCTTACCTTTCAAATGAGTCGGCAAAAGAGGACTGGTACAGGCTCCGCCATGAAGAGGCAATGACTCCGGATGCTATCGTCGAACTGGCTCGTGCTTCACGTGATTTGTACGGTTTCGATGACTTCAAACTCAAGGGAGGGGTCCTCTCAGGTGAAGAAGAAATCAAGTCTGTACGTGCTCTGAAGAAGGCTTTTCCCGATGCGCGCATTACGATCGACCCGAATGGCGGCTGGCTCAAGGATGATGCCATCAGGCTCTGTAATGACCTGCATGATGTGCTCACTTATTGTGAAGATCCCTGCGGTGCGGAAGGTGTATACAGCGGTCGAGAGATTATGGCTGAATTCAAGAGGGCGACAGGTTTACCGACAGCAACGAATATGATTGCGACTGACTGGCGTCAGATGGCTCACTCCATCATGCTGCAGTCTGTCGATATTCCCCTTGCGGATCCACACTTCTGGACTATGGAAGGATCTGTGAGAGTAGGGCAGATGTGTGATGTCTTCGGCCTCTCCTGGGGTTCCCACTCCAACAACCATTTCGATATCTCTCTTGCTATGTTCTCTCACACTGCTGCGGCTGTCCCGGGAAGACTCAATGCGATCGATACTCACTGGATCTGGCAGGAAGGTACTGAAAGACTTACCGTCAATCCTCTCAAGATCGAGGAAGGGTTCGTAACTATACCGGATGCACCGGGACTCGGTATCGAAGTTGATAGAGATCAGATCATGAAAGCTCATGAACTCTATAAGAAGGAATGTCTCGGCGGCCGTGATGATTCAATAGGTATGCAGTATCTTATTCCCGGATGGAAGTTTGATCCGAAACGCCCTTGCATGGTTCGGTAGGAAAGTATAAAGATATTATAAAAAATCAAATAATATTTGACAAATATAAATTAGTCGTTTAAAATTTGAGTTAGTTATTAAGAATATCTAAAGATGTTAGGTATTTATATCAATTGGAGGAATTATAATGAAGAAACTGCTCGTTTTTCTCATGGTCCTTTTCCTTTCTCTTACATTCGTAAGTGCTCAGGGACAGGAAGAAGCATCTACTGATGGTGAACTCAACTGGCCGACAAAGCCGATCAACCTGATCGTTCCTTATGCTGCTGGTGGTAACTCTGACTTCAACGCACGTGCTGTTGCAAAATATCTTCCCGAGATCCTCGGTAAGCCCGTTGTTGTAACAAACGTTCCTGGAAGCGGTGGTACAATCGGTGCTGCACAGGTCAAGGACGCAAAGGCCTGATGGGTATACTATTCTCGTTCACCAGCTCTCACTCAGTATTGCTGAAGCTGCTGGTATGGCTGACTACGGTATTGCAGACTTTGAAGTCGGTTCTGTCTTCTCAAAGGCATCACCCGAGCTCCTCGTATGTCTTGCTGATCGTCCCTATGACGACGTTGAAGAACTTATTGAGTACACACAGGCTCATCCCGGTGAAGTCAAACTCACTGCCAACACTGGTGCAACCACTATGTGGATCGCTATCGGACTGCAGAATGCAGGCGCAAAGCTTAACGTAGTTTCATCTGGCGGGTCTGGTGAAAGACTCCAGGTAGTTCTCGGCGGACACGCTGACATCGTACCTCTCAACTACGGTATGGTTGAAAGCTATGTGAACGAAGGAACCCTTAAGATCCTCGGTACTGCCAGCGATAACAGATCAGAGCTTATTCCTGAAGTGAAAACTCTCAGAGAAGTTGGTGTGAATGCAGGATATGACTACATGAACACAATGATTTTCCCGAAGGGAACTGATCCCCGGATCGTTGAAAAATTCTCTAACGCAGTCGGCGAAGTTGTAAATAACAACAAGAGCTACCAGGCAGAGATTGCAAAGCAGTATCAGCCTGTTACCTGGATGAACGTTGCAGACTCATCAGCTCACTGGCTCAACCAGCGCGACGAGCTTCTTGCTATCAGCGATGTCCTTCAGGGCAAGTAAGAAACCTTTATACTAAGGTATATGTCACTGGCCTGAATTCGTTCAGGCCAGTTTGATGTAATTAAATGGAGAGAAAAAGAAATGAACAATGAAACAAAAAGAGAAGTATACATCGGTGTCTTCTTTCTTGTTCTTGCGGTGGTGTACATCATCGGGACAGTGACCATTTCAACGTTTACCCCTTTCGGTAACCGTGGTCTTGACTCCCGTTCCATTCCACAGCTTATTGGAGTACTCGTCATCATTCTGAGTATCGCTCATATTGCGCAGGTTATCGTTCGGGAGAGACAGGTTAAAGCCATCCTCAATGATAATCAGGGCACCACAGAAAGCAAAGAAGAAGTATGCGATGAGGATGAAGTAGCGTGCATTGATTCCCCGAAGGGCACAATCATTGAAAGAATTGACGGTTTTGTTTCAATCAAGCTTATTCTCTCTTTCATCTATCTGATCATATATATAGCTGCATACCAGCCGATAGGTTTTATCCTCTCGAGTACTTTCTTCCTTATCGCAGAATCATTTCTGCTGGTTAAGAAGGAAGACCGGAAAAAATGGAGAGTATTTATCATTCTCTTCTCAGTCGGAGCTTCAGTGCTTATCTATTTTATCTTCACCAAATACCTGACACTCTTCCTTCCGAGTGGGATTTTAGGTTAGGGGGCGTATCATGTTAGAATTACTCATGTCTGGCTTCGCAGCCATTTTCACAGATCCCACAGCGATTATTATGGTTTTTCTCGGTGTCATGGTAGGTATCATTTTCGGTGCACTTCCAGGTCTTACGACAGTGGCCGGTCTTTCAATGTTCCTTCCCGTCACGTACGTGATGGCTTCTCACATCGGTCTTTCCATGCTTACAGCAATCTATATCGGAGGTATCTCCGGCGGTCTCATCTCGGCTATTCTTCTCAATATGCCTGGAACCCCGGCTTCGATAGCAACTACCTTCGAAGGGTCTCCGATGGCTAAGAAAGGTGAGGCGGGAAAGGCTCTCGGTATCGCAGTATTCGCCTCTCTTGTCGGAACACTTATCGGTGTTGCTGTTATGATCTTCGCTTCTCCCGTTCTTGCTAAACTTACTCTTAAGTTCGGTCCCTGGGAGTACTTTACCGTTACATTCTTCGCATTGACTCTTATTGCATCCCTTACCGGTAAATCCGTCATTAAGGGTCTTCTCAGCGCGCTGTTCGGAATGATGATTGCAACGATCGGACTTTCCCCGGTTGACGGCACACCCCGATATACTTTCGGTTCCCTTCAGCTCTCAAGCGGATTCCATCTCCTTGTTGTGCTTGTCGGTCTGTATGCGATCAGAGAAGTCCTTCTCACCGCATCAGCTAAGCAGCAGGAAGTGAAGGTCCTTAAATATAAGATGAAGGGTCTTGGTTTCGGTCTCCATGATTTAAAAGGAAACTGGTTCAATCTGATCAGAAGTTCACTTGTCGGTCTCGGTATCGGTATCCTGCCTGGAATCGGAGGATCAACCAGTAATATTATCGCGTACTCAGTCGCGAAAAACTCATCCAAACATCCGGAGAAGTACGGTACAGGTATTCCCGATGGACTTATTGCCTCTGAAGCAAGTAATAATGCATCGATCGGCGGAGCCATGATTCCTCTCCTCACCCTCGGTATCCCGGGAGATGGTGCGACTGCTATCCTCCTTGGCGGTTTCATGCTCCACGGTATGCAGCCCGGTCCGCTTCTGTTCCAGCAGAACGGGGATGTTGTCTTCAGTATTTTTGCTGCTATGGTGCTCGGAATCATATTCATGGCAGTCCTGATGTGGGCCGGAATGAGAATGTTTGTACAGGTCCTCAAGGTCCCTAATCATATCCTCATCCCTCTCATCGTCGTACTGTGTTCTATTGGAGCCTACGCTCTTGGAAACCGTGTGTTCGATATGTGGGGACTCCTTCTGTTCGGGTTCATCGGTCTTATGATGGCCAAGTTCAAGATTCCTGCTCCTCCGTTTATTCTCGGCTTCATTCTTGAATACCAGCTGGAATTGAACCTCAGACGTGGTCTCGAATATTCGAACGGAAATTTCTGGGAAGTATTCACCCGCCCGATCAGTGGAACATTCCTCGCGCTTACCATTATTTCCATGGTGATGACGCTTATAAACAACCATAAGGCTTCTGTTAAAGAGCTGAAAGAAAAAGAAGAAGGAAAAGCTTAATGGCATTGAAAGAAAAATTTCCCGTAGTGACAGATATGAAAGTCATTCCCGTAGCAGGGAATGACAGTATGCTCCTCTCTCTGAGCGGAGCTCATGGCCCGTTCTTTACCCGGAATCTCGTAATCCTGACAGATTCTACCGGTAATACCGGTCTCGGAGAAGTTCACGGCGGCGAGGCTATCACGAAGGCGCTGGAAGATTCTGTCCCGTTTGTAGTGGGGAGACAGATCAGTGATTATCGGTCCATTCTCAAAGGTCTCACCGACAGACATAATGAGCGGGCGAAAAACTCGGAGGGGCTTCAGAACCTCTACCTTGAGAATCTGAAAGATGTCGTCCACTCAGAGACGGCTGTCGAGAGTGCCCTTCTTGATCTCTGGGGAAAATTCCTCGGAATGCCTGTCTGCGATCTTCTTGGCGACGGACGTCAGAGAGACGATGTCGTGATCCTTGCTTACCTGTTCTACCAGGCTGACAAGAGAAAGACTGATCTTCCTTATATCGATGAGTCCGACAGTGATAATCCCTGGTTCAGAAACAGAAGAAACGAGGCGATGGATGCTGCAGGCATTGTCGCACAGGCTGAGGCGGCAAAGGAATATTACGGATTCAAGGACTTCAAGCTGAAGGGCGGAGTCCTCGAAGGGGAGAAGGAGATGCAGGCGGTTGAAGCCCTTGCGAAGCGTTTCCCTGATGCACGGATCAATATCGACCCGAACGGTGCGTGGAAGCTCGATGAGGCTGTCGCCCTCTGTAAGGGAAGCTCTCTCACCTACGCTGAGGACCCGTGCGGTACTCAGGGAGGATACTCAGGCCGTGAGACGATGAGTGAGTTCAAGATGAGAACCGGTATCCCGACAGCAACGAACATGATCGCCACCGACTGGAGACAGTTCTATCACTCGATCGGTCAGAAGGCCGTCGATATCGTTCTTGCTGACCCCCACTTCTGGACCATGAGCGGCTCGATCAGAATCGCTCAGGTACTCAATGACTGGGGTCTCACCTGGGGAAGCCACTCGAACAATCACTTCGATATCTCCCTCGCGATCTTCGCACACTGCGCCGCGGCAGCTCCCGGGAATATCACAGCAATGGATACTCACTATATCTGGCAGGACGGGCAGCATCTTTCCCATAATCCTCATCAGATCAAGGATGGCAAGATCCATGTGTCTGATGCTCCTGGACTGGGAATCGATATCAATATGGATGCAGTCATGAAGGCCAATGAGGTATATAAGAAGCTTCCTTTCGGTGCGAGAAACGATGCAGTGAGCATGCAGTATCTCATACCAGGATGGGAATTCGACAGTAAAAAACCATGTATGGTACGCTAGCCGTACATAAGGAGATACATAAGATGAATATTGGATTTGTAGGACTCGGAATCATGGGTAAGCCCATGGCGAAGAACCTGATCAAGGCAGGTCATGACCTGACAGTTTTCGACATTGCAGAGGCGAACGTAGCAGATGTAGTTGCTGCCGGTGCGAAGGCTGGTACTTCAGCAGCTGATGTAGCTTCCAAAGTTGACATCGTCATCACCATGCTCCCCAACTCACCCCACGTGAAGGCAGTTGTCATGGGAGAGAACGGTGTGCTCGAAGGCGCAAAAGCGGGTCTGAAACTCGTTGATATGTCTTCCATCGCCCCTCTCGCTTCTCAGGAAGTGGAGAAGGCCTGTGCGGCAAAAGGCGTGAAGATGCTTGATGCTCCTGTATCAGGTGGAGAGCCAAAGGCAATTGACGGAACTCTCGCCATCATGGTCGGTGGTGATAAGGCACTGTTCGAAGAACTCAAGGATATGCTTCTTGTCATGGGTGCTTCAGCTGTTCACTGCGGTGACATCGGAGCAGGTAACACCACGAAGCTTGCGAACCAGATCGTAGTAGGTGTGAATATCGCAGCTGTTGCTGAAGCTTTCACACTCGTGAAGAAAGCAGGAGTCGACCCCAACCTCGTATTCGACGCAATCCGCGGCGGACTTGCAGGATCAACGGTCATGGATGCCAAGGTCCCCATGATGATCGAAAGCAATTTCAAGCCCGGTTTCAAGATTGATCTTCACATCAAGGACCTCGCAAACGCACTTGACACAGGACACGGTGTCGGTTCTCCCCTTCCTTTCACAGCTCTCGTGAGAGAGATGATGGAAACCCTCCACGCAGATGGTAAGGGACAGGATGACCACAGCGGACTCGCACAGTACTATGCGAAGGTTTCAGGTACCAAGATCGGTAAATAATCATATGATTCGGGTTGTATCCCGGGTATATATCAACATGAATGACTTCTCTCCTCTCTCAGGGGGGAGAGAAGCCCTCTTTAAAAAGTAGGTTTTAGATGGATACATCATTTATTAAGGGAATTATTCCCCCGATTGTCACACCGGTGACTTCTGATGAGAAGCTTGACGAGAAGGCTCTGAGAAACCAGATTGACTTCATGATTGAAGGCGGTATCTCAGGTGTTCTCGCATTCGGTTCCAACGGTGAGTTCTATATGCTCAGCGAAGATGAAATGGCACAGGCCCTTGAGATCATGATAGATCAATGTAAGGACAGGGTCCCCGTTTATATGGGTATCGGCGCTATCAGGACCAGCACCTGTGTACGGCTTGCAAAGATGGGCGTGGAGATGGGGGCCTCCGGGATTTCTATCCTGCAGCCGATGTTCCTCAAGCCTACCTATGATGAACTGAGGACACATCTGGTCACAATCGCCCAGGCAGTTCCTGAAACACCGGTTCTTCTCTATAACAATCCCGGCAAGGCAGGATACCCGATGAGCCAGGATCTCGTTGAGGATCTCGCACATAACGTACCGAATATTGTGGGAATGAAAGATTCTTCCGGTGATATGACGCAGACGATCGAATTCATCAGAAGAAACAAAGACGTCGGCTTCAAGGTGATGTGCGGTAAGGATACCCTTATCTATTCGGGTCTTACCGTCGGCGCAGTCGGTGCAGTCACTTCGACAGCTAACTATGTTCCTTCACTTGTCTGCTCGATTTATGAGAAATATCTGGAAGGTGACCTTGATGGTTCACTTGAGGCACAGTTTGTTCTGAACCCGATCCGTCTCCAGATGGACAAATCTTCTTTCCCTGTCTCAACCAAGGATTACGCGAACATTGTGGGACAGAAGGTCGGTGACCCGATCCTTCCCACCAAAAAGTCGCCTGAAAAGCTCCAGGAAGAGATGAGAGAGCAATTGAGAGCTGCCGGTCTCCTGTAATTACGTGTATCAGCACTCATGCATAAGCGTTGGAAAGGCTTTGACTGTGTTCAAAGCCTTTCGTCATCTGATACGCTCAGTTGAATTTTATCCAGTATTCAAGTATTGTGTGATGCACAGAGGAAGGTAGAGAGATGGCACAGGAAAATCCGAAGAATTCACAGCAGAAAAACTCTAAGAAGAAAAGACGCAGAAACAGCAAGCAGAAGAAGAGTAAAAACACACCTTCTATCCTTGATCCGGTTTCGAAGGGGCAGAAGAAGAAAAGGCCTCTCACCGATTACGATCCCATTGAAGTTCTCACGGTGGAAGAACCTTCTCCCCTCTGTACCATCTGTTCGAAGCCAATCAAGGCGATCGCTCAGGCTCTCAGCGGTCCTGGCGAGGATGAATATGCTCACTTTGACTGTGTCCTTGAAAAAATCAGAGAAGATGAGAAACCGACGGAGAAACAGAAAGTATCCTATATCGGCAGGGGAACCTTTGCGATCATTGATACCGACGATGAAGGGAATATGGTATTCACCAAACGTATCGTGTGGGAGACTGCAGAAAAATTCGATGCCATGAAGAAGTTTGTTGAGGGGAATAAGAAATGAACACCTCTCCTGTTATCAAGGCGATCCTTCCGGGAACCTTCGATCCCCCCACCAACGGACATATTAACCTGATCGAACGATCAGCCAAGATGTTCTCCCACCTGACGGTGGTTGTTGCCGATAATATTCAGAAAACCTGTCTATTCGAGGCCGAAGAAAGAATCGCGATGCTCACAGATCTTACGCAGTCCTATCCTAATGTTGATGTGGCCCTTCATCGTGGTCTGATTGTTGATTTCGCACGGGAACACGATATTCATGTCATGATACGCGGAGTACGCGCCCTTGTTGATTTCGGCTATGAATTCGAACTTGCCATGACGAATAAACAGCTGTATGAAGACCTTGAGGTTGTCTTCCTTCCCACTGATCCCCAGTATTTCGTACTGAGATCTTCCGCTATCAAGGAGATGGCCTCCTTCGGAGCAGATATCTCGACGATGGTTCCTCTCAGTGTGGCGAAGAAGCTTACCGAGAGGATCATGAGCAGGCAATCTAAGTAGATACTCTCAGGAACGGGAGGTTAGGGGAGAATTCTCCTCTGAAATCCCAATTTTCCTTACAAGTAATTGAGGAAATGATATGAGAACGGGGATTCTATGTTGACAATACACAGCTATTCCGTTATGTTACAAAAAGCATTTTATACCATGTAAGAGGTTCTAGATATGGCAGTACCAAAATATAAGACTTCCAAAGCAAGAGCAGCTAAGCGTAAAGCAGCGAATATGCGCCTTGCATCTCCCACATTGTCGGTTTGCGGCACCTGTGGTAACATTGTTGTTCCCCATCGTGTATGTCCCAAATGTGGTTTTTACAGAGGAAAACAGGTTATCGAAACTACCGATATGGCTTAATGATCTAAGCCGCTCATTTAAAGGAGAAACAGAATGGACACGAATACAGTATTTGAGAAGGTAAAGGCTCTGATTTCAGAGAAGCTCGAGATCGAGGAAGACAAGATCGCACTCGATTCATCATTCAGAAAGGATCTCGGTGCAGACAGCCTTGACACCTATGAACTCGTCTATGCTATCGAGGAAGAGCTCGGTGTTTCAATCCCCGACGAAAAGGCAAACGACTTCGAAACTGTCCGTGACGCAGTCGATTTCCTTGCAACTCTTCTGTAAGCGAGATACATGCCCCACGGTATGAAAAATATTTCGTACGGCGAAGCTCCCCCAGTCTCTCCCGAGAGAAAAAGGGAGCTTCTTCTATTTGAAAAGCAGGCTTCGATACATTTCAAGAATATTGAACTGCTCAATCTCGCGTTCTCTCACCGCTCCTTTGCCAATGAGAGCCACGACTCTGTAGATAACAATGAGCGGCTTGAGTTCCTCGGCGACAGTGTGCTCGGTCTTGTCGTGGCGAACTGGCTCTTTGTGAATCTTCCCGATCTTGACGAGGGAGATTTTTCCCGTATCAAATCATTCGTCGTCTCGGAAGATTCTCTCGCAGAGATTGCCCACACGCTCCGGGTCGACAATTTTATCCTGATAGGGAAGGGTGAAGAGTTCAGCGGCGGACGGACAAAGAAGGCTCTTCTCGCCGACTGTATGGAAGCTATCTTCGGTGCCTACTTTCTTGACTGCGGTTTTCGGCATGCGACTGAGCTTATACAGCGTCTCCTGGTACCTCAGATAAAGAAGGTGCTGGCGAATAAACACCGCAAGGATTATAAAACGCTTCTTCAGGAATTCGTCCAGAAGAAATATAAGACCTATCCCCGCTACGCGGTGGTGAAGAAGACCGGCCCTGAACATGACAACACCTTCTGGGTGGAAGTCCAGGTTCAGAAAAAGAAATTCGGTCCCGCCTCAGGCGGTAACAAGAAAGAGGGAGAACAGGCGGCGGCAAAAATCGCCTATGAAACTCTCTCAAAGTAACGCAATTCTTTCCCTGTAATAATTCTCGGCAATCTCAAGAAGTGTATGACGGGTATTCTGTGACGGATCCTCAAGGACTGTCTCGAACAGTTCCTTCAGTACCTTCCCCATCTCAGGTCCCTTGGGGATTCCTATTTCAGCAAGGTCATTTCCGTTTATCTCCAGATCTCTGAGTGACAGAAGTCGTGCATTCTTCAATTGCTCGTCAATCCGATCCCTGAATTCCTCGAAATGCTCAGGTGTGACAACCGCATGGTTCGTCGCCCTCATATCGGCAATCCTGAGCGAGAAGAGCTGATCAATATGCTCCTCTCCCACAGCATGGATAAATCTCCTGACGGCAGAATCTGACCACTCGGAAGTATAGTGAAACATATGGTGACCGATCAGATGAGTGACCGTATCGATCTCTTCATTCGAACATTTGATACGCTTCATGATCTGTACTGCCCGTTTCACCGATTCCCTTTCGTGATTATGAAAAATCATCTGTCCGGATTCATCTTCTGTTTTTGTATAGGTCTTACCCACATCATGGAGAAGTGCGGCAAGACGTATGAGGGGATCGCTCTGCGGGGCCGCATCACAGGCATAGAAGTTATGATGCATCACGTCATAGAGATGGAGCTCTCGCTGCAGAACGGACGCTCCTGCTGCCAGCTCGGGAAAAAGGGTTTCCAGAATGCCGGTGCGATACATGTAGATAAGAGCAACAGACGGCTTCGGGGACGAGAGGATCTTGAATAATTCTATATGAACCCGCTCACCCGAGACATGGGAGAGCAGTTCATGCATCTCACTCATTGCAAGGAGCGTATTCTCCTCAATAGCGAAGGTGAGCGTGGCCGCGAATCTGCAGGCTCTGAGCATTCTCAGTGCATCCTCATGGAACCGGGTGTGTGGATCTCCGATACATCTGATGATCTTTTTCTTCAGGTCCTTTCTTCCTTCCACGTAATCGTGCAGTCTGCCGTCTTTCGGATCTACAGCCAGGGCGTTTATAGTGAAGTCTCTTCGTACCAGGTCCTCTTTCAGGTCGGTGATGAATTCCACCTGGGAAGGTTTCCTGTGCCTGATATATTCTCCTTCAGTCCTGAAGGTCGTCACCTCGAACATCTCTCCCTTGAACAGGATGGTGAGGGTTCCATGGGCGATGCCGGTCGGGATGACTGAGCGGAACATCTTTTTCATCTGGTCAGGAGTGGCATCAGTTGAGAAGTCATAATCGCTGAGCGGGCGTTTCAGAAGTGCGTCACGCACTGCACCGCCGACGATATACACGGCATGTCCGTTTGAGGTGAAAATTGAAGAGAATTCCTGGATTGTTCGATCTAATGGGAGCGTGTTCACTGAAATATGCTACCGAAGGGGAATCCAGTCTGTCAATATGATTGAATAAACAGACTAAAATTACTATGATACGCAAGATAGCAGATCATACCTGTATGTCATGCTTCGTATTTTCTAGTGAGGAGCCGTGAGTTATGTTTAAACCAGTTGACCCGAAGACAGATTTCCCGAAAATGGAAGAACAGATCCAGAAATTCTGGGAGAACCATGAGATCTTCAAGAAATCTGTTGAAAACAGGAGCGAAGAGGCAGAATATGTCTTCTACGACGGTCCTCCGTTCGCCACCGGCCTCCCTCATTTCGGGCATCTCGTTCCCGGTACGATAAAAGACCTCTACCCCCGGTATCAGACAATGAAGGGGAAGAGGGTGAACCGCCGTTTCGGCTGGGATTGTCACGGTCTTCCTGTAGAGTATGAAATCGAGAAGACCCTGAATATCAGCGGACATAACGCGATCGAAGAGTACGGTGTCGCGGCCTTCAACGATCAGTGTAAGTCTATCGTACTCCGCTATACCTCAGAGTGGAAGAGCACCATCGACCGTATGGGTCGCTGGGTCGACTTCGAAGACGGCTACCGAACCATG
Organism: Sphaerochaetaceae bacterium; assembly: GCA_963676605.2. GTDB lineage: Bacteria > Spirochaetota > Spirochaetia > Sphaerochaetales > Sphaerochaetaceae > SABI01. Next base: position 167,283 of record CAXXSP010000018.1, on the reverse strand, counting down.
GATACCGACTACATGGAATCTATCTGGTGGGTATTCAAGACGCTCTTCGAGAAGGGGTATATCTACGAAGGGGTACAATATCCTGCCGTACTCTCCCGCCCTTGCAACTCCGCTCTCCAACTTCGAGGTGAACCTCGGCGGTTACAAAGATGTCACAGACCAGGCCGTCACGGTACGATTCAAATCTGATTCGATGGAGAATACCTACTTCCTCGCATGGACGACCACCCCGTGGACGCTCCCGAGCAATCTCGCCCTCGCTCTCGGTCCCGAGATCGAGTACGTGAAGCTTCTCGACAAGGAAGAAGGTGTCTATTACATTCTCGGTACCGACAGAGTCGGTCACTATTACAAGGATGAAACCCAGTACGAGATCGTAGAGAGAATCAAGGGAAAAGATCTTGCCGGCCATACCTATGAACCGCTTTTTCCCTATTTCGCTCATCTGAAAGAAGAAGGGGCCTTTATCACAGTCCTTGGAGACTACGTCACGACCGATGACGGCTGCGGTATCGTACACACTGCTCCCGGCTTCGGTGAAGATGACTATCAGGTGCTGAAAGGCACCGGAATCCCTGTCGTCTGCCCGATCGATGATGATGCGAAATTTACCGAAGAAGTCACCGACTTCGAGGGAATCTTCGTCAAGGATGCCGATTCTGCGATCATCAAGAAACTGAAGGAGGAAGGCAAACTCGTCAAGAGAGAAAACTACCTTCACTCCTATCCGTTCTGCTACCGTACCCATAAGCCTCTTATCTATCGTGCAATGTCCTGCTGGTATGTGGATGTTCCCAAGATCAAGCAGAAGATGCTTGATGCAAATGAACAGATCTACTGGATGCCGAACCACCTCAAGCACGGCCGTTTCGGGAAATGGCTCGAAGGGGCACGGGAATGGGCGATCAGCAGAAACCGTTTCTGGGGTAACCCGATCCCGGTATGGAAATGTGACGGCTCAGAGCATATTGAGGTTATCGGCTCGATTGAAGAACTCGAGACAAAAAGCGGTGTAAAAGTAGATGATCTGCACAAACAGTACGTCGATGAGATCACCTGGCCCTCTCCTGACGGAAAGGGAACCATGAGAAGAATCCCCGACGTGCTCGACTGCTGGTTCGAGTCTGGCTCTATGCCCTATGCGGAACATCACTATCCCTTCGAGAACAAAGAGTTCGTGGAATCTCATTTCCCGGCAGACTTCATCTGTGAAGGTCTCGACCAGACACGCGGCTGGTTCTACACCCTCGTGATCATCGGTGCAGGACTGTTCGATAAGCCTGCCTTCACCACATGCGTGACCAATGGAATCGTTCTCACGGCCGAAGGCAAGAAGATGTCGAAGTCTCTGAGAAACTATACTGATCCGATGGAGATCGTGAATCAGTACGGCGCTGATGCTCTGCGTTTCACTCTCATGAACTCTGCAGTAACCCGCGCGGAGGACCTGAAGTTCTCAGAAGATGCCGTGAAGGAAGTCCTTAAGACCCTGATCATCCCTCTGTGGAACTCCTACTCTTTCTTTGTGACCTACGCGAATATCGACGGATATGAGGCATCACAGACTCCCTTTGAAGAACTCGTGAATCCCATGGACCGCTGGATCGTCTCTCTGAGTGAAACACTTATCAAGGATGTAAGTGAGGCCTGGGACCTGTATGAGACTCAGAAGGGGTGTAACCACATCGTAACCTTCATCGACTCGCTCAATAACTGGTACATCAGACGGAGCAGAAGAAGATTCTGGAGATCCGAGAATGATGCGGACAAAAAACAGGCCTACGATACCCTGTACCGTGTCCTTAATACCCTGATCACCGTTGCCGCTCCGGTTATCCCGTTCACAACGGAAGAGATCTATCAGAATCTCAGAAGTTCTTCCATGGCTGAATCTATCCACCTGAGTGACTATCCTCTTTTCACCGAGAAGAATATGGATGGTCCGCTCGAGCAGAAGATGTCTCTGACCCGTCAGGCGATTGCCATGGGACGCTCACTCCGTTCTTCTCAGGAACTGAAGATCCGTCAGCCGCTCTCGACTCTCTACCTCGTAACGATCGATGGTGCTGAGCGGGCGATTCTCGAAGAGATGAGTTCCATGATTGCAGAAGAGCTGAATGTGAAGAGCGTCCTTATCGAGAAAGATGAATCGACGCTCGTCTCCTATGAGGCGAAGGCGAACTTCAAGGTGCTCGGCAAGCAGCTGGGCAAGAACATGAAGGAAGTCGCCTCCTGATCGCCGGTTTCTCCAGTTCCGATATCGCAGACATCCTTGCGGGTGGAAAGCGAAGTGTCGACTACAGTGCCGGTTCGATTGATATCGGTGTAGATGATATCATGGTTTCCCGTAATGAGATGGCGAATAAGAAGATTCTCAATGAAGGCTCTCTGACCGTCGGTTTTGATACCGAGATCACGAAGGAACTCCTTCTGGAAGGCATTGCACGTGATATCATCAGAGGTATCCAGAACCTCCGGAAAGAACAGGAGCTAGATGTCTCAGACAGGATCAATCTCATCATCGCAGGTGATGAGCAGGTTCAGGAAGCAGTTTCTGAGTTCAAGGACTATATTACAAAGGAAACACTCTCTGATTCTCTCACCCTCGCGGAATCTGCTTCACATGAAGTAAGCTGCGGCGACACAAGCGCAGGGATTACTGTCACGAAGGCCTGAGCATGAGCGATATGAGGAAACAGAATGGAAGGGTATTCACTCTCGGGATCACCATCGGTGTGATGCTCCTTCTCTCCGTTTCCTGTGTCCACCAGAGTCCTTTCATTGATGAACACTATTATTCCGCTCTGGGAGAAAGCGGTGAAGTTGTCCTCACCCTTGATACGAAGAAGAGTGCTCAGGTCTTTGACCTGAGTGATTCTCCGCTTCAGCCGTTCCTTGCCTTTCTTGACCGAATTGACAGGATTTCCCTTTCATTGTATCAGGAGGAGGGGAAAGAAGGATTCAGCTATTACGGAGGTATGGAAGGAAATATCCCCTCGTTCCTTACAAATACGATGTTTCTCCATGATGACAGCTTCACCAAGGTCGAAGAGGGGGAAGTACGGTATTACAGGAACGAATCTCTGGGTATCGACGTCTATTCACCGAAGAGCGGACTGCTTCTCTTTGCAAGCGATGCCTACCTGAAAGCCTATACGCAGACCTATACAGACCGTCAGACAAAGATCAGGCAGTCCCTTGCAGACAGAATGGGAAATGCTATCTTCGGGTTTTACGGTGAGGGATCTCAGAATCTGATAGATATCGGCATTGAGATTCCAGAAGCTGTCCTGGCGAAGACGGTGTCGATGACCGTGGTCTTTGATACCGATGAGAAAGAAGATATCACGCTGGGAGCAATTTTGGAGATGGAGAGCGATTCTCTTGCAAAGTCTCTTTCCATTCTTCTGAAATCCCAGTATATTAGCGAGAAGCGAAGAAATCACGAACCTCTCGGCGAGCTCGAGGGTTTGTTCGAACTTGAGGGAACCTACGTCTATATCAACAGGATGTACCTGTCTGACGAACAGAGGGAACAGATCATGTCTCTCTTCTCTCAGGTCATATCAACACACAATGGGGGAACATCCGATGCCGTATTATGATTACCACTGCGAGAACTGCGATAAGGAGTTTGAAGTGTTTCAGAATATGGATGACGAACCTATGAGCACCTGCCCCGACTGCGGTTCTGTAGTCCGCCGAGTGTTCGGAGCAAGCGGTATCATCTTCAAAGGATCGGGATTCTATAAGACCGATACCCGCTCTACTTCAGGTTCTTCCTCAACCGACTGATCAGAACGAAATAATCTCTTCATTCCGAATAGCCTCTTCAATCAGATCCGTAAGCTGTGCCTTCCGGTAGTGTTCTGCGACTTTTTCCCTGTCGGGCTTTATGAGGGGATGTTTCGGAGAGAAGATCGTACAGCAGTCCTCGAAGGGGAGAATCGAGATATCGTAGGTTCCAATTCTCTTGGCGACTGATATGATCTCCTCCTTATCAAACCCGATCAGCGGACGGAGAACAAGCAGGTCAGACAGATAGTCGGTAAAGGAGAGGGACTGAAGTGTCTGGGAGGCAACCTGACTCAAAGCTTCGCCTGTGACGATCGCCTTGCAGTCGTTCTGGTGAGCCAGTCTGTTCGCAATTTCGATCATGGCTCCCCTCATGAGCAGGGTCTGTTCCTCTTCGAAGCCCACCATCTTGATCTTGAGCTGAACGTCGGTGAACGGAATGATATGGAGTTTCACTCCATCGAGATAGGGATTGAGCTGTCTTGCCAGGGAGACGACTTTCTCCCGCGCTTCATCAGAGGTGTAGGGGTAGGCATGGAAGTAGACCGCATGGAGATGAATTCCACGCTTCGCTGCATACCATGCTGCAACAGGAGAATCGATTCCACCGGAGAGCATCAGCATCGCCTTTCCTGCTGAACGTACGGGAAGGCCTTTCTGTCCCGGTTTTTCGAAGGGGAAGATATAGGTCTTATCCCTGATTTCAACACGTATCACAGTATCAGGATTGCGTACATCTACTCTCAGGTCATTGTAGGCTTCGAGTACTGCATGCCCCACCTCCGAGCTGATATCATAGGACTGATAGGGGAAAGCCTTGTCGGAGCGTACCGTTTCCACCTTGAAGGTCCGTATTCCCTCGGGGCGGGTAGCTGGTGCCATGATCTGAACGGTAACGTCGCAGATCTTCTCAAGATTCTTTTCGCAGGAGAGGGCAGGTGAGTAGGAGACAATACCGAATGTTTTCGACAGGACTTCGTCCACCTTCTCTTCAGGGGCTTCCCTGTCAATCTCCAGGAACATCCTTCCCTTGACCCTGCGGATCTGTGTTCCCCAGGGACGAAGCTTGTATTTGATCGTGGTTTTAAGAATCTGTTCAAACGATTCCCGGTTCTTCTTCTTCAGGCTTATCTCTCCAAGCCTGATGACGTATAGTTTTCTTTCCATGGTTTCCTGCCTCATGAGGGAAAAATCTCCCTCACTGCCTGTGCCAATGTATCAATATCTTCGGGCGTTGTATACCGGTCCCAGGAGATTCTCACGGCTCCCTGTGCCATCTGGGGAGAGAATCCCGTGATTCCGGTGTTCAGTTTCCTGGTATGTTTCGCATTATTTGAACAGGCTGAGGAGGCTGAGAGCGCGAATCCTTTATCATTCATCAGCCGCAGGAATACTTCGGAAGGAAGCGGTGTAGATATACTCAGGATATTGGGAACGGCAGAAGCATCAGGAGGAGAGAGATAAGATACTTTCGCCACAGCAGCGAGCTGCTTCTGCAGCCTCTCACGGAGGTCCTGGAGGTAGGTAAGATGAGTATCCTGAAGTTCTATTGTCTCTTTCAGTGCTTCAGCGTAACTGGTGATTGCCGGAAGATTCTCTGTTCCTCCACGCATACCGTTCTCCTGTCCGCCGCCTGCGCTGAGCACCCTGATATTCACCTTCTTCCGTACGGCAAGGATTCCTATGCCGCGGGGACCGTGAATCTTATGAGCAGAGAGGGAGAGCGAATCACAGGGGAATTGATGAATATCCCAAAGACATTTTCCTATTGCCTGTGTTGCATCGAGATGTACATGTATATCGCTGCTGAAAGCCTTGACTGCCTTATAGATCTCAGCAACCGGCTGAATGGTTCCCAGTACGTTATGTACTGCGGAAAGCACAACCATCTGTGTATGTTCATTCAGTGATGATACAAGTTTATCGAGCGAGATGTATCCTTTCGGAGCAGCAAAGGTCTTCCAGCTGAACCCTTTCTCCTTGAGGAGCGTCTTATAAGAGGTGACTGAGGCATGTTCCAGAGGACTGATAAGGAGTTCTCCCGGTTTTCTCTTCCAGAGAAGAGATGAGAGTACGATGGCGTTCGATTCACTTGCACCGCCGGTAAAGGTGATATCGTACTCATGCAGAGAAAGAAGTTCGCGTATCTCTTTTCTGGTTTCTTCCAGGAGGGAGTGTGCTTCTTTCCCGGTTTGGTGGATACTTGAGGGATTGCCGTAGAAGAGCCTTGAGGTCTCCTGATATCTGGTGAGAGCCGCTTCTGAGATCTTCGTCGTAGAAGCCGCATCGAAATAGATCTGTTTCATTGCTCACATTTTCCTTGAATCTGGTGACTTTTACAAGACTCCCATGGTATATATTCTGATATGGAAAAGTTATTCACAGCAACATTATCTGCGGCTTCAACGGATGTGTACCTCTCAGGCGGGATGGATGAGCTCTTTACGATGCTCTCTCAGGAGAAGAGGAAACTCCTCGCTGTCGCAGACAGCAATACCCTGCAGTTTCTCCCCGCAGGGGTCGATGCCGTTGAAGTCATTCCGGGAGAAGAAGGAAAGACGATGGATACCGTACTTTCCATTCTTTCGGAGGCGAAAAGGCGTGGTTTTGCACGTGATGATATGTTCGTTGCCATAGGGGGCGGAGTCATCTGTGATATCACAGCCTTCGCTGCGAGTCTCTATATGAGGGGCTGCCAGCTCGTTCTCGCTCCGACAACCCTTCTTGCTCAGGTAGATGCATCGCTTGGAGGAAAAACAGGAGTCGATTTTGAGGGTGTGAAGAACCTCATAGGCTCGTTCTATCCTGCGAAGCTTGTCTATCTGTCCATGCTTTCTCTTTCCACTTTACCTGAACCTGAATTTAAGAATGGGCTTGGTGAGGTGCTTAAACACGCACTTCTTGCAGAAACCTCTGAGCTTCACACGTTTCTGCTTGAAAAGAAGGATGCTGTACTGAGCCGCGATGAGCAGGCGCTGGGAACCATGATCAGACTCTCACTCGAGGTGAAGCGCAGGTATATCGAAAGAGACCCGAAAGAAACACAAGGAATCAGGGAATCGCTCAATCTCGGTCACACCTTTGCCCATGGACTTGAGACGATGGGCTCTCTGTCCCGGTTCAGCCATGGCGAAGCCGTAGCCTGGGGAGTGGTGAAGGCGTTGCGTCTTTCTGCTGATCGAGATATCTGTGAGGGTGAGTTTGCCGAGAAGGGAATTGAACTGTTCCACGCCTACGGCTTTGACAGCGAATACAGCGTGGATGATGTAACTTCCTATCTTTCCGCCATTTCGAATGATAAGAAGAAGAGAGCAGGTAAAGTCCGCTTTGTCCTGATGAAAGGGCAGGGAGAACCGTATCTCCTTCCCCTTGATACTGACGAAATCAGATCGCTTGTGTAAGAAAATCTTCTTCAGCGTGCATCAAAGAGTTTCAGCAGCTGATTGAATTTCTTCTGTGCGGCCTTGTGCTCTGCAGGGAAAGAGTCAGGGGGAATCTCATCTATGAGCTGTCCGAGTGCATACAGGGAGGTATCGAGTGCATCAAACGCACTGGGAGAGCTTTCGAAGCGGTAATACCCATGTCCCTTGGTATCAAGCTGGACGAAGAAGAATCTGTTCTTTTTTCCTTTGACTCTCGTGAGAGCAAGAATCCAGTCAAGGTTTTCTATCAGGCCGGCAGGCTCATAGCTGGAAAACCCTCCCTTAGGAGGCATGTCCAGGATACCCTTTTCTGTGTCTACCAGAGGCGCTGCTGTGAGCACCTCATTCATCGAGTCTCCGAGATGAATAAATCCGTCACGGTAGAGCAGCGCAGCCCTTCTCTTGTTTCCCTTCTTGGAATCCTGAGGGAGCCTGTTCATGAGGGTGGAAGCCTTTTCAAGAGGGATGACGATGATTCCCCGTTTATTCTTCTTGGAAGGAATGGTTGCAAGTTCGATACCGGCAATGTTGACGCTCGTGCGCTCAGGTTCACGGTCTCTCCGTTCTTTTCTCTCTTTCTGCCTGTCGGGCTTGGAGTTCCCTCTGATGCTCAGTTCATACAGATCCTGCTTGAGAGCTGGATGAATCTCTCCTAGCCATTCCTTTTTGAGAGGGGAGACGGTTCGTGCGTACATTTTCGTCGTGTAGACAATCTCTCCGGCCAGGAGGTATTGAGGAAGGTCCCGGAACCAGGCGGAACCGGGATGGATGAAGATCTTCTGAGCTGTGACACTGTGGTACTCGACACGTTTTCCCCTCATGAGGACGTACTGAATAAGTCCCGCGGAGAGGCTGATCAGGTACTCCTTCTTCGAGCCGCCGTGGGTGATCGGGAGGCCGAAAGAGCTTACGATCTCGCAGATCTGTTCATAGATATGGAATATCTCATGAATGATCGTGATATCGAGAAAGCTGGAGGCGCAGAATTTCTCTTTCTGTTTTACACTTTTCAGACCTCGTATCGTGTAGAAGATCGTGAGATAGCTGACAAAATCTCCCCACTCATTCTGGAATCTCTTATGAGCTGCCCGCGCTGCTTCTTCTTCTCCGGGAGGGAGGAAGAATGGGGAGCGGGTCGAGAGGAAGGAGATAGCTATGATGACCTCTTCCATAACTGAAGGGTGGTGGAGCATTGCTTCGATGATGACTCTGGAGTGACGGGGGATCAGGGGGAAGGCGACCATCTTCTCTCCGATCGGGGTGAGATGGCGGTTCTCGTCTATGGCACCGATGAACTTCAGGGTATTCTCACCTGAGTGTATGGCTCCTTTCTTGGGACGTGTGATGAAGGGGAAGTGGTCGTAATCGTAGATGCCGAGTTCACTCATCCTGAGGATGACTTCCGAAAGGTCTGTACGGAGAATTTCCTCCACGGTGTACTGTGAGCGCATCTGATAATCGGTTTCGCTATAGAGGCGGTAACAGGTTCCCTCTGAAGTCCGGCCTGCCCGTCCCTTCCGCTGGTCACAGCTTGAACGGCTGACCGGGAGCGTAATGAGAGAGCTGGTGAAGTCCCGCTGATTGTAATAATTCATCTTCGCGATACCCGAGTCGATCACAACTCTGATACCGTCAATGGTCACACTCGTCTCAGCTATATTCGTGGAAATGACAAATTTCGTCTTCCCTTGTGAGGTAGGGGTGAAGACCCTCTCCTGTTCTTCCTTGCTGAGCCTTCCATACAGAGGATAGAGCTCCATCTTACTCTCCACGGGAGAAAGGGAAAGGGCTTCCAGGGTTTTCTTGATAACAGCCTCTCCGTGCAGGAAGATCAGGGTGTCCCCCAGATCTTTCTGTACGATATCGACACAGAGATCCCTGATGGAGTCAATGAGTTCCTCCTCGCTGCTCGCATTGGTAAGCGGCCGGTAGAGAGTTTCAACTGGAAATACTCTCGAATCGATCGAAACGATCGGAGCGTCATTGAAGAAACTGCTGAAGATTTCAGTATTGATTGTAGCAGAAGAGATGATCACCTTGAAATCGTTTCTCTGGGCGAGAATGTTTTTCAAAAGACCGAGGATGAAGTCGATATTCAGCGAACGTTCGTGAGCCTCATCAACCAGGATGACCGAGTATTTGCGCAGGAGCGGATCTGCCTTCAATTCCATGAGAAGGATTCCATCGGTCATGATCTTCAGTTTTGTCAGCTGGTTCGTTGTATCGGCGAAACGCATCTTGTAACCGACGTAGCCCGAGGAATCCTCAAGCTGTCTGATCATGAAGTCACAGACACTGAGCGTTGCGATTCTTCTCGGCTGGGTCACTCCGATGATTCCGCTGTCGGCATACCCCGCCTCGTGAAGAATCAGGGGTATCTGCGTGGTCTTACCGCTTCCTGTCGGGCTCTCCACAACGATGACGTTGTGGCCATCGAGTGCATCAAGAATTTCCTGCCTGTGCTGATACACAGGTAGATGGGTCATGGTTTTCATCTATATCCTTTGAGAAACTGCATCTGCAATCGCAGCAGTGTCATCTTTCGGTGCAGTTATCTCGTTTCTACTCTTCAGGTTGCGCAGAAGGAGCTCATCATCTCTTACAAAGAGACCGTACGGGACCGCATGCTGCTCAGCGTATTTGAATTGGATCCCCATCTTCTTCCCTTCCGGATAGAGATCAACGCGAACTCCTGCGGCTCTGAGTTTCTGGGCTATCGCAGCTCTTCGGGCAAGCGTGGACTTCCCGTCATGGAAGATGATCAGGTCAGTAGAAGATGTCTCCTGAACAAGCGGGTGTGAGAGCTCCTCAAGGGCGGCAATGAGGCGGTCAAGGCCGATAGAGGATCCCACTCCGGTCACCGTCTGCTTCATGTACAATCCGGTGAGGTTATCATACCGTCCTCCTGAACAGACCGAGCCGATGGAGGGCAGTTCCTTGACGAAGGTTTCGTAGACGATACCGGTATAGTAATCGAGTCCGCGTGTGATGGAGGGGTCAATGACGATCGAATCAGCCATTCCAACTTCATCCAGCAGGGCATAGATATCTCTCAGCCTCTGAGAGAACTCGCTCTCTCCTCCGCTGAGTGTTTCAAGCCGCTGGATGATCTGTTCAGCATCTTCATTCTCAACCGTTGAGATGAAGTCCAGCACTGCCTCCGCCTTTTCTTCTGACTGTGTGATATCCAGCAGGAGTTTTCCGGTTTCCTGTCGTCCGATCTTTCGTAGTCTGTCGACGGTTCTCAGGATATCAACCGAGAGAGATTCAAGGCCGAGGTGGGCGAGGAACGCATTGAACAGACCGCGATGTGCAACGTGGATTTCAATGCCTGAAATCCCCAGGTTCCTGAAGGAGGACACCATCATCATCAGGATTTCCACGTCACTCGCTACCGAATCCGTACCAACACTGTCAAAATCACACTGGAAGAACTCTCTGTATCTGCCGTTCTGCGGCTTCTCTCCTCTCCACACCTTCGCGATATGATAGCGTTTGAAGGGGGAGGGCAGAGAAGCGTGATGCATGGAGTAAAACCGTGCAAAAGGAACAGTCAGGTCATAGCGGAGTGCAACATCCCGTCCCCCGTTATCCTTGAACTGGAAGATCTGCTTATCGGTTTCGCCGCCGCCTTTGCCCAGCAGAATTTCTGTATACTCAAGGGCAGGGGTGTCGATTGGAACGAATCCGAATGATTCGAAGGTTTTTTCAAGCCGTGAGATGAGGTTTTTACGTATTTTTTCGGACTGTGGAAGGGAATCTCTGAATCCTTTCAGTACTCTGCTCTGAATCATCTGAATGCAGCTCCTGTTGCTTTTTTTGATAAATTGGGGTACATAGAACTATAGTGTAAAGAATTCACACACAAACTGCAATAAGCATACCACACACAAGGTTAATGAGTCGATGTTGACAAGATACAAGGTAGATGATTCGGGAAAGAATGTACCGATAGCACATATTTATGACGAGAGCGAACACAGGATACAGCAGCATGCCATTGATTCCGATGCTCTCTGGATCATCAGGAAACTGAATTCGAAGAACCACAGTGCGTACCTTGTAGGAGGAGCCGTACGGGATCTGATGCTGGGAAATATTCCGAAGGATTTCGATATCGTGACAAGCGCGCGTCCCCGTCAGATCCAGAAGATCTTCTATAACGCCCGTATCATCGGCAAGCGTTTCAAGCTTGTCCACCTTACCTTCAAGGATAAGATCATAGAAGTTTCCACCTTCCGTTCTGGCATAGAGGATCCCGAGACCCCCTCAGATATCTACGGGAATATAGAACAGGACTCGGCACGGAGAGATTTCACGGTAAATGCTCTCTACTATGATCCGCTGGAACGGAAACTGCTTGATTTCAACCATGCAATGAAAGATTTCAGGAAGAAGAAGATAACTTCTGTCCTTCCTCTGACGACCTCCTTTAAGGAGGACCCTGTACGTATGGTCCGTGCGGTGAAGTACAGTGTGACAACAGGCTTCGCCCTCTCGTATGCTGTAAAACGGGCAATCCGCCGTGATGGACATGAACTGATCAGGATAAGCTCGAGCCGTATCACGGAAGAAGTGATGAAGATCCTCTCGGGCGGTCACGCACAGGAGATCATGAAGAGTCTTCAGAAACACCGGATTCTCGTCTACCTCCTTCCCTCCATCAGTATCTCGGAGGAGTTCCCTGAAGTGCTGAACAGACTCAAAGTGCTTGACCGGAGAGTCAGCGAAGTCAAAATGAAGGATTCTTCACGTGAATCGGTAACCCGCGGGGAGATGCTCTCCTGCCTTGCAGGTGATATAGCACTGCCGTCGAGAGAGGAGGGGGAGAGTGACAGGGAGTATTTCCAGAGTGTATTCCGTCACCTGAAACAGATTATCCAGCCTATCACACCGGCTAACTATGATGTTGAGTATGCGGCTGCGGAGATTCTGCAGGAATCTGGAATTTCTGTCCCAGATTCCTGGTACAGATCGAGAGTGCCTGCCTATTATCCCGGACGAACGGTACAGAAGTCCAAGACGAAGAAAGGGAAGGGTCCTTCCCAGAGGAGAAGAAGGAAGAAGCCTTCTAACCCCACTCCTCAATCTCAAGATTGACGCCGCTGATAAAGATGCCGCCGTATTTCTCGAGAGAATCCGCGATATACTCCTGAAGTTCGGCAAGGGTTGAAGAGATCTGGTGCTTGATGGGTACACGAAGCTTTACGCTGAGATTGTACCCGCTCGGCTCTATCTTCATCGTCACCTTCTTCACCTTCATCAGGTGATCGAATTCATCAAGACAGTGTATCACCATCTGAGTGAGCGCAGCTTCGCTCATCGTGATCTTTCCGTATTTTGAGAATTCGGGTCGAACGATCGTCTTCTCGAAAGCCTGTTCCTTCCTCCAGGGAAGCTGATTCTTGTTCTTAAAGAAGACTCGCATTGAATCATAGACGATCTGGGGATAGGAGCGGGTGATCTCGATGGTGGGGACGGGAATGACGTGCTTACCTTCGCTGAACCGGATCCGCATCGCGGTCTCGATATCCTCCTGACTCGCGATATCCTCGATACGGAAGATCTTTTCAGGTTCCGGAAGCTTGAGACGGGAAGCAATCTTGTAGACCATCTTGTCACTTGTACCGATGATCATGATACGGTGATATGACTCTTTCTGCAGTGCTGCGAGGGTCTCACTCATGTGATCGTCATCATCAAACAGGGCGGTCTTTACAGCCTTGAGAAAGTTGTCTTCCCGTTTCGCACTTTTCCCCGCGACAATACGATCTCCTCTGATAAGGAGACCGTCATCGATAATGAGTTCGATATTATATTTCTGCGCAACAAGTTTCGAGCGGAAGCTTTTACCCGTTCCGCTCTTGCCTACCAGCGCATATACCTTTATACCTTTTATTTTCCAAAAAACGTATCGGAAGATGCGATTCATATTTACTGTTATACTATTTTTCAGGTACAATAAAAAGACATTGTGTAAAAAACCTAGAAATTCTCATGCAAGTATGTTAGGTATTACCGTGTAAATGTGAAAGGAGTTATATAACATGTCTAAATTGCCGACTTTCAGGAAGGGCGGGATACACCCTCACGACCATAAAGAGCTGTCGTGCGGCGTACCTGTTGAAGTTTTGCCATGCCCCGATGAACTCGTCGTACCCCTCAGCCAGCATCTTGGCGCCCCTGCGAAACCCCTCAAAGCAAAAGGGGATACTGTCGTAATGGGAGAGAAGATAGGTGAGGCGGCGTCATTCATTTCTGCAGACATTCACGCACCGGCAAGCGGTACGGTCAAAGAAATACGCAGCATTACCTTGGCAAATTCTGTTGTCTGTGACGCCATGGTGATTACGGTCGATAAAGAGGCAGAACCTGTTCTCTTCGAAAGGCAGGATTATTCTTCGCTCTCAAGTGCAGAGATGCTCGCTATCGTAAAGGATATGGGAGTCGTCGGCACCGGAGGCGCTACCTTCCCCACGAATGTGAAGCTCTCAGTTCCGAAAGGAAAGAATGTCGAACATCTGGTCATCAACGGGGTGGAATGTGAACCCTACCTGACCAGTGACCACCGGCTCATGCTTGAGCAGACAGAGGAAGTTCTGGAAGGTATCCTCATTGCCCAGAAGATCACCGGCGCTTCGAAAGTGATTATCGGTGTAGAGAACAACAAGCCTGATGCAATTGAAAAGCTGAAGAAAACGGTACGTGACAAGAACCTGGATGTAACTGTGATGGCCCTTGAGGTGAAATACCCGCAGGGTGATGAAAAACAGCTCCTCAAGGCTACAATCAACAGGGAGATTCCTTCAGGGAAGCTTCCACTCGATGTAGGTGCCGTGGTTCTGAATGTCGGTACCTCCTTTGCCGTCTATGAGGCTGTCGCGAAGCGGAAACCTCTTATCGACAGGATCGTGACCGTAAGCGGAGAGGCAATGAAAGAGAAGAAGAATGTGAGAGCCCCCATCGGAGCGTCGATCGGAGATCTGATCGATTTCGCCGGCGGTTTCGCTTCCATTCCGGGGAAACTGGTTTCAGGCGGTCCTATGATGGGCTTTGCTTTCTATGATCATGCAACTCCTGTGATCAAGGGAACAAGCGGTCTCCTCGCTCTCGAACCTCTCAAGAAAGCGGCTCAGACACCCTGTATCAGCTGCGGCAAGTGTGTCGCTGTCTGCCCCATGGGCCTTCAGCCGACAAAACTCTATCGCTACATAGATAACAGACGCTATGAGGAAGCCATGAAGACTGACCTCATGGATTGTAAGGAATGCGGATGCTGTGCATACACTTGTCCTGCTCAGCTCCCCCTCGTTCATGCGATGAAACTCGGAAAAAGACTGGGGAGGAAATAAGTGGAACAGAACCAGGTCGTAACAGTATCATCTTCACCTCATCTGAAAGGGAAGATGACCACAGCTAAAATCATGTGGAACGTCTCGCTTGCGCTGCTGCCTGCAGCTCTCTGGGGTGTCTATGTATTCGGTTTCAGAGCTCTCGTCATACTGCTCGTCAGTATCGTGAGTTCTGTCGGATTTGAATATCTCCTGCTGAAAATAAGCAAGGATGCAAGCATACAGGACGGATCAGCCTTCCTTACCGGTCTCCTTATCGGCATGAACCTACCTTCAGGTTCCTCTATTGCCGTTCCCATTCTTGCCTCCGCCTTCGCCATCTTTGTGGTCAAGTGGACCTTCGGAGGACTCGGAGCAAACTGGATGAATCCTGCTCTCGCAGGTCGTGTGTTCGTATTCTTCTCCTTCACGGGACTGATGAATACCTATCCGACCCCGAGGACACTGCTCAATGCAGGTGCAGACGCAGTCGGCGGTGCAACCTATCTCACCAGTGTGAAGATGTCCATCACGGACCAGGTGCTCTCTCAGGCAAAGGGCTCAGAACTGCTCGCCAATCTCGGTACTCCGGTTACAGCGTTCGCTGAAAAGCTGAGCGGCTCACTGCCTTTCAGCGCCTATACCATCGATGCCTTCTTCGGAAATATCACCGGAGCGATCGGTGAAGTCAGTGCCTTCCTCCTTCTTCTCGGAGGGATGTATCTGATGATAAAGAAAATCATCACCTGGCATATTCCCGTCAGTTTCATCGGTTCATTCGTTATCCTGGCATGGATCTTCGGAGGACTGAGAAACGGAAACGGACTCTTCTCAGGAGAAGTACTCCTTCCCTTGTTCAGCGGCGGTCTGATGCTCGGTGCCATCTTCATGGCAACCGACATGGTAACCTCTCCTGTTACAAAAACAGGCATGCTGATCTACGGTGTGATGATCGGTTTCTTCACCTTCCTGATCCGTTATTACGGTTCCCTTCCCGAGTCGGTTTCACTTGCGATTATTCTCGTGAATATCTTCGTGCCGGCCATTGACCGCTATATTAAACCGAAGAAATTCGGCGAAGTGGTAAAGGAAGCACCTGCAAAGAAGGAGGCACGCGCATGAAAACGATGGTAAAGACAGGTATAACGCTGGCTCTCATCGCTGCTGTGGCGGCTACGGCACTCGCATTTGTGAATGCTGTCACTGCTCCTCGCATTGCAGCCTACGATGCACAGGTAATTAAAAATACACTCGCCCAGGTCGCTTCAGGTTTAACCGTAGGTGAAGCAGAATCAGCCGATGATCCCTCGGTCACCGCGCTGTATCCCCTGACTGATGAGAGCGGAAGCAGTGCAGGCTACATTCTTTCTCTTACAGGAAACGGATATGGCGGTGCCATGACTCTCATGGCGAGTTACACCGAGGAGGGAAAGCTCCTCGATGCACGTCTCCTGAACAACTCGGAGACTCCGGGGCTCGGAAAGAAAGCCGAGGATCCCGCGTATATGGAAAAGTATGTGAACAAGGATTCCATTCCCTTGAAGAAGAGTGAACTTACATCTGAAGAAGCTGACAGCGTCAGCGGTTCGACTATCACGTTCAGCGGAGTTGCAAAGACTCTGCAGTACGGTTCAGAGTATGTGAAAGGGATAAGGGGGAACTAGATGGCAGTATCAAAGAAAACAATCATTACACGCGGCCTCTTCAAAGAGAATCCCGTATTCATTCTCATGCTCGGTCTGTGTCCGACCCTCGGTGTCACCACTCAGGTCGTCAATGCACTGGGTATGGGTGCCGGTGTTATCTTCGTCCTCGTATTCAGCAACCTGCTGGTATCGATGCTGAAGAACATCATCCCGAACAGCGTCAGAATCCCGGCCTACATCGTCATCATCGCAACCTTCGTCACGATCGTTCAGATGGTCATGCATGCCTATGCTCCGAGTGTCTACAGCTCACTCGGTATCTTCCTTCCTCTCATCGTTGTAAACTGTATCATTCTCGGACGGGCAGAAGCGTTCGCAAGCAAGAACACGATGTTCGACTCCTTCCTCGATGCAATCGGGATGGGAGTCGGCTTCACGCTGGCTATCCTTCTGATCTCTCTTATCCGCGAAGTGTTCGGTGCAGGACAGATCACACTGTTTGCGATGGGCGGTTTTGACGGAGTCATTGAAATTCCTATTCTCTACACCTATCCGGTTCGGGTTCTCACCCTTGCCGCCGGTGCTCTGGCACTGATGGGATACCTGAAAGGATTCTTCACCTGGCTTGAAAACAGGAAAAGGGGGGTAACAGCAGATGGCTTACGTAGGATTATTTATCACATATATTTTTATCAGCAACTTCATTCTTACCCAGTTCCTCGGACTCTGTCCGTTTATCGGGGTATCGAAAAATTCTGAATCAGCAATCGGTATGGGTATGGCAGTCACCTTCGTCATGGGACTCGCTTCAATTATTACCTATCTCGTCTATCACTTCCTTCTTGTACCGCTCAACCTGACCTATCTGCAGACACTCAGTTTCATTCTGGTCATTGCAGCGCTCGTTCAGTTTGTGGAAATGGTGATTCAGAAGAACTCTCCGAGTCTCTACCAGGCACTCGGTATCTTCCTTCCCCTTATCACGACGAACTGTGCGGTTCTCGGTATTGCACTGATCAATATCACGGAAGGATATAATTTCATGCAGTCTTTTGTTGCCGGTATCGCTGCAGGAATCGGTTTCACCCTTGCCATCGTTCTCATGAGTAATATTAGAGAGAAACTTGATATGCAGCCGGTGAGAAGATCATTCGCAGGAGTTCCCATCGCGTTCATCAGCGGCGGTCTCATGGCTCTTGCCTTCATGGCATTCGATAAAGCTCTGCTTACAAACCTGCTAGGATAAGAAGAATGAATATAGTATTTGCTTTTTTAATTATTGGAGCCCTGGGACTGCTTCTGGGTCTCGGACTCTCTGTCGCTGCCAAGAAACTGGCAGTGAAGAAAGATGTCGTAGCCGAGGAGATCCTTGAGATACTCCCGGGTGCAAACTGCGGCGCCTGCGGCTATCCCGGATGTTCCGGGTATGCTGATGCGCTCTCGAAGGGGACTGCAGAGAATGGGTTGTGTTCACCGGGCGGTGCTGAGACGGTTGCTGATGTAGCGAACATTCTCGGTCTTGAAGGTGGCGAAGCCCAGGAAAAGATGGTTGCTTTCGTGCACTGTACGGGTAACGCGGCAGTGACAAAACAGGATTTCAATTACGAAGGTATGGACAGCTGCTCTGCGGCTCATATCCTTTTCAAGGGTGAATCAAGCTGTAAATACGGTTGTCATCATCTCGGTTCCTGTATCGAAGTCTGTCCTGTCGATGCGATTTCTCGCAATGAAGTGGGAAATATCGTCGTAGATCCCGAAGCCTGTATCGGCTGTAAGAAGTGTACACTTGTCTGTCCGACTAACGTCATCAAGATGATTCCCTACAGAGGATCACATGTTGTCGCCTGCAACAACCATGATAAGGGTGCCGTCGTGAGAAAGATGTGTGAAGTCGGTTGTATCGCATGTAATATCTGTGCGAAGAAATTCCCTGAATCAGGGTGTGTCGTAGAAGACTTCCTCTCACACTGCGATTATTCAAAACCTGATACACAGATCACAGAGGCAGCTGCAGCCTGTCCTACAAAGTGTATCATTGAAGCACATTAAGCTGTTAACAGGTCTGTATGATATTTGGTGCGTATAGTCAGGTTCCGCCCGGAACCCCGCAGAAGATTCTTCAGTCTCTTCTCTCCAGCGTGTATAAGCCTGTGCTTACCGCCATTTATCAGAATCCCGGGATGAAGGTACATCTGTATCTCTCTCTCACCGTTCTCGAATGGTTTGAGATGAATCATCCCGAGATGAATATGCTCATCGCTGATCTTGTGAAGAAGGATCAGGTGGAACTGCTCACCGGTCCTTCTGACCATGCGATTCTCTCGCTCCTTCCCCCGAAGGACCGGTCTCAGCAGATAGAGCAGACTACCACCTATATCCGTAAACGGTTCCAGAAACGACCCAAGACCATGTGGCTCTATAATCAGGCATGGTCACCTCATCTTGTTTCTGTCATGAATCTTTCGATGGTGGACCGAATCATCATTTCAAACTATTCACAGATTCACGACTCACTTTACTTCAACGAACCCTATCTCATGCAGGATATCGGCAAAAGTATCGAAGTCGTTCCCATGGAACACCGGGTTGAGGAGTACCTCCATCAGTTAGGAGAGGGGAAACTCACTCCCGCCCAGTTCGAAGACCTCCTGACGTTATACGAATCAGAGCTCCGTTCTTCCACCTCTGCTGTCATGGTGGATCTGGATGCTCTTCTGAAAGGCGCATCCAGGACAGATTCAGAGGACTTCTCCACTGTTTTTACTACGCTGTATCTAAGAATCATACAGCCGGAGGGAACTGATAAGCTGTTGAGTTCCATCCCGAACGGGTCTCTCACCACCTCGAAAGGATATCTTCCGATGGGATGGTACGGCTATGATTCCATGCTGAACTCGGAGATGAATGTGAATGACATGTTCTCCAAGTACGAAGAACTGAATCACCTCTACGGACGGATGAATCACGTCAGTGAGCTTGCCCGTATTCACAGGAAGAACAAGGATATTAAGAAAAGAGTCGAGTCACTCGTCAGAAAAGCGCAGAACGGCGCGCCGTTCGTGCGTGACGGCTTCGCAGGCTGTTACAGGAGAGAATACCGGCAGTATGCCTACCGGTATCTGAATGAGGCTGAAAATCTTCTCTCCTCTCATGAGGGAGTTTCCTATCCCAGGGAATCAGATCTCGACTTTGACGGAAAGAAGGAAATACTTTCGATGAGCCGGAACCTGCTTGTTGCCCTTCATTCCGAGGGGGCACGGGTTCAGGAGATGAACTACCTTCCTACCGGCTGGAATTATGTGAATACCTTCAGCGGGTACCAGAGTGAGGCTGAACGTTCATCGCTTCATGCCGTCACTGACGGAAGTTATCAGAGTGCGTTCCATGATGTGCTCCTGCCGTATGACGGATTTGACTTCTCCCGTTATTCAAAAAGCCATCCGGCGGTCACAGATACGGCGCATACTCCGTGGGAGACGCTCATAGATGAAAAGCGTTCCCAGCATATCATCTGCAATGCGCAGATCAAGCGATTATCAGTCACGAAAGAATTTTCTCTGAAGAACAACTCCCTCGTTGTGGAATATACCTTGAGGAATAATTCACACTCACACCTCAAGGGTGTCTATGCCACTGAAATGAATCTCTCTCTGGGAACCCGTGAAGAGAAATCTCAGCTGTACAGCATAGAAACGAATAAGAACAGGGTGATCAGTGATTCACCGTTCACAAAGAGCATCAGTAATTTCAGGATAGGGGATAACGTGAACAGGACGATCCTTTCTGTCGCCTGTGATACACGATTTTCTCTCCTGCATCTTGACTATTCTCATCATATGGATACCATCGTGGGGAGGGAACAGCTGTATCAGCATACGCTCTTCCTGCTCAACTGGCAGTATACGATGGAACCGGGTGAGAGCATACACTGGACGGTCGGCTGGCGAATTGACCGAAGACCGCGAAGAAAACAGAAGGAGTCGACATGAATCTCGAACATCAGAATATTTTTGAAACTATAAAAGAAGAAGCCTATGACGTATGGAGGCGTCTTTGACCCCGATACGCTGGCACAATCAATACAGAAACTCGAATCCGAATCAGCCGAGCCTGAATTCTGGAACGACAAGGAGAGGGCGGAAGCACTCTTCAAGGAACTGAATTCTCTTCGCGATACCTATACCCCCTGGAAAGAACTCATTGATGAAATCGATGAGACTTCTGATCTCATCGAACTGTATGAGGAAGAAGGACTCGAGGATGGTGATGATCTTGCTGAGATCGATGAAATCATTCTCTCGATCGAAAAGAAATACCATCCCCTTCGTCTGAAAACACTTCTTAACGGAAAATTCGATAAAGGAGACTGTTTCCTTACGGTTCACTCCGGTGCAGGCGGCACTGAAGCCTGTGACTGGGCCCAGATGCTGATGCGGATGTACATGAGATGGTGTGAACGGAACAATTATAAGGTTGATGTGGTCGATCTTCTGGAAGCAGAGGGCGGCGTGAAATCAGTGACGATGCAGGTGAAGGGCGATTACGCCTACGGGTATCTGAAAGGAGAGGCCGGAGTGCACCGTCTTGTACGTATTTCTCCCTTTGACTCGCAGAACCGGCGTCATACCTCATTCACTTCCGTATACGCCTCTCCTGTTATCGATGACGAAGTCGAAGTGAACATCGACCCTTCGGAACTCCGTATCGATACCTACCGCGCAGGAGGTGCAGGTGGACAGCACGTCAACAAGACAGACTCTGCTGTTCGTATCACGCACCTGAAGACTGGTATAGTCGTTGCCTGTCAGAATGAGCGTTCCCAGCACATGAATAAGGCTATGGCGATGAAGATCCTGACCAGTAGACTGTATGAACATTATAGAATGGAACAGGAGAAGGAACATGCACAGTATGCGGTGGAGAAGAAAGATATCTCCTGGGGAAACCAGATCCGCTCGTATGTGTTCCAGCCCTACACGATGGTGAAGGATCACCGGACAAACGAACAGGCCGGTAATATTCAAAGTGTCATGGATGGTGATATCACCGTATTTATCGAATCCTATCTCAAGTGGGCGAACGGAGAGGAGTAGTGAAAAGCTTCTCCCCTCTGATCCTTGGACTGCTCCTCCTGGTTTCTCTGTCTCCGTTGAGCGGGGCCAGGATAGGGTATTCCCTGAGTTCAGAGGAAGCTCTGACTCTTGAATCAAATTATCTCACTCAGCCTCCCAACAGCAGAAAGCTCATAGAGGCTATGGCTCTAAGCGATGCCTACCAGGCCTCTCTCGAGAGCGCTGAATCAGCTCATGCTGCACTGATCAATCCCGGTAAAGCGGAATCTGTGAAACCGGAAGAGAGTGAACAGAAGGATAGATCAGCTGAAAGAATCACCTGGGTCGATCTTTCAGCGAATCTTGACCGCTCTTCCTCTGATCTGTTGAAACGCCATCTCATGCTGAAGGAGAAGCTCGATGCTCTCGTGTTCATCAATCTGAAGAAGAACGGGAATTTCCTGATAGGAAGACTCTGGGTCATGTACCGGGGAGACGCCTCCCCTGAACAGACAGCAGATCAGCTTATCAGCGATGTTTCTCAGGAAGGCTTCACCCGCTGGGTGCTTCCCCACCTCTATAAAACGATATACGCCGAAGAAGTCTCTCTGTTTTCTGTAGACTCGTTCGATCACAGCATTGATGTCGACATCGATGGGGAGCGGGTGGAGCATGCACAGCTCTACCTGATTCCCCCAGGAGAACATCTGATACGTCTTTCCACAGGACTCAGAATTCCCGCGAAGAACTCTTGACCTTCAAACCCTACGAATGGATCAGCATCGACGGAAACCTTGAGGAACGAACGGCTCCTCCTATGCTCCTGAAAGGTTCCGGTACGGTATCCTACTCGGGAAACCAGAACAGAGCTCTTCCGTTCGTCCTTCCTTCTCAGAGTCTGCCCTTCACTCTGAGTGCCCAAAAAGAGGGCTATATCAGTGAACGAATCACTATCACTGAACCAGCCGAGCAGCGGGAGATCACCTTGCACAGGGTGGAATTCAATCCGGCTGTCACAGTCAGACGGGAACAGCGCTCCTTCTATACCTCCCTTGCCCGCACGATGCTCCTTTTCGCCACGGCGAGAGTCTTCTCCATCGTGAGTGAGGACGAATATCCTCCTCTTACACATATGATAGACTCTCTGGCTCTTATCTCTACTGGTGATACCGTGAGATCCCTGTTTGATTATTACGTAAAAAGCAAGTATAGTGTGACAACAGCCACATACTGATACAAAAGGACAGATTTCAGATGAAAAAAAGTTTCGGTGCACGTTTAAAAGCACTTTTCACGATACAGAGAATTGATGAATCCTTCTTTGAGGACCTTGAGGATCTCCTGATCGAAGGAGATCTCGGAGCCGCCAATGCAATGGAACTCTCGGATGCCCTGAGAGCGAAGGTGAAAACAGAGAAAGTCAAGGATCCCGATACTCTTCAGCACATGATGAAGGATATCCTCAGGGAGAAAGTCAAGCATCTTCATCTCGATCCCTCCCAAGGCTCTCCTACCGTCTATCTCATTCTCGGAGTGAACGGCGTCGGTAAGACTACCAGTATAGCGAAAATGGCGCACCGGTTTATGAAAGAGGGTAACCAGGTCGTTCTTGCCGCCGGTGATACCTTCCGTGCGGCAGCGATTGATCAGCTTGAACTGCATGCCCAGCGATTGGGAACCCGTATTGTAAAACAGAAACCCAGCAGTGATCCTGCGAGTGTCCTGTTCGATGCGATAGAGAGTGCAAAGGCGAAAGGAGATCAATTGGTTCTTGCAGATACAGCCGGAAGGATGCACAATAAAGAGAACCTGCTGCGGGAGCTGCAGAAGATCGACAAAGTCATCCGGACACGGGGCGTGGCCGGGAAAGATTACAGGAAACTTCTGGTGATAGATGCGACGACAGGACAGAACGGTATTTCTCAGGCACAGATGTTCCATGATGCGATCGGAATCGACGGCGTCGTGCTGACTAAATATGACTCGGCCGCGAAAGGAGGTTCTCTTATCCAGATTTGTGATAAACTCGGAATCCCCATCACTTTCGTAGGTGTCGGAGAATCATATGACGACCTGCTGGACTTCGATACCGAAGACTTCCTTGACACACTTGTGGGTATAAACGCATGAAGCTACGATGGACGGTCCCAATCCTGCTCTCCTGTCTGATGCTGCCTCAACTGGCTGCTGAGAGTGTATGGTACCTTTCCAACGAACTCATGATGCCGCTCGAGAAGGTTTCAGCTGAAGAGGCCCGGAAGGCTCAGTATGCCCTTGAGGTTGCCTCAGACGGAGATATCTTCTACAGGAACGGAGAAGTAACTGCAGCAAGAAGCCAGAAGGTAACAGACGGCAGGAAAGAAGTCTCCATTTCCTATTCCGACGGAACCTGGGAGACCAGGAAATATCGTGATGATCTTCTGCAGAAGATAGAACAGGGTGGCAATGGTGTCGACACCGCGATAACCTTCTCCTACAGCGAAGATCAGCTGACCGAGAGAAAAGAGGTCTCGGGCGGACAGATGATTCTTCTCACCACCTATTATCGCCATGCTGACGGGACGCTTGCCGGAACGAGGGAGATCGACAGGAGCGGAGAGAGCAGGCTTGCCTTCTACACGATGGATCATAACCTTGTGACGGTGACCAGGCAGAATCAGGATAAAACCGTGATTACCGAAGTTCTCGAAAACGGCCTGATGGCGGAAGCCTTCCTCACTGATGGGATTCCGTTCCATTCGTATCAGGCGGAATATGATGAGAATGGAAACCTTATCCTTTCTGAACAGATAGGTGAAGATTCCCGCGTGAGCATCTATACTTCCGACGGAAAACTTTCAAGCGTGAAGACTGTGTACGGTGATGGTCGCACCGGTGAGATCTCCTATACATACGATGGTGCAGGTATTCTCACTCACTCGAATGAGATCACACAGAACGGGAAAAGAGTACGCATAGAGCGTTGGTACACCTCCGGTACAATAAAGACAGAAACTCAATGGATTGATGACGTACCACAGAAATCTACGCGATACAGTTCAGATGACACGTCTGTAGTCACCATCTTCGAGGACGGACACCCGTATGCGGATGTGACCTATGCCGCTGACGGGGAGAGAATACTCAGTATTGAGTACCGTAAGGAACAATAATGTATCCGAGTTCTCTTACCTGGAGATATACGTTCAGCCGCAAAAATAGGCACCGTATGATGAGTATCCTCATCTTAAGCTCACTTGCCGTGGGACTGGCTGCCCTGATAGTGATTATGTCTGTTATGAATTCTCTGCAGAGTGTGGTCATAGAGCAGCTGCGTACAATCGATACCTTCAATCTCGAAGTGACCGGGATCACAGGAATCCCGAGCGAGGAGGTGATCAGCTCCCTTGAAGAGATTGACGGAATCTCTCAGGTGTATCCCTTCAGGCAGACACGGGGAGTTGTTGCTTCAGCGACAGGGAGTACCTCGGTTCTCGTACGCGGAGTGGAGAACCTATTCTTTACTGAGAGTAATCCGTTCACGCAGCGTGTGTTTTTTGATGAGTACGCAGACAGGAGCCTCACCGAGGGCGCTGTTGTAGGCTTCCCTCTGCAGAACTCTCTTTCGATACGGGGAGCAGATTCCCTGACCTTCACTCTTCTCACGAAAGGTAAGAAACTGGCACTGACCGTTGTGGAGAAAGAACTGGCTGTGAGCGGTGTGTTCTCCTCTCCCCTGAAAGAAGTGAACGAAGGCAGGATATACGTTCCGCTTTCCTTCCTCTATCAGGAAGGAGAAGAGCATGAAGATACCTACGGTATTTTCCTCGATAATAAGAGAATCAATGACGGGAAAGAAATCGGGCTGCAGATTACCTCGCTCTTTGCGATGCTGAGGTGAAAACCTGGCAGGAACTGCACGGGCCGTTCTACTCTGCACTGATTTTGGAGAAGGTCATCATGTATCTCTTCCTCTTTCTCATGTTCGTGATCATCGCCTTCCATCAGCGAAATTCAACGCTGAGGCTTTACCAGTCGAAAAGAAGAGAGATCGCAATCCTGCGGTCCATAGGGATGACGAAACGGGAAGTCTCCGGTGTACTGAAGAAAACGGCAATGATCGTCAGCTTCTCAGGAGTCACTGCCGGGCTCATCCTCGGTATATTCACCTCAACACATCTCGATACTATTTTCCGCGCCGCTGATTCCCTGTATATCCGTCTGTTTCATACCTCGCACCCCCTTCTTTCATATCCCTTACACATAGAACTCAAGATCCCGGAACTCATCGTAACCTCCTGTCTGATCCTTATTCTCACGTATCTGTTTACCTCACAGGTCATGAGAAAGGATTGAAAAAGGAACCAATGGAGATGCTTCACCATGAATGACACACTCTTATCTCTGCAGTCGATCACGAAACGGTTCAAGACCGGCGAGAAATCGCTGACCGTACTGGAAGACCTCTCTCTCTCCATATATCGAGGGTCTTCTCTTGCGATTATAGGAAAGAGCGGAAGCGGAAAAACCACTCTTCTGAATATAGCCGGCGGTCTCGACACTCCCGACAGTGGAAACGTCATCTATCACACAACCTCTCTTGCAGGCATGAGCGACAGGGAACTCTCCCGGTATCGCAATGCAAACATCGGATTCATTTTCCAGACTCATATTCTTCTGGAGGATTTTACAGCCCTTGAGAATGTCATGATGCCTTCACTTATCAGGGGAGATGCCTCCCGTGTGATGAAAAAGAGAGCTCAGGCACTTCTGGAGAGAGTGGGGCTCAGTGAACGGATGAGCCACCACCCGGGCAAGCTCAGCGGGGGAGAACGCCAGCGGGTCGCGCTCTGCCGTGCACTGATCAATGATCCTGATATCATCATAGCTGACGAACCTACCGGTTCTCTCGATGAGCAGAGCAGTGCGGAAGTCGAGACCCTTCTGTTCGATCTGGTGCGTGAAGAGAACAGAACTCTCCTTCTTGTCACTCATGATCCGACACTCGCACATCGATGCACCGAGGTGTATCAGCTGCAGAACAGGGGTATTGAGAAAGAGTTATGAGTAACCTGAGGTACCCTGCAACCCTCGCCAGGTCGATTCTCTACCGGAAGGCCAAGGGAAAGAAGAACAGAACCGTCATACGTCTCTTCGTACTGATTACACTTCTGATGATTCCTCTCGTCCTCTCCCTGAGTTTCACCGAAGGAATGATAGAGGGGATAACAAAGAAGTATGTACTTCTCCAGGACGGACATCTGCAGATCTACCGGAGTATCGATTCCCTGCCTTCCCTGACAGACAGAGAGGAGGTTGAAGGAGCAGACCAGACAATTCACGGCTATGGTATCCTCTATTCCTCCGATGAGACGAAGGAAGTATATCTGAAAGGGGTACAGCAAACCTATTTCAATGAGATGAGAGAGAAGGAACTCAACCTGGACGCAGAACAAGAGCTCTCCAGGACAGGAGCCCTTCCCGGACTCTATCTGAGCAGAACCATTGCGGATCACCTGAAGGTGAACATCGGCGACCGTCTCGGTCTCGTGGTCCTTCCATCTGCTGGGCAGAAGCGGGTCCGGCCTGCTCTCGGTGTCATTCAGGGTATTTTCGATACCGGATTCTATGCACTGGATGAGTCCCTGGTGTTCATCGACGGTGAGTCGGGAGACAGACTCCTTCCCTCTGATGATGTTCAGACCGAAATTATCATGGATTCGTACAGTGATCAGAAGGCAAATGGACTGATCAGCTCGATATCGGAGGCTTCGGGGGAACATTTTCAGTGGGCGACCTATCATGAATTCAACACAGAGATGTATGAAAACTTCGCCACAAGCAGACAGATTATCTTTGCTGTCTTCCTTACGATTCTGGTTGCAGCTGTATTTTACATCACGGCAGTCACGCATGAACTTATTGAGGATGCGAAGGAAGAGATCGCCATGCAGAAAATCCTCGGAGCCCGATCCCTCTCCATCATCACAGGATATATTCTTGCGATCACGAGTGTGACGGTTCTCGCGCTTGTAAGCGGAACAGCCCTGGGA
Source organism: Sphaerochaetaceae bacterium (assembly GCA_963676605.2). Classification (GTDB taxonomy): domain Bacteria; phylum Spirochaetota; class Spirochaetia; order Sphaerochaetales; family Sphaerochaetaceae; genus SABI01. The sequence continues at coordinate 140,006 of CAXXSP010000018.1, read as the reverse complement.
GTGCTTCTCTCCTCTCAGCTCTCTTCGATCCTCTCATTCCTACAGTCCTATGATTTTCCTGCCCTCAGATATTACCTGCTCTCCTTCGATGTAGATATCCCGTACGGGAGGATTCTCCTCCTTACCTCGGCATTGCTTTGTATGAGTATTGTTTCAGTTGTCTTCACACTCCGCCATATCATCCACATTCGCTCTCTTGATGTGTTGCAACAAGACTGAATACAGGGTAGTCTGTCTTCCGTTATGAATCTTGAAGTATTTGTTCTTGGTACAAGCGGAATGATGCCCCTTCCCGGAAGGTTTCTCACCTCAGCCCTCGTACGGCGTGAGGGTGAGTTGTTTCTTTTTGACTGCGGGGAAGGAACACAGATCTCATTAAAGATGCTCAACCTGAAATGGAAGAAGATCTCGAGTATATTCATCTCTCACATGCATGCAGACCATGTCACCGGGCTTCCCGGCATGCTCATGCTCTCATCCCAGGTTGACCGGAGCGAACCGCTCACCATCTATGGTCCGAAGAAACTTCATGATTATATTCATACGACACGAAAGATGCTCGACATGTATATCAACTACGAAATCATCGTGAAGACGGTGGAACCCGGAGTGATCGTTGATACGGAAGAGTATACCATTGAGGCGTTTGAACTTGATCATACAAAACCCTGTGTCGGGTATACGCTCACAGAAAAAGATAGGCCCGGAATCTTTTATCCCGAGAAGGCTGAAGCACTCGGGATCCCGAAAGGTCCTGCATGGTCGCTTCTCCAGAGGGGAATGGATGTACAGACTCCGGATGGGCATACCGTCACGGGAGCTATGGTGATGGGTCCTCCACGGAGTGGACGCAAGTTCTCCTATGTGACAGATACGCTCTACCTTCCCACTATCGCAGAGCATGTGAAGAAGTCGGATCTTCTGCTCTGTGAAGGTATGTTTGATGATTCCCTTCTTGACAGTGCACGTGAGAAGAAACATATGAGTGCACGGCAGGCAGCCACGATAGCACGGGATGCAGAGGTTGCATCTCTCGGTCTCTTCCATTTTTCTCCGCGATATACGAATCGTGAACTGAAGCAGCTGAAGAAAGAGGCACGGGAAGTGTTTCCCGCGGCGTTCCTTGCACGGGACCGTCAGGTTATAGAGATCGGATTGAAAGACTGATCGAAAAGGGAGAGTGGGGCTTACGCTTCCTCGATCTCGGGATCATACCCGATGATAGCGAATCCGCCATGCTCACGGGCAACATCACAGGCGGTATTCATCTCCTCAAGAAGTACCTCTGCAACTGCATTCCTTTCCCCGAGAGTTGAATACCCGCAGGTGAGAATTGCATCGGGATACAGCTTCTTCACCCGTGAGAACAGGCCTGCCAGTGTCCTTCCTGCCTGATTGAAGGAATGAAAGGGAAGAATGAGGGAGAAGGAATTTCCGTCCCTGTACATGATTGAGGTGATGGAGGAGATTGCACTCAGGGCGTCACAGACATCCTTGTTCCCATCTGTCGCTATACGTGCAACGCTCATTGAATACTGCATGCTCTCAGACGAATCAATTTCAGCTGAGAGACGGTCTGAGAATGTATCCTCCGTCTGTGCAAAGAGTTCTGGGTATTCACTTTCATTGACACCTTCGCTTGCTCCGATCGGTTCAAGAAGCTCTGCTATCGGTGTTCCCGGCTCTATAGGGAAAGGGTAGGATGCGAAGAGGATGTTCCGGTCAAGGTGAGTTGCTTCAGCAGGTGTATAGGTTTCAGCAGGAGCCTCAGTGACTGCTTCCATGGTTTTTTCTGTTATCGTTTCAGGCACTGCCGCCGGCTCTTCTCCTGAAATGATAGGCATTTCAAGTACCTGCTGCGCATCAAGAATGACAGGAGGGGCACCTACAGAATCAAGTGAGGAGGGGATGGTATGTTCCACATGAGCAAGGTGTTCGTCAACTACCTTCTGCTGGGCTACTGATGGACCGGCCGGATCAAGGTAGGGGCCGAGGTCGCTTCGTGACTCCTCGTCGGGAAGTACATACAGGGGCGAGGTGATTTCTTCTATGGGTAATTCATCCTCCCTGTCACGTTTTTTCTCGATATGGGGAGGAGCTATGATCATTGAAATGACAGCAAGGAGTAATCCTGTAAGGATGGGGAGAAGCCTGACAAGTACGCTGCGTACAGCCTGAGCACTTATCTGATAGAGAGGCATGACGAATGACACAAACAGGAAGGTTCCGGCGGCAAGAATGAGGCTCGTTACAAAGAATGTAGTAAAAACAATTCTTCCGTTACGTTTCTTATTTTCCACTTTCATATACCGTTAAAGATTCCTCAATTGATATAAAAAAAGCCGAACCCGTTCCGTAAAGGGTATCGAGTGGCCTCTTTTATAGATCAGTATAGCGTCTTCAAATCTTTATTACAAGGAAATTACAGGAATATGCTGTATATATGAGATACGCCTATGCTTCTGTAAACGTTTCTTTCATGATAGGATGAACAGGAATGAAACAGAGTTCTATCTCGTCAGTATTGCTCTATATCTCATTGATTCTGGCGGTCTACACCCTGCTGCAGATCGGTTTTTCCGAATATGGAATGCTTGTCACCGCTGAACAGGAACAAGTGCTTTCTGAGGAACTGAAAGGCAGGGATGCACTGAAAAGAGATAACGAGGCATTGTACCAGAAGAGTATAGGAGTCTCCCATGAATCACAGATGACATCCGTTATGAATGCCATAGGATACTCCCGTGAGAATGAGAAGATCTATATCTTCGAGAAGGAGCTTACTCCTGATATCCCTGTCAGAGAGCAGGAGAAAATGTACTCAGATCCTTCTTTCCTGACTCGTGTAGCCCGGTTTCTGGGCCGGCCTGCCGTCTCAGCTCTTACTGCCGTCTTTGTCGGTATGGTATTGCTTATTCTACGGAATGTACTGCGGGTGCGAAGAAAGAAAGAGGTGTAACATGAGTTCCATACTATCTATCAAGAAACGCGAGGAGGCACTCGATGCCCTCCTTGAGATACTCGGCACGGGCAAGGTTGCTATCATGCCCTGCGATACAATTTACGGATTAGTGGGAAAAGCCCCGGAAAGTGAGATGGCTCTGAGGGAGCTGAAAGGACGGGACAGGGACAAGCCCTTCATTGAACTTGTCACCCTGCAGATGGCAAACACTCTGAGTGGTACACCGATTCCCCCTGAGTGGAAGAAGCTCTGGCCCGGACCGCTGACCCTCATTGTGAAACGGGCTGCGGGAAACGGGAGTGTTGCTCTCCGTGTACCTTCAGACCCCTTCCTTCTGGAGCTCATCGAGCGGCTTGGCTCTCCTCTCTATTCCAGCAGCGTCAACATCTCCGGGGAGCAGAGTCTTCATGATTTCTCCCAGATTCTCGAGGTGTTCGGGCAGAGGGTTCCTCTCTGTATCGAGGGAGAGAAGGAACAGGGAACCACCGCGAGTACAATCGTCGACCTGAGCGGGGAAGAACCACACCTGATCAGGCAGGGCTTACTTGATGTCACATCTCTTGTAAGTTAATAAAAACACCTGCAGAACAGATTGAACGGCAGGTGTTTTCAGTCTCTTGAGGAATCTTTATGTACGGGAAATCTTTCTCGCTTCCATATAATATCGCTTCTCATCAGCTTCACCCATGCTGAACGTCTTTCTCGGGAGAGCTCCGTCAGAGATGATGGAATCAAAGAATGTGTCTTTGCGGATAGCAGGAAGGAAGAGTCCGATATTTCCCTCCTTTGCTCCGAGTTTTGAGGTCACATCAGCACCGTGAATGTAGTCGACACTCACTGTTCCGTCAGCGATGATTTCATCAATAAGAAGCTGCAGCGTACCCGCGGCGATCGAAGCCTGGGGAGAACTGAGTGTGTACAGGGTGATTCCTGAAGCATCCTGATAGCCGAAAACCTGTTTCGCAGTTTCTTCTTCCATGGTTTTTTCGAGAGAGGCGACTGATGCCACCATTTCTTCTGTGAATGAAGCACAATGACGTGAGAGTATCTGCTGGAATTTTTCTTTATCGACATTGAAGAGGACACGATGGATCGGTTCGAAGGTCAGCCCCTCATCAAAGATGTTCTCAAGTTCTACGAGAGCATAACGTGCGGGATGGTTTTCAAGCTCTTCAGGGGAGAGCTCCTTCTTGAGGTCTTCCCAGCAGGATTTAGCCGTTGCGAGAGAATGATTTCCGTCTCCCATCGCGTAGATAAGCGGATTCGCAGGATCGGCTGTAGAGAAAAGCGCTTCAAGGGCATCTGCAATGCTGTTCAGGTCTTCCTCGCTCTGTACAGCATAGCCCGTGATATGTCCACCGCCGAGCATCAGGTCTGTGTCATACACCTGTTCCAGGTTCCCTCTGTTCTTCACAAGCGGTTCGATGATACTCCGCTTTTCATCACTGAGAAGTACAAGAATATGAGGGAGCTCAAGAGGAGCATCCTTACGGATCAGTTTTCTTGGAGGAATTCTCGACTCAATCGTTCCTTCAGTCGCACGCACCCAGGTTTTTGAATCCTTGGCATAGCTGTAATGATCGAGGTCGAGTGCGGCGACAAGCCCCCATCGCTCAAGGCCGCTTTCTGTCATTCTGTGAATAAGAAAGAAAGTCTGAGGATAGGTCTTGAAGACTCCCTTCTCCAGATATTCGCGCATGGATTCGTTGATGGAGGCAATACGTATTTCAGGATTGTCTTCCTCAAGGAAAACTTCCGGGTAGATAAGATTCAGCGTTGAGGGATCGGAGCCTGCGATTTCTGCAGCCTTTTCCCAATATTCCGGCTGGGAGGTATACTGGTCACAAGCGACAATAGCCCACTTTTCAAGATCAATACCATCGGTGGGGATGAGCATATCAGGGGGGCAGATTCCGAACTTTTTCAGTTTTTCGATAGAGTGTTTCAAGATGATTCCTTCCTTACCCGCATCATTGAGCTGACACGTCGTGATAACTCACAGACACATGAATCAGGAGGGGAAGAGAATACTTCTCTCTTCTGATGTCACTGCCGTGCTGAAATATGATATACTAATCTCGATGTTACGGACAAGACGATTATATGCATATAGCGAGAAACTCTATCTCTACTTTTCCCTTATCCTGCTGTTCGGTGCGGGACTCTTCTCCTTTAATCTCTTCTTTGAAACGACAGGGATGTTTCTCACATTCTCTACCCGTGTCCTGAATATCCTCGCCTCGACGGGTCTCCTCTACGGTGCATATCTGATAGTCCTCTTGATCTTCATTCTACTCAAAGACGGCATGTTCCTCCTCTCGAAGATCGTCAGAACACTCTTGCACATGTCTCTCTGTTCCATTATTCTCTTTCTCGTGCAGACGGTATACACACTCTCTGCAGAGGGAATACGCTTCCACCTCATGTAGAGGGAAAGGAGAGAACAGACATGGAACGATTATATGCGCTGAGGGGAGCAACTCAGCTGAGCTCTGACACCGCCCGGGAAATGACCGACAGAGTGGGAAGCCTGATGGGTGAGCTGTTCGAGACAAACGCCATTGATCCTGAATCCGTCGTTTCCATCCAGTTTACCGTTACCTCCGATCTGAAAAGCATGAATCCGGCTACCGCGTTCCGCAAGGCGACAGGTGAGGGGAGCATTCCTCTGTTCTGTGCACAGGAACCCGAAGTGCAGGGTATGCCGGAGAGGACAGTCCGTGTCATGCTTCATCTGTACCGCTCATCCCATGAGACTGTTCTTCAGCCTGTGTATCACGGAGAGACGAAGAATCTGAGACCGGATATCATCCGCTGACATCTTTCACATATACATTCTCTTCTTCTCCTTGTATTGACTTATCTCGAGACTGTTGTACCATACAATAAATAATCAATTGGAGGGGATCATGAAAAAACTGATTGCTGTACTGATCATTGTTTGTATCGCATCTTTTTCACTTTCGGCATCTTTCGCCGATACACTTGCAGAGATAGATAACCTGGACAAGTATGACCGTCTGGATGAGGAGAAGGCCGCGATTGAAGCAGCGCTTAAAACTACCAGTGATCCTGTGGAGCAGAGCGAACTCTACTGGAGATTGTCCATGGTGGTCCTCCATATTGCCGATGAACTCGAGGAAGAGGGCGCCGGAGAAGATCTGCTGTTCGAGATGTTCGAGCAGGGAGAAGAGTATGCTGACAAATCCATCTCTCTGCATGAGAATGCGGATGCGTATGTATGGAAAGCAAGTAATATCGGGCGCTGGGGAGAGACGAAAGGTCCCCTTAACGCTCTCGGAAAGGCAAATCCTATCAAAGATACCATTACCTATGTGGTGAATGATCTCGGTGTTCTTGATAAAACGATCGGCTGGTATGTGATCGGACAGCTCTATTTCAAACTTCCGGGATGGCCTCTAAGTTATGGAGACCTCGACATCGCCATCTCTATGGCGAGAAAGGCGATTGATACGATTCCTGATGATAAACTCTACCACGGACATTACAGAGCTCTTGCGGAAATGCTCTACAAACGTGACTGGAGCGCTTCGAAGAGAAAGAGTAAGATCAGTAAATTCGAGAAGGAATGGAAAGATGAGAAGGATGTCTTTGAAAAGCATTTCTACTACGAAGGCTCAGAAGGCGTGAACCACATTCCATCCTATTCCTCCGCACCTCTGAAGGATATGAGTGACAGGCAGGAAGCGGTGATGATTCTCAGGTATGCAAAACAGAAATATGAGCTCTGGCCTGTTCATTCCCGTGCTGATGACAGGAACATTGTGAAGATCGAAAATTTATTGAAAGAATATCAATAGAGGTTGACAGAGTAGGGGGCTTTTTCGTATAGTTCACCTCGTTACGCCACCTTAGCTCAGCTGGCCAGAGCACGTGACTTGTAATCTCGGGGTCGTCAGTTCGAATCTGACAGGTGGCTATTGACTAAGAATGAAGTTTCCAGTAGGCTTCCTCTTAGTTTGAAACGGGGAGGTTCCCGAGCGGCCAAAGGGGGCAGACTGTAAATCTGTTGGTTATTCCTTCGAAGGTTCGAATCCTTCTCTCCCCAGTAAGACGGGTCCTCAGACGAGGACCCGTTCTTCTTATGTAAAGGACTGAGTAGTGGAAAGTTTTTACGAAAAAGGTCTTGCATTCTCCTGTATTCCCGGTTGCCGTTACTGTTGTTCAGTGGAGCCGGGATTTGTTTTTCTTTCCCTCCAGGATCTCTATAGAATCACTGAAGCGACACAGACGACACTTAAGGAATGCATAGAACGGTATTGTATCTATGTCCCGATGGGTGATGTTACCCACATCTCCCTCAAGGAAACCCCTGAGAACGACTGTATCTTCCTCGCCGAGAAAGGGTGCGGTATCTATGAACACCGCCCGGTACAGTGTTCCACCTATCCGTTCTGGGCTCATATCCTTGAATCTGAGAAGCATTGGGAAGAAGAAAAAGCCTGGTGTCCCGGAATAGGGAATGGAGAGCTCCATGTGAAAGAGGAAATCGAAGAGATCCTCAATCAGCGTATCAAGAATCAGCCGGTCTCAAAGAAAGAAATTGATAAAATTCTTTCTCAATCCTGATGCAGGAAAAGGATAAAGTGAATTAATAGAGTATATGGCTAAAATATCTCAGACTGTACTTGAAGACATTAAAGCACGACTCTCACTGGTGGAACTCGTATCACGCTACCTGACGCTCAACAGGAAAGGTGACCGGTACTGGGGACTCTGTCCTTTCCATGAAGAGAAATCCCCCTCCTTCTCGGTCGTCCCTGATAAAGGATTTTTTCACTGTTTCGGCTGCGGCAAGAGCGGAAGCCTGTTTGACTTCCATATGGAGATGGAACATCTCAGTTTTCCTGAAACCGTACGCACTCTTGCAGAATCCCTCGGAATACAGATTGAAGAAGAGAATCCTCAGGAAAAAAGAAAAAGAAACGAACGTGAGATCCTTGCAGACCTGTATAACAAGCTGGCTGCCAGTTTCAACTATATCCTGACCTCCTCAGATACGGCTCAGGGAGCACGTGAATATCTGAACGGTCGTGGGATCGAGAGTGACACCATTGAGCGTTTTCAGATAGGCTATGCCCCATCTGACCCTTCCTGGCTCTACAACTTCCTTCAGAAGAAGAATTATAGTGATACCTTTTTACGCAACAGCGGGCTGTTCACCAAGAGCGGAAACTTTTATCCTCTGTTCAGAGACCGGGTTATGTTTCCAATACGCACCTGGAAAGGGGAAGTTGTCGCATTCGGGGGAAGAGATATCAGCGGAACCAGTAAGGCGAAGTATATCAACACCCCTGAAATCCCTATCTTCCATAAGAGGGAAGTGATGTACGGCTTCTATGAAGCCCTCCCTTCGATGAAAAAACACGGGAGTGCAATCCTGTGTGAAGGTTATTTTGACGTGATCGCTCTAGCAAGAAGCGGAGCTGCTCATGCCTGTGCTCCCATGGGAACAGCCTTCACCCCTGAACAGGCGAAACTCCTGAAACGATATGTCCCTCACATCAGTACACTCTTCGATTCCGATCATGCCGGGATGGAAGCGACGAAAAAGGCTCTGATAGTCTGTGAGCAGGCAGGACTTGAAAGCAGTGTCATCACTCTCTCCGGTGCGAAGGATCCGGATGAATTCCTTGAAGCCTACGGAAAAGAGGCATTGAATAAAGCCGTGAGTACAGCCGCCGGGGGATTCGATTATCTTGTACATTCTGCAAAGTTAGTGTATGATAGCAATAAGGCTACGGGAAAGTTGCAGATATTACAGGAACTTACGCCATATCTTAATGCCGTTGACTCACAGATTGTTCGGCAGACGTATCTGCACGAGCTGTCTCGTCATCTTCAATTGGACGAGTCTGCTCTCCTGCATGATTTCAATCATGAAAGCCGGAATACACGTGTATCAAAAGGAGATAGGGAACAATCAACTCAGAAGGAGATGCCTCAGGACATCAATGTTGCGAATGTCCCCACTGAACTCTACCTTATGCTCATCGTTATGAACAACAGGGAGCTGTTCGCGGGTGTGAGAAACAGGATTTCCATCGACAATCTAAGTGATAAAAGGGCAGTGGCACTGTATACGCTTCTAGAGAACAGCATGCGTGAAGGCTACTCCTCAAGTGATGAACTGCTCCTCTCGAAAATTTCCGATGGCAGGCTTAAAAATCTTGTGGCCTCCAGTTTCGTGCATGAAGAGTTCTCCAATAATGCGGAAACTGCGGCAGATGAGTTGATGAATCGGATTACTCTTCGTACATTGAAAAGAGAACAGAAGAAGATTGAACATCTGATCTCAATAGCAGCGAGAGAGGGGTCCTCTGAACATGATCTATCTCAGCTTTTATATGACAAGAAAGGAATTGATGAAGATATAGCAGCGCTTCTTACAAAGACTGTGCAGTAGGAATGGAATAGATGAAGACCTTTTCTGCAGGATGGGTATCTGCAGTAAGGTCTTTGGTGTGAATGGGAGAGCGTTTTTGAAAGAAAAAAATGATGAATCTACCATGATGGAACCCGATACCGTTGAGAATGATATCCTGGAGGAAGACTTGCTCGAAGAACATATGGAAAATGAAGAAGAACTCGAAGAAGAGATCCTTGACGATGAGATGGATGATGTAGATTCACTCAGCGAAGAGTCAATGGAAGATCTGAGTGACGAGGAAAACCTTGAATCGGATGATTCTCTCATTGAAGACGACAGCGATTCTGATGACGATGACGGGGATGATGATTCTTCTGATGGCGATGATGATGATGAAGAGGATGAGGAAGAGGATGAAGACTCTTCTGATGAGGATTCTTCCGATGAGATCTCCGACTCGCGGGGAAAGAAGCAGACACAGAGAACCGTGCTCGGTTCCGATAAGGGTGATTCGTCAGTAGATGATCCCATCCGGCTTTATCTCCGTGAAATCGGTCGTGAAAACCTTCTGAATGCTGAACAGGAAGTGGAACTCTCTAAAAGAATGGAAGAGGGTGCAGAAATAATCAAAGAAGTGATTATCGCCTCAGGTGTCATGATTACCAGTTTTGCCGATATCTCTGAGATCACCTTCGCCCAGTTCGATGACGAGGAACTTGAATTCTCCCAGAAACAGCTTAAAGAGAAGCTTTCAGACCAGAAAAGATACCTCGCCAGCTATAAGGATATTCTCAAGGATACCCAGAGCGGCCTGAGAACCTATTCTGAACAGAAGAAGAAACTCCTCGCTTCCGGAAACGATCTTTCACAGGATGAAGTCCTGCAGAAAAAGAGAGCGATGCTCCTGAAAAAACTGTCGAAGATCGTCCTTCAGCCTGAGGAAGTGACTTCCATCTCTCAGAAATATATTGAAGCCGAGCAGACGATCATCTCTCTTCAGAACAAGAAGAGCAGTATCGAGCTGAGACTCGGGATCAATAATGCGAAAGAACTGAGAAGCCTCGGAAGATCTCTTGCTGTTCCTTCCCAGAGAACGGAAGTTGAAAAACGGCTGAATCTGAGCAGTGACAGCATCAAGGATCTGATCCGTGAAGTACAGCTTACCGATAAGGCTCTTAAACAGATCGAGTACGAATTCGAGGATAACTGTACAGCCATCATTTCAAGCGCAAAGGAAATTATGCGTGGACGTGAGATGATGAAGAGTGCCAAAGACCGGCTGATACAGGCAAACCTGAGACTCGTTGTCTCCATCGCGAAGAAATACACGAACCGTGGTCTCCATTTCTTCGACCTTGTGCAGGAAGGCAATATCGGTCTGATCAAGGCTGTAGAGAAATTCGAATACCGCAAGGGATACAAGTTCTCCACCTACGCAACCTGGTGGATTCGTCAGGCGATCACACGAAGCATCTCTGATCAGGCGAGAACGATCCGTGTTCCTGTTCATATGATTGAACAGATCAACAAGGTCGTACGTGAATCGAGAATGCTCATGCAGGCCTTCGGCCGTGAACCTACCGATGAGGAGATCGCTGAAAAGCTCGGTTGGACAGCAGCGAAGGTAAAAGCAGTCAAGAATGTCGCACGTGAGCCGATCAGTCTTGAGACTCCGGTCGGTGAGGAAGAGGATTCCCTCCTCAGTGATTTCATCGAGGATAAGGATGTCGAAAATCCGGCAAACCAGACCGCATTCAGACTTCTTCAGGAGCAGCTTGAGGACGTTCTTCACACCCTTCCTCCCCGTGAACAGGAAGTATTGAAGATGAGATTCGGTCTTGAGGACGGTTACTCATTGACACTCGAGGAAGTTGGACTGTATTTTCAGGTAACAAGGGAACGTATCAGACAGATTGAAGCAAAGGCTCTCCGTCGTCTGAGACACCCGAAACGAAGCAGAAGATTAAAAGACTTTTTATAATAGTTGGATCAGGAGAAGAGTATGCACGACATATATGATAAGCTGAGAGACCTTCAGGATATTCTTGCAAAGAAGTTCAGTGTTCTTGAGGAGATCGTTGAGATCCCCAGGACCCTTGAAACTAAGGAAGAGCTTCTGAACAGAGGTAAAAAACTCTATATTGAGAAATATGAGAAGATTCAGAAGACCACCGAAGAGCTGAAGAATCTGAGAACCTCGCTCGATGAAGCTGAAGTTGACAGAGAGAACTACGAAAAGCAGATGGAAGTGATCTCCACTCAGCGCGAGTATGAAGCTCTCGAGAAAGAGATTGCAGATGCCTCACTGAAGGAGCAGTCTCTCAGAAAATCTCTCCTTGCCAAAGAAAAATATCTTGGAGAACTCCAAGAACAGCTCGAAGAACATGAGCAGCTCATGGAAATCCAGGAAGAGGAAGTTCAGAACGAAACAAAGAAGAAGGACGAACTCCTCGGTGAGAAGCAGAAGGAAATCGATGCTCTCGCCGCACAGGAGAAAGAACTCACACCGGGAATAGATGAGAGCATCCTCTTCAAGTTCGAGAGAATCATCAAGAACAAATCCGGTGTCGGTATCGTCCCGATTCATGGAATCGTCTGTCAGGGCTGTCACATGACGCTCCCGGTTCAGTTCGTGAATGATGTCCGGAAGAATGAAGAATTCAAATTCTGTCCGTACTGTTCACGTGTTCTCTTCTATGAAGATGTCGAGTCCGCAGGCGCAGCTGCAGCGGGTGATGTTGAGATAGAAGAGGGTGCCCTCACCGATTTTGTCGATGCAGATGAATTCGGGGATCTTCTCGATTAATAACCAAATTTTTTGGTGGACCATGCAGTCGCCGGAAGGAGTGATCCTTCGGGAGGAAAGTCCGGGCTCCAGAGGACATGATGCCGGGTAACACCCGGGAGCCGTAAGGCTATAGAAAGTGCCGCAGAAAATATACCGCCTCTCCGAAAGGAGAGGTAAGGGTGAAAAGGCGAGGTAAGAGCTCACCGCGAACTCTGGTAACAGAGTCGGCAGGGTAAACCTCATCAGGAGCAAGATCAAGTATGCAGGGGGGCTGTCCGTCCGTTCCCTGCGGGTAGATCGCTTGAGTATTCCGGTAACGGCATACCTAGATAGATGACTGCATCACACAGAACCCGGCTTATGGTCCACCAATTCTTTTATGTTGCCGGAGAATCAATTGAAAACGATTAATATCATAGAGAAACTGGGGAAGAAACTTCTTCTCATTGAACAGCCTGCCCGTTATACCGCAGGTGAATACAGGTATGGAGAAGAGAAATCTCTCGGTCCCGAGTCCTGTACCGTAGGACTCTGTTTTCCTGACCTGTACGAGATCGGGATGTCGAATAACGCCATACGTATCCTCTATAATCTTATCCAGAATATAGATGGCGTCGTCTGTGACCATGTATTTTCGGTTGCCCCTGACTTTGAGGAACTTCTTCGTACAGAAGAACTTCCCCTGCCTACACTTTACCACGGTATTCCCTTGAAGGACCTTGATGTTCTCGGGTTCTCTATCGGTTATGAGTTGTCTGCAACGAATATCCTCCAGGTCCTTGACCTCGGAGGTATCCCGTTACACTCAGAAGACCGAGGGGAGAGTGATCCTATCATCATAGCGGGAGGTCCTGCTATCACAAATCCCCTCCCGTTTTCCCCATTCCTCGATTTTGTCTTTGTCGGCGAAGCCGAGAACGGACTTGCCGAAGTTATTGCATGTGTCCGGGATATGAAACAGAACGGGGAAAAACGCTCTGATATCATCGAAAAACTGAAACAGGATTTTCAGTTTCTCTGGTGCACAGGAAAGAATAGAGCATACCGTACGATCGATGATACCTTTGCAGAGGGTGAACACGCACTGTTTGATCATTATGTGCTTCCCGCCTTCCGCGTCGCGCAAGATCACGGTGTTGTTGAAATTATGAGAGGCTGCCCGAACGGCTGCCGGTTCTGTCATGCCGGGCAGTTCTATAAACCCTTCAGACAGAAAGATCTGAAAACCATCTACAGAGAAACACGGCAGCAGGTGGAAGACTTCGGCTACAGAGAGGTGACTCTCTCCTCGCTCTCTTCGGGAGACCATCCCCAGCTCAGCAGCATGATCGAGTCCCTGAATGAAGATTTCTCCCCTCATCACATCTCTTTTTCGCTCCCTTCACTGAAAGTCAGCACCTTTAATCTCTCAGTACTTGAGAAACTGAATGAAGTGAGAAAAAGCGGACTGACCTTCGCTATTGAAACTCCCATGAGTGAATGGCAGAAATCAATAAACAAGGAAGTTCCCTTTGAATCTGTAATCAGCATCATACGGGAAGCAAAGAGTAGGGGATGGAAGCTCGCTAAATTCTATTTCATGGTCGGTATTCCCTTTACTGATTTCGAAAAGGAAGGAGAGGCAATCGTCGAATTTCTGAAAGAGGTGAAGGAGAAGACGAGAATCGGAATGAATATCAACATCGGGACCTTCATACCGAAACCTCATACCGCCTATCAATGGGCGGCACAGATGAATATGGATGTATCCAGAGCACATCTGCAGATAATAAAACGGACAATCTCTGAGGAAATCAAGGGTGCCAAGGTCTCCTATCACGATCCTGTTACATCATATATTGAAGGAATCGTGTCACGAGGAGATATACATGTCTCACGCATGATCGAGTATGCGTATCAGCACGGCTGCCGGCTTGATGCATGGCAGGAACACTTCAAAAGACAGGTATGGCTTGATGCCATAGACTCCTGCCAGATTGATGTGTCTTCAATCCTGTACACGCCGTATGATCTGGAAGGACCTCTCCCTTGGGATTCTGTATCTCTCAGAGTATCAAAAGCTTTCCTGAAGCAGGAATGGTACCGAGCGGAGAGCGGGGATATGACACCGGTCTGCTTAGAAGACTGTGCTTCCCCCTGCGGATCGTGTACGAGCGATCATGCGATTGTTCCTGCAGCGGAACATTCAGACAACCTTGTTGCAGAAGAGAGAATCCCTTCTCCCGTGAACCTGGGTGAATCACTCTCGTCAGTGGTATTCATCTATGAAAAGAAGGGGAAAGCCGTCTACCTTTCACATATCTCTGCAATGCGGGCGATGGAACAGACCTTCCAGAGAGCAGGTGTTCCCGTAGCATTCACCGAAGGATATAACCCGAAACCGAGAATGGAATTTGTTCATCCGCTGGCTACTGGAGTGAGCGGCTCAGAGGAAGTACTTGGCATTCTCGCCAGAGGTGCGGGTTCGCTCAATGAGGAAGAGACGCTTAAGTCATTGAACCGTTTCAGTCCCGAAGGGTTCAATTTCAAGCGGATGCTTGTGATGTCAGAAGGTAAACGAACGACTCTCAGCAAGTTCCACACCGGTGGAATGTATTCCATTGATTCCATAACAGACGAAACCTATGCAGAAAAGCTGAGAGAGATGGCACGTGCCTGTTCGAAGGATATTACGGTCTCTCGTCTTGTCCTTGGTGGTAACGAGCAGTTCTCTGTCTATATCAAGGGTCAGAAGAATCCGGTGAAGGCTCTTTTCCCGGAAGCGGAGGATAAATTCAAGGTGCTTTCTGCTATGAACATTCACCGTGATTATCTGATAACCGGAGAAGAGGACGGCGTCCTGTTTACCTACGAAAAGATCCTCTCGTAATCTTTTCATTCCATCCATCAGGTCCCCTGGAAAACTCTCAGGGGACTGGAATGTCTGCACTGATTATATCGTCAGGCAGGAAGAATTATTCTTCTTCCTTAATTGCTTCCCAGATATCGTTGAGCTGATCAAGATTATCATAGTGCAGTGCGATATCTTTCTCAGTTGTGCGTCTGTACAACTGGTTGAAACGGTTCTGAACCTTGTTATTGGTGCGTCTGAGTGCGATCTGGGGATCAACTTTCATGTAACGTGCAAGATTGACAACCGAGAAGAGGAGATCTCCGATCTCTTCTTCCACATGATCCTTATCCATCTCATCACCTGTTTGGATAGCTTCCCGGACTTCTTCAAGTTCTTCTTCAATCTTATCGAATACACCGTTCACTTCTGGCCAGTCAAATCCAAGTTTCTTCATGATTTTCTGGACCTCATATGCATGTGCAAGCTGAGGAAGCTGTTGAGGGATCTTTGAAAAGAGATCTGCAGAATCAAGCGTTTTTCCTTCCACATCCTGTTTCACCTGGTCCCAGAGCGTGAGAACTGAATCAGCATCATCTGCTTCAGCATCAGAGAAGACATGAGGGTGACGCCGGATAAGTTTCTCGGAGACCTCATTGATGGAATCGACAGGAGAGAACGTCTCAAGCTCTTCCTGAATACGATAGGACATGAATACATTCAGGAGAACATCCCCAAGTTCTTCTTTCATGCTAGAAGGGTCATTCTTAAGGATCCCGTCAATATATTCATAAGTCTCGTCAAGAATAGCAGAGGAGACAGTTTTCGGAGTCTGTTTTCTGTCCCAGGGGCAGCCTTCTTCGCTTCGAAGCATCGTCACGATCGTATAAAGCTGATTAAGTGCATCCTGCAGCGTTTCTGTTTTTATGTATTCATATTCTATCATGAAGGCAGTATAACCGGTTCTTTTAATCTTGAGAACTATCTGACAAAGCCTGGCTTTACTGGAATAATTACAGAAATACTTATAAGCAATTGAATTAAGTTTCCTTGACATGAGGATATTCATACATCACCATACAAGAATAGGAAAGGAAGGTATGGGAACACTATACCTGAAAAAAAAGGAGGAAGAGGTGAAAGCTCTCAAGGTTATTATTTTTCTCATTATTTCGTTGTGTTTTATCACGTACGGCATGGCATTCATGTTAGGGCAGGGGATTACTGGAACTTTCCTGGATCAGGGATATTATCGGACGATTGTTGGTGATAACGATATCCCGGCAATCGCTCATGAACAGATCGCTGGTATGATTCCTGATATCGTAACGAACGGTATCACAGGAGGCGCGACAATAACAGATCCTGCAATGAAAGCAGCGGTAGATGCACAGGTAGAGCTGATTTCCGACTCTATCGTTGATGCGCTTGATGAATCATGGATAGCAGATCAGGCTGCGCTCATTACTGATGATCTGGTACACAGTTTGACAACTCCCGATGTTTCAAAACTCAGTGCCGCTATCGATCTGACCGACAGACTCGATATCATTCAGAAAAATATTGAAAAAGGACTCGATAAATTCTCCGATGCCGAACTCATAACGATGTTCGGAGCGCCGAAGGCCTACATACCTCAGATTGCGGAAAAGATTGTCGCTCAGCTTGGTCTTCCTGAATCTGTTGATGTTGGTGAGATCGTAGATTCTTCTGCACCGGGGACAATAGATATGGTAAAGGGATATCTCGGAACAATGAAAACAGCTCTAGGCCCAATCCTCATGATTATTGTTGTTGTTGTTTTCTTCATCCTGTGCATTCTTGGATTTAAACTCTCCGGTGGACTGAAATGGTTTGGAGTTACAGTTATTCTCTCCAGTCTTGTTTTCTTCCTGGTAACTAACCTTGCCTCGAGTCTTGATAGAATCGGGTCAATAACAGGTATGGATTTCGGTACATTACCGGTTCCTTCTGATGCAATTCAGAATATTGTATCATTCACTTTTGGAGAAATGAACGTGCTTCCCATTATTTTTATCGTTGTAGGAGCAATTTCTCTGATTCTAGGCATATTCATTCCGAAGAAAAAAGCGTAGAGGGAAATTGTGTATACCTGAACATTCATTTCAATGATATTTCACTATGAAAAAGGATGTAAGCTGAAAAGACCGGCTCTACATCCTTTTTTCATATAGTCATGAGTGCTTTGCACAAATTATAAGAAAAGTAGGAGATAATCAGTATAGAATTAATTAGGATATCGTAGAGATTATTTCTAGTTTACAGAATATACATTATATACAAAAAAAAGATATAATCAGCGAAGCTGTATAGTTCCCACCGAGGACTCCATCTGAGTCCAGAAAATATTCGTGCTATCTCCATTGCCTCCATAAATGGAGGCGAAGATATGAAGATAGACAGGAGATGAATCATCTAATGCTTCGGTGAACACACGATACGTGAAACTATCATCTCCATCACTATATCTGTCAATGATCTGCTCAGCTGTAACTGAGGAATGAGCACTGAAGAATTGTTCTTTCCTCACATTATTCATATACCCTACCCGTACATCGTCTTTATCGAAAAGAGCTAGGTCACAATAGGAATCAGTGAGATTATCTTCGAGTACTATAGAAAAAGTTATTGTATTCAAAAGTGAATCTGTTACATGAGTAAAGTCGTCAAGTGATAAGGCTATATCCATGTCAGGAGCAGTCGCAAATGATCCTCCTGCATTCGGTATAGTATTGTAGGAGAAAGTTGAGACAGGTATGACATCATATTCCACGTCTTCTTCATAATCAGGTTTCTCTATCTGATATTTTACTGAAGTGTCTTCTGTGTCCACGATATAGAATCCCGGAGCCTCAGTGAGGCTGTTGGCAGTCCACATCTCTCCATTACCATCGGATTTAGCATAGAGCTTGTTAAACGCTGATCGTACATTAGATGAGACTGTCAGAGAACTGTAATCACTTATGGTTGTGGTGCTAAGTATGTTTGTTGATAGAACATAAAATAATTTTACAGCAGGAGTAGCGCCCTTGTCCCTGAATTCTGATATTGCGTCATCCGTGAGTTCTACTGTAACGTCTATCCTGGTCCTGTCCTCATTGTTTTCCATGATAATGTCGGATTCTGATTCACCGATATAGAGAAACGTCGGCACACCGCAGGAACTGCTCAGAAGTAAAAGAAAAAGCACCAAAGCGAAAAGAGCTATTGTATGACTTCTTTTCGATTGGTGCCTGTTTTTCATATGGTCCTCCTGGCGGTGACCTATATTATCTTCGTTCGCTTAGAGCAGAACAAGATGAGAAAGTGCAAGTTTAGCGTATTCGCTTTCAGGGTATTCGTCAGCCAGCTGCTGAAGAACGGCTGAAGCAAGAGCAGTATCACCTGCAGCTTCATGGAGTCTTGCAACACTCAGAAGAGCACGTGCTGATTCTGCGGCCTTACCGTTGGATGCATCATATACCTGCTGATAATACGCAAGGGCTGAAGCGTCATCACCGTTCTCTTCACTCACTACTCCAAGATTGAACTGAGCGAGTGATGCAAAATAGGTATCTTCCCCGTTTTCGGCTACCGTCTCGAGATGAGAGGCTGCCTCGGACCAGTTACCCTGATCTGCACTGATGAGTGCGAGCAGATACTCTGCTTCGAGTGCAGGATATGCACTCTTTTTCGTACCTGCCACTTCGGTAAGATCGGCTACGAGATTTTCAGGAAGAGCCGGAGACTCCTCGGTTGAAACACTCCACTCATCGTACTGTGCAGAAAGCTCGTCAATACGCTGCTGGTTTGCTACTGTACGAGATTCACCTACCGACAGAACAATAATAAGAATGACTAAGGCGAGAACTATAGCCGCACCTGAGATAATCAAAATGTTCTTATTCTTTCGGAAGAACAGAGCGAGGCGATCCTCAACTCTGTTCTGGAAAGATACTTCTTTCTTCTCTGCCATACCCTACTCCGCTACTCTGCGTCTTTATCTTTGGAACTGATGAGATCACCGAAAGTAAATGTATCGGAATCGTCAGTACCGTGGATGTACTTTGAAATCTCAGACTGCTGAGCAATTCTGATCTTCTCCTTGATAGAGAGAGAGAGTTTCTGAGTATTTGCATTCACTTCAACGACTGCTGCAGAGATAGGATCTCCAACCTTGAAGTTAGAGAGAACTGAATCGTTGTACTCTTCTTCCGGGCCGATGAGGTTGTATTTAGAAATAAGTCCTTCGATATCTCCAAGAACTCTGACGAAAACGCCGAAGTCAGTGACATTGGTGATTTCACCGCTGATAACTGAACCCTTCGGGTATTCCTGCTTGAGAGTTGTCCAGGGGTTACCGGAGAGCTGCTTAACACCAAGTCTGATATGACGGGTCTGCGGGTCAACGCGAGTAACAACAACGTCGATCACATCGCCTTCAGCACAGAAATCGTTCATATTCTTGACTCTCTTCGTCCATGAGATGTCATCAACATGGAGGAAACCGTCAATACCCTCTTCAAGATTCACGAAAGCGCCGTTTGCTGTGATTTTCACAACTGGCTTTGTGAAGGTCATACCGACCGGATAGCGTACATCGATGGTATCCCAGGGATTCTCTTCGAGCTGCTTGAGGCCGAGAGAGACACGCTTCTTATCGAGGTCATACCCGAGAATCTTTGCACTGACGACATCGCCGATGGAAAGGAGTTCTTTCGGATTGTTGACTCTCTTCGTCCAGGAAAGCTCTGAAATGTGAGCAAGACCTTCAATTCCGGGCTCAATCTCGATAAACACCCCGAAGTTGGTGATCTTTGTGACAGGAGCCTTCACCACATCATCAACGTGGTAGCGCTGTTCGAAAGAATTCCACGGGTCTTCAGTCATGTGTTTGAGAGAAAGATTGATCTTCTGAGATTCGGGATCAATGTTGATAAGGCGGAGGTGTACAACTTCCCCTTTAGCAACGAAATCTTTCGGCTTCGTGACGTGGCCCCAGCTCATATCATTGATATGAAGAAGTCCATCAAAACCGCCGAGGTCAATGAACGCACCGAAGCTTGTGAAGCTTTTAACTGTTCCTTCCACTACATCACCGATCTTGACGGTTGAGAAGAAGTGCTCTTTATTGATTTTGATCTGCTTCTCAAGATATTCTCTTCTTGAAACGACAGATTTGAGTTTCATTCCTGTATGGAACTTGTCAATGATGAAATAATCTGCAACACCGATAAGTGTTTCAGGGTTTTCGACTCTTACTACATCAGCTTTGCTGAGAGGACAGAATCCGAGGAATTCATTCCCCAGGTCAACTTCGTAACCGCCTTTAATGACTTTTACAAATTTTCCCATAACCGGTTCACGGTTATCTGCAGCTACTTTAAGAACATCTGTTCTTTCCTTGATGTCAGCGCGCTTC
The DNA here is from genome assembly GCA_963676605.2 of Sphaerochaetaceae bacterium. Taxonomy (GTDB): domain Bacteria; phylum Spirochaetota; class Spirochaetia; order Sphaerochaetales; family Sphaerochaetaceae; genus SABI01. Next base: position 119,613 of record CAXXSP010000018.1, on the reverse strand, counting down.
TTGGAAATGACGATCTGTCCGCCTTTTCCTTCCTTGTTGACTATCAGAACCTTGACTTCGTCGCCGACGGCAGGGCTGGTGGAAAATTCATCCGAAGAGATTCTACCTTCAGATTTATAACCCACATCCACAAATACATACTCGTTATTGACCTGAACAACAGTACCGGTAACAAGCTGACCGTCTTCAATTTCATCAAGAGATTTAAGGTAATGCTCCTGCAACTTTGTCTGTAATTCAGCCTTCTGCTGCAGTTCTTCTTGTGTTTCCAACACTTCCTTTACTTCTTCCACTAGTATTCTCCTGATCCTAATTTGCCTACTGTACCACATGGGCAAGCATAGCTTGTAACACTTTTACATAAACTTCATCTATGGTCAAGTATGAGGAGTCAATATAGGTAGCATCAGATGCAATCTTTAGTGCTCCGAACTCCTTATTTCTGTCAATGACGTCTCTCTCCCTGATTTTCTGCTCGATTTCATCAATGGTATACTGCGTATCCTGCTGATTATGCCTTCTTTCCGCCCGTACCCGGGGGGAAGCATCGAGGAAAAATTTAAACTGTGCCTGAGGAAATACAACCGTTGTGATATCTCGTCCTTCGCACACGATGTTCAGGCCTTCTTTGGCAAGCCTTCTCAGATTCACATTCACAACTTCACGTATGGGAATAATTGCTGAATGCTGGGCCACCCAGGCATCAACCGCATCGGTATGAAGAAACTCTTCCACTACCACGTCGTCCACGGCCAGCTGACCTTCTATGATACTGAATCTTATCTCCTTGTCGATCGCTATGATAGCTTCCTTATCTTCAGGATCTGTATTCCTCTGAAGAGCGGTGTAGGTGATCGCACGATAGAAATTCCCCGAGTTGACAAAATAATATCCAAGCTCTTCGCTGATGTTCTTCGCGATAGTAGACTTCCCTACCCCGGCCGGACCGTCAATGGCTACCACTGCTCCTGTGAGGTTCTGTAATATTTCTATGTTCATGCATCATTTCCTTTCAGGAGAGATTCTATCTCTCCTTTCTTCAGCGGCCGGTAGTCACCTACCTTCAGATCTTTCAGCTCGATACTGCCGATTCTGAGACGGATCAGTTTCACGACGGTATAGCCGAGAAGGTCGAAGATTTTTCTGATCTCTCGGTTCTTACCTTCCGTGAGGGTGACATGTACCCATTTTTTCGTCTTGAGCTCGAAGCTGTTGATTTTATAGGGAAGTTTATTGTCAATCATGAGTCCTTTCATCGCTTTCTTCATATCTTCTTTCAAGATCGGCTCTTTGGTCATGACAGCATACTCCTTCTCTATACCGAAGGAGGGATGGGTTACCTTGAAGGCTGCATCTCCATCATTCGTATAGAGGATCAGACCGCTCGAGTCCTTGTCGAGTCGTCCGATATGAAAGAGAAGGTGCTGATCCTTGATGTGGATCAGGTCTCTGGCATATTTATCTTCATTCGGGTCATAATTGGAGCAGATATACCCTTTCGGTTTATGAAGGGCATAATAATAGACAGCTTCACTGATTTCTGCGAGCATCCCGTCAACCTGGACAATATCATCCTCATTCACCTTGACGCCGAGTTCAGTGATTCTGTTCAGGTTTACCGTAACCCGTCCGTCCAGGATAATCTTTTCACATGATCTTCTGCTTCCGTACCCGCTTTTCGCAAGAAAGCTCTGTAATCGTATAGGATAGGTAATCTTCATGTTCTCTCTTCCTCGTTCTGTAAAAATCGTTCTTTATCCAGTTCTGAGAGCCTGGGGAGGTCGGAAATGCTCTTCAGTCCGAAATGAATAAGAAATTTTCTTGTTGTGCCGTACAGGCCTGGATGCCCGGGAACATCCTTTCTCCCCACGACGTGGATATATTCCCGTTCGGAAAGCATTCTCATGATGGAATCGCTTGAGACTCCACGGATATTCTCGACATCACGTCTGGTGACCGGTTGAGCATACGCAATGATTGAAAGTGTTTCAAGAGCGGCACGGGTCAGTCGTTTATCTACACGTTTCCCATAACTTCTTCTCAGGGCGTCATGCAGGTCTTCAGAAGGAGAGAATTGGTACCCCTGAGCGGTTTCCTTCAGGATAAGTCCCCTTTCTCCCTCTCTGTAAAGCTCTGAAAGCAGGAGGATCGCCTCGGTGACCGTCTCGTGAGCTGTATCGGTAAGCTGAGAGAGCCTGGTCACATTCATCGGTTCATTTTCTATGAACAGAATTGCTTCGATGAGTTTCATGGTGTCAGAATAGGACTGATTCACTCTTCCTCCTCCTCTTCATCATCAAACGAGATGATGATCGTTTCCGTATCATCCTCATCAGGTATCTCTTCGTCATCTTCTGTGTGCTCTGTTTCTTCCTGAACAGTTGTATCTAAGCTGATATCCAGATTCTCAAACGATTCCTCTTCATACGGCAATTCCTTAGGAATTTCAAAACTTTCTGCATCGTCAGCCTTTCGTATCTGAATATCGCCGAAGAGCGTGTGCTGTTCTATGATGATCATGCGGAATTTCACTGCCTCAAGTACGGCGAGGAAGGCACAGATGATATCGATACGGGATGTTTCATGAACGACGATATTGAGAAAGCTGATATATTCCTGCTTCTGAAAGAGTTCGTTCATCAGTGCAAGTTTCTGTTTGACACTCACTTCTTCATATACGTTGAATATCTTATCATGGGTTACCGTAGAAAGGAGAGAAGAGAAGGTCTTCAGGAGATCCCAGACATTCACCTCTTTCCAGAGCTGCTCATCCTGGAAAGGGAGCATGAACTGACTCTTCTTCCGGTACAGGAGCATATTATCCCCATTTTCGGCTTCACTGAGGAGGGAGCTGTACTTCTTGAATTTCTGGTATTCAAGAAGCTGTTCTACAAGCTCCTGCCGGTCTTCCAGCCACTCTTCCTCTTCAATGTCCTCATGAGGAATAAGCATGTTGCTCTTCAGAAGCAGCAGGTGTGATGCCATGAGATAAAATTCCGTCAGGTCATCAAGATCCACACGGGAAGCCATGTGGAGGTATTCCATAAACTGATCCGTGATTTCCGCGATAGGTATGGAATAGATACTCACCTGAGCCTTCTCTATCAAATGAAGAAGCAGGTCTAAAGGACCTTCAAACTCTCTGATGCTGTAAGTGAGATGCTGAGAGGATTCAGTGTTTGCATGCTCTGCATGAGAAGGTGTTCCCATATCAGCCGATTATAGCCTATCAGAGTAATACGGGTAAAGAGAGATTCTCTGACACCCGTATTCCCTTTCAGCTTATTCCGTTTCTTCTGCTTTATTTTCTGAAGTGGTCGGGAACATGAGAGCTCTGAGTAAGACATCAAGCTCTTCTGTGATATCAGCATTACTTTTCAGGAACTGAATGGCATTGTCACGTCCCTGTCCTATCTTCTCGTCTTTATACGAATACCAGGAACCTGACTTGTTCACCATATCGTATTTAATGGCCGCATCAAGGATCGATCCATAGTAACTGAGTCCCTCTCCGAAGAGCATATCGAGTTCGATCTTCTTGAAAGGCGGAGCAACCTTGTTCTTCACGATCTTGATACGGACTCTGTTTCCAACGATTTCATCAGCACTCTTGCTGATAGACTCTATCTTCCTGACTTCGATACGGATCGAAGAATAGAACTTCAGGGCGTTACCGCCTGTGGTCGTTTCAGGGTTTCCGAACATGATACCGATCTTCATACGTATCTGGTTGATGAAAATGATTGTCGTATTGCTCTTGGCGAGAATACCGGTAAGCTTTCTTAAGGCCTGAGACATGAGGCGTGCCTGGAGACCCATATGGGAGTCTCCCATCTCACCGTCAATCTCAGCCTGAGGCGTGAGAGCAGCTACAGAGTCCACGACGATGATATCAACAGCTCCGCTTCTCACCAGAGATTCTGTGATCTCCAGAGCCTGTTCTCCGTTGTCAGGCTGGCTAATCCAGAGTTCATCGGTATTGACTCCGATCTTCCGGGCATACACAGGGTCAAGGGCATGCTCAGCATCGATGAATGCCGCGATACCTCCGGCTTTTTGAGCTTCTGCGATGGCATGGAGAGAGAGGGTCGTCTTACCGGAGGATTCCGGGCCGTAAATCTCGATGATTCGCCCCCTGGGGAATCCACCGACACCGAGCGCTTCATCAAGGAGGATCGAACCGCTGCTGATTGTAGAGATAGAGGTGTCAGTCACAGAATCAGACAGCTTCATCAGGGCGCCCTTTCCATACTGCTTGTCCATCTGGCTGCGCGCAGCCTCAAGAGCCATGAGTTTTTCTTTTGTATCCGCACCCTTGTCTGTCTTGAATGAGGGGGCTGTATTCTTGCTCTTTGCCATAGGTCTAATCTCCTTACGTTTCGAGTGTCTCTACGTATATGAACGTATCATATCACATTTTCACTTCCCGATATCAGCGGAATCGAGAATAATTGTCACCGGGCCTTCGTTGATATACCCTACTCTCATCGAGGCTCCGAATATCCCGGTCTCAACACGGAGACCGAGTTCTCTGAGTCCCTCTGCAGCACGCTGGTACAACTCTTCCGCCATGACCGGTTCTGCTGCAGGATTGAATGAAGGTCTGTTCCCTTTTGTCGTTATCGCACAGAGAGTGAACTGACTAACCAGGAGAATGTCTCCTCCTGCATCTTTCACTGAGAGATTCATCTTACCCTCTCCGTCACTAAAGATTCTGAGACCGGCAATCTTTCTCACGATATACGCCAGATCTGTATCATCATCTTCTTCATACACACCGAGGTAGACGAGCAGCCCTGTATCTATTGCTCCGGAAACGATTCCGTCAACCGTGACCGAAGCTTCCGTCACCCTCTGAACGACTGCTCTCATTTATCTTTTCATACCATGGAAAGCATCTACGAGTGCTGTCCGTTCAGTGCTTTTGAAAAAGGTGGTTCCCACTACTAGGACATCCGCACCTGCCTGATAGAGCTTCTCTGCGTTATGGACGTTCACTCCTCCATCGATTGAGATGAGGAAATTAAGGTTGTGCTCTGTTCTGTACGCATCAAGCTCACGAATCTTGTCATAGGTGAACTCTATAAACGTCTGACCGCCGAAACCGGGATTCACACTCATGAGAAGTACCAGTTCGACATCTGCGAGCATCTGGAAAATAGAAGAGACGGGGGTTGAGGGAACCAGTGAGATTCCTGCGTTCACACCGGCCTGGTGGATGGAACTTACCACCTTGTGCAGGTGCGTGACTGCCTCGGCATGAACAGTGATATAATCTGCTCCTGCATCAGCGAATTCTTTAATGAAGGGTTCGGGATTCTGTACCATGAGATGGGCATCAAAGGGAAGAGAGCTCTGATTCTTTAAATCCGCGATGAATTTCGGACCGAAAGAGATATTAGGCACGAATACGCCATCCATAACATCGAGATGAACCCAGTCAGCGCCTGCATTGTTCACTTCCGCAATACCCTCACCCGCTCTGCTGAAATCTGCTGCCAGCATGGACGGTGCAACCTTACATGTCAATTCTCTGTTCATAGATTACTTGTATCAGAAATAGAAACATTTGTTAAGTAAAATTGCACATGAAGCGGAAAGAACCTACACCATGTAAAAGAGCAGAAAGGAGGTGTATACTATAAGGTGTCCCGTACATGGAGTGAGGGAAGAACAAGATCGAGTAGAATTAGTTGTTCCCTGTCTCAGACGTGCGGGAGGGAGCAGATATGGAAGAAGAAAAGAAACCAACCTACCCTCAGGGATACATGGTGAACCTCTGGACTGCATGCACATTGGTCATTTGCTCGGTTATTGCAATCATATTCTGTGCTGCCTCAGGCCAATGGGCACTGATCGGCATCGGACCTGCCATCGGTGTTCCCCTCGGGATTTCAATCGGTAAAAGCATCGAGAACAGACTTCATACTGAAGAGCGTATCCGCTCGAGGACCGAGAAAGAACTGCGAAGACTGAAGATATTCATCATTGCAGCGGTAGTGTGTGTCACTGCCGGGATTATTCTCTTTATGAGCATTGTCCTCTAGAACGACCTTCCCTGCATGGACTTCCGATCTCTCAAAATATTTATAAATCTTGTGACATGTGTGTTATACTTTTGTATACATCTATGTGAACCTGCCTGCTTAGAACTTTCTACCGGGGGTGCTCATGAACACGAAACTGACTATTCTGGTTGCCGGACTTATAATCATTCTGATGTTCTCCTGCGATCTCGACAATGGGGATACAGGCGATGACAGCGGGAGCAGTGATGCTGTGATAACACCTATCCCGATCCTTGATATACCGGAAGGGGACGTTATAGCAGACTTTGTAGCTACCTATGAGCAGCCGGTTCATGATTATTTCTATGAATATGCCGTACGGTATAACAGGGTGAACACCCTGGTGAATGGAGCACTCTTTGCAGATTCTGAAAAAACAGATCTGCAGGCGATTGTCGGTCTCACGGATGCAGCTATCGAAGAGATCGATGATTTTATAGCCTTCTGCAGGGAGATGGAAACCTGGGGAACAGATACGCTCACACCGGCTGTGGATGCGGCAAGAGCGTTGATTCCTAAAGGTACTTTCACCAAATCGAGGGTTGCAGGAATGACTGACACTGCCTATGCGAGACGGCTTATTGAGATGATACTGGATCCTGAGTATGGACTCAAATTCACTCCTCAGCAGATTTCGAAGCGTACCGGTGTGAAGATGGAGAAGATTCTGTTCCTCATGCAGCAGGTAAGCAGGGAAATGGGTGATGCTGTTGATAATCTCGATGTCGATATCGCGACAGAAAAAATGGAATACGCTGAGACCGTCCGGGATACCGCAGGCGCGGTTAACTCTACCCTTGCGCTCGCCACTCCATTGGGAGCTTTCGGGGGGAGTGTCACAACACTGGGTGGAGCAGCCGCAGGCTGGGTAGGAAAAGCCAAGTACGCCTATACCGTGTTTGAAAACACGAGTGCGGCCGTCACTTTTGCCGGGAATGTAGTAAACATTGCCGTACCGGAAGAGGATATATCGACTCCGGTTAAGACCGTTTTAGAATACAATAGTTACCTTGGTCTTATCTTCGGAGGGGCCGGAGGCTTCACCGGTTCATCCAAAACAGAAAAAGCTCTTGCTATCATAGGTACGACTACAGACAGTGTCACCACCTTCATTAAAGTTGACGATGACGGTATCACCTCAAGTACAACGCCACAGCTTGATACCACAACACCCGTGGACCTGGACAGCTATGAAGGTGTCCTTCCGAAAGGAGATTACCGTGTACCGTCAGTTGACTGGGATGATCTGGATCCTTCTGACATCCCCGATTTTAACTGGGACGTGGGTGGAAGTGATTACTGGGATGATCTGTACAATGGAGTTGTCGATATGAGCGGATCCGCCTATGATACCCTCGTAGCAGAATACGACAAGTTCGTGCTTGATTGGAGGAGTGAGGAGCATGATCGAATTCCGACAGAACCGGTTTCTGTCGGCGGAACCGGTGATGATCTCCCCGGATTCTTTGATCTTACCGATGCAGATGATGAGTATGCCGACCACGAAGACCTCGTCATCACTCCCGATCCAGGAGATTTTGCAGTCTCAATCCGTTCTTCAGGATCTATCGGAGAGCCTCCCTATGATGTGACGTTCTCTGCAGAGCCGAACAGTGCTTTTCTTCGATACCGTTTGAAACTTAACTGGAATTTCGGTGACGGGACAACCCTTACCCAGATTGTAGGAGATGAAGATTTCACTTCTGAAGTGGTCCACCGCTACAGTGCTGAAGGAGTATATACCGTCAAGCTGCAGGCGGAAGATCTCCGGGGATTTACAGCAGAAAAGGAGATAAACATCGCTATCGGTGGCGACCTTCAGAGCATTATCGACAGTTACAAGGGAAAAGAAGCGGTTATTCTTGTTCCAGGAGGGACCTATACCGGGGGCTATGATGATGGAAAGACCTTGAAGGTCTGGGAAGGAATCACCCTTCTTGGCTCCAGGGATACTTCTATCATTGATGCAACGATAGAGATGTTCCCGGGATCGAGAATTGAGGGATTTACGCTGCGAACCAATAGCTGGTATCCATTCATCCGGCGAGGGGACAAGAGCGAAACAGTTCAGGAAGATTGGAATGACGGAGACCCGTGGGATGTCGAGATCATCGGGAATACATTCGAACGTGAAGGAGAGGATACCGGGACAGGTATCAATTTCGGATCCTCATACGGTATCGTTATGACTGGAGAAATACGTGGAAACACCTGTGTTTCAGGTGTGAATACCTTTCTCATAGTAGATGATTTCTCGGGTATCATCAGTGATAACACCCTGAAGACGGGCGTGTATGTAGATATTGAAAATGCTGTTGATTCCACCATTACCCGAAATACTCTTGAAGACAGCAGAGGCATGACAATAACGTATGCTGAGAATACTGAGATTTCTGATAATATTATTACTAATACAGTTTCATATGAAGCTCTCCATATCCTGGAAATGGCAGACGGGTCTGTCTGCTCCGGCAATACCATTTCGGGAGGAACTTCTTCTTATATCGATGGCATATGTATTGATACGCTTTCTCCAGGTGCCGTGGTTTCAGAAAATACCGTCACAGGAATGAAAGGGAACGGTGCTAGTATATCTAAATTAGGTGGAGAGGTATCTAAAAACACCTTCAGTGAAAATGGAGAATACGGGGTATACATTGAATACCTTCAAGATTCTGGAATCCTTGATACTAACAGTATCACAAAAAACGAGGACGGTGGTGTCCGGGTGCAGATATCAACAAGCGGTGCCATCACTGATAATACCATTCAAGAGAATTCAGGTTATTACGGTATATCAGTTTCTAGATTTCTGAGAGGAGATATTTCAGGGAATACCATAACATCTAATCTGGGATCAGGCGCCAAAATCCCTTCGTCCAAAGGTACGGGTGATCTGCAACCTTCCCCAAAAATCAAGGATTCAAATACGATTTACGGGAATCTGGGCACGTATAATCTCTATTCTGTGTATGAGGATGACAGAATCCCGGGAGACTCATAAAGGGTTCGATTACATGGTGATACGGAATACACATCTTCTCCCTGGAGAAACATAAGCTGCAAAGAACAGACAGTTTGATGGATACATGAGAGTCTTGATTCTCTTGAAATCGGCTGTTCTCTGTATCATTCACGGAAGAAGCCTTCTCTGGTTCTGTGTATACCTCATTCCTTTCTCACACACCGTTTCAGATATCCCCATGTTGCTTGCAAGTTGCTGTAATTTGTTATATAATAACACCAAGATTTACAGACGTTCTCATAGATTCAGCTGGGCTATAAATGATTCTTCACGTGGACATGATGAATAGCTCGGTTTTTGTTTGTTTAGAAAAAGGACGTCATATTCAGTTAGAAGGACACTCCACATGAATGAAGACACTATCAGATCATTATTGACAGAAGAGGCATGGACCCGTACTGCACTCACCACCTATACCGTGCCCATGTTCCAGGAGATAGATAAAACACTAGAGGATATAAAAAAGGGAGAAGATCTCCTTGAGGTGAAAAGCATCTGTGATGAACACCTGAAGAAGAATAAGAACAGCATTGCAGCTCTCTATATCTCAGGGGTGATCTCTGTTATCAGAAAGTCATTCGACTACGGTAATATCACGAACCTCATTGAGTCTTTCGTAGAAAACGGGAAGGACGGCATTGCTGAATTTCTTTCTCTGAAGGTTCTTGAGGCTTTCGAGGATAAGTACGTCCTGAGGATTCTCGCCTCAATCTATGAGAAGAACGGCAAAGAAGATGCCATGTATGCCCTGTATGAACGTCTCGTAGCTGTTGACTTCGAGGAGACTGATCTCCTTATTACACTCGCAGAAAAGGCATCTGGAGAGAATCAGAAAGAGAAGGCCCTCGCCTATTATAAAAAGGCTTTTCAGCGGTACCTGAACGCCCAGAGCTATCAGTCTGTGATGGAAGTCTTCTCTACCCTTTTTGAGATGATCCCCGAGGAGTTCCCGTATCTGCTTTCTCTTGCTCAGAGGATAGCGGAGAAATTCCAGGGTGAAGCCGCCTTCAAACCGATCGGTAGTCTCTATCAGAAATCTCTTGATACCGACAATTTCGATAACGCCATCGCCGCTATGAAGACGATTCTCGATATTGCTCCGACGAACGACTGGGCTCGTGAGCAGCTTGTTTCCACGTACAAGAAGAAGTATGAGAATCACAGCAGACTCGGCTCCTGTATTGAAAGCAGCAATCTCGATAAGGCCTATCGTGATATTCATCTTGCGATCCATGAGTTCGAGAAGAACATCGCCTTTGATAAAGGTTCCTTCGTCTTCCATAAATCCTGGAATATCGGAAGAATCAAAGAGATCACAAGCGAACATGTCATTGTAGACTTCCCGAAGAAGAGGGGTCACTCCATGAGTCTCACCATGGCGTTCAGCTCGTTGCAGGTTCTCCCTACACAGCATATCTGGGTACTCAAGTCCCTTTTCCCGAAAGAGAAACTGAGAGACAAATTCGTCTCCGATGTTCCCTGGGGTTTACGCACGCTTATTGAGAGCAATAACAATGCAGCTACCCTGAAAGAGATGAAGAGTGAGATCGTGCCTTCCATCCTGAACCCAAAGGAATGGACCAGCTGGCTGAACAAGGCGAAAAAAGTTCTTATGAACGATCCTCTCATCGGATTCCTTCCGAATGAGAATGATGTATACACGGTCCGTGAGACACCGATCAGCTATGAAGAGAAATCTCTCGTCATTTTCAGGAATGAGAAGCGTTTCTATTCCAAGGTGAAGATTATCAGGGATTTCCTTCTCAGTGGAGATGTCGAGTCCGACTTCTTCCTTGAGATGGTGAAATATTTCCGTGATCAGTGCGGGATCTATCAGGGTGTGACGGATCAGGTGATCTCCTCCTTCCTCCTCGTGAATTATCTTGCTCACAGATACCCCTTCATCGGTCAGCCTGAAGGTGCCGAATTCAAGCACCTGTATGGAATGCTCGACTCGGTAGAGGATACCTTCCAGGCGATTGATGATGCCGAACTGAAAAAAGCCTTCATTGACAAGGTCGTCGAGACTGAAGATCCCGATACCGTTCCGATGGTTCTTGTATCACTCTATCCCTATTACCTCACGAGCTATATCATGGATACACTCCGTGAACAGGGAAAGACCCGCGTCATTTCTGACATGTTCAAGAAATCCTGCAGGAATTATAAAGAGAATGCAGACCTGTTCACCTACCTCTCCCGTTCCTACGACAGACGTTTCTGGGAAAAGAAGATCAGGATCCCGTTCGAGACTCTCATCACTTCTCAGCTGCAGCTTCTCGATTATGCATTCAATGCTGTCGAGGCAAAACGTGCGACTGCAGAGAACAAGAAGATCGTGAAGACTCTCCTGACTATTCTCTTTGATGAGAGAAGTCTCTATCAGTTCCTCGACGAGGCGAATGAAGGACAGGCTCAGCGTATCAACTTCATCGTCCAGAGAATGGGTTCTCTTGAAATGTCCAAGAAGCTTGAAGTCAAGCATGTCATTCTTGAACGCTTCCCTGAATTCGTTTTCCTTGGTGAAGACCTCTCCTCTAAGGAGATCGTCAGCAGCGGACTGATGGTAACGAAGAAGAGATATGCTGAAAAGCAGAATGAACTTGATCACATCATGAACGTTGAGATTCCTGAAAACTCAAAAGAGATCGGAGCTGCTATCGAACTCGGAGACCTCAGAGAGAACTCTGAATTCAAGGCTGCAAAAGAAAAGCAGGGCATCCTGAATGCCTCTATGGTGAAACTTACCGATGAGATTTCTCGTGCAACTGTCATCACCCAGGATCAGATCGATCCTTCAAAGGTCTCCTTTGGAACGAAGGTTCAGCTGAAGAACAATATCTCGGGTGAGATGCAGACGTATCAGATTCTCGGTCCATGGGAATCAAACCCGAATGAGAATATCATCAGTTATCTTGCACCTTTCGGTGCTAAACTGCTGAATCACACTCCTGGAGAGCAGTTCACCTTCGAAATCAACGAGAAGAAGTATGATTTCACTGTAGAGAATATCGAAGCAATAACCGTCTGATAAGATCACTAAGCTATATGAGAGGCCATCCGTTCAGGATGGCCTCAGTTCTTCTCTTCCCTTTCTTTTGAGCCTTAGATGATACCCGCAGGAATCAGAATTATAAGTAGAAGTGCATTAAATGCAGCCAGAGTTCCAATAAACCGTTTCTGTAAGTTACCCGGCGCATCATAGATGAGGAAAGAGGCAAGGAAGAACGGAATATAGGTTGTTATAAAGACCGGGAGTGCACCCCACCAGGGATAAACCCAGAGAAAAGCGGGAGTGGATGCAAGGAATATTTCAAAGATGGAGAAGAACGCCGCATTGGCGACGGCAAATACGATCCTGTTGTTGATTCCGAATATCTTCAGATCTTTATTCTCCGGCAGGAGCTTTGAGAGGGCAATTCCGGCAACACTGAACATCATGGAAAGCTCCCAGCTCACACCGATCAGCAAGATAAAGGACGTACTCTCCGGTGAGACCGTCCAGAGCGCATATCCGGTAAGACCCTGGATCACGGCATTGAGTATCTCATAGAACCAGTGAACCATATACAAAGCAAGTCCTGCCGCTATACCCTTGTAATTTTTCTGTTTCAGTTCAGAAGCATAGATATACACAACAACTGCAAATAATGCGATGAAGGGACCAGTGAAAGTTGTCAGTACTGCGTACAGATGCATTGGCGATTGCTGCCATTGAGATATTATCAGGAGTGCCGAAGAACATGAATACCCTCCTCAGGAGAAGATGTTTTCATCAGTATAGCACACCATCGGAGGGAAGATGTCCTTTCTTCGGGCTCTGTGCTCTTCTCTTCTTATGTGAGCTCCGGACCTCTATGTATCTTTCTTCCTGAGGAAGGAGATAATCCGTATACCAAAGACTCTGTACAGGCCGAGGGCAATCAGGAGAGTGCTCAGGTAGATGAGAGAAAGCGTTGCAAGGGAAGAAAACGAAGAGCCTTCTGACCACCATGTTCTTTCCAGGAATCTGTCAGCGAATGAAAGAGCTGTGGCTAGGATCAGGTTGACAAGAAGAATGATTCCTGCCTTTCGGGCAAAGTTGAGATTCGTCAGGTGGATGAGCCTTCGTCGTGAAAGATAGATGAGATAGATCACCATCCCGACGAGGAAGGAAAAGGTATTGGCGAGGGCGATACTCGTGATATGCTGATTCCTCTGAATCAGGAGGATCGTGAGTGTGACATCAACCACCGCAACGGCCAGCGCAATGATGAATACCTGTTTTTCCCTGTCGTCAGCATAACATATCCGCTGGAAATAGCCGTACAGAGCGGCAGCCGGCATCCCGAAGGCAAAATAGGAAAGAGCCGATCCTGTCCTGATACTGTCAGCAAGAGTGAATTTACCGCTCTGCAAAAGTACAGAGGCTGTTTCTGTTCCGAAGAAGGTAAGGAGCAGCATGTTCGGCAGGAGGGTGGCAAGCAGCAACGTGATTCCATGTGTTCCGATATGGTGAAGCTCTTTCCTGTCACTCTGTGAACACGCTCTGGCAAGCTGTGGGAAAAATGCAGTTGCAATAGCGGCATAGAAGATCCCATAGGGTGCCTGCCAGATGATGATAGCATTGGAGAACGAGGTTACACTACCTGTTTCCAGAGTTGATGCGAAGTAGTAGGCGACCTGCTGAGTGATAATCGCGATGAGTGCGTTTACCGTGATGAATCCCCATTTTTTCATCACCTGATTCATTTCCTTCCCTTTCAGATTTCTGGTAAGAGTAAACCGGTAGCCGAAAGAGCGAAGACGCAGCCAGGTGAAAAGGAGCTGTCCTCCTCCCCCTGCAAGGACACCGACGGCCATGGCATAGCCTCCGATGAACGGCTCTAGGAGATAGAGCGCGGCAATGAGGACGACTGAGAAGATCAGTGGAGCGGCGGCTCCTCTGACAAACTCTCCATGTACGTTCAGGACGCCGGTGAATAAGGCATATAAAGAGATCAGCAGAAGATAGATAGTAAAGAATATGAGAAGGTTTCCCGAGAGGGAGATCATCGCAGGATCTGAAAAATCACTCAGGAAGGTGATGATATATTCCCTGAAAAATAGAATGAAGAGAGTAAGAGGCACGAAAATGACGAACTGCAGCGTTATCATCTGAGAGATCAGTTTTCCGGCTTGCTGTTTTTCATGGACTGAACGGGTGAAAATCGGAATGAAGGCTGCGTTGAAAGCTCCTTCAGCAAACAGTTTTCTGAAATTGTTCGGGATGTTGAAGGTGAAATTGATCACATCACCAACAGCTGAGGCTCCGAACAGGACTGCCAGCACCCGCGCCTTGAATATGCCCAGTATCCTCGATAGGAGGGTGAACATCATGAGAACGGTAGAATGTACCTGTCGTTCCCGGTCATGTTTTTGCATAGTAGCGATCCAGATATGCTTTCTTGAATTCAGGAAAACGATCTTCCCGTATAGCTGCGCGGATACGTTCCATGAAGGTATACAGATACGCAAGGTTATGCTCTGTTGCAAGCATCCCAGCAATCATCTCTTTCGCCTTGAACACATGCCGCAGGTATCCTTTCGAATAATCGGTACATGCCCTGCAGGTACACCCTTCCTGAATAGGACCGTCATCCATCTGGAACTTTGCCTTCTTAAGCTGAATCATTCCGTCATCCGTGAAGACGGCACCGTTACGAGCCGTTCGGGTTGCGAGCACACAGTCAAAGACATCAATACCGTTCGCGACTGCTTCAAGAATATAATCGGGAGTGCCGATTCCCATGACGTACCTCGGACGGTCTTCGGGCAGAAACTGAGTTGTATATCCCAGATAATCTGCGAACTGCTGACTGGTCTCGCCTACACTCAAGCCCCCTATGGCGATCCCGGGAAAACCCATCTCACTGATCGCGAGCGCACTCTCTTTTCTCAGGTCCTGATAAAAGTTGCCCTGGACGATTCCGAAGAGGTTCCTCTCTCCCCCACCCTTCATCCAGTGATCATAGGAACGCTGGGCCCATTTTTTCGTAGTCTCCCAGGCAATTTGTGCTTCCTTATGAGGAATCTCCGGGGGAGTACATACATCGAGCACCATCATGATATCACTACCGATCACGTTCTGGACGTCGACGACTTTCTCGGGCGTCAACATATGCCTCGACCCGTCAATATGAGACTGGAAGACGACTCCTTCCTCACGGATCTTTCTCAGACCCGACAGACTGAACACCTGGAAGCCGCCGCTGTCTGTCAGGATATTATGGTTCCAGTTGCTGAACCGGTGCAAGCCTCCGAACTTCTCCAGTACCTCTACACCCGGTCTCAGATAGAGATGATAGGTATTTGCGAGGATAAGATTATACCCGATCTGTTCAACATGCTCATGATACATTCCTTTCACTGTTCCATTGGTCCCGACAGGCATGAAGGCGGGAGTCTGTACGTCTCCGTGATCAAGGTGCAGAATCCCGGTTCTTGCGTGGGTTGAGCTGTGCGTATGTGTGACAGTATGTATCTTCTTCATTATTATTTCCTTCGTATAATCAGTGCAGTCAATGCCAGGACGAAGAGAATCAGAGGCGGTGCTGTGAGCGCGTAGGAGGCCTGTAGGATTTCCTGTCTGGCAAGAATAGTACCTGATAGTACCAGCACATAGTAGATCACTGCAATACTGATACTCACAATGATACTGAGAACGAGAACATTCTTTTTCCATGGAATCACAGTGGCACAGGATATCATCATAAGAATCAGGGGGGCGAGATTCATGGTGATCCGCTGATAGAAATCAACGGAGTAGCCGGTATAGGCAGGATTATGTACCTTCTTCAGGGATTGAATATATTCATACGCGGCCATCAGGTTCATGGAGTTGATATCTACAGACCGCTGAGAGATCAGCGAGGGGTGCAGAGCGAAGTTCGGCAGCCCGATCTCTTCTTCATAGGCGGAAGAGACAATTCCTTCACTGTTTATATCGAATACATGGACGGACTCTCCTACCCATATCTCATTTTCGTACGTCGCTCTGTCGGCATCTAACCTCTTCTCTATCTGGCCGGTCCCATTCAGGAGAAACAGGGATAACGTTGAGAAGGATGAATCGTTTTCATTGAACCGTCGTGCATAGACAATATACTCCCCGTTTTCATCAGTTAGGATGATTTTAGAAAACAGGGCAGAATCAGAGGTGTCGAGTATCGTCTCGGTATATTCGCTCTTCATCACATTGAATTTGCGGGTGATCTGTTCATTGAAAAGAAAAAAGAGGGAGGAAAGTAAAAGCGCGATAATGATCATCGGTGTGATGATTCGTGTAAAGGAGAATCCTGAGTTCGCAAGGACGATCATCTCATTGTGTGCATACATCATCGAAAGCATGTATGTCGTGGCAAACAGTGCGGCTGGCGGCAATGTAAAGGATATTGCTTCGGGAATGAACATCAGTGTCGCATAGATTATACTGCCGAGAGAGACATCTGCTTGGAGATAGGACTCAAGATTACTGAATACATCAAACAGGAGCATGATGAAGGTGAGAAGTGCTACCGTGGTGAGCAGGAGCTGGAGAAATGTTCCGGCAAGGTACTGATCTAGTTTCTTCATAGTCTCCTCAGGCGAACCAACAGAACTGTTGAGATGAGTATGATTATCGCATTGGGAGCCCACATGAGGAAGAGCGGATGAAAACTTACTCTTATTATCTGGGTCTGAGCGACAAAAAGAAGGGACCAGTAGAAGGCGGCGACCAGGAGTGAGAGTCCGAACCCGAACAGTCGTCCGTGTCTGATATTCACGAAAGAGAGAGGAAATGTGATGAGAGTCAGGATAAGGGCACTGGCACTGAGAGCGAATTTCTTATGGAGTTCCGCCCGGTAGTACTGCAGATAGAAATTGATTGAAAGCGGTTCTTCCAGCTTTTCCTTCTGTTCGTACAGATTCTGCAGTTCATCCGCAGTCTCGGCCGATTCATCCAGGCCTTCCGGTGTCTGCTCGAGATCCGCGATTGAGTTCTCTATCTCTTTGATTTTTTCAGATCTCTCTTCTTGTACGTTATTTCTTTCCTTCACCCTGACGTCTATCTTACCCAGGAGATCCCGTGTACTCATCTGTGAGGGGGTAACATTCCTTACCTGTTCCACTTCACCACTGAAATCGAGGTAGTAACTCATCGTATCGCCCTGCCCGAACCGGAAATTCGACTGGTTCTTCTGAGAGCTTGTGAGAATTCTCACATCATCAAGGTCAAGCCGATAGATGAATCGGTACGTATCGATCAGCTCCAAGCTCCCGTGTGAGGCGCTGATGACGATCTCGTCTCCTCCGCTGCCTGTTGTGAATAGTACAGGATTCGTCAGGTGACCCTCTTCCACTTCCTGGGTAACTACGACGATATCTCCCACCTCATTCACCGCATAGGGGGTGAGTTCCATGGTAGGAAGCGTCCTGAGAAGTTCTGTATAGAGCTGTTTGAATTTCAGGTGAGAAACGGGAAGTACGATATCTGCTATGGCGAAGGTGAGAACAGAGAGCAGCGAGGCTATGATTATAATCGACCGGAACATCTGAGATAAGGATATCCCGATAGCCCTCATGGCAATGATTTCATGATGAGACGAGAGATTGCCTATCACCATGGATGCGCCGCTCAGCGTTGAGAACGGTATCGTATACAGGAGTATCTGGGGCATGCTCAGTGCGACGAGAGTAAGCATCTCTTTAACCGGAACCTGCTTGAGCAGTATTCTCTGAGCATACAGAAGTATCTGATTGATAAAGAAGATAAAGAAAAAGAAGAGAAAAGCTACAAGAAACGAGAGGAGAAACTCACGCGTGATATACCCGTGAACGCGGGTCAGCCTTGACCTGTCACTTTTCTGATAGGACATATCAGACTCCTGTGGAACCGAATCCTCCGCTTCCCCGTTGTGTCTCACTTGTCGAGTGGGTAGGAATGTATTGTACTTTCATGACGGGAGCGATAACCATCTGTGCGATACGGTCCCCGTTGCTGATCACGAAGTCTTCATCCCCGTGATTGATTAGAATAACACCCACCTCCCCGCGGTAATCTGCATCAATCGTACCGGGAGAGTTCAGGACTGTAACACCATGTCTGGCGGCAAGCCCGCTGCGGGGCCTGACCTGTCCTTCAAAACCGCTCGGGATTTCAACGATAAGACCGGTCGGTATGATTGCCCTGCCGCCATGAGATGAAAGAGTGACAGGACCCTGAGGAAGGAATGCCTTCAGATCAGCGCCTGCCGCCTCTATTGAGCCGTATTCGGGGAGATTACTACCGTCTTTCATTTGAGTGCGTACTGTCAGTAGATCCATCGCCCCTACTCCTTATTTATTCTTTTCCTGGTCTTCGAGAGCATCGATATAGGAAAGGTTGAGTCTTCCCATTCTGTCAATGTCAAGAAGCTTCACAGGAATCTGCTGGTTCACTTCAAGAACATCATTCACATTATTCACTCTCTTTCTAGCGAGCTTTGAAATGTGACAGAGACCTTCTTTACCCGGAAGGATTTCAACGAAAGCACCGAAATCCATGATTCGCTTAACGGTACCCTGATAGATTCTACCAGCTTCAGGTTCTTCCACGATAGCCTTGACAAGCTCAAGAGCCTTTGTAGCGGATTCACTGTTCTTGCCGTAGATCATGACAGTACCGTCATTGTCGATATTCACTTCTGCACCGGTCTGCTCTGCAATCCCCTTGATGGTCTTACCGCCGGTTCCGATGACTGCACCGATCTTCTCTTCATCAACCTTGATGGTGAGAATCTTGGGTGCATACTTGGAAATATCGGCACGTGGAGCGTCAATGGTTTTCTCCATAATTCCGAGGATGTGCATTCTGCCGGCCTTTGCCTGTTCGAGAGCCTTGGCCATGATCTCGCGGGTAACACCGGCAATCTTGATATCCATCTGGAAAGCTGTGATTCCCTTTCTGGAACCTGCAACCTTAAAGTCCATGTCGCCAAGGTGGTCTTCTTCTCCGAGAATATCGGAAAGGACAGAGTAGCGTGCATAGTCTTCACCTTCAGTGATCAGTCCCATGGCGATACCTGCGACCATATCTTTCACCTTCACACCTGCATCCATGAGTGACAGACAACCGCCGCACACAGAAGCCATGGAAGAGGAACCGTTAGATTCGAGGATCTCGGAAACGATTCTCATGGTGTAAGGGAATTCCTTCCTTCGAAGGAAGAACGCCGTCAATTGCTCTCTGAGCGAGATGGCCGTGACCGATTTCTCTTCTTCCGGTTGAAAGTCTTCCTGTCTCACCTACGCTATAGGGAGGGAAGTTGTAATGGAGCATGAAATTGCTGAATCTCTTCTCGCCATCGATAGTATCGAACATCTGTTCGTCACTTGCGGTACCGAGAGTTGTAGTTGCAAGAGCCTGAGTTTCACCACGTGTGAAAAGTGCTGAACCATGAGTACGTGAGAGCACACCGACTTCACAGGTGATGGGACGGATCTCGTCAACTTTTCTTCCGTCAACACGGACACCTTCATCAAGGATTGAAGAGCGGAGAATATTGAATTCAAGATCTTCGAAGAGTTTATCGAGCTTTTCAGGCTTTTCACTTGCCTCGAGAATTTCAGCGAACTTCTCTACAGCTTCAGTCTTCACGTTCTTGATAGCTTCGTGACGCTCAGCCTTTCCCTTCACGAAAGATGCTTCCTTGATAAGAGGGTATGCCCACTCTTTCACAGGATCGAGGAATGACATGTCGTTATCGACTTCCATGAGGGGAAGCTTTTCCTTGCCTGCGAGCTTTGCGAGTTCAAGCTGAATCTTACAGAGGTCTGCGATCACAGGCTGTGCCGTTTCGATAGCGAGGAGCATCTGCTCTTCAGAAACCTGCTTAGCGCCGCCTTCAACCATCGTGATACCCTTTTCGGTACCTGCTACAACAATCTCGAGAAGAGCATTCTCAATCTGCTGAAAGGTGGGGTTGATCACATACTCGTCACCGATCAGTGCAACACGAAGAGCTGCAATGGGGACCGTTGAACGGAATATCGGAAATGGTGACTGCAGCACTGCTTGCAATCATTGCGATGATATCGGGGGGATTGGTCATGTCTGAAGAGATGACAGTCGGAACGACCTGAATCTCTCTTCCGAAGGACTTATCAAACAGCGGTCTCATAGGACGGTCAATCAGACGGGAGACGAGAATCTCCTTGTCTTTGGGTCTCCCCTCTCTCTTGAGGAATCCACCGGGGATTTTACCTGCCGCATAATATTTCTCATTGTATTCTACCTGGAGCGGTACGTAATCGAGGGGAGCTTCAGGCTGTCTGCCTGCACATACGGTGGCGAGGACCGATGAACCCTCGAAGGAGGCAAAGACTGAAACCGTTTGCCTGTTTCGCCATTTTTCCGGTTTCAAGAACCAGTGTTCCTGAATTAAGTTTCAATTCTACTTTTTTTGTTTCCATGATTTCCTACTTCTTTCTTTTCTTTCTATTCTTCTTTACTAACAAAGGAAAAGCCTCCCAGTCACCACAGGGGTAACGCGTGGAGGCTGATCTTTGCTACAACGTTAGAAACGACATTCGTTACTTTCTCAGTCCAAGCTGCTGGATGAGAGTTCTGTACCTGTTGACGTCCCTTGAGTCTGATGTACTTGAGAAGACGGCGTCTTCTACCAACCATCTTCAGGAGACCTCTTCTGCTCGCATGGTCCCTTGGGGTATGCCTTGAAGTGGTCCTGAAGGTCCTTGATCCGTGCTGTAAGAAGTGCAACCTGTACTTCAGCAGAACCTGAGTTCTCCTCATTTCCACCGTATGTGGCAATAATTTCTTTTTTCTGTTCGATCGTCAGCATGTCTGTGCTTTCTCCTTTATAAATTCAAAACTGTCGAACCGATACGATTCGGAATGCACTTTCTGCTGTAATTCAGCCTGATCGGCTTCACTGAACAGGAAGGTAAGACTTCCCTCAGTAATACAGCATGTGCCGCTGAATGATTGTACACAGCGACTCAGTTTCAGGTGCCCTTCATACATCCCCGGTGGCGGCAGGAGCTGCATGAACGAATCTATCGGCAGGTGCAGAGGCCATTCATGTATTCTGGAAGGGAGGTGGCCCAGGTCCAATGAATGATATCTGCCGAGTAACTGGGGAATAGTCCCCCATGTTACCTTGTAAAATCTCGGCACGAACTATCGTGCTGCTGTCAACGCTCCCGTCAGATAAACGGTACATCGTTGGAACTATCACATCAATAAAGGGTTGCGATGTTGAGAGAATAGTCCGTATCCGGTCGGGTCCAGTGTCTCCACGGTGTCCGCACCTGAAATTATCTCCTACAACAATTGCCTGTACATCAAATATTTGAGTACACCTTTCAATGAACTGTTCTCCTGACAGTTTACTGAAATCAGGGGAAAAGTCAATCACTACAACGATATCTACCTGGAGCTGTTCGTAGAGTTTTTTCGGTCTGTCTCATGGAAAGAAGCGGCGGTTTTGATGTGCTTGGGGAGAGCATCATCTTCGGATTCTGTGCGAAGGTGAATACAACCGTTTTCACCCCTTCAGATTCCATCGCCCTTTCATGTGCCGCTGAGATGATCGCCTGATGCCCTTTGTGAAGGCCGTCGAAGACTCCTATCGATATGACCGCCCGGGTAGTAGAGAACTCTCTGCTTGAGAGCAGCTGATCAAAATCATGAAATTCCATCAGGAAAACTCCTTCCAGCTTGATATTCTTCTCGATCAGGGTAGCGCTGTTCAGCAAGGCAATGCTCACCGTCTTTCCCCTTTCATCATGAATGAGAGCATAGGGAGAATCCCTGAGGGATATCGCTTGATACATACTCCTGGATGGTAGGTTTTCGTCCATAGGATAGGGTTTGAAGGGACTCATCAGATAACACAATATGAGAGAGTGATGGAAGCTTGTTCAGTCTCTCTATACTCCCTTCGGCATGTTTTCGGAGGAGCTCTGAGGAGGTGGAGCTTTCGGCTTCACCAAGAAAGTAGGGCCCGATACGGGTTCTTTCAAGCTCTTTCACATAACCTCTCGATCCGGCGGCTATAGCTATGTCGCGGGCAAGGGAGCGGATATAGGTTCCCTTGGAAACAGCTGATATCGAGTGTCAGCAGATTATTTTCATACGAGATAATATCGATCGACTCTATGGTGACGGGACGTGCATCGGGTATAATATAATCTCTGCCGCTTCGTGCAAGCTTGTGCGCTCTTTTACCATCAATGTGGATCGCTGAGTACAGCGGCGGTCCTCTGTTGGATTTCACCGATAAACTGAGTAGTGATGACTTCCTTCAGCGTACCGAGCTCGGGAGGATCTGCTACAGCGATCACCTCCCCTTCAGGATCCAGGGTATCGGTCTGAGAGCCGAGTTCAATAACAGCCCTGTACGATTTATCCAGTGAGGAGAAAAACGGATTCAGCTTGGTATAGGAGCCGGTAAGGACGATCATCAGGCCGTGAGCAAACTTGTCCAATGTACCAGCATGTCCTGTTTTTTTTATTCACATACCGCTTTACCGGGGAGAGTGATGAGAAACTGGTAATACCAGTTGGTTTGTCTAGCAGCAGAAGGGATGAAAGCGGAACCACATCAGACTCCTAGGAAAGGGGAATCGATGAGATCGTTTATACGTTTCGCTTCTGCGATAGAGGTATCCTGCTTGAATGTCAGATGGGGGTGTATTGCGTGTTTTCAGGATCTTGCCAAGTCTTCCCTGAATGAAGCCTGCAGAATGCTGCAGGGCTTCAACAGAGTCCGCAAGGGAACCGTCTTCCACGAAGGAGGAGATATACACTGTGGCATATGCCTTATCCTTGGAGAGGACCACATCACTCACCGAGACGAATGGGCTCAGTTTGTGATGCTTGATCTCCCGTGTGACGATCAGTGTCCCGATCGCCTTCTGAATACGCTGTTCAATACGTTCGTGAACGTGATTACTCATCTGCTACCAGCTTCCTCTTCTTCTCGATCACATCGATGACTTCAAGTACGTCATCTGCTCTGAGATCCTGGAAATTCTCAATTCCGACACCACATTCGAAGCCTTCGGCCACTTCCTTCGCATCATCCTTGAAGCGCTTCAGTGAGCTGATCTTACCGGTGTGGACCCGGATAGAGTCACGGATAACATTGACCTGAGCATTACGTCTGATCTTACCGCTTGTAACATAACAACCTGCAATCGTACCGATTTTAGGTACCTTGAAAGTATCACGCACCTCGAGGGTACCGATGATAATTTCGGTCCTTTCGGGGGAAAGCATTCCTTCCATAGCATCCCTGATGTCGTCTACTGCATCATAGATGATATTGTATTTGCGGATTTCGATCTTCTCCTGCTCTGCAAGTGTCTGAGCACGCGGGGTCGGACGCACATTGAATCCGAGTACCAGAGCATTTGAGGCGATGGCAAGGTTGATGTCATCTTCAATGATAGCTCCTGCGGAAGCCCTGATCGCGTTCAGGCGGATCTCTTTATTACTCAATTTCTCGAGTGCATGCTGGACAGCTTCAACGGAGCCCTGTACATCACCCTTGATAATGACGTTGAATTCCTGAATCTCACCATCCTGAAGTTTGTCGAAGATATTGTCGAGTGTAACTTTCTTGACATTCTTCGCCTGGCCGAGCCGTTCAAGTTCCTGTCTCTTTGAACCGACCTGACGTGCCTGCTTTTCGTTCTCAGTCACCTGGAACGGATCACCTGCACCCGGGATATCGGAGAGTCCGGTTATTTCCACCGGAGTGGCGGGACCTGCTTCCTGGATCCTCTTTCCGTGGTCATCGGTCATTGCTCTGACTTTACCATGGTAGATACCTGCTACAAAGTTGTCACCGACCCGCAGTGTACCTCTTTCAATAATGATAGAGGCAACGATACCGCGACCCTGGTCGATTCTGCTTTCAAGCACCTTACCTTCAGCCCTGACAGAGGGATTCGCCGTCAGTTCAAGCATCTCTGCCTGGAGAAGAATCGTATCAAGGAGTTCATCAATACCGATATTCTTGAGTGCTGAGAGTTCACAGAAGAGGGTATCACCACCCCAGTCTTCCGGCATGAGACCATGTTCGGAAAGCTGCTGCTTCACTCTGTCGACATTCGCATCATGAAGATCAATCTTATTGACTGCAACGATGATAGGTACCTTCGCCGCCTTCGCGTGGTCGATGGCTTCCTTGGTCTGAGGCATCACACCGTCGTTTGCTGCAACAACAAGAACGACAATGTCAGTCACCTGTGCTCCGCGGGCTCTCATCATGGTAAAGGCCGCGTGTCCCGGAGTATCGAGGAAGACGATATCGCCTTTCTCGGGTAACGAAACCTTATACGCTCCGATATGCTGGGTGATTCCACCGAATTCATCTGCAACAACGTCAGTGCTTCTGATTGCATCAAGGAGCTTCGTCTTACCATGGTCAACGTGACCCATGATCGTGACGATCGGAGCTCTGGGAAACATATCCTCATCGATATCATCTTCGGTCTGGATGAGTGTTTCATCATAGAGCGAAACGATATTCACTTCACAGTTATATTCATTGGCGATAATGGTCGCAACATCAGAATCAATCTGCTGGTTGATTGTTACCATCATACCCATTTCAAAGAGCTTTGCGATGACTTCATTTGCCTTGAGATTCATCTTCTTGGCGAGATCAGCAACCGTGATAACGTCCATGATATCGATCTTCTTGGGAACAGGGTTCGCTCTGTGAACGTCCTTCTTCTTGATCTGGAAGTTTTTCTCAGTCTCTTTATCCCGTCTGGTGAAGTTTTTCTTCTTTCTGAAGACCTTCTTTCCGGGCTTGTGTGCATCTGCAGGAGGTGCAGATTCTCCACGTGGCGCGAAACCTCCGCCTGGACGAGGTCCCTGCGGCCTCGGAGGCCTCGGTCCTCCCGGACGGTTATTATCAAAGGGGGGTCTACCGCCCCGGTTATCAAAGCGGCGAGGTCCTGCCGGGCCTCTGGGAGCACGATCTCTGTCTCCTCCCTGCTGTCGGGGATTATAGCCTCCAACCTGTCCTACTTTTCTCGGACCGGTCCCTGCGGGACGGCGAGTGTCAGGATTCGGATTGGTCTTTCTCCATTCTACATGGGCCTGGGCGTTCTGTCCCTGTCCCGGTACAGGAGGAAGGTTTTTCGGATCAATAACCTTGATCGTGGAAACACCGGCATTCGGAGTCTTCCGGAAGGGTTCCTGGACTTTCCGTTTAACCGTTGAATGGGTAGTTCTCTGAGGGGGCCTTTCGGGCCTGGGTGCTGCCTTGGCGGCAGGTGCTGAAGGAGTTGGAGCAGCAGGAGTCTCTACCTTCTTCTCAACTTTTTCAGGAGTTTCTGTTTTCCTGATGTCTTCAGTACTCTGAGCAGGAGCAGGAGACGGGGCATGTTTTGCCTGAGGTTTTACCACCACTACCCTTTTCTTGACGACTACGACCTTTTTTTTCTCTCCAGTTTTCTGCTGAGGAGCGTTTTTAGGAGACTCTGTCTCCTGTGAGTTCGGTTTCGTCTGCTTAATCAGGGTCGTTTTCGGCTTGTTCATTTCATCACTCATAGTTAATCGTCATTACTCCTCATCAACTTCGACTTCTTCGAAACTCAGGCCTACTCCACAGGATGGGCACTGAGTCATTTCAGGAGTGAGAGCAGCTCCGCATTCGGGACAGACAAACTCCTGCACCTCTTCTTCAGAGGATTCTTCTTCCACGATATCTACAAATTCGGAGAGAAGCTGCATGGCTTCATCCACCTCTTCCTGTGCGATATCCTCGAAACTGCCGATCTCTTCTTCACTCAGATTGACAAATTCTTCAACGGTATAGATATCGTAATAATGAAGCTTCTCGAGAAGTTCGCTCTTGAAGCCTTCAATATCTTCAAGCATGAACTCCTGCTCTTCATATTCTTCTTCGTACTCTTCAATATACTGCTCTTCGCCATTGAAAAGTGCATCAATTCTTTCACGGGTCTCTGAATCGAAATCGATCTCACGGTATTGATCGACTGTCTTCACATCAATGATCCAGTCTACAAGCTTGTTGGCAAGTCTGACATTGATGCCCTGCTTACCGATAGCGAGTGAGAGCTGGGAATCATCAACAACAGCGATCGCGGTCCTTTTTGCCTCATCGAGGACAAGAACTTTCTTCACCTCAGCCGGAGAGAGAGAATTCTTGATGTACTCGATGGGATTGGGATCGTATCTGAGAACATCGATCCTCTCCCCTTCCATCTCTCTCATAATAGTCTGAACTCTGATTCCCTTCAACCCGACACAGGCCCCAACCGGATCAAGATCGTTTCTGTGGGAGTAGACAGCCACCTTGGTTCTGTACCCCGGTTCACGGACAATCTTATGGATTTCGATGGAATGGTCATAAATTTCGGGGACTTCAAGTTCGAAGAGTTTGCGTACAAATTCAGGATGAGTCCGGCTCAGTTCAACCCGGGGATTACCTTTCTCAGGTTTCTCGACTCTGAACACATAACACTTGATCTTGTCGTTTTTCTTGTAGGCTTCCCGGGGAGACTGGAAAGCACGGGGGAGGATACCCTCGATCTTTCCAAGGTCGATGATCATATCTCCGCGTTCACTTTCACGCTGATAATAGCCGATGATCATCTCACCTTCTTTAGCTTTATATTCAGCATAGATCGTGTTGTTCTGAATTTCTCTCAATTCCTGTCGTGCTTTCTGTTTTGCACTCTGAACACTGATTCTATCAAAAGTCTGAGGGTTGATGGAGATCTGAAGTTTATCTCCGATTTCGCAGTTCGGTTCGAACTCACGTGCGTCCGTGAGAGAGATCTCGTCATGCATGCCGTCGAAATCTTCATCATCTACGATCTCCTTGATGGCATACAGTTCGACATTGTCGGTCTCTTCATTATATTCAACGACAGCATTGTCGCTGGTTCCGTATTTCCTTTTGTACGCAGCAAGAAGAATATCCTTCACTGTCTCGACGACGACATCCTTGTCAATTCCACGTTCGTTTACGAGGTTTCTGATTGCCTCACTCAAATCACTGGACATTATGAAATATCCTCCCATCCATATGCAAGTTTCGCCTTCTGAATCAGGCTGTACTGTATTGTGTATGTTTCAAATTTCTCTTTGGAATCCTCTCCGACCGCCTGAGTCAGGGTGAGAGAGGTTTCATCACTGGAAGTGATGATTCCCCTGATCCATTCACTGCGTTCATTGACGTAGATACGGCAGATGCTGTGAACAAACAGCGAAAACTCACCTGCATCCTTGAACGAATGGGTTATTCCAGGGGTGGAGACTTCTAGATCGAGATCTCTGTCCTCCTCAAGAAGAGAGAGTCTGGTCTGAAGCATTCGATGAACGTTCTCGCAATCCTTGATATTCGCCTTATTCTCTGTGTTGGTAATGATGACTCTGTAACGAACAGAGGAGCCGTATCTGTCTTTCGTGACTTCCACCAGTACAAGCCCCAGGGCCTTCACCAGCGGCTCCAATGCGAGATAATCTGGCTGCTGAAACAATCTTCTTTCCATAATTCTCCACAAAAAAGGGATCTGCACTTGTGCGATCCCAGATTTAAAAGTTCTACTCTGTAACCAAACAATAGTGTATTCCCCCCTTTTAGTCAATGACCTGAGGAAGGTATTTGCCGTATATACAGGAAGTTCTTCAGCAATGAGCGAACTGAGATGAGGATTTTCTTAGGTATCTTCGTCTAGCGTCTTTTTGAGTTCCGCGACAAAATTCATCGCCTCCAGCGGGGTTACCGATTCGAGCGGATAGGAGCGTATCATCTCTAAAGCGGGAGGTTCCTCGTTTTCAGAGAAAGAGGTGAACAGGTCCAGCTGCCCTGAATCGAGGGAAAGAGCATAGGAGGCGTAGTGCTCTTTTTGGAACTGAAGCGCTCTCGAGAGGACCTCCTTCGGCATGCCGGCAAGCTGGGCTACATGCAGACCGTACGAACTGTCGGCACTTCCCTCGATGAGTTTCCTCAGAAAGACGATACGTTTCTTCTGCTCGCTGACGGCGAGGGTGAGGAGTTGAAGTGCTGAGGTGTCCATCATGGTGAGTTCATGGTAATGGGTTGCAAAGAGGGTGTTGATTCCCTTCTCTTCAAGCGTTCTCATCACTGAATATGCTATGGATAGACCGTCTTGTGTACTTGTACCCCGTCCTATTTCATCCATGATGATCAGAGAACGGTCCGTTGCATTCCTAATGATATAGGCTGCTTCCTGCATTTCAATGAGGAATGTGGATTCTCCCCGGGCAAGGTTGTCACTGGCCCCCACACGACAGAACACTGCATCACTGAGGGGGATTTCTGCAAGTGCAGCAGGAACGAAGGAACCGATATGAGCAAGGATGACGATCAGTGCATTCTGTCTCAGATAGGTCGATTTCCCTGCCATATTCGGTCCTGTAATGAGTGCGAGTCTTCCTCTTTCCTCATTCAGATGGAGCGGATTCGCGATGAAGGAGCCTGCAGGCAGATATTGCTCAACGACAGGGTGTCGCCCATCTTCAATAGAGATGTCAGGTGAGTCGGTCAGGATGGGCTTTACGAAGGAGCGTCTGATGGCTGTATAGGCGAAACTCTGGATACAGTCTATTTCGCTGAGCAGACGTCCTACCCGATGGAGCGAGGGGAT
Source organism: Sphaerochaetaceae bacterium (assembly GCA_963676605.2). GTDB lineage: Bacteria > Spirochaetota > Spirochaetia > Sphaerochaetales > Sphaerochaetaceae > SABI01. The sequence continues at coordinate 90,861 of CAXXSP010000018.1, read as the reverse complement.
GAGATCAGAGACCTGTTCAACAACGGTGTTGAACAGCTGCATCTCAAGATCTGCACACTTCTTCTGGGAGGCAAGTATCTCTCCTTCAAGTCTGACAAGTTCCTCGGTGGTATACCTCTCCGAGTTGACGAGAGTCTGTTTTCTGAAGAAGGTCTCAGGCACTTTCGCGCTATGGGTTTTGGTGATCTCCATGTAATGACCGATGATCTTGTTATAAGAGAGCTTGATCTGCGGAATAGCGAGTTCTTCCTTCAACTCCTTTACATACTTTTCAATCTCATCATTCCCACTCGTCATGAGATGCCTAAGCGCATCGAGTTCTTCATCATACCCGTCCTGAATGATCGAATGCGGGGTGTACAGAGAACTCACGGTGGGTGAAATCGCCCTTTCAAGTACAGAAAGGAGTGTTTCAAGTTTCTGGGTTTCTTCACTCTCCATTTGTAAGGAGAAGCTGGTCAGATACCTTTCCCTATCACTCTGGATCAGGGTGAAAAAATGTCTGAGAGTTACTGACAGCGTGAGGATATCGAGAGGCGTATGACGCGATAGACTGATCCTGCTGATAATCCGCATCACGTCCCTCGTCTCTTTCAGCAGGGATCTGATTCTGTGATGTTCCTCCTGATCCTGGATGAATGAGTCGACTCTCTCCTGCCTGTTCCGTATCTTGTCGGCTGAGGTGAGAGGATGTTGAATCCACTCCTGAAGCAGCCTGGAACCGCTGGAACTTACCGTTTCCTGAATGGATGAGTAGAGTGTCATCCGGGTGGATCCATCCTGAAGGTTTCGCAAAAGCTCGAGATTTCTTCTGCTTGATTCGTCTATCGTAAGAAATTCATTCTTTCTGATATGAGAAAGATTCTGGAGGTTTGAGAGCGGCTGTTTTGCCGAGTGTTCGATATAGTAGAGCAGAGCTCCGGCAGCGGCGAGAGAAATGTCGTTCTCAGGTATGGAAAATGCATTGAGGTTTAAAACCTGAAAGGCCTGGGTGAGTAAGGTGAATCCCTTCTGTATTGAAAAATGCCATGACGGGAGACGGTTCACCATGATCTGTTTTTCTTCGAGTATCGGTGCGAGGTTCGGGTTCGCATCAAGGAAATCATCATCAATGACGATCTCTCGTACGCTTAGTTGTTCCAGTAGCGTCCTCACGGAATGAAACGTCGGCTCCATGGTAAGTTCTGTCGTATAGAAAGAAAGGGAGGATACATCACAGTAGGCAACCGAGAGTTCCTTCTCTATGTGAGTGAGGGCAAGAATGTAGCTTGTCCGGGAATCTTCGAGGAATTCCTCTTCCACAACAGTTCCCGGAGTGATGACCTGAACGACCTCTCTCTTTGCAATTGAACCGGGCCCCTCCGGCATCTGCGTCTGTTCGCAGATTGCTATCTTCTTCCCTTCATCAAGAAGTCTCTTGAGATAGGTTTTAGCTGCATGGTAGGGAATACCGCACATCGGATTCCCATTCCTTTTCGTCAGAGTCAGGTTGAGAAGACGGGAGACTTCAATGGCATCGTCCATAAACATCTCATAGAAATCTCCGAGACGGAAAAACAGCACTTCATCCTGATATTCCTCTTTGATTTCGAGGTACTGTTTCATCATCGGTGTCAGATTGAGATTGCTCATGGAGCTCCTTTCGCGTGATCAGTAGAGGTTCGAGGTGATTGCAAGAACAAGTTTCATCCCCTGTGCAGGGTCGGAAGATCCGAAAATCGCTCCGCCGTCCCAGGTGAAATCTCCACCGTTCTCAATATACGCGTTTTTCACAAGATAGAGACCGAGAGGGAATCCGGGTACTTTGAGTCTGATCCCTACCCCCGCAGAGAAATACCAGTCCAGCGGAACGGTCCCAAGCGTCGACAGATCTGAAATCACACCGGTTCCTGAAACGTAGGCTTCACCCCAGAGGACGTTCTGAGCGATCTGCATAGAGACATCCAATGAAGAATCCCAGAGGAATTCCTTATAGAATTTCGGAGAGATTCCCCGTGCCAGAGTCATCCCATCGATATAGAGATATTCGTACATGCTTGCGCTCTTATCCCAGCTCCAGGGATCGGAGAAGGAACCGTCCTGAGGATAATACTGATCAAACATGAAGGAGACAGTAGAGTTCAGACTCGCTACCACAGGAATCGGTTTTTCACCGGGAACTTCAAAGAGTTTAAGGAAGCCGGAGGCACTGGTGCTTGATTTGATGTAGTTACTGAGACCGCCAAACACACCTCCTGAATAGACCAGATTCTGGGAGACCATATATCCTTTTGTCGTGTTATTCACGAGATCTCTTCCATCCCAGCTGATAGAGAGGGAGAGGCGGTTGCTGAGCTTCCACCCTTCTGCGTACTGACCTATGAGATAGTCATACGGGGTGTAGGTTTCGTCAAAGGTAGCTCTGTTCAGCGTGACAGCCGGGCCTCCTCCTACAGACAGACGCCCGGTATCAAAAAGGAAGGTGTACCCAGAGGTATAGCCGAGGGTAAATTTCCATGAGGTATACGGCATGAGGTAGAGTGAATCTGGGGAAGGTTTGCCGAGTGCCTCCCACTGCTCGTACGAAGTAAAGGGATAGGGATAGGCTTCATTATCCCTGTTCTGCGTTGTCGGAGAGCCGTCCCCGAGTATAAGACCACTGGTTATATCTGTTCTCTTGAACTGGAGGTTGATCGAGTTTGACCAACGCTGATCACCGACCCAGTCATCAGCGAATCTGAGATTCACCGACTGGGAATCTGGAGAGAGTTCTGTTGAGATTGTGAGATCTCTTCCGGTACCGGCAAGATTCGAATCTTCCCAGGAGAGGAATCCGCTTACCGGGAAGCCATCGACATTGCCGCCGAAGGTGGCTCCGAAACCGATATTCATCTGATTCCCTTCAGTGACCGTATAGGTCACCACGAGGGTATTCTGATCGCTTCCGTAGTTGATTGAAGGAACGACATCGGTAAGGAGTCCGGTGTTATAGAGATTTTGTGCGCTCTGGACGTATTTTTTCTTGCTGAAGATATCGCCTTTCTTCAGGGAGAGTTCCCTGCGGAGAACATATTCCTTCGTTTTCTCAAGCCCTTTTATGACGACCTCTTCAACAGTCGCCTGACCGCGCTCGGTAATGTTCATGATGTAGTGAATTGAATGGGTATCGGTATCCCTCTTCTCTTCTATATCGATCGTATTCTGCACATAGCCTTCATTCCAATACAGGTCTGCGATATTGCTGATATCCTTCTGGACGTTTGAAATGTTGAGAATATCGCCGGTATTCATCGTCGTGATGGCATCGAAGTCATCCTGGGAATAGATCGAGGCGCCACGCACCTCAAGCCCTCCGAAATACCAGAGGTCTCCTTCATCGATAACAAAGGTCACCGAGAGCATCTTCCGTGCCGCGTCTTCCTGAGGGACTTCCTTCAGCTCCACATCGGTGACACGTGCGTCAATATATCCCGCACTCTGATAGGCGAGCTCAATGGCCTGCCTGTCTTTTGTGATAAGATCTTCCTGATAATTCCCTTTATAAAAGAGAGACTGGACTTTTGATTCCAGCAGTTTCGAAAGAGCCGATTCACTTAACGCGCTATTCCCCCTGAACAGAATGTCATCAATCTTGCTCTGCCTTCCTTCAGTTACTTCATACATGAGGGAGATCGTATTCAGCGTCTCATCAATGGTATAGGAAGAGGTAACCTCCGCTGCCTGATACCCTCTCTGAAGATAGATCTTCATGATTTCTTCAGAACCGGTATTCACTTTTGAGATAGAGAGGAAATCATCAGTATTGAGAGAAAGAGCATCGAGAAGCACCTTCTCCTTGACACCGTTATTTCCCTCAATGTTGATCGAGGTGATAAGAGGCAGCTCACTTAACTTGAAATTGACGAAAAGGTCCTGATTCCCTACTCCACCCCGTTTCATTTCCGACTCGATATGGCTGAAGGAGCCGAGTGCCTGAATGCTGGTCTCAATCTCCTTGTACAAAGCCTGTGTATACGGTTTTCCGATATAGGGATAGGTGATATCTTCGAGTGTTTCCTGTTTGACATTATGAAGGTTCGTAAACGTGAAGCCCTTGATGGTTTTCTGGATGTACCAGTCGTATTCCCTGATCTGATAGGTCGCGACAACTCCGGTGCCGTCAGCATTCTCACGAGAGGTGTACAGGATATCTACCGTGTCATACCCTTTAGCACTGTAAAATGCCTTCAGGTCATCAATTGCCGCTTCATATGCCTTTGTTGAATAGATTTCTCCTGTACTGAGAGGAAATACTCTGGAAAGCTCTTCACTGGAAAGGTTCGAATTTCCCTTAAACACAACATCAGAGAGCGGAAGAGCTTCCATGATCTCGAAATAGAGTACAGCGTGAGATTTACCCTGCTCGGAGGGAGAGGGAAACACCTCTACAGAGAGAATGAGACCGGTGTCATACATCTGCTGGACGACGGCATCTACCTGTACCTGAGCATAGGGAAGACCGATCAGTCCTGAAGCAAGAGAACTCAGTTCTTCTTCATCGATTGTTTCTGCCCCAACAATCACGGCACTCTCTACGGTGGCTGATTCCCACCAGGGAGATACGGTTTCTTCGGCGAATAATCCTGCAGAGACAAAAAGCAGGACGGATATAAGGATGGACAGTTTCTTTTTCATGAAAACTCCTCTCAGAATTCAATGTTTTTCGTCACACTGAATCCCATAGTATCGAATATATTAAAGAGAGACAACTCATTCGGTTGAGTGAAGAATGAGAAGGAAGCGAGCGGGTTGAGCCACTCGACACTCAGTTCAGTATCGAGTGTAAGGTCGGATGCGAGGAAGGATGAACTGTTTCCGGTTGCATCCCGTCTCATTGAGATAAGACCCTGGAGATAAAGTTCATCGGCAAGGTACTTGCCGAGATAGAAGGTAGTGTTGTCCAAATAGCGTCCGAAGGGTGAGGCATTGGCATTGTCGGTCGCCCCCGGGATCGCATCGAGAAGGATATTCTGGAGCAGGTTGCTTCTGATCGTGAAAACGTCAAGACCGAGGGCTTCCCGTATTGCGGAGGAGAAGCCGAACGATATGGTATTCCCCTGGATAAGACCGAAACGGGTGATCACGTCTGTTGCTGCGGTCGCGGCATTGAGTACAGACTGGAAACCGGTATCATTCTGGCTTGAGAACCCGGTACTGAGGAGATTCTGCCCCAGCAGCTGAAGGATCTCATTGTCTGTCCGTGCAGGAATAGATTCGAATCTCGGTTCAATGTCAGTGAGGAGTGCATTCTGGAGAATCAGGTAGATGTCCAGTCTCTCCCCCTCAGCATCGAACTTCCTGAGACGGGCACGAAGGTCAACTCGTGGCAGAATTTCATCGAAGGAACCTCCTTCTCCCGTTTGAAAATGAACATTTCCCTCGGTGATATAGAAGTTCTCCTGTACATAATAGATTTCTCCGCTTCTCAGACCAATATCACCGGAAAAGCTGTAAGTGAGCTCAGGAGCCGTCATGCTGATGGACATGCGCTGGTTATCCTGCACCGTCGCACTCACGATCGGAGATTCGCTGTTTGGATAGACGAAGGAGACATTCTTTCCGCTGGTAAATCTGATCTCCGCGCTCGTCCGTGCACGGGGAATATACCACAACGGAAGATCAGGGATGCCGAAACTTATCTCCGCAGTTGGAGATACAATATCACCGTAGATGGTTTCTGCTTTGAGCGTCCCTTTCATTCCGAACTTCCCGTATACATCTCCCTGCACCAGCATGTCGATATTGGTGATTGGTATGTAAATGGGCATTGTCCCCTGCAGGATTTCTGCAGCCATCTCATAGGTGTCGAGGTTCCAGTTCGCAAAATCTGACGTGATATTGAAGGTTCCGGTTGCAGGCGTCTTCCCTTCTATGTCGACGTACGCTGCTGTTGAAGGGAGGGTAAAGGTCCTGTTGTCGAGTGCTACGATCGGGTTTTCTATATACAATGTGCTATCAGGAAGCCAGAAGAGAGACATGGAGAGTTCTTTTCCACTCATGGTTCCCCAGTAACCCGGATTCAGCGGATCCCCTTCAATAAGCACGGAGCCTTGGAACCGTCCCGTATTAAAGAAGATGCTGGGATCAGGGAAAAAGGCATTTAAATAGGTAAAATCAAGTTCTGCATGCGAGAGGTCGAGTGAGATGAAATCTCTGCTCAGGAAACCTTTACCTTTCATGGGGAAGAGGAAATCCTCTGACGCCTCGATCTCCAGATCTCCTGAATGCAGGTCGTAGGTAAGGTCGATCATTCCTCCCTCTTCAGGGCGCACGGAGAGTACATCATTCAGATAGGAGACCGTGTGAATGCTGTCAGGCAGAGTAAGCATATTGAACAAAGAGGTGTCGGATAGCTCGACGGTAACTTCCGGAATGCCCTCTCTCAGGTCCTGAAGTCTCTTCACCGCCTCAAAGAAATGTTTTGATGGATTGAGATTCAGGGAGGCATCAACAGTAGCTCTCGTCGAGGCATCCCTGTGTATCAGCTGAATTTCACTTCTATATGAGGCATGAGTACGTACCGTGCCGTCATACAGGTACGAAAGAAGGATATCCTTCAACTGCGCGTTTCCTCTGGTGATCGTCCCGTTCTCAATATAGATACCGTCTCTATTGATAGAGATCTCCGCTTCCGCTTCCTCTCCGGATTCTCTGAAGAGGAGGCTCACTTCCCCTTCACTTTCCACGTAGGTGTCCAGATCACTCACACCGCGGATCGACATGGATCCTGCGATGTACTGGTCCGATGGAAAGAATCGTGTGATATCCGTGTTGATGATATCAAGGGAGAAGGCTGTATCGATTCCCATCTCTTCCTGGGCGGGAAGGATGATAAGGTCAATCGATTCCTTCTCTCCACTCATCGTGAGTGAAATCAGGGCATTTCTGATAAAAGAATCAACACTCCGGAGGTCTCCTTGTGGTATTCTGAGGAGAGCCTTCCCTTCAAGAGTGTCGAATTCATCACTCCAGGCGATATGATCAATATTCAGTTCACTCTCATCCATCGTAAAGGCGAGTTCAGCCCTTCCCTCCCTGATCTGAGAAAAAGCTATATCCGACAAAGAGATAGAGGGGGATGAGAGGTTGAACTTCCCGTTTGTGAAGGTGTAGGAACCCTCGAGGTGTCCGTCCACCCGCATCGATCCGTTTCCAGATTGACGCAGCAGTCCCTGGGGGATTACATACCCTCCGGCATCAAGCATCCCGGAGAGCGTGGCATCCTCCTGATCGAAGGTCAGTCGCATCTGCACGTGAGGTATGGACCCTTCAAGTGTCAGGGTATCAAGATAGAAGGAAGCCCTGTAGGGATCGGTCTGTCCGTATAAGAGGATATCACCTGTCGTCGATATCAGCTGATCACCGATCCTGATAAGTGTTCCTTCTGCCTGAACATCTTTCAGGAGAGCCGAACTCATCGAATACCGGAACATCCTCTGAGAATCCTGAGAGAAGAGGACTGAAGCATACTGTTCACCGGTGTGTACCGCGATCGCCTCAAGTTCTCCCCTTGGGAACAGTGTACTACGGTCTATTTCACCGCTGTACGAGATTCTCATCCCCTCCGTAGTTACCGTGGAAGAAGGTATCGTAAAGGTGTTCTCGTCAGCTTCGAGAAGCAATGTTGCCGCACCGTTCATCTGTACATCACCTACCATGATTTCAGTCAGTGCGACAGAGGTGTTCAGATCTATGTCATGCAGTGCATCATCGAAGGAGCCTCTGAATTCACCGGTAAACCGGGACGTATCAGAGATATAGGTAAGCAGTTGGGGTGCATAGAGATCTATCAAAGACGTATAAGGAGCAAGTGCAAGACTCTGGGACTGAAGGGTCACGGTCTGCCGGGATTCATTCAGCTTCCGGGTGTACAGAAGATTGAGCATCGTTCCCTGCTGGATTCCTGCAGACAGAACAGGTTCTCCTTCAACCGTATCGTAGGTAAGGAATCCTTCGAATAGTGGATCCATCACTGTGGAAGAGATATTCTTCGCTCTCAGATCTATCGATTCGATTTTTCCGCTGCGCTCTATGACCCCGTCAGCAAAGACAAGAGCCGAGAGAGAGGTCTCCAGAGGGCTTCCGATGTCGACATGAAGGTCTCCGTCGGCTTCCCACTCGATCAGACCGCTTTCTTGATGGTAGCGTGCATAGGCTGAAGGATTCTCGATGAGCAGGTCATTGACGTCTACCCATTCACTCAGGGAGCTGAAGAGCTGCTGTGATGCACTCACGGAATCGGAGAAAAGATAGAGACTGAGGGCATTCCCCTGATTCAGCAGGCTGAACGAGGTATCTTCAGCTTGTATACTCTCGCCTGAAGCGCGTGTCATAAGAAAACCCTTTTCAAGCGTACAGGAGAACTGAAGGGGAGAGAATTTCCCTGAAAGGGTGATCATCTCGCTCTCGAATGAGATATCTTCATACTGAGCGGTTGTCAATCCTGTTTTCAGCGTGCCTGAGTAACCGTCTTCGGCTGTACCTTCCATCTCCAGGGTAAAGCCAGCTGCCATAGCCTGCGCTTCTTCTTCCTCTCCTATGTTGATACCGGCCGAGAGCTCTCTTCCTGAAATCCTCATTCCTGTTTCTGAATCAAAGGAGAGCATGAGGTCTTCCGTGTATCCATCCCTGAAAATCCCCTGAACTCTGCCCTCCGCTGTTCCCACGGTTGATTGAAGTGTACGAAGCGATCCCCCGTCCAAGGTCCCAGTAACCTCTGCATCTGTGACACGGGCTGCAGATTCACCGCCCTGAAATGAGACTTCAGTAATTCCTGAAGAGAAGGACGTCAGGTTTCCATCACGGAAGGTCCCCCTGAGGCTGCTGATATCTGCAGCACCGCTGTACTGTATTCCCTCCCAGAGAATAGCGATATCATGTATTGTGACAGTTCCGGTCAAAGCAGGGAGACTGTTCCTGCTGGAAGAGTTGTATGCGTTAGCTGAAAACAGTGAGAGGAGCTTCTGTTCATGTTCTGCCTGAACCGAAACTTTGAGGCCCTTCACCGTTACCGGAATCTCCCTCGTGAACAGGTATTTCGGGAGAAAGAGGAGAGCACTCTGTGCTATCTCGATTGTATCAATAGCTAAGATATCGTGACCGGAGGAATCCGTGACATGTACACCCTCGATATGTATGCGTGAGAGCAGGTCTGTTGAGACTGAGTCAATTCTGATCTCTGCATCGAGCTGCTGTTCGAACACGTGAGAGAGCTCAATGACATCGGGGGTGAGCCGATCAAGCATATAGGATGAAAGGGGAAACAAAGAGAAGATGATCACAGTGATACACAGGACCGCACCGGCTATGATCTTTGTAGATGTGGTTGCATGAAACAGACTTTTCTTTCTCACGTGCCTCAAGTATAACGGGAATTAGATGTACAACAAACCCTTTTAGGAAGTAAAACAGTCCCGAGCTCAGGAGGTGACAGATCGATGAGGAATCCGTAGATATTTTTTAACACATCAATTGCCATCCCGTGCGCCTTTCATTAGACTGAAACCCTGAGAGGAGGAGTCCATGAAAGAGATTCTTGACAATTTTATCGTACTAGAAGGCCTAGATGGTTCAGGGACTACAACACAGCTGAAGAAGATTGTTGAACGTTTCGATATGGACAGGAAGAATGTGCATGCCACCTTTGAGCCGACAGGCTCCCCTTTCGGAAAACAGGTCAGAAGCGTTCTGAGAAAGGAACTGGTGACCACTCCCCTCGCTCTCGCCCTTCTGTTCGCAGCTGACCGGGAAGATCACCTCTATAACCCGGTTCATGGGATTACCGGGAGAATACAGAAGGGAGAAACAGTTATCTGTGACAGATATCTCTTCTCCTCACTAGCCTATCAGTCGATAGAATGCGGTTATGAGAAAATCGCTGCACTCAATGACTTTCCCTATCCGAGATTTATCTTTTATATCGATACTCCTACTGAAGTCTGTATGGACAGGATTCATACGCGCGATGAGGAGAAGGAACTCTTCGAAGAAGATTCGTATCTCAACAAAGTCTATCAGTTCTATGAAAGAGCCTTCAGTGATCTTCCTTCTGGAGTAATCTTCACCCGAATAGACGGAAGAAAGCCGATCGAGGAAGTGACTGCCGAGATAGAATCGGTGCTTGAAGAGGCCGGTCTCTTATAAGATAAGCATTGCATCGCCGTAACTGAAGAACCTGTATTCCTTCTCAACCGCATGGGTATACGCTGCAAGAATCTGCTCCTTTGAAGCGAAGGAGGAGACAAGTACCAGCAGAGTAGATTCAGGTGTATGAAAATTGGTCATCAGGTGATCAACGACGTGGAAGGTGAAACCCGGAGTGATAAAGAGTTTTGTCGAACCTTTTCCCGCTCTCACATTCTGCGTTTCTTCTGACCAGGCGCTTTCCAGGGTCCTCACGCTCGTCGTGCCAACCGCAATAATCGGCCTCCCCTCCCGCTTCGCACGGTTGATGAGTTCTGAGGTCTCTTCACTGATCTCATAATACTCTGTATGCATCGTGTGATCTTCCAGATGTTCGCTTCTCACAGGAAGGAATGTTCCGGGACCGACATGAAGCGTTACCGGTGCGAGGGTGATGTTCTTCTTTGCAAGGGAATCAAGAATTTCCTGAGTGAAATGGAGACCGGCAGTGGGGGCGGCAACCGAGCCGCTGCTGTCGGCATACACGGTCTGATACCGTGAGGAATCAAGAAATTCGTCATCTCTCTTAATATAGGGAGGGAGCGGTATGTGACCGATCCGGTCGAAGAAGGAATCATCGACCGGTTCACTCATCTCAAGAATTTTTCCTTCTTCCCTCTCCTGAGAGATAACACCGTGTATTCCCAGCTCCTTATCGAAGGAGAATCGTTTACCCACCTTCTGTTTCTTCGATTTACTGGTCATGACAAGCCAGTGCAGTGCATCTATCTGATTCAGAAAGAGAAACTCGACCGTTCCTCCATGCTCACTGGTTCCATAGACACGTGCCTTTCTGACTTTCGAGTTGTTGATGACCAGGACGGCTCCTTCCGGGAGGAACTCACTGAGGGAATCTACGCCGGTATCAACCAGGGAGCCGCTATTCCTGTCAAGGACGAGAAGACGGCTGGTACCACGGGAGGCAGAGGGGTACTGTGCTATGAGGTGCTCGGGAAGATTAAAAGAGAATTCCCTGATTTCCATCGCTGTGTACCTTTTTCTGTGTTCCGAGAAGTTCATAGGCCTTCTGTGTCACCATTCTACCCCGCGGAGTTCTCTTGAGATATCCTTTCTGGATAAGATAAGGTTCATAGAAGTCTTCAAGGGATTCGATTGCTTCACCCACGCTGATGGCCAGCGTTTCAGCTCCTACCGGTCCTCCGTCATAGTATTCGATAATTGCACGAAGGATGTTTCGGTCCTGCTCCTCGAGACCGTTCCTGTCGATACCGAGTCTATCCATACTGTTCAGTACGATCTCTTCATCAATCGTTCCGTTACCAAGGACACTCGCATAGTCCCTGAGCCGTCTCAGCAACCTGTTTGCGATACGGGGAGTTCCACGTGAACTCTGTGCAAGCAGCCGTGTCGCCTCGTCAGTGATCTTCACCTCGAGAAGTTTCGAGGATCGTGCGATGATGGCAGCCAATTCGTCGTCACTGTAGAATTCAATCCGGCAGGTGATGCCAAACCGGGAATAGAGAGGGGAAGAGACCTGTCCTGCCTTGGTGGTAGCCCCGATAAGGGTAAAACGGGGAATCGGAATCCTGATCGTCCTGGCTGCAGGTCCCTGTCCGATGATCCAGTCGATCTCGTAATCTTCCATTGCGATATAGAGCATCTCCTCGAGAGCGGGACGCATACGGTGAATCTCATCAATGAAGAAGATGCTGTTCTCGGTAACGTTTGTGAGAATACCCGCAAGATCCTTGGGTTTCTCAAGTGCCGGCGCACTGGTCATTCTTATTTCTGAGCCCATCTCATTCGCGATGATGGATGCGAGGGTTGTCTTTCCGAGGCCCGGGGGGCCTATGAGAAATACATGGTCAAGGGAATCCTCCCTTTCCCGTGCTGCCTTGATGAAAATATCGAGGTTCTCCTTCATCGTCTCCTGGCCCTGAAAATCCTGAAGCATTTTCGGGCGGAGGATATTCTCATGGGAATCATTATCCTCCTGGAAGGAGGTAGAGACGAAAGAAGTTTCCTGAAGATCCTGAGTATTCACCTGTCTATCCTAATTGTATCAAAGCCATTTTGAAGAGGAACTTCTCCCTCTCACTCATGCTCATGCCGTTCAATTCTTGTTCATGGTCACTGACGAGAGACTGAAGTCTCTGAATGACCTGCCGCTTATCATAGCCCATATCAGAAAGGGCTGCAACAAGATCACTGTATCCTTCTTCCAGCCCGCGCATCTCTGTTCTCGCTTGTGAGGTGCTTTCCTGTACGACAATCGTATCCCTCAATGCCAGTATGATTTTCTGGGAGGTCTTCGGACCGATACCGGGAATTGAGGAGATGAATTTTACATCCGAGGTGTCCAGCGCATGGATGAAGGCGTCGACCTGCACGCCGCTGAGAATCTTGAGAGCCTGCTTTGCACCTATCCCGTTCACTTTCAGAAGTTCGAGAAAGATCGTTCGCTCCCTCTCATCGATGAACCCGAAGAGAGTCATCGCATCCTCACGGTGCTGAAGATAGGTGAGCACTCTCACCTCCCTCTTTTCAGCTCCCTGCAGTGAAGAAAGACGGGAGGCAGTTGTATTACTGATAAGGAGTGAGAATTCAATTCCTCCTGCAGTCAGGATGACAGCGTGTGAGGGAGACGATTTGACCAGTTCTCCGTTAATTGCATGAATCATAATACAACTCCTTTCCTAGTGAAGTTTCAGGCGTGACCTGCCGCCTTTTGACGCGCAGGTGATTGCCGCGGCAAGCGCATCGGCAGCGTGATCAGGTTTTGGACGCTTTTCAAGATTCAGCAGAAGACGTACCATTTCCTGAATCTGTTCTTTCTGGGCAGTACCGAGTCCTGAGACCGCCATCTTTATCTCAAGCGGGTGTGAACAATCTCACTTCCACGCCCCCGTTATGGAGTTCCATCATCATGGCCCCGATTACTTTGGCCACCGATAGAGCAGAGGTCACATTCTTCGCGAAGAAGATATCTTCCATGCTTGCTATCTCGACGCTGTGTTCCGCAGCTATCTCAGAAACATTTTTCGCTATCTGGATAATCCTCTTTTCCCTGTTCTCTGAGGAAGAGGTCCGGATCACACCATAAGAAACAGGCCGGTAACGATGATTGACAGCATCAATCACGCCCCAGCCTGTATGAGCAAGTCCTGGATCAATGCCCAGTATTCTCACCTGTTATTCCTCTGAATCATCAAAATCATCGGGGAGTTCCAGATTGGAAGATACATTCTGTACATCGTCGAGTTCTTCGAGCTTGTCAATGATCTTCAAAACCTTCCGGGTCTTCTCATTGTCGAGGGAGACCATCTGATCTGCAATCTTGGTCACCTCAGCGCTCGATTCCTTAAATTCCGCCTCCTGCATTCCCTCAAGGACGCCTGAGAAATCTGAAGGCTCGGTGATGACTTCTATCACTCCGTCTTCAGTGGAGATATCTTCAGCTCCGAGATCAAGGGCTGCTTCAAGGATCTGGTCTTCCGAATAGGTCTCTTCATCATAGGTGATGATTCCCTTGGTCTGGAACATATATGAAACCGAACCGGTTGCACCGAGGGATCCTCCCAGTTTAGTGAGGGTGGAACGGACATCGGCAGCGGTTCTATTCTTATTGTCTGTCAAGGTATCGATAATAATCGCGACTCCGCCGGGAGCATATCCTTCGTAGGTGAGTTCATAATAGGTCGAGCCCTCAAGCTCTCCTGCACCTTTCTTGATAGCCCGTTCGATATTATCTTTAGGCATGTTCTCGCTTCTGGCTTTCAGGACAGCTGTTCTCAGCCTTGCATTGGAATCGGGATCACTCCCGCCCATTTTCGCTGCAACCATGATTTCCTTGATCAGCTTCGTGAACATCTGACCGCGCTTTGCGTCTGCGGCCCCTTTCTTATGCTTAATCGTCGCCCATTTACTATGACCGGACATACCTGTACGTACCTCTTGATTTCTATTTTTCTTCCTGTTGGAAAGCGTCTTAGGGTATCATGCCCCTTTCTTTTCCGTCAAGTATCCTACCCTGATGAGTATACGTGCACTTCACGGTGTCCAGAAGGAGAGGATCAGAGTTCTTTGAGGAAGAGTGAGGTGATGGAATCACAGAGCATAAAACCTTCTTGAGTAAGAGCGAATTCCTGAGGTGTGTAGGAGAAATGAGTCGGAAACTGCTGTTCGAGCAGCTTCAGGGGACGCTCGAAAGCTGAGGAAAAGGTGAGATTGAAGATCTCTTCAAGATAGGAGATGCTGATCCCGTCGGCTGTTCTCAGGGCTGAGAGGATGTATTCAGAACATCTATCAGTCAGAGAGAGTTCTTCTGTTGTATATCTGTTTTCTATGGAAGCGGAGAGATACGCATGAACATCAGGGAGACCGGTTTTTCTGATGGTCTTCTCTGTTGTGTCTATCACTCCGGCGGCGCTCGCGCCTACCGCCTCATATCTTCCGTCAGTCCAGTAGAGCTGATTATGGCGGGAACGCGTTTCTCTGGAGGTGGAGAAATTGGAAATTTCATACTGATGGAGCCCTTTTTCTTCCAGATACGCCCACAGCGTTTCAAGGATATCTCTCTCTTTTTCACCCTCATAGGGAGAGAGCTTCCCCTTCTCCTTGCTGGAAACAAGGCTGGTACCTTCTTCCCAGGTGAGATTATAGAGAGACAGATGCTGAAGGGAGAGTTCCGAAAGAAGCATGTCAATGTCATGCATCGTATCGGACACCTTCTGGAACGGTATGCAGGTCATCAAATCGGCGGTGATGGCAACCGATTTTTGTTGGGATAGATAACGCATCCACTTCAAAGCCTTATAAGTTGCCGAAAGAGAGGCTGAACGTTCAAGGGTTTTCAGATGCCGCTCATCGAGGGACTGAATCCCTACACTCAGCCGGTTGATGCCGTGATCAAAGAGAGGCAGTATAGGCTCATTCACGTTCTCCGGATTCATCTCGATTGTGAATTCCTTCACTTCGCCCTTCGCGGTAAGCATATCAGCTAACGATATCAGATGGTCGATAGGGATCATTCCCGGGTTCCCTCCGCCTATATAGACGGTGGTAAAGGGACTCTTTCGTTCTCTCATGATACGTGAGACTTCTTCAGTTATCGCAGCAGAATATTCTTCTATGAGAGAGACGGAAACGTGTGAAGTTGAATAGAAGGCGCAATAACCGCAACGGGAGAAACAGAAGGGTATATGGATGTATAAACCGGTAGATTCCCTCATCAGCTGATGGGAGTGATCCTGCTGAACGGCCAGAAGATGAATTTCACCCGACCGATGATTTCAGTATTGCTGACCGGACCGAAATAGCGTCCGTCCTGTGAATTGTCTCTATTGTCTCCGAAGGGAAGTGTATAGCCTTCAGGTACATAAAGTCCCCGTTCCTTCTGCGCCAGAACGCTTCTGTTCTCAAGTGACGAAGGAAAGAGCTGGGCAGTTGCCTCCTTCGTTGAGTGATCAATCTCATAATAGTCCACGAGGCCGCTGTAGTTCTGTACCACCTTATAATCCTGAAGGAGGTAGGAAGGAGGAGTATCAAATCCTGCAGTCTGGTAGGCAAGCAGTTCTCCGTAGGCTTTAAAGCCGGGGTAATTGGAGCTGTCGATCGTCTGCTTGGGTGCAGTGCTCAGATTGTTCGCTTTTCTGAATTCAGGATCAGGCAGAGAGTCTGACTGTCCGAACCCCCTAACCTGGGCGGTTCCCTCTCTGAACGATACGATATCACCCGAGATACCCGCTGCACGCTTTACATACAGTCTCTCTCTCGGATTGCCGTTCTCATCCCTGTCTATATTCACGAGGGAGAAAGTCGCCATATATATCATCTGGGCGAGAATATCATACACAGGTCCACGGGATTCGTATTGCGGATTGTAAAAGACGATGACATCATCTCTCAACGGGATATTGGAAGAAAAGATTTTCGGTCCTGTAGGATAGGTCTCAACTCCGTAGGCGATCTTACTCACATATACCCGGTCCTTTATAAGGAAGGTATCAACCATCGACGGAGTCGGTATCATGAAGAGCTGAAAGAGAAACTGGTTGAGAAGAAGGACGACGATAACCGCAAATATAATGGCATCGAGCCAGCTGAGGACTTCGCCCTTTACTGTTTTCTTCTGGTCCTTGAGGGCTTTCTCGTCAGCCTTACGCTGTTTTCTCCTGGTAAGCAGTCGTTCGGTAGAACCGACGATCCACTGTGAATAACTCATCATGAAGACTAAGCTATCATAATAGCTTCATATTGACAATATGAGACCTAAGGAGTAGGTTTCTAACGGTATGGCTAAAAAGAAAGAGCATCCCGCTCCACCGGTAAAACCGGTACATCTGGTCAGGAAATGGAATCTTGAACCCCCTGTATATCTCACTATCATCTGGGCAGCCCTCATCATAGCGGTGTTCTATGTGGTTGCGATCCTTCCTGGACAGATCAAGAGCGGACGGTATTATACCATCTCCTCTCCTGTTGTAGGCTCAGCGATCTATCTCGACGGGGAATACCTCGGATCGGGAACCATCACTGAATTCGTTCCTTCAGGGGATCATACCCTCACCTATTCGTTCCGTGGTATAGCTTCAGAAGAAGAGATATTGAACGTGAGAGGGAAAATTCTCTTTACACATCTCTTCCCTAAGAAATATCAGAAAACCGGAACCTATTATCTGAATGAAGAGGACCTTGGAGCATATTACGAATCCCTTTTCGAAGATGTTGTGACTCACTCTGCCATTCTCAGCTATGATACCGTCTACCACTACCCTCCTCTCTTCTCCTTCGCGGCTCAGACGGCAGTGAACGGGAAGGACTCACATCAGATCCTCTCTTTCCTTCAAAAAAGTGCATACTTCATCACCAGTGAAGAAATGCGTAAAGACTACAGCGACTCTCTTGATTTCCTGAAAGAACATGGCCTCGACACCTCTGCTCTCGCGAGTGTGACAGAGAAGCTCGCACAGCTTACCTACGAACAGAAGAGCACACGCCAGACAGTTTCTGATCTAATACCTGAATCAGCCTCAATGATCGATACACTCACGTATGACCGAATGGAAATACATGGGTTCCGCTATGATGGCGGTAGCTTCACAGAAGGAAGGCCGGTAACAGAGACCTCTTATCCCGGAGTTCAGGAACTTCAGAGAGAAACGAGCGTAAACCCCTTCATTCTCAGTGAATCAGAGATCAGCGAATACCAGTATGCACTCTTTCTCGAGGAGAACCCCTCCTGGGCGAAAGATCAGAAAGAAACACTCATAAAGGCCGGCCTCGTCGATGGAATCCTACCTTGACGGAGTCTATCCGACCACCGCCTTTGAGTCGGCGACTCCTGTGCGGAATATCAGCTACTATTCGGCTTTGGCCTTCACTCAGTGGCTATCCGAGAAGAGCGGCAAACAGGTATCTCTCCCTTCCAATGCAGAGTGGGAGTATGCAGCGGCCTCGGTAGACGGATATGCTTCTACACTGAATGCATACAGGACGGGAGATTCTCCTAGCGGCATGTTCGGCGGTCTCTGGGAAATAACAGGAGAGTCGTATATCCCACTCGAAAGATATCTTGACGGTACGGTGGATGCTCCTTCAGATGAAACTCTCATTATCATCAAGGGAGGAAGTTATCTCAATGATGCTTCCGAGATAGACCGTTGCAGTACTCGGTGTTGATGAAAAAGAACGAATGCAGTGACACTGCAGGCTTCAGGATCGTGTGGAACTGATATGGCTAAAGATACCTATACCCTTCTGCAGAAGAACAGAAAAGCCTACTTCAACTATGAGGTTGTGGAAGATTTTGAATGCGGAATCTCTCTAGATGGGAACAGAAGTGAAGTCTCTCAGGGCGAACAGATTCAGCTTCGGGGATTCGTACGTGAAAATCGTTGAAGGATCCCTTATCCTTGTATCACTTCATATCAGCGCCTACTCTCACGCATCGATAGCGAACCATGAGATTGAACGTGATCGAAGACTTCTCGCCCATAAAAGCGAGATAAAGCGTATCAAGAGAAAAGTTGATGAGAAAGGAATGACCCTTGTTCCCACCAAGATCTACCTGAAAGGGAATCTTGTGAAGGTTCAGGTCAGCCTCTGTCGCGGTAAACAGTCTCATGACAAACGTAATGCGATCAAAGAGCGTGACACGAAACGTGATATGCGTCGTGAGATGAAGAATTATAACCGCTGATCAGCCACTTGATTATTTCCCCTGACAGGCGTATATTCTCTTTAGACTTTCGAGATAAGGAAGTCAGATCCCCGAAAGGGGGTGTATTGGTTTCGACTGGCGGCAGATCATGCCAGTGGTTGCAGGCGGAGCGCCAACTCCTAAAACTAGCAAACAATTTAACTGCCAAGAAAGAAGACGAAGTCTTTGACGACGCAGAATACGCTCTTGCTGCTTAAGTAACAGCGTACAGGCATTGCCGGCGCGGCTCCTAACCTGTAATGACCTGTAAAACTCTGGGGCTTACGTTTCTTCCTACCGGGTGTTGAGACGGACATCTTACCGGTGTAGAGATGGTGACGGATGTTGCTGATCCGATCCACTCTCGAAACACATGATCAGCAACTAAGCCTGTAGAAGCCATTGGGTGGCCCGTTAGGACGGGGGTTCGACTCCCCCCACCTCCAATACTTCACACGACAGACCCGGAGCTCTTCCTTCAGGAGGATGTACGGGTCTGTTCTGTTATTACCTGAATATTCCTCAGGAAAGGGGAACATCAGAGGGTCCTTCCTCTTTACTTCTGGTAACGATTCTCTTTCCTCCGTTCTTTTTCAATGAGACCATTTCTTTCTTCTCAGAGAAAAATATGTAAAAAGAATGAGGTTCCCCATCTCCGATTACATGAACATGCACTATGCGGTTTTATAAAGTTATGATTTCGTGTACACTTCTAACTAAACAGGGAGGATAAAAACTCATGAATAAATCAAAGGTATACTTTACAGATATGCATACGACTGGAGAGATGAATCTGCTCCAGAAACTCGAGAAGCTGATGAAAAAAGCGGGGATCGACACGATCGATTTCGAAAATAAATTCACAGCAATAAAGCTTCACTTCGGAGAGCCGGGCAATCTGGCATTCTTACGTCCTAATTATGCGAAGGTTGTATCAGATTACGTAAAGCGCCTCGGAGGCAGACCCTTTGTCACTGACTGTGCGACACTGTACGTCGGTGGAAGAAAGAATGCGCTCGACCATCTCGACAGTGCCTATGCCAATGGGTACAATCCTTTTCAAACGGGTGTTCATACCATTATAGCCGATGGGTTGAAAGGCACTGATGAAACTCTTGTTCCTGTTCAAGGCGGAGAATATATCAAAGAGGCGAAGATAGGTACAGCCATCATGGATGCCGATATTGTCATCTCCCTCACCCATTTTAAAGGACATGAACTGACTGGTTTCGGAGGCGCCCTGAAGAATCTCGGTATGGGCAGCGGGTCCCGTGCGGGAAAAATGGAAATGCACTCATCCGGCAAGCCCTATGTAGAACAGATGCCCTGTATAGGGTGTGCGAAATGTGCGAAAAACTGTGCTCATGATGCAATTACCATTACAAACGGAAAAGCCTTCATTGATCACGCTATCTGTGTAGGCTGCGGTCGGTGCATCGGCGTCTGTCCTACAGACGCGGTACGACCGGGACGGGACGAGGCAAATGATATCCTTAACTGTAAAATCGCAGAGTACACCAAAGCGGTACTCCAGGACCGACCTCACTTCCACATTTCTCTTGTCGTGGATGTTTCTCCCTATTGCGACTGTCATAGCGAGAACGATATTCCTATCGTACCTGATGTCGGCATGTATGCCTCCTTCGATCCGATTGCTCTTGATAAAGCGTGTGCTGATGCGGTGAACAGACAGCCGGCCATTGCCGGGTCTCTCCTGGAAAAACACGGACATATTCATCATGACCATTTCACTGATGTATCACCGGAGACAAACTGGATTTCAGCTCTAACGCACGGAGTAAAGATAGGCCTGGGATCCCTGGAGTATGAGCTGATCGAGATCTGATCTCCTTTCCATCTATCGAAGACAGCCCTCCTTTCAGTAGAGGGCTGTTTTGATCTCTTGCCCTTCAAGATTTCTATAGGAAATTTCTTGATACACAGTACTGAAAAGAATTACATTACCTACATGATACTTTCTATCACCGCAGTCCTTGCAGGACTCATTATTCTTCTCTATGCAGCAGATATCTTTGTTGAAGGCGCCGCAGGCACTGCACGCCATTACAGGGTATCTCCTCTCATCATCGGTATCGTGATTGTCGGTTTCGGCTCCTCCGCTCCTGAAATGGTCGTCTCTGTGGTTGCTGCAGCAGGAGGGAATCCCGGAATCGCACTCGGAAATGCGTACGGTTCCAATATCGCGAACATTGCTTTGATACTCGGTCTCACCGCACTGATTACACCGATCCTGTTCTCAAGCAGGATACTGAAGAAAGAACTCCCCTTTCTACTCCTCATTACCCTTTTATCCTATATCCTCCTGCAGGATACTCAGATTTCACGCATCGACGGATTTGTTCTTCTCGCCACCTTCTCCGGTTTCCTGTTCTGGACGATAAGAGAATCGAAGAAAAGAACAGACGATGCGGTCGCTCTGGAGATAGCATCAGAAGAGAAGGTACTTTCTTTGAAGAAATCAGTTATCTACATCATTCTCGGAGCTATTCTCCTGATTGCAGCCTCCAGAATCCTTGTCTGGGGAGCTCTCAGGATCACTGACGCACTCGGAGTACCGGAAGTTATCACCGGACTGACGGTGGTTGCACTCGGAACCTCACTTCCGGAGCTCGCAAGCTGTATCTCTGCCGTCAAGAAAAAACAGGATGATATAGCACTGGGAAATATCATAGGTTCATACCTGTTTAATTCCCTGTTTGTCGTAGGGCTTGCAGCCCTCATTCATCCGATACCGGTTGCTCAGGAAATCATACGCAGAGATTTCCTGCTCATGGGTATCCTGATGCTCAGTCTCTTTCTCATAGGCTATGCGTGGAAAAAAGGAGCGGGAAGAATCAACAGAATTGAGGGAGCTCTTCTCCTCCTCACCTATATCACCTATATCTCCTACCTCGTGGTTCAGGTGATACAGATATAGTAAGAGGCTCTGCTAAGAGCCTCTTGCCTGTTGAGTATCTGTTTTGTTAAGCAATCTACGGTCTGAAGGAGATATTCACACCAAGACTTGCCGCCCTTCCCGAATCATCGAAGATATCAAGGATTCTCAGGTCAGCCATGACGTAGGTGTCTTTGAAGAACTCGATGGGGAGCAGTCTGAGACCGAAATTGAGAAGCCCCCGGTCGTCTGCGTCTCCTGCACTCGGATCAGTTGAGTAACTCACATTTCCGAAGTCTATAACAAGTGAGAGCATCTCACCGAGATCATCTGCAAAGATCGGGGTTTCAAAGCTCATGGCAAAGTCTATATTGCTTGTGAGAGGATCCTCGAAGGTATAGCCGAGATAGACAGAAGTAAGCGTCGGGTAATCAAGGAGACGGGAGTTGAAGGTCCCGGTGAAGCCGGCCTGACCTGCCCAGGTAAGGGAAGACCCTACACCAAGTGCCTGCCCGTTCAGAATAACGGCAAAATCTGTCGCTTCACTGGTGAGAAACCGCCATTTTCCCTGAAGGATCAGATCAACGTCATTTCCGATATCTGCAGCGAAAGCCGCCTCGAAGTCGTCTAGAAAAGCAATCTGAAGAAACGGAATATGGGCGAATCCGTCATCTGTACTGTAGAGCACACTGTACCCTGTGGTAACCGCAGGGTTTTCGGGGGTTTGTACAGGAACGGCGGACGGGACGACAATAGAACCTGTAGTTCCATTCATGGTGGTGTTTCCACCTGTGGCTGCCGCCATCAGAGGAGTCAACAGAAAGAACATGCCAAGCAATACACCGAAATTTCTTATTTTCATCATCAGCCTCCGCTTTTAGTATAAATATATGATACACGATAAAAGAATGAGCGTACAGAACGAATCGATGAAAACGAATAAGGAGAATATTTTATCCCGAAAGGAAACCAGAGCTTACGCAGTTGCCTGTTATGTGAAGAACCTGTAGAGTGTGAGACATGTATACAACACTTACCATACAGACACAGACTGAAGGCTTTACGGACATCACATCTGATGTGCAGGAAAGTATAAGAAAGATGAAGATACACGATGGGATTTGCGTAGTATATACACCGCATACGACCTGTGGTGTGACAGTCAATGAGAACGCAGACCCCGATGTACAGCATGATCTGCGTCTCAGCTATGCCCAGGCTTTTCCTATAGACAGCAGGTTCCGTCATATGGAAGGCAATTCCCATGCCCATGCACGTGCATCGGCAATGGGTTCTTCAGCAACGATTATCATTGAAGACGGACGTCTTGTCCTCGGTATCTGGCAGGGAATCTACCTTGTTGAATTCGATGGTCCGAGAACAAGAAACGTGCTTGTGAAATGTATCGCGGGCTGACCTTATCTCACTTTGTGAGGTTTAAGAATAGCATTGAGAACAACTCCGAAGAGTGCGGAAAGTCCGAGTCCTGAGAGCTGTACTGGTCCGATGGAGATGGATGCACCGCCGAGACCGAGCACGAGCATGGAAGCGCTTATGATAAGAAGTCTCGGGTTCGAGAGATTCACCTTCGCGTCAACCATATTCTTGATTCCGATAGATGAAATCATACCGAACAGCAGGATGCTGATTCCGCCGATAACAGGTGCTGGGATCGTTGCGATCAGGCTGGTGAACTTGGGAATCATGGAAAGAACGATTGCGAACACAGCTGCGATGCGCATAATGACGGGGTCTTTGGCTCCGGTAAGAGCAACTGCGCCGGTATTCTCTGAATAGGTGGTGTTGGCTGGACCGCCGATGAAGGCTGAAATTGAGGTCGCGATACCATCACCGATAAGCGTTCTGTGAATACCGGGGTCATCAATGAAGTCCTTCTCTACAACATTACCGATGGCAAGCACATCACCGAAGTGTTCGACCATCGTGACGATCGCGATGGGAAGTATGATACTCACCGCTTTGATTGAGAATGATGGAGTTGTAAAGGAAGGGAGACCGAACCATGCAGCATCCTTCACCGCGCTGAAATCTGCTGTCCCGAGAATCGCAGCGAAGATATATCCTGCAACAAGAGCTATCAGGACCGGGAGATTACTCGCGAACTTCCAGCCGAACCGTTCGAAATAGATCTTGACGAAAACTCCGGATACGAAGGTGAACAGGGCGATAAGCCAGGCAAGATTCGTTGAGATATCCGGGGAGTTTGTGCCGTTTGCGTTACCGATCGCAACCGGAGCGAGAATAAGGCCGATCATGATGATCATGGGACCTGTTACATGTGGAGGAAGGATATCATGGAGCTTGTGAGCACCGACGAATTTGAAAATAATTGCGACGATAACATAGAGGAACCCTGCAATGAAGATTCCGCCGAGTGCGTAGCTGATATCTCCTTCAGCTGCCGTGACAGCGATGATTCCCGGAATGAAAGCGAATGAGCTTCCGAGAAATACCGGTACCTTGAATTTCGTCACCGCGTGGAAAATAAGAGTACCGACACCTGCTGCGAAAAGAGCAACCGCGATATCAAGACCGGTAAGAATCGGAACGAGAACAGTTGCACCGAACATGACGAACGTATGCTGCAGTCCGAGAACGACCGTCTTACCACTGATTGATGATCCTTTCATGAATGCCTCCTGATATGAGAAAATGTATGTATGTGTGATACGATGCACTATTTATATAAAAATTCCTAGTAGTATATGTAATAATATTCTTTCAATATTCATTATATTGTATAAAAATAGAAGAGATGTAGACTGGAATGAGAATCGGGAAAGGGAACGGTAAAAAAAATGTGTAAATTTTCCCGCTACTTATTGTAAAATATCCCTGATTCATGCAAAGTGTGTGAGCGCATAAAGAAAGAGTTAGTCTGAGATTTATCAGGTCTTTCCCGCGTTTCAACTGTACCAGTATTGACAGATAACAGGAGGTTGTTTCGTGCATGATGACCAGAATACCCTAACACCGTTCGCTACCCATCTCAGCGAATATGTTACCACCGCCAAATCGTTCTACTGTATGCCCGGACATAAACAGGGGAAAGGGGCTCCGCCTCTCCTGAAAGAGCTCTGGGGTGAAGACGTGTTTGCCTATGATATCACCGAGGTCAAGGGATCAGATGTCCTTGCCTACCCCCCGTACCAGTATAAAAACCGCTCAGGAGGTAGCTGCCGAAATTATGGGTGCACACCGTTCCTGGTATCTCGTGAACGGTTCCTCTGTTGGAATTCATGCAGTTCTCGGGGCCCTTGTTAAGCCGGGAGAAAAGGTACTTGTGCACCGTCAGTGTCACAAGGCCCTCCTGTTCGGTCTTGTGTACAGCGGAGCTATCCCGGTCTATCTTGAACCGGTTGATGATAATCTTCCCGAGTATGCCTATGGATCAGTCGATCTTGGGAAAGTGAAGAATCTCCTGGAAATCCATGATATACGGATGGTGATGGTCACCAGTCCCAATTACTATGGCATTGCCCTCGATATAGCTTCACTCTCCTCGATCTGCCGTGCCCATAAGGTCCCCCTGTTCGTAGATGAGGCGCATGGAACGCACTTTTCCTTTCATGAGGGCTTCCCTCTACCTGCATTGAAACAGGGAGCTGACTTCGTGGTTCAATCGATGCATAAAACGCTTGGAGGTCTCTATCAGAGCGCTCTTGTACACTCGGCAGGCACATATGCCCAGTATGAAGGTAAGATTGCCCGCATGCTGTCAATGCTCCAGACGACAAGTCCCAGTGCACTGATGATCATGAGTATCGATGCAGCCCTTGATGAAGCGAACAGGGAAGGGAGAAGACGGTATAAAGAGATGCTTGAGATGCTAGAAACGCTCCGCCCGAGTCTTACTACGAGCAATTTCAAAGTCATAACACCGCCGGCTGAAGTACTGAAGAAAGGAAATTTCGTCTCGTTCGACAAGATGAAACTGATCTTCATGGCTGTGAGTGAAGACTATCTCAACCTGATGAAACTCAAGGTCATTCTCTCTGAACAGTACGGTATCGAGATTGAACTTGCCGATGAGAACCATATGCTCCTGACTCTCTCTCTGGCGGATGCTGTAGATCTCGAGCAGACACGTGAAAACCTGATATTCTTCTCCGAGACCCTTGAACGGCTTGTTGACCGGGGCTTCGGGCTCATCGAAGAGCCCGATGATTTCAAGGATCCGAAGGAGCTTCCGGAATTCTTCCTCACTCCGAGGGATGCTTTTTATGCCGAGAAAAAACGGCTGAAGCTCTCTGACGCAGTCGGAGAAGTGTCAGGTAATATGGTCTGTATCTATCCACCGGGATTCCCCCAGATTATTCCGGGAGAGAAGATTCATGAGGCAGTCATTCACCAGATCTACCATGATTATCATCTCGGGTTCACTATTGTCGGTGTTCACGATGAAGATAACGAACTGTATATCGATGTGATTGAAGAGGATCTCACATCCTAAGGGTGTGAGATCTGTTCTCCGGTATAGGTATTTCCCAGGAGGCCGTTCTTGTTCACCTGAACAACGGTCCCCACAGTAAGCTTCTCTGAGGGTGTAAACACAATCATTTCATCATGTTCCGTATGGCCGAGCATCATCGAGGGATCCTTCTTGCTGATCCCATCGGTGATGACTGTCTCCATCCCGGTTGTATGTGATTCCTTGTGAGCCCGTGTCAGACGACGCTGATTCTCTATCAGACGGGTCAGTCTTCTCATCCTTTCCTCAATAGGCACCTGATTATCCATTGAGACAGCTTTGGTACCCTCTCTCGGGTTGAAGTAATACGTGAAGGATTCTATAAAACCTACTTCATTCATCAGTGAAACGGTATCTTCGAAATCCTTCTCGGATTCACCGGGGAAGCCGACCATCACGTCACTGGTGAAGGTAATCCCGTCAATCTGAGTCTTCATGGACCTCACAAGTTCCAGGTACCCTTCCCTATCGTATTTTCTCCCCATAGCCTTCAAGACTGCGCTCGAGCCGCTCTGAAGCGGAAGATGGACATGAGCCGGGATGGAAGATTTTTCTCCAATCAGCTGGATCAGCTCAGGAGAGAAATCCTTCGGATGAGGAGATTCATAGCGGAACCACTGAACATGTGAATTCTTCTCTGTGATTTCATCAAGCAGGTCAGGAAAACGGTAGACCCTTCCGCCGTGCGTCGAAGAATAGGAATTCACATTCTGTCCGAGAAGAGTGATCTCTTTCACTCCTTTCTGTTCGAGAGAGGCGATCTCTTCAAGGATGGATGGTACACTTCGTGATATCTCACGTCCCCGTACATAGGGGACGATACAGTATGCGCAGAAATTGTTGCACCCGTTCATGATGGGAACATAGGAACGTATCTCCCCTTCCTTGTAGTGTGAGTGTGTGAAGGTATATTCACTCTTCCGTTCATCGGAGGCTCCACTCAGGATAGCACCGATACGATGTTTGTCATTTGTACCGACGACGTAGTCCACAGCCGGAGCCATATCGATGATCTCATCATGAAGACGCTCAGCCATACAGCCGGTGATGATCAAGGTTATATCATGTGTATCCTTGAGGTGTTTATAATGTCCGATCCGCCCCCAGATCCTGTTTTCTGCGGTCTTTCTCACGGAACAGGTATTGATGATCACACAGTCTGCACTCTCATCGCTCGAGGCTTTTGTAAGTCCGTACCGCTCCAGGGAGAGTTCGAGAGCATTACTCTCGGCAACATTCATCTGGCATCCATAGGTTTCGATCCAGTAGGTTGAATGGGTCTTTCTCATCTTTACAAGCCCTGTCTCTTCCTTGAAGCAATGAGCGTATTGTCCATGAGCATGGCGATGGTCATGACTCCCACACCTCTGGGTACGGGTGTGATTGCCGAACTCTTCTCTTTGACATCCTCAAAATCAACATCGCCGGTGAGACGGTATCCTCTCTTTGCAGAGGGATCATCAACTCTGTTGATACCGACATCAATGACAACGGCACCTTCTTTCACCATCTCTGAAGTGATCATATGGGGTCTGCCTATTGCAGCAATGAGAATATCTGCCTGGGAAGTGATTTCTGCGAGGTTTTTTGTTCTGCTGTGACAGATAGTCACTGTAGCATCTATACCTTTCTGAGCAAGTAGGAGAGCCATGGGTTTCCCCATGAGGGTACTTCTCCCGACCACCACCACGTGCTTTCCGCTGATTTCGATACCGTAGTATTTCAGCATCTGGTAAATACCGTGAGGAGTACAGGAATAGAGCGTCTCCTCCTCTCTCACGAGTTTTCCGAGATTTGAGGGATGCAGTCCGTCCACATCCTTTTCGGGAGTGATGGAGGTGATAGCTTCGGTTTCATCCAGATGAGACGGCAGTGGCAGCTGGACGAGGATTCCGTCTACACTGTCATCATCATTGAGAGCATATATCTGCTTCATCAGTTCTTCCTGACTGGTATCTCCCGGGAGTCTGATATCTTTATGACCGTAACCGAGCTTTTCGCACATCTTCTGCTTACTGCCTACATACGCCTGGCTTGCGGGGTCATCACCTACGAGAATAACGGCTAGAGAAGGTATTCTTCCCCCCTTCTTCACCATCTCTTCGATACTTGCTCTGATATGTGTATAGATCGATTCTGCGACTTCTTTTCCGGTTAATTCTTTCATTACGTAACTCCCGACGCGTTTCATTGGTTTATCAGGTACTGTTATAGCAAAATTCTATTCAGTATGTACACACATAAGAACCCTGGTACCGGTCATGCGGTTTTCAAACTTCCGCAAAGGATGTATGATATGCACCAGAACTTATGAAACTTTACGTAAAGAGGTGCTCACACACATGAAGCGAATTCTCTTCCTCACCATACTTCTAGCCTTGCTCCTTCCCCTTTCGGCCGCTGATACAGGTTCCCAGCCCCTTCAGTATGAAAAAGGCTCACAGATGTTCACCTTCAGGTTCGGTCCTGTTGTTCCGGCATTCATGTTCCGTCCTAATCAGAGTGAACAGTGGCTGAATTTCAGTGAAACCGGATTCAAAGTCGGCGGATACGGCGCTATCAGGTATCAGGGCTTCATACATCCCCGTCTCGCTCTCGGCGGTGAATTGGGATATGTTTTCGACTATGATCAGAGTGATCTGTTCACCACCGTGCCGCTGCAGATGAAGGCAACCTATTTCCCCGTGCAGGGAACGATAGAGATTCCTCTCTCTTTCGGTCTCGGCTTTTCTTATAATTCCTATGCGGATACAAGCTTCATGAGTCTTCTCGCTACGGTGGAAGCCGGAGCTTCTTTCTATTTTACAGAGAACTGGGGTATCACGGTATCCGGCGGACTTCAGGTGATCCCCGAACTGCTGCTTTTCAATGATGCAGCATCTGATCAGGCGACTGTGATGGGCTTCATGCCTATCGCTCTTTCGCTCTCATATCGTGGTGAGTAGGAGAATATATCATGAAAAAGAATATAAGACTATTTCTGTTTGCTTTCAGTGCAGCCTTACTCCTGCTCAGCCTCTCCTGTAATATTGAGGATGACGGGGTCTTCTACCGGGCAAGTATTTCTCAGCCCACGGTTGATGTCGGAGCGGTGACCGTTATCGATTTCAATACTGCAGGTAATGTGATTGCCTACACCAAGGATGAGGGAATGCAGGAATACATTGTCTCGAGCGAGACATGGCAGGCAATTGATCTGGCGGACATCCTCTCCAGTCTTCTGGCAACTGATGCTGACGGTGATATCTATGTGGGTGCGAGGTCAGCAGAAGGAGAAACCGCGAATACACTCTATTCGATAGCGAAAGCGGATAATTCGGTTGCGACCTATTCAAGTGCTGCGTATGACGTTGTTTCCATGGGGCTTTACGGTGATATTATGATCACAGAAACAGACACAGTTTTTGAGCTGAGAGCTGTGAGCGCACCAACCACTGTTATCGAGACATTCCCCACCGCGACCTATTCAGCGGCACGAGTCCTGGCACAGGATGACGATACCTATCTGGTCTCTCTCTTTGACTCCACCGATGCTGATAATCCTGTCTATACGAGTAAGCTGTATCATGGTGTAAACACCATAACGGTAACTACCCCAATGGAAGCATCAGTGAAGGCATTCTTCATCGACAGCAGTGACCGAGGGATCTTCGTTCTTTCAGACGGGAAGATCTACAGATCAGCTGATGTAAATTCTGATTCACCGACAGATACGGGTAATTCAGTGTTACTGGATGATTCAAGGACCGGTATTGAATTCCTTCCTGTTATTACGAATGGAGATGCTCTCTACTTCCAAGGGCTTGATAACGTTGTGTACGAAATCGATATGACTGACGGAAGCACCTCCACCTCGAATGCGGAGGCTGCAATCAACACAACGCTTTCAACCTTCGATATCATAAGCTATATCACGAACGGTACGAAGCACTATGCTGGAACAGTAGAGCACGGTATTCAGGAAATAGAGTTCGCAACTCCGTAACGGATACAGACTTCAGGGCAATAAAAAAGCATCCAGGCGGATGCTTTTTTATTGATTCAGTCATGATCTATATCAGTCACAACGGACTTCGTGGAGAATCTTTCTGACTTCAGGGTCGCTGTACTGCTGGTCGATCTCTTCTTTGGTAAGACCGATGAATTCATGATTCATATAGTGTATCCACGCCTCTTCAGTAGGAGATTCCAGTTCGTGTTTCCGACAGTAATAATCGGGCTGGATCGGAAGCGGTTCCTCACTTTTATACCGCGGAATCTTATAGTCGTACACTGCTACCTTGATATCTTCCCTGGGTATACCCTTTGAGAGGATGACAGAAACCAGAGCATTCACCGTCTTTCCTGTATCGAAAATATCATCAACGATCAGGACCTTGTCTCCGGTTCTCAGGTGTTCAGGCGAGTATGTCCATCCGTCAATTCTTACTTCACTCTCAAGTCTCATATTCTCATAGGACCGCGCAACTACCGCAGCATAGAATACAGGTCTCTCTGAATTCTGTTTTCGGATCAGCTTGTAGTATTCACTGAAGACATTCCCCATATAGACACCGCCTCTCAGGGAGACATAGATAATGTCGGGGACGAATCCATCCTGTTTATGCATGGTATTTACGAGTTTGAGGGCAGCATCACGCTGCATTTCAGGGCTGATGAATTCTTTCTTCATGAGAGCCTCCTAAAGTTGTGTGAGGATTTCCACGCCATGTTTCGTAATGGCAATAGTATGTTCATAATGACTGCTCGGTTTCTTATCTCTGGTTACCACAGTCCACCCGTCGGCAAGAACCCTTACATCTTCCTTTCCCTGATTGATCATCGGCTCGATAGCGAGGACCATGCCTTCACGTAAACGGGGGTTTCCTGAAAAAGAGGAGACGTAATTGGGAATTTGGGGTTCTTCATGAACTTCAAGCCCTACTCCGTGTCCGCAATAATCACGGACAACAGAAAAACCGTTCTGTACAGCATGCGTATATACACCTCGGGAGATATCATGGATACGGCCTTTCCCGTTTTCGATTCTCTCAATTCCCTTGAAGAATGATTCCTCTGTCACTTTGACCAGTTTTTTAGTCTCTGGAGCTACTTCTCCGATCATAAGGGTTCGGGCAGCATCACTGATGTATCCATTCAGGTTGATACCGATATCGAGTGATACGATATCTCCGTCCTGAATGATTCTGTCGCTGCTCGGGATACCGTGGATGACCTCTTCATTTATGCTGATACAGCAGGTGGCGGGGAATCCCATGTAATGAAGAAAAGCAGGAGTTCCTTTATGGCGGATAATATAATCGTAGGCAAAGGAATCGACGTCCATCGTTGACATTCCTGCACGTACGAAGGAAGCAAGTTCTTCATGCAGCTGTGCCAGGAGCTGACAGGACTCACGAATACGCTCTATCTGGTCTTCACTTTTAATGAGTATCATGAACGATGTTTCTCCATGGAATCAAGGATTCCGTTGATGAACTTATAGTTCACTTCTCTTGAATACTCCTGCGAAAGTTTCACCGCCTCTGTGATAACGACACGTGAGTGTATCTTCTTATCGAAGAGGAGAGTGAATACACTGAGTCTCAGGATATTCCTGTCGATGATATCGATTTTATCAATCGGACGATTGATTGAGTAGGTGCTGATCATCTCATCAATCTGCTCGAGATTCTCGAGTGTTCCCGCTATGAGATAGCGTGCAAACAGTGCAGTTTCCGTATCAAGCTTATCCTGTTCCTCTTCATTGACCGTTGGAAAGGAGTCAGGGAGAATTCCTTTTTCTATCTCACCGTTGAAATCCAGTGAATAGAGGGTGGTCAGTGCTAATTCTCTTCCTTCGTGTCGCTTGCTCACAGTGCTGAATCTCCTGTATAGGAAATATCGATAGATGCCTCATCCCTCAGTGAACCCACCAGCGTGTCGATGGCGTTCATATAAGCCTGCTGCCTGAGTCGTTCGGTGAGAGTCTTTCTGATGTAATCTTTTACCGTAGTAGAACTCTCGGGATTGATCTTATCTGTCAGGGCAAGGAGCTTCGGTTCGGTATGAGTAACCGCCTTCACAATATGGTACCCCGAATTTGATTCAAGGACTCCGGAGGGTTTCCCGAGTTTCAGTTCGAATACAGCATCGAAGAAAGACGCACCGAGGGCGGCTCTCATCTGGGTATCGTCGAATGCAAGCCAGCCGATATCACCGCCGCGGTCTATGCTCTCTTCATCCTTCGAGTATTTCGGCACCAGCTCTTCAAAGGTGTAGGTGTTGTACTTGAGATAGCGCGCTACCTTATCCATATCCTTTTTAACAGTTGCCTTGGTTTCTTCGGTAAAGGGCATGAAAATATGGGAGATTCTGACAAGTTCAGGATTCATAAACTGGGAACGGTTAGTCCGGAAAAAGGTATTGATATCTTCTTCAGTCGGTTCATTATATGAGTTGATCACACTCTGCTGTGTTCCACGGACATACTGGTCAACTGTGCTTGAATCTCTCAGCATCGTCTTGAATTCCTGCAGAGACACACCATATACGTTCATGATGCTCATCTCATACTGTGCTTCTGTGATATTTCTGCCGGTCTGCTGGGAAAGAGAAGTCATCTGCTGAGAGATGATCTGATCTATCTGAGCATTATCGACAAGGAATCCGTCACGTTCAGCACCCTGGAGAACGACGGTATCGTTGATCATGATATCAAGGACACTGAGAGCATCAACTGAAGAGGGATCCTCACCTGCTGCGCTCAGCTTTGCTCTTTCTTCATCAACTTTAAGCATAAGGTCGCCGACAGTAATCACTTTCTCCCTGATCAGATTGACAGTTGCAGCAGGATCATTATCCGCTGCAGAAAGGATGGGGATAAAGAGAGAGAGAACAAGGACAAGAATAGAAAGTTTTTTCATGTGTATGAAACTCCTGGGAATTAAGATAGTGACAGGTGAGCTCCGGTCACCTGAGCCTGTGATGCGTTCGGCATAATATCCGAATAGGTCAGGTACATTCCTTCCCCTTCCATCACCTTGAAGAGAGCCTGCAGTGTTTTATTCATCCGGATAGCGCCCTTGGTAACAAATGCTGCGCATCGTTTACCTGCAACAGAGCTGTTCTGCCGGAGGAAGTGCTGAATCGAAGAGTCTATCGTCCCTCCCCACAGGCCGGTAGGTGTCGTGACAACAGCGATGTACTGGTACATCGCCACTCTCTTCTCCGATTCTTTCTTCACGTCAAGGAGGTCGCAGTCGATTCCCTGCTGCTGAATACCGCGTGCAAGTGCCGAAGCGATCTCTTTGGCTTTCGTCCGCTGTGCTACATCTGCATAAAGAATAGCTGCTTTCATTGAAACCTCCCTTTCAACAGCAAAACCGCATAGAAACTATGCGGTTATATGAGAGTCTTGCCGAACACTATTCCTGTGTGGCTTCAGCGTTGTCGTCCCACCATTCGCTGGTAGTCTGAACCTGATCCGCACTGGCACTGTCAAGCAGTGTATCAGTTCCTGGACCTTTGGTCATGACAGCGAGAAGAAGAGCAATGACGAGGAAAGAACCGCCGACAATTGCTGTGATCTTTGTAAGGACCTTATTGCCCTGGCCACCGAAAGTAGAATCACTTCCGCCTCCGAAGACGCCTCCGAGACCTGAACCTCCGTCACTCTGAAGAGCAACCAGAAGGATAAGGAGAAGAGCGGCGATGACAAAAATGACTAAAAGAATAATGCTGATGATACCCATTGTGGTCTCCAATTAATCGTTGAATTGCACGATCGGTGCGAACAGCTCTACAGTGAGAGATGCTCCGCCGACGAGTGCGCCGTCAATGTGCTCCATTGCCATGAGAGATTTCACATTGCCCGGTTTCACTGAACCACCATACTGTATTATGAGGTTATTGGCAACATCTTCGCTCAGGATATTCGCAACAACTGATCTGATATAGGCGTGAGCACTGTTTGCATCGTCCGCTGTCGCGGTTTTGCCGGTACCGATCGCCCAGACAGGTTCGTACGCGATGATGACATCTTTCATCTGTGAAGCTGCTACATCTTTCAGTCCTTCCACCACCTGGGTATTGAGAACGGATTCAAGTTTGCCTGCTTCTCTTTCTTCAAGAGTCTCACCGACACAGAGAATAACCTTCAGGCCTTTCTCAAGAGCATATTTTACCTTTCTGTTGATGAATGCATCATCTTCACCGTAGAGAGCTCTTCTCTCGGAGTGTCCGAGAATGACAGAGGTGACTCCTGCAGCGAGAAGCATATCTGCCGATACTTCACCGGTGAATGCGCCGCTTACCTGATCGCTCATATTCTGAGCTGCGACCTGAATGGCAGAACCCTTCGCGGCTTCCACAACAGCCGGAATAGTAATAAACGGAGGTGCAACGACGACAGTCTCGTTCGATGCAGCGTTCTTTGCCGCCTCTTTCAGCCCGTTTACGAGCTCAACCCCTTCAGACGGGGTCATATTCATTTTCCAGTTTCCTGCAATGCACACATTTCTCATTACTATTTCTCCAGTGCTTTGATTCCGGGCAGTTCCTTTCCCTCGAGGAATTCAAGGGAAGCACCGCCTCCGGTACTTACGTGATCAATTCTATCGGCAAAGCCGAAGGTGTTTACAGCAGCAACGGAATCTCCGCCGCCGACAACAGTCGTACCTTCACACTCAGCCACCATCTGGGCAACTTTCTTCGTGCCATTTGCAAAAGAAGCAAACTCGAACACACCCATAGGTCCGTTCCAGACAATGCTTTTCGCCTTCTTCAGTTCTGTTTCAACTTCCGCAAGAGTCTTTTCACCGACATCCATGCCGATAAGGGTATCGGGGATATCGACAGAATCGACAGCGACAGGAGACGCGTTTTCATCAAAGTTCTCTGCACCGACATGGTCGAGAGGAAGAATGACCTTGACGCCCTTTTCTTCCGCTTTTTTCAGGAAGGATTCAGCCACCGTGAGATAATCTTCTTCAAGAAGAGACTTACCGATCGTGTGTCCCTGAACTTTCAGGAAGGTATAGGCCATACCGCCTGCAATAACGATGGTATCACAGGTATTCACGAGAGACTCGAGAACGGTGATCTTGCTGGAGACCTTCGAGCCTCCGATAATTGCCACGAACGGTTTTTCGGGATTGCTGAGAAGCGGAGCGAAGAATTTCACTTCCTTCTCGATCAGAAAACCTGCTGCTGAGGGAAGATAATGGGCAACTCCCTCGGTGGAGGCATGTGCCCGGTGGGCCGTACCGAAAGCATCATTCACGTAGACATCTCCGTAGGATGCAAGTGTCTTGGCAAATTCCGCGTCGTTCTTCTCTTCTTCAGCGTAGAAACGGACATTCTCGAGGAGAAGAACTTCGCCAGCCTGCAGAGCCTCAACTTCCTTCTTCACTCCTTCTCCGATGACGTCAGATGCAAGTTTAACCTCTCTGCCAAGGAGTTCTGAGAATTTTTTTGCAATCGGTGCCATGGAGAACTCACTGCTCTTCTTCCCTTTCGGGCGTCCGAAGTGGCTCATCACAACAAGACTGGTTCCTTTCTGTGCGAGAATATAGGTAATGGTGTCGAGAGCTTTCTGGATTCTCGTATCATCAGTCACGACTCCGTCCTTAAGAGGGACATTGAAATCGACTCTGATGAGCACTCTCTTTTCTGTAAGATCAAGGTCTTTTACTGTCTGTAGATTCATGAAGTCTCCTTATCAAAGATAACACGCACTCCCACTGTTACAGGGAGTGCGTGGGCTTGTATCAACTTAGAACGTGCTCTGATTAGTCAACAAGCTTCTTTGCGAGGCCGACAACGCGGTTTGAGTAACCCATTTCATTGTCATACCAGCTCATGATCTTGAAGAACTTCGGTCCCATTTTCATGGTGAGAGCTGCATCGAAGACTGAAGAGTGTGTGTTACCCTTGATGTCTGCCGATACGATAGGATCTTCAGTATACTCGAGAATTCCCTTCATCGGACCTTCTGCAGCAGCCTTGATGGCGGCGTTCAGGTCTTCAACTTCACAGTCCTTCTCAAGAATGACGCTCAGGTCAACGATACTTCCTGTGGGAACGGGCACACGCATTGCACCGCCGTTCAGCTTGCCTTCAAGTGAAGGGATAACCTTTGAAACAGCACGAGCTGCACCGGTGGTTGTGGGAATGATCGAGAGTGAAGCGGCACGGGCTCTTCTCAGGTCGCCGTGAGGCATGTCAAGAGTAACCTGGTCGTTTGTGAACGCATGAACAGTAGTCATGAGACCTCTTTCGATACCGAAGGAGTCATTGAGTACCTTTGCAACCGGAGCAAGACAGTTTGTCGTACAGGAAGCATTGGAGAAAGCAAGAAGAGACTTGTCGATCTGGTCGTCGTTGACGCCGAGAACGATTGTCTGGTCGATAGCGTCCTTCGAAGGAACGGTAAGAATGACTTTCTTTGCGCCAGCCTTGATGTGATCCTTATAGCCGCCGCGAGGGCCTTCAGCTGTAGCGAAAACACCTGTTGATTCGATAGCGATGTCGACTCCGAGTTCTTTCCAGGGAAGTTCTGCAGGATTTCTTACTGCGAGAATCTTGATTTCTTTTCCATCGACGACGATTGCATCGTCCTTTGCTTCTACCTTTTTACCGTAGACACCGTATGTTGAGTCATACTTGAGCAGGTGTGCAAGCGTCTTGGGATCGGTAAGGTCATTGATGGCCATGATTTCGATGTCTTTGTCCTCGAAGGCGATCTTAAAGACGTTTCTTCCGATTCTACCAAAGCCGTTGATTGCAATTTTCATAATTATTCTATCCTCCATACTAGGTATATATCGCGGTAAGTATACTGAGAAAGTGGTGAGAGAGTCAACGAACCCACCTGCATTCATTAAAAATTTATCGGTTTTTCATTACTATTTTCACACTGTTTATCTTATGTCCATCTATTTCCTGTACAACGAAATCGATGGAGTCATAGGTGACTTTTTCCTGATTATTTGGGATCCTGCCGAACTGTTCAAAAACAAAACCGCCGATGGTTTCCGCCTCGTCATCAGGAAGTTCGAGTTCGAGGCGTTCATTGATGTCATCGATACTGGCACGGGCATCGCAGAGGTAAATCCCCTCCCCCATCCTGATGATCTCCTCATCTTCATCATCATCGAATTCATCCTGGATATCTCCGACGATGACTTCAAGGATGTCTTCCATCGTCACGATACCGCTTACACCGCCGTATTCATCGATAGCGATGGCGATATGAACTTTTCTTTTCTTGAATTCACGGAGTAGTTCATCAAGCCGCTTGCTCTCGGGAACGAAATAGGGTTTCCGCATATGTTTGCGGATGAGGAACGGGTGCTCCTGGTCTGAGGTGATGAGATCCTTGACGTAGAGTATGCCGACGACGTTATCGATCGTCTCCACATAGACGGGATAACGGGAATACCCCTCCTCACGGATGATCTGAAAAAGTTCTTCCTGTGAAATCTCTTCGCTGATGAACTGAACATCGATACGGGGAACCATAACCTCTTTGACCATGGTCTCTTCGAGCTCTTCTATCCCCTCGATCATCGATCGCTTCTCTTCGATCATCTGCTCAGAGTTGTGAATATGTCTGGTGCTGAACAGCACTGATTTCAATCGTTCTGACAGTTTCACCTCTGAAGCTCCTTCTCGATCTCCCTGACGAGGTCTTCCTGAAGGAGGAGCATCGGTTCACTCTCCTCAGTCGTCTCATGATCATATCCTTTCAGGTGCAGGAGACCGTGTATTAATATTCGTATGAATTCATTGTCAGGGTCAACACTGAAATAAGTGCAGTTGTCAAGGACATCTGCCGGGGAGATGATCAGTTCACCCAGATAGCTGTCAGCCTCAGGTGAAGGAAAATCTTCTTCGGTATCAAAAGTGGCGAAGGAAAGAATATCGGTGGAGGAATCTTTTCCCCGGTAATTGAGATTTAATTCCTTCATGGTTTCCTGTGAAATGAAAGAGATATCGATCTCACCGCTCTGCTGTGTGCGCTCACAGGCGAGTGTACAGATTTTCTGTATCAGCTCTTCTTCCATTCCCGGAGGGATCTCTTCTTCATTGTAGGTGATGTGTAACGTTATCATACTATTCCTCTGCTATATCTTTCGGATATTGCATACTGATGTGGTTCTTTGCTGTGATCGAATGAGTAAGTGAGGTGGTGATATTCTCGAGGTCGTTCATCGTCAGGCGGGAGGAGGCCAGCTGGCCCCGTTCAATCTTTCCGTTCACTACATTCCTCACCATCTTTTCATACCGTTTGTGGGAGGGCTTTTTGACCGACCGGCTTGCAGCTTCGACGCTGTCGCACAGCATAACGATCGCCGCCTCCGGAGTCTGCGGAATTTCATTGTTGTAGGAATATTCATGTTCGGTAACACCGGCAGACTTGCTGTCTGACTGAGCCTCTTTTATAGCTTCGTGATAGAAAATCTGAATAACGTCTGTCCCCATGATGCTGGTAGATGATATCCACTACTTCCTGAGGAAGTTTCGCTTCTCGAGCCTTCTCTACACCAAGCTTTACATGGCTCTTTATGATAGCCACAGAAAGTGAAGCTTTCAGGTCATCATGCTTGTTCTCATCTTTCTGGTTTTCTACGAAATATTCCGGATGTTCCTGTTTCCCAATATCGTGATAGAGGCCTCCGACATAGGCAAGCAGGTCATCGGCACCGATACTCTTTGCCGCCGCCTGGGCAAATTCGGCAACAACGAGGGAGTGTGCATGGGTTCCCGGAGCATGGGAGGCAAGCCCCTGGAGCACGGCGGCACGGGAGTTGGAAAGTTCTCTGAGTCTGAACGGGGTCGGTGCATTGAAGAGAATCTCAAGGAGCGGAAGAAGGAAGGATAGGAGTAGATAGGAAAATGTGATATTGAGTATGAGTATCCCGATGGAAATGCCGACATCGTGGACGGGGGAGTCCCTGGACCATCACGTGGATCAGGAGAATCGTCACTGCCGAGACGATCGTGGTGATCCATTGGAAAATCATATCTATTCTCCTGGTTACATAGCGGATGAAATAGACGCTGATGAAACTCACACCTATGATGAAGAAGAAGGTCATCACGCTGGCATGATCGTAGAGACTCATGTAGGAGGCGAGAGCAACAGAGGCGATCATTCCTGCCCTCTTTTTACCGGTCATGATCGACAGAAAGAGCGGGAGGAAGAATACCGGCATGAGCGGGTCAAGGAACCTGATCTCCCGTGCGGGCTTTGAATAGATCATGAGGAAGGTGAGGAGCAACGACACGATGATACCGAAGATGAAAAGGATGGTGTACTGATGTCCCCGTTTCTCCCGGTAGAAGATCTTAGACATGGAATAGATCGAACCGAGAGTGATAATAAGAGAGAAGACAAGACGTCCGATGATCTGCTGGGTGGAAAACCTGTGTACGATAAGCTGCATAGCCTGCACGCTTTCCATCATCTGCTGGGTCACCAGCGAGTTCTTCTGTATGAGTTTCTCCCCCTGCTCTACCTTGATCATGACGGGTTCCACCTGCTGTGAGGCTTTCTCCCTCTCCAGGGCTGTCGTGATCGGATCATAGTGGGCAGATATGATCACGAGACCTTCAAGCACCTTGAGATACTCATTGACAAAAGGCAGGAGTCCCATCTTCTCATAGAGCTCCTCTCTACCGTATATATACTCGGGAAGTGTATCGACGGTAATGAGTGAATCAATAGGCACAACCTCCGCTTCCGGATTTTGAGCGAGTGCGTTTGCGCCGGAAAGGCGGATATTCTCATACCCGAGGGCATGAACGCCGTTCAGGTCACCGTCATCGAAGATACCCTTCTGAAGTATGTCCTCGGTCATTTCAGTGAGAAGCGCTTCAGTCTGATTTCTAAGACTCGGATCTTCGATATGTATCAGGATCTTCTGCTGTACCGCCTCTGAGACATTGAGAACATTCTCTTGTGAATCTCTCAGGCTGATACTGAACACAGGCAGTGTTTCACTGACTGCCTCCTCACGCTTTACAGCCGTTCCCTCTTCATCAAGATAGAAGAATGTATGGGTTGCAGTGACATCCGCGGGGGCGATATCTCCTACAGTGAACTGATTCTCCATCCTGGTGATCAGCATTTCTGTATCAGAATAGTAAAGGGAGGGAACAAGTACCGAGAATACAATAATAAGCCCGATCAGAAGAAACAGAGATACTTTATATAGTGCGGAAAGAGGTTTCCTAGCTTTTGCGCCCATGTGACTCCTGTTCGTAAGCGGTTATGATCCGCTGCACCAGACGGGACCGAACCACGTCCGCTGCACTGAATTCTATACATCCGATATCTGCTACAGTATGAAGAATTGAACGTGCATGCACAAGGCCGGAGAGGTCTCTTCTGGGCAGATCTATCTGCGTGATATCTCCCGTGACCACGGCACTCGTATGTTCTCCAAGGCGTGTAAGAAACATCTTCATCTGTTCTTTTGTCGTATTCTGTGCTTCATCAAGAAGAACACACGCATTATTGAAGGAACGCCCTCTCATATATGCAAGAGGCGCGCTTTCGATTGCGCCGCTCTCTTCAAGCCGGCGAAGTACGGGGCGTGAAACAAGAAATTCCATCGCATCATAGATCGGAAGCAGGTAGGGAGAGAGTTTCTGATTTAGATCTCCTGGGAGGAACCCGAGGTTTTCCCCGGCTTCCACGACTGGACGGGTAAGGATGATTTTCTGTTTTCTTCCGCTGATAACTTCGCGAAGAGCGAAGGCGATAGCGAGGAACGTTTTCCCGGTCCCTGCGGGTCCGATGGCGAAATTCAGCTGTTTCTTCTCCATAAGCTGTATGAACTTTTTCTGGTGGAGGGATTTCGGGTAGACGATCTTCGGTCCTACGGCGATGGATACATCTCCACCTACTTCGTTCTGCCGGGAACTCTGAAGATCCTGATACACCATGAAGATATCAGGTTCACTCAGCTCCTCCATCGATCCGCTCTTTTTCTTCAGTCTTTCGATCAGGGAGGCGAACAGTTCCTCCTTCCCTGATGAATCCGAAGGCGCTTCGTAGATCATCGAGTTACCGTATACACTGAGGTCTCCTCCTAGCAGGAGTTCTATATAGCCGACATTTCTATCATTTACACCGCAGATACCTCTCATCTGGTCGCGGGTATCAAAGACTATGGTCCGTTTCATACTTCTCCTTTGAGATGTACTATTGTAATCACAGTTCGAGCTCCCTATCAATATTGATTTCAGGGATCGCCTTCCATTTCAGGTAGATGGAGACCACCGGTCGCCATGCATATCTGTTGTTTTCATATACCATGTTTCCTGTATACCGGCCCACCAGGTCCCAGTCATCCATGTGATGAATCATACTCGCACTCAATGAATTCATGACAAACTGGGTTGTATACCTTCCGTTGCCGAAGAAATCAAAGGAGTCGAGAAGGTCGCTGAACATATCCTGTGCCGAGGAGTAGCGGTCAAGTCCCTTGTTCTGGCTCTTCAGATCGAATTCAAAGGAGAGGAATGAATAGATGTCAAAAGAGAAATGGAGGGAAAACAGGAG
The DNA here is from genome assembly GCA_963676605.2 of Sphaerochaetaceae bacterium. Lineage (GTDB taxonomy): Bacteria > Spirochaetota > Spirochaetia > Sphaerochaetales > Sphaerochaetaceae > SABI01. The sequence continues at coordinate 49,559 of CAXXSP010000018.1, read as the reverse complement.
GTAGGAACCTGCTGTATCATAGAACAGGTGATAATATTCTCCACTCAGGAGGATCTCTGCTGTGATTCTCTCATGCCAGAAGGAGAACCCGAAAGAATCTGTAGAGATGCTGAATCGAGCATTCGTCGGTTCAAATCCCGTATCAGTTCTTTCGTAGCTGATCCGTGCACCCGCGAACCGTGTTGAAAGTTCACCGTTGGCTTTCTCTAATTCATTCAGATCACCGTCATACAGCGTGTCGGCTTTGAGAACGGTATCGAGAACATCGAAACTGAAAGACACATTCGAGCTGACCGTGTAGCTGTTCATGATATCCATTCCATCCGGGACGGTATTCAGGGTATGGGAGGTCTTGAAGTTCTTTCCGCTGTACGCGGCCGTAAAGCGTGTATTGCTGAACGAATATTCCCCGGCATCCTCTTCAAAGGAGAGAGAGGACGAGAGTGAGAGTTTTCCCTTCTGCACTTTCAATGATGTGGTGAGAAGGCCTTCAAAAGGTGGCAGTCTGTAGGTTAAAGAAGGAGTGATTGATACTGAGGAGAAGGTGAATCTCGGAGCGAGAGAGAGTGTGTGAGTCTGAACGGAGGTATCATCCCAGCTTGCCCCTTCCTCCTCTTCGTCAACTGTTCCGTCAGTGGCAGTGAACCGTTCCCAGTTGTATAATTTCTGTTTATAGGTGTGCGTAAGAGAGATGTAGGGAATTGAGAGCGTATGGGAATAGAGAAGAGCATACTGCTGAGACCTCTCCGCCGCTTCTGCTGTGTCGCTATAATCACTGACGAGCGTATGTGTACCCCTGAAGACATCCGGCAGGTACGATTCGCTCAGGGTAAACGTTGTCTTATTCGTCATGCGTGAGTTTTCATCATCTCTGATACCTTTCACATATTCCGTCTCATAATCACCGCCTTGTGAGGTTGTATATTTCAGAGAGGTGCTCAAGGTCCTGTTCTCTTTCTGTTCAGGACTTTTCAAAGATTCAAGAGGCGTCAGGTTGAACCTTGCCAGTTCCTCCACCTGCTCCTGAGGATGAGCGTAAGTACTTTGGTGCGCATCAGCCTGTTTAGACGCTTGTGAGGAGAAGGAAAACAGTTCACCTTTCATGGAAGCCTGATAGGATAACGGGTGTTCTGTATCTATGATAAATCCACCCTGGGTAGTATCGTATGAGCGGATAAATCTGATCGAACTCCTGAGAGAACTGACTTTCACCTCCTCTACGAATGTTCCGAGGAACCCGGGTTTCAGTGTGAACGACCCTTTTGCTTCCCAGTCATAGGAGGAGATCCTGTTCCCTCCTGAGAGACTGGTCGTCTCATCAGAGAAGAACGAATTGAAAAAATTCCCGAATCGTTCGTTGATGATATAGTCCTCTTTTACCTGTTCATCAGAATAGACGGGGAATTTCAGCGAGGCATCGAGGGAAGAAAGCTTCACCGTAATTTCCGGTTCCATGTAATACCGGAGGTCAGGAATGCCTGCGGCCACAGATGAGGAAGGAAGCCAGGCGAGTCCTCCGGAGAGGTCTGCGACGAGCTTTCCTCCGTCGTACGAATGGTATGAATCTATACCTGCGTGGATACCTTCATTCTCATAGGCATCACCGAAGAGAGTCAGATAGGAATTGTTCTCCCGTACCCATCTCTGAAACGGTGTCTCCTCTTCCAGTGATACATACTCATAGGTGACAGAGCCCTTGGTACGGGACAATTCTCTATCATCTGAAAAGAAGGTGGTAAAAGTCCCCTCATCCTCTTCTGATACCTTTCCCTTCAGCGGATGGTCTCCATATACCTCATAGGTCAGTGTCACGAAGGAACCTTTATTGGAGTCGTACCCGAACAGAGGATTGAAGGTGAGTGTTTTTCCGGGGTAATAAAAGAAAGGGAGATAAAGGACGGGCACCCGACCCATCTTCAAGGTCGCGTCAGTGATGAATACATCATTTCCTGTTACAAAGAAAGCGTCAGAAGCATCTATGGAATAGTAGGAGTGATCGATACTGCTTGTTATGGAGGTATCGGAGGCATGGTAGGTTCCAGGATCAGAAGTTATCCTCATGGCCTCCCCCTCAGAAAAGAGGATCAGAGGATCATCATCGGCAGATTCGCGTTCCAGCTGGGTGCTTCCCCGTTGTACGATCACGTCCTGCGTATCGATATAAAAGGTAAGCACCTCTGCACTGACATCGGTCGTATTCTGAATGAAGTGGACCTGGCCGACCGCAGAGACAACCCGTTTTGATGTGTCAAAGAAGATGATATCTGAACTCAGGGACCATCCGTCACCCTCCAGGCGAACATTCCCTGACAGGATGATCGTCTGTTGCGATTCGTTCATATAATAATAACGGGCACCGTTCAGTATGATCTCCCCTTCCAGCTTCTTCTCGACAGAAACCTCGCTGACCTCATCATACCCGTAATAGGAGAATATGCGGGCAAGAAGCTCTTCCCTGGTCCCTTCCGTGCTGACAGCAAGAAATGTTCCCTTTTCCCTGAGAAGTTCTATCGGCATCTCATACAGCCCCTCAAGCATGAGAAGGGTCATATCAGATTCCGCAGAGACCGGGAGTATACAAAGAGAAAGCAGGAGTAGGATCAGAACATTACGAATCTTCATACAGTGACTGATGTATATAATACCCGGTGTGAGATTCGCTGCATAGGGCGACCTCCTCCGGAGTTCCGCTCGTCACCAGATTTCCTCCTTTATCGCCACCGTCAGGCCCGAGGTCTACGATATAATCACTGTGCAGGATCACATCCAGGTTGTGTTCGACAAGTATGACGGTATTCCCCTTCTCCACTATCCTGTTCAGGACTTCCATGAGAACCTTTACATCGGCGAAATGGAGGCCGGTCGTCGGTTCATCAAGCACGTAGAGCGTATTACCGGTTCCGATCTTTGCAAGCTCTGAAGAGAGCTTGACCCGCTGGGCCTCTCCTCCACTGAGCGTGAGAGCTGACTGCCCGAGTTTGATATACCCGAGTCCTACAGAATTCAGCGTAGAGAGTTTCCTGTAGATGGAGGGAACCGCCGAAAAGAATTCTGTCGCCTCTTCAACACTCATCTCGAGCACATCATAGATATTCTTCCCCTTGTAGTGGATATTCAGCGTCTCATTGTTGAATCTCTTCCCCTTACAGACCTCACAGGTCACATAGACATCGGGAAGGAAATTCATTTCTATTTTATTATACCCGTCTCCCTTGCAGTGTTCGCATCTTCCGCCGGACACATTAAAACTGAAACGTCCCGGTTTATACCCCTTCATCTTTGACTCCGGGAGGCTGGCAAACAGGTCACGGATCGGGGTGAAGGCCCCGACATAGGTGGCGGGATTTGAACGGGGAGTACGACCGATCGGGCTCTGGTCGATACTGATTACCTTATCGATATGTTCGGCACCTTCGAGGGAGGTATAGCCGTCATAATTCTCATGGTGTCTGCCGAGGATACGGGTAAGTGCAGGTATGAGGATTTCATGGAGAAGAGTGGATTTACCGCTTCCCGACACACCGGTGATGACATTCATCGCACCGAGGAGGAAGGAGACCTCTATATCCTGAAGATTGTTTTTCTTCGCCCCCTTCAGGACTATCTTCCGTCCATTCCCCTTCCTCCTCTCTTCTACGGGAGGAAAAGAAATGGTTTTCGCAAGGTACTGTCCGGTAAGACTCTCAGGGACCTTCATGATCTCTTCAGCTGTTCCCACGGCGGTAACATAGCCTCCGTAAGCCCCTGCCCCGGGACCGAGGTCCACGATGCAGTCGGCTTCCCTCATCGTCATCTCATCGTGTTCAACGACGATCAGGGTGTTTCCGATATCTCTGAGGGCTTTCATTGCCTCTATAAGCTTGAAATTATCTTTCTGGTGAAGGCCGATTGAAGGTTCGTCAAGGACATACATGACCCCCGAGAGGGCACTCCCGATCTGGGTAGCGAGACGTATCCTCTGCGATTCTCCTCCGCTGAGTGTGCCGGTGGATCTGTCGAGTGTCAGATAATCGAGACCGACATTTCTAAGAAAGGATAGTCTGCTCGTTATCTCTTTCAGCACCTGCTCTGCAATATTTTTCTGCGTTTCGGTAAGTGTGAGAGCATCGAAGAACGAGAGGGAATCCTTCACGGAGAGTTTCGTCACTTCCCAGATGGTTTTACCGTCGATGAGCACGGAAAGAGCAGAAGGATTGAGTTTCATACCGTGACAGACATCACAGGTTGTCTCATTCATGAACGATTCCATCCACTGCCGTATATAGGAACTGCCTGTTTCACGGTAGCGCCTGTGCAGTTCGTTTATAATGCCTTCAAAAGGTTTTTTCGAAGTATAGGACGAGTTCCTGTCTTTACTCTCATAGGTTCTTTTGAGCGGTACCGTATCTCCCCAGAGAATCTTGTCAATGAGCGCAGGATCGAGCTGTGAAAATGGAGTATCGAGAGAAAACGAATAGTGAGCAGCGAAGGCTTCCATAGGAACACGAAAATGTGTCGCCTCCGGATTATGGGTTGCTATGGCCCGCTCATTGAACGATTTATTATAATCGGGAATAAGTTTATCGGGATCAAAATCTCTCTTGTACCCGAGCCCTGTACATTCGGGACAGGCCCCGAAGGGGGAATTGAAACTGAAAAGCCTCGGTTCCAGGTCGGGTAAGGAGATGCCGCAGTGAACACAGCTGTTACGCTGGGAATAGGTGGTAAGGACTTCTTCTTTCGAAGGAAGGAGGTGAAGCGTACTGATCAGGCCGTCCGAAATCTCGACAGCCCGTTCAATGGAATCAGCGAGACGGCTACGAGTCTCACTGGAGAGGATCAGTCTGTCGACAACGATTTCGATCGTGTGTTTTTCATTCTTATTCAGAAGGGGGATCTCATCCACCTGATAGATCTTTCCGTCAATTCTGAATCGGGTATACCCATCCTTTTTTCCATAGGTAAATATCTTTTTATGTTCACCCTTCCTTCCGAGAACGACGGGAGAGAGGATCATGAGCCGCGAGCCTTCCTCAAGACGATAGATAGCATCGAGGATCTGGTCAATCGACTGCTCGCTGATAGGTTCATGGCATTCGGGACAATGGGGAATCCCTATCCGAGCCCACAGGAGCCGGTAATAGTCGTAGATTTCACTCACCGTACCGACAATGGAACGTGGGTTCTTGTTCGTTGTCTTCTGTTCAATTGCGATGGAAGGACTGAGTCCTTCAATGTTGTCTACTGCCGGCTTTTCGAGACGGCCGAGGAATTGCCGTGCATAGGCACTGAGGGATTCGACGTACCGCCGCTGGCCTTCAGCAAAAATCGTATCGAAGGCAAGGGAGGATTTTCCGCTTCCGCTCAGACCGCTGATGACGATGAGAGAATCCTTTTCAAGTTCTAGATCGATATTCTTAAGGTTATGCTGGCGGGCTCCCTTGATGATCAGTTTATTGTGCACTGCCGAGTTCCTCCAGGTAGCTGAACAGTTCCTCTTCCGCATGCTCTGCGGAAATTTCCTTCACCATCTTGCCGTGAAGATAGAGAAAGACTTTCTTCCCGATCCCGGTAATGGCCAGGTCCGCGTGCTTCGCTTCGCCGGGACCATTCACCTGACACCCCATGATGGCGACCTTCACAGGAGATGTATACGAGAGAAGACGCTTTTCAATCCTTTTCACAAATCCCTGAGAATCGAACGTCGCCCTTCCGCAGCGGGGACAGGATATGAGTTCCACACCACTCTTTTCAATCCCGATGGTTCTCAGTAGTTCTTTTGCAGCACTGATCTCGTAGAAGTTATCGTCGCTTATACTGATACGTATGGTATCACCGATACCTTCACTGAGGAGTCTTCCAAGTGCCCAGGTACTGCGTGTAAGAGAGGGTACGAGCGAACCAGCCTCGGTAACACCGAGATGAAGGGGATAGTCACAGAGAGCTGCTACCCTGCGATACGCATCATAGGTGATATCTACATCGGAATGTTTGACACTGACGACGGTATCAAAGAAGTTCTCACTTTCAAATACATCAAGGTAGGAGCGGACGGAGGAGGCCATCAATTCAGCCGCTGAAGAGGCGCTCCCTTTCGGAAGTGATCCCCCGTTCAGGCCGATACGTATTGCTGCACCGTGATCCTTTGCCGCCTTGACCACCTCTCTCGTTTTCCATTCTGCCCCGATATTTCCCGGATTGATCCGTATTTTCTGAGCACCGCTCTCAAGAGCCTCGATCGCAAGACGGTAGTCAAAGTGGATATCGGCGACGACAGGTACAGGTGAATCTCTGCAGATAGAGGAGAAGATCGTCTTCAGATCATGGTCAGGATAGCTGAAACGGACAAGGGATGCACCCATGGTGGACCACGATCTCAGTGTGAAAAGCAGCTCATCATACCAGAGAGAATCGCCGTCTGTCCTGAGAGGATCGCCGTACATTGTCTGAACGGCTATGGGGGCCTCACTCCCGAGAAGAACTGATCCCACTTTCACCTGACGTGTGGTTCTGCGTTTCATACTGCCTTGCACCTCGTTCGCTGATTATATGAAGAGTCTATAGGAATTGGACTCTGTGAGTAAAGAGTTCTCATTGAATTCATCATTCCCTCTAGACAGCAACACCTCCCGCTGGAAAGCAGGAGGTGTGTAGGTGTAGATGATGTACTGCTACTGGAGGAGCAGGAGAAGGAAGACGAGGGTGAACAGAGCAACTGTTTCAACGATACCGATAACGATGAAATAGTTTGCGGTACCTTTTCCTGTTTCTGCATACGCATCACTTGCAGCTGCTGCGGCTTTACCCTGCATCCATGCTGAAAGTCCGATTGCAAGACCACCGAAGATTCCCGCTCCGAGGATCATCATGAGATCCTTGTTCGCTGCAACGGCTGCAGTGATGAAGTTCATCAGAAGGAAACCGTAGATAGTCTGTGTCAGCGGAGCACCGGAAAATGCAACCATGATGAATGGTGCCGGCTTACCGTTTGCATAACACTTCTTCCAACCGCCGATCGCTGCGAGTGATGCAGCTCCTGTACCCAGTGCTGATCCTGCTGCTGAAAGACCTAACGCTGCTGCCATAGCTATTAATCCGATATTCATATTCTAGCTCCTTATCGTTGTTTCTGACAACGTATGTGATGTGGGTTCAACCGTTTCTTTAAACGGGTTGTATGCATAACCGGTCCATTCCATACCGAGCTGACCGGAAAATTCAAGAAGATTCAGTCTGACTCCGTGGACGACAACCGAAAGAAGGGCCATGACGAAGTTCAGGGAGTGTCCAAGCAGAAGGATCAGGATCCCTGCGGGAATCGCGAAGCCGTGCATCATCATGGATGCCATGGAATTGAATGACTGAGCGATAGCCAGGGAGGCCATTCCGACTGCGAAGAGTCTGATATAACTGATGATGTTACCGAAGGTGCTGATCGAATCGAGGAAGGTGGTAAACAGTCCTGCGAGTCCGCCGAGAAGTCCTTTGATAAAGGGGATTCCAGGTCCCTGGGCACCGAAGAGGATAACAAGGAGCAATCCACTGAGGATGACTGCTGTGATCACACTGAGGTTCACGGGAGTTTCGATAACGAGCATGAGCACGAGGAAATAGAGTGCATCGATCATCATAAGCCAGCCGATGTCTGATACGAGCGAGATGTCTTTCTCCCCTATCTTCCGGTGTACATTCATCACGCATGCAAGAGACAGCTGCAGGGTACCGATAATGAAACAGAGCTGCATGACCGTGTTCTGGGCTGTTGTTGCTTCAAGGCCGAAGAGTTCGGGATATGCCGAAATCTGCGGTATCACAAGGGAGTTCAGGAAACCGACGTGTTCGACGATCCAGGCCGAGCCGAACCAGGCTCCGGTAATTGCGCCCCATATGATACTCGCAGTGCTCATCACATACAGGAGGATGATACCGTTATTCGCCTTCTTCGTTTTCACGTGTGCACCGATGGCTATTCCAAGAAGGATAAGTCCATAGGCTCCGTCACCGATAATCATCGCGAAGAAGATCGCGAAGAACATCAGGAACCACATGCTGATATCGTACTCACGATATCCGGGAACCGTCCCGAGGAGGTCGAAGACCGGAGAGATGATACTGATCACCTTGTTGTTCTTCACCTTCGTGGGAGGCGCTTCCTCTCCTTCCGGATCCCGGAGGGAGTAGCCGACCTTCTCTTTCGCCGCAAATTTCCTGAAATCATCAAGACGGTCTTCAGGGATGTATCCGCTCAGCCAGGTGATGAGGCCTGAAGATTCTTCCATCCCTTCCTGAACCTTTTCAAACTCAAGTTCCTGAGAGACGACTTTCATGTGGTGAGCATAGGAGGGAAGAAGATACACATTCTCTCCAATCTCACTGCTGACCTCTTTGAGACGACCTTCATCTTCTTCCATGATAGTTTTTATCTCAGCGAGTGAATGTTTCGGCAGATGAATCTGCTCCGCACCACTGTCAGAAGAAAGGGCAGTGCCGACCACGGCTATCACCGAACTTTTCTTTTTCTGAGAAAGAAGGATGTATGGATCTTCAAGGACCGCGAGGTGCTTTTTTTCGATCTCATAGAAAAAGAGTTCATACCCCGAGTCACGAAGTGTCTTCAGGTCAGTCAGGTTGATCTGACCATAGGGAATCAGGAATTCCCTGTCCTTCGCAAGCTGAGCCAGATTCTCCTTCAGAGATTCCTCACTCTCGATGAGGTCAAGAAGATGATCGTGCGCGACAAGAAAATCTTCACCCGAAAGGACCTGCTGAGTCTTAGGGGCTTTGATTGCCTTCGCACGCTCTTTCAGGATCGCACTGGTAGTCTCATAATCGCTGATACGTTCATTCAGGGAGGAGATATTCTCGCTCTGAACTTCCACAGTATCAAGGTGAACAACCCCTGCTTTTCTGAGAGCTCTCAGAGCATTCACCTTCTCCTGCGTGCGCATCACGATGGAGATTCGTTTCATTCCTACTATCATGCTGACTCCTCGGCATTCTTCAGAAGCTTGCGCTTACTGATCTTGCCCCGTACAACGGCAGATGTCTGCTGATCACCGAGATAGATCTGTATCTTTCTGATATTCTCTTTCGTCTCGGGAATTTTCACCTTCTCAAACAGATTCACACGCTGGGAGGTGACCCTGAGCTCACGAGCAAGAAGAGATATCTGCTTCTCAAGTGTAGCAATCATGGCATCCATGCGTGCGATCTCCATCAGAACCGAAATACCGGTATCTATCCAGAGAGGGTACTCTCTGAAATCATAGCGGATCGGGTGAAAGGTAAGGCTATTGAATACGGGAATAGGGACACCTGCAATGTTTCCCTTTTCTCGCTCAACCCTGTCGACCTTCACCAGGTCTTCTATTCTCTGTCCTTCGGTGAAATTCGTATTCTCATGAAAGACTGCGACCCAGGGTTGAAGAGAATCAACGAAACGGGCCTGCTTTTCCTCAAGTTCCTTCACTTCAGCCTCTATCTTCCGGATCACCATCTGCAGCTGCTGTTTTTTCAGCTGCAGTGTGGGAAGGTAGCGCTGGAACTGCTTGAGCTGGTCCTTCTGCTTCTTCTGTTCGTTCTTTGTTAACTTCACACCGGCCATAGAGACTCCTTATTTTCCTTTCGGCCAGTATTTCAGGACGAGGTCACTCTTCATACCTGTTTCATTCGGATCGAAACAGGCACTGAGGATATCCCATCCGAGGTCAAGAGCCTCTTCAAGAGGAATATTTACACTGAGGTCCATCAGGCGGGTCTCGAAGAGATCCCCGTACTTGAGAAGTTTGTCATCCCACTCGGACATCTGGAAACCCATCGATTTCTTCTCGACAGATTCTTTGAAAGAAGCATAGAGCTTGATCATACCGTCCATCAGGGCTCTGTGGTCATCACGTGTATCCTTGTTGACCTGCTGTTTCAGTCTGGAAAGGGAACCGAACGGTTCGATACGTGAGTTCTTCAGGTAGTACTGACCTTCTGTGATGTACCCGGTGTTGTCAGGTACCGGGTGGGTGACATCGTCTCCGGGCATGGTGGTGACCGCGAGGATCGTAACCGAACCGGCGCCTTCGAAGTCGACGGCCTTCTCGTACCGTGATGCGAGAGAACTGTAAAGATCTCCGGGGTATCCACGGTTGGAGGGAACCTGTTCCATGGTGATGGCAATTTCTTTCATGGCATCAGCGAAGTTTGTCATATCTGTAAGCAGAACAAGCACTTTCTTGCCGTCAAGAGCGAACTTCTCCGCAACAGCGAGTGAGATATCGGGTACGAGGAGACATTCAACGGTCGGGTCACTTGCGGTGTGAACGAAGAAGATCGTTCTGCTCATGGCACCCGAGGCTTCGAGCGTATCCTTGAAGAAGAGGTAGTCGTCATATTTCAGTCCCATACCGCCGAGAATGATCAGGTCAACTTCCGCCTGCATGGCTATACGAGCGAGGACTTCGTTGTACGGCTCACCGGAGACACTGAAAATAGGAAGTTTCTGAGACTCGACGAGCGTATTGAATACGTCGATCATGGGGATACCGGTACGGATCATATTCCTGGGAATGATTCTCTTTGCCGGATTGACCGAAGGGCCTCCGATCTCGATCATATTCTCTTCCAGGGTGGGACCGTTGTCTCTGGGTACACCTGAACCGCTGAAAACGCGGCCCATCAGATCTTCAGTGTAGGAGACTTTCATCGGGTATCCAAGGAACCTGACTTTATCACCTGTGGAGACACCACGGCCTCCGGCGAACACCTGAAGGGTGACATGCTCACCATCAAGTTTGATGACGTTTGCAAGAGACTCACCGTGTTTACTTGTCACGACAGCAAGGTCGCCGTTTCTTACGTTATCAGCTTTGACACTGATAACGTTACCTGCAATGGAATCGATTTTCGTATATATCTTCTGCATTTCTCACCACCTAGTTCGCCTGAAGGATCTTCATGGCTTTCTTTTCATATGAAACGAATTTTGATTTAAGCAGAGCACCGATCTCCTTCTTGAACTGTTCGAACCGTGCGTTCTCACGTTCAGTGGAGTTCCAGTCAACGAAAGCCTGCCGCATTTCGTTCATGTAGGTTCTCGCCTCATTCTTGTCTTCAAGTTTCAGCTCGGCTGCAAGAACTTCGAACAGGGTATCAAAAACGAGTTCCTGACGATCGATCGGGGCAGCGTAGTCGACTTCGTCGAAAGAGTTCTGCTGCAGATACACTGCATCAAGAAGGTCGCTCTTCAGATACGTGGTATAGTCATCAAGACTTGTTCCCTCTTCACCGACAACCTTCATCATCTGAGAGACTTCGTTTCCTCTGAAGAGAATGGAACGTGCATACTCAACCTTCTCTTCGTTGATCACGCTTTTATATTTTGTCCAGGATTCAAGAGGGTGGATTGCCGGGTATTTACGGGCATCACTTCTCTCTCTCGAAAGTCCGTGGAAGGACCCGACAACCTTAAGAGTCGCCTGTGTTACCGGCTCTTCAAAGTTACCGCCCGCCGGAGATACTGTTCCTCCGATCGTGACGGAACCTGTCTTTCCGTCTTTCAATCTGACGATACCGGCACGTTCATAGAAACTTGCGATAGTCGATTCAAGGTAGGCGGGGAAGGCTTCCTCGCCGGGAATCTCTTCGAGACGACCGCTCATCTCTCTCATTGCCTGCGCCCAGCGGCTGGTCGAATCTGCAAGAAGAAGAACGTCGAGTCCCATCTGGCGGTAATACTCACCGATTGTCACTGCCGTGTATACGGAAGCTTCACGGGCTGCAACCGGCATACTGGAGGTATTACAGATGATAGTGGTTCTTTCCATCAGTGTCTTTCCGGTCTTGGGGTCGATCAGTTCAGGGAACTCCTTGAGTGTCTCTACAACCTCACCTGCTCTTTCTCCGCAGGCTGCGACGATAACAACGTCAACATCCGCGTTACGGCTGGTCAACTGCTGAAGAACGGTCTTTCCGGCACCAAAGGGTCCGGGAATACAGTAGGTTCCGCCCTTTGCGACAGGAAGGAAGGTATCGATGATACGTACCTGAGTGATCATGGGATCGCTCGGTTTCAGTCTTTCCTTATACTTTGTGATAGGGCGCTTGATCGGCCAGGTAAAGACCATGGACACCGATTCCTTGCGGCCTTTCGCGTTTTCAAGGACAGCGATCTCAGAGCGGACTCCGTAGGTTCCCTCTTTCACGATGGAGACCACAGTCCAGGCTTCCTCAGTAAAACTGAAGGGAACCATGATACGGTGGGTGAAGATACCTTCGGGGACGGTTCCCAGCGTATCTCCGGGAGTGAGCGTATCACCTTTCTTGGCAACAGGGGTGAAATCCCATTCCTTCTCAGGGATCGCCTGAAGGTAGACACCGCGCTGCAGGAAGAATCCGCACTGTTCAGCCAGTTCCGGCAGCGGGTTCTGTAGCCCGTCGTAGATCTGAGTGAGCAATCCGGGTCCGAGTTCAACGCTCAGAAGTTCACCGGTAAACTCGACTGCGTCTCCGACTTTAACCCCTGAGGTCATTTCGAAAACCTGCATCGATGCGGTATTCCCTGATATCCTGATGACTTCGCTCTTCAGTCTTTCATCACCTATAAGGATGTATCCGACTTCATTGAGAAGTATGTTTCCATCAAAGGCGACATTCACCATGTTGCCGTTGACGCCAGTAACAAGACCAGTATTCGTAGCCATAACTCTTTACTCCGTATTATATGCTCTTTATCGTTGTCTGTACGTTAAGGAAAAGTCTCCTGAACTCCTGATTACCTTCAACGGGATCAAACAGTTCCTTGCGTTCGAGTATCCTCAGCTGAATCGCGTAGATCAGAAGAATGGTAGAATCGAAAGCATGTCCATCCTTCAGCGACTCGGCTTTATCCCAGTAGAGTTTCAAAAGTGCAAGTTCACTTGAAAGGGGATCCTCCTGGGAGAATACACCTCTCACCCCTTCTATGACCTCTCCATCGAGAACCATAGAATATATATCCTTGTCTTCATGCTGATGATGCTCACTTTCCTTGCGTGCTTTGAGAATTCTCAGGTGAGCAAGCTCGCTCGTCACGTCATGGACGAACCTGTTCCACACTTCGGCAACATGCTCCTGATCTACTGAAGTGAATCTGAATGATCCGTCAAGGGATGCAAGCATCTTTCCGTCGTGTTCAGAGACACTCTCACCGTACGAAGAGAGAAACTCTTCGTAGGACAGAGTAAGCTTCTGAGAGAACTGAAGCATAGGAAGAGAGGATAGAATGTAATAATAAACTGCCACTCACCTATCCCCCGTTCAGGACTTATCGTTACCTGTAAGGATTTCAGCAACTGACGCATTCAGATAGGGAAGAAGAAGTGCACTGATCTCTTCATCGCTGAAGTCATAGTAACTCTTACCTTCCGCATCCGCATAGCGGAAACCGCTCTCCACTTCAGTGTTCATTCTGATGACAAGACCACTCTTCAGTTCCTTGTCGAGATCCTTGGTGACTGCTTCCTGAAGAGATTTCACACTCCCCTTTTTCACCTCTACGGCACTCTCAGAAGGATCTGCGATGCCGGACTTCACTACTTCAACGACAAGCTGTGCAAGCTGTTTCTGATCGAAACTCTTGGAAACCTTCTCTTTGAGCAGTCTCTCCATCGTGGAATTGATGTTCTTCTTCAGTGAAAGAATCACGTCACGTGAAGCCTGTCTTACAGCTTCCTTACCGCTGATTTCGAGTACGGAAGCTTCCTTCCTTGCTTTCTCGAGAAGACCTGCGGCCTCCTTCTCGGCATCTTTTACAATACCTTCAGCCTGCTTCTGTGCATCCGTGAGGATGTCCGTTTTCTGTTTCTGTGCTTCCTGGATCCCATCGTTCTTGATAGAATCGATCAGGTCTTGAATCTGTAGTTCCATGGTATACTCCACTTCGTTGATTGCTGACCATCTTAATTCTTTGCCTTCTAAATTTCAACACATCACTGCCGTTTTTATACTACTTAATATATTCATTTCAGGTTCTTTCATATTCCACTATTCTTGTACATCACGATAATCAGCCAAGTTTATGTACTGGTTATCACGTAGGAATAATCAAGAAGCACAATATCAGAGCATGAATATGAAAAGTGGTATATAAAAGGACGATGGCATCAATCCTAATCTACATTCACTTTCTTCGATAATTATACTTTTTTTATACATTTTATTTGTAAAATGAAACATTCCCTTGTACAGTAGGAAGGACACTGCCTCAAAACAGTACAGAAAAAGTAAGATAAGGAGATAAGAATGAGCAAGGGTAACGCACCTTCGGAAATGGTAAAATTCTATACAGGGGAATCGATTCCTCTCGAACTACATAAAGTAAGAGTCGTGCAGAAGCTTCATCTGCTTCCGATTGAAGATAGATTGAAAGCTATCGGACGTGCGGGATACAACAGTTTCCTTCTCAGCACGAAAGAGACCTATCTCGACATGCTCACTGACTCGGGCTGTAATGCGATGAGTGACAGGCAGACTGCCGCCATGATGGTTGCGGATGATGCCTATGCCGGCTCTCAGAGCTATGAAAAAATGGAAAAACAGGTGCTCTCTCTTTTCGGTAAGGAATATATCCTTCCGGTACATCAGGGACGTGCAGCCGAGAATATCGTAGGGCAGGCATTCGTCTCGGAAGGTGATCAGATTCCGATGAACTATCACTTCACTACCACAAAGGCTCACTTTGAGATCAATGGAGGTACACTCCATGAAGTCTATACCGATGAGGCTCTCAAGGTGAAAAGCGATCACCCCTTCAAGGGAAATATCGATCTTGATCGTCTGCAGGATGTGATAAAAACCCATGGTGCCGATCATATTCCGTTCATCCGCCTGGAAGCATCGACAAACCTTATCGGCGGCCAGCCTTTCTCCATGGAGAATATGAGGGCAGTCAGAAAAATCGCCGATGATGCAGGCATCATGATCGTACTCGATGCTTCTCTTATCGGTGAGAATGCCTGGTTCATAAAACAGCGTGAAAATGGGTATGCCGATAAGGATATGGGTCAGATTATCCGTGAAATGTCTGATCTCTCAGACCTCGTCTATTTCTCTGCGCGTAAACTCTCTTCGAGCCGCGGAGGTATTATCTGTACGGGGAGATTCGACCTGTATGATCAGATGAGAGATCTTGTACCTCTGTATGAAGGGTTCCTCACCTACGGTGGTATGTCTGTCCGTGAGATCGAAGCGATGGCAGTCGGTCTCGAAGAGACTCTCGACAATACCATGATCTGCCAGTCTCCCGGTTTCATTGACTACTTCGTACGGAAAACAGACAGAATCGGTCTTCCTGTTGTGACTCCGGGGGGAGCTCTCGGAGCCCATATCGATGCAGGCTCGTTCCTCCCTCACCTCCCCCAGGAACAGTATCCTGCCGGAGCCCTGGTTTCCGCTTTCTATCTCATTTCCGGAATACGAGGGATGGAAAGAGGTACAATCTCTTCAGTCAGGCTGGAAGACGGCTCTGACCTTCTTGCAGATATCGAACTGATGAGACTTGCCTTCCCCAGACGTGTATTCACCCTTTCTCAGGTAGAATACGCGATTGACAGACTCAAATGGCTCTATGACAACCGTGACCTCGTCGGCGGCCTCGAGTGGGAAAAGGAACCGAAGGTTCTCAGATTCTTCGTCGGACGTCTCAAGCCGATCGGAGACTGGCCTGAAAAGCTTATGGCCAAGTTCCGTGAAGACTTCGGTGACAGCCTGTAAGGCTGCAAAGATCAACACTCAGAGCAGAGTCTGTGCCAATAAGGTTCGGACTCTGCCTCTGAAATCTCCCGTCTTTTCGAAGGAACACTCTGAACACTATCGTTCGTATTCGATTCTTCTGGCCTTCTCTTCTTTTCTCACAAGGTGAGGAATATGGGCATCAAGCATCGACTCCTCTGCAAGGGAGAATAGACAAAGCAGTTTCTGTCCTTCCTGCGAAGCCCCTTCCCAGGTACCTTCCTGAAAAGCTCCTCCGGGTGTCTTATTCCATTTCACTGTATGCAGTACTTCCCTCAGAGATTCTAGCGTATAGATCCTGTCGAGATAATGGGTTCGCATCTCCCTCAGAATCCAGTTCTTTAACACGGTCTCGATGAATACGAGAAGACGTTTCCCTTCGGTAAATTCATCAAGGGGATGACGTGGACGCTTCAGCCTGTAGGTATAGTGTGAAAAACTGTCACTGAACAGCTGTCTTGATTCGGCACTTCTCATCACCTGCTCTGGTGTCAGACCTGGGCTTGAGAGATAACAGGAGATGCCGCACTGGGAGGTTCTCTCCTTCTGTTTCCCTGTATCATGATCAATCTGTACCTTTGTATTCTCCTCTTTGACGATAAAGTATCTGTGATAATAGGGATGGCTGAGGTAAAGAGAGGGGTCCCTCTGAAGCATAGTCTTGCCCTGAAGAAACTCCTTCGTGACCCTCTGCTGCTCTTTCGCCCGTTTGACGGGGTCAAGGAAAAAGGAGAGCTGAAGTGTGTGGACATTCGGTCCCCGCCCTCTTCTTGGAGCCGGAACAGCAACAGAGGTTTTCCAGAAGAATATACCCCGGCTCTCATCGTAATTCGAGGATTCTGCAAGTTTCTCATATGCTTGGGAGCGAACATCTGCAATCAGAGGTTCCTGAAGAGGTATTCCCGTGAGAAACCGGAATCCTCCCTTCAGGAGGGCATACACTCTTTCGGGTGTGAAGACATGGGGGGGGAAGACGAGAAGGGGTCCTTTCTGGGTGTGTGATGACCGGTATTCCCTGATTTTCGATCCGTTCTGATACGAACTGATATCCAGACCGGGAAGATTTCGATAAAGAATGGGACGGGAACTTACCGTATCACCGAGCACGATGATGTCTGCAGGATAGGAACTGGTCTCATCTCCTCCGAATTCACTGAAAGAGGAGGTTTCCGCGGCGTGGGAGGTGTCGAGCGGAGAGGCAGCCATATCTCCCGGAAGAATGAGACGGTGTTCCTGCCGTTCCACCCGCTTTCTGTAGTTTGAAAAAAAACGGTGAACGAGGAGTTCATCTACAGACTCAAGCACCTGGGATACGATTCTGTCGGTTGGACGGATGCCGTAGGTATGCCAGCAGGTATCATGAAAGTGCTTGAATCTGAACACGTTTCTCTCTGGATGAGTCATCATCGATTCGATGACTGAAAGAACAAGCTTCCACTCATGAGGAAAGGCTGACTGAAGAGAGGAGAGTATGCCGGTTTTCTCTGCAGCCTGTTCTATCAATGCGATGTATCCGTAATTCTTGCTTTCATACACTGAGCCGGCAATCTCCGACGGCTGCGCATTCACCTGGTCAGGAACATAGACCAGCTCCGTCGATTCCTGAATATCCTTTGAAAGCGAATGGAAGGTCTTATTGGGAACAAAGGATCCATCCGTACCGATCTTGCCGATGCACTGTTTGGAGACCTCAGGGTATGGCTGTCCCTGTATATAGGTGGAATGGCCCCAGTAAATATAGGTGACTCCACTCTTCTTATTCGTATGTCTGATTATTCTGTTCTTTCCACTCATCTATGTACAATATATGTATACTGTCTCTACCTGAGGGTCAAGTCTTTCTGGCGCTTCAGGAAAGAAGGTGGAAAGATAGAGGAATTTGACAAAAGCTGATAAGCTTGGGGAATGAGTGAAACATTAGAGAAATTCTATGAGAATCTATTGGACATTGAGTTACCCTGGGAGGTAGTAGGAATAGAACGGGACGCTTCGAGCAAGGTAGTAACAGTGCATGTTGAGCATTCATCAGAGGTCCCGTTAGCCTGCCCGGAATGTGGGAGGGCAGCCAAGCTGCATGATCATCGGAAACGAGTATGGAGACATCTTGATTCCTGTAATCATAAGACGATGATAGAGGGAATGATTCCTCGGGTGAGATGCGAAGAGCATGGGGTCAAACAGCTGCCGGTGAACTTTGCAGAAAGGAATTCCCGGTTTACGATAGCCTTTGAGCAGGCGGTACTGGTCTGGTTGAAGGATGACTCTATCAAGACAGTAGCAGAGAACTTTTCTCTAAGCTGGGATCAGGTAGACGGTATCATGCAGAGAGCTGTCGAGCGAGGCTTGAGACGACGAAAGAAGAATAATCCTGAACACATCGGGATAGATGAAACGTCGTTTCAGAAGCGGCACGAGTATGTGGCAGTCATTCTGGATAAAGTGAATGATGCTGTCATAGATGTGCTAGATAACCGCAAGTCAAAGACATTAGAAACCTGGTTCAAAGATCAGCAATACTGTGATTTCAGCGCTGTGAAGAGCGTCTCAATGGACATGTGGGATCCATTCATCAAGGCAGTGAGAGGAGCATTTCCCAATGCGGATGACCTGATCTGCTTTGACCGATTCCATGTAGCGAGTCATTTTGCGAAGGGCGTCGATAGAGTACGAGCAAGTGAGCATCGACAGTTGTCAACAGAAAGCCCACTGTTTCGAACAAAGCATCAATGGTTGACGAATTCGAATCGAAAGGACAATAGGGCGACATACCGGAAAGAGTTCCTGAAGCTGACCAGGTTGAACCTGAAGACGGCACGTGCCTGGAGGATGAAAGAAGCCGCCTCCATGCTCTGGAACTATACGTACATGGGTGTAGCAAAGAAGAAGTGGGAGGAGCTGTTGGGTTGGATTAGCCGTTGCAGGCTGCAGCCCATGATTAAAGTAGGGAATACGGTACGTAATTATCTTTGGGGCATACTGAATGCTATACGATTGAAGGTGAACAACAGTATGCTTGAAGCTAAAAACACCCGCATTCAGCGGATAAAGAAAATCGCTTGTGGTTTTCGTAATCGGGAGAGGTTCAAAACGGCTATCCTGTTTCATTTAGGTAAGCTGGATTTTTCCCCTTCTCCCACACGATAGTCGGAAGCGCCGTCTTTCTTTAGGACACGCTATTCCATGACGAATCAGAAACTTTTTCACATACTATGAAGAATGTGAGTTTAAGTTGCCGATGCAACAATGAATTCATGGTCTCCATGGTACAGGTATCTCAGGAGGATATCTGATGAAACATAAAAAAACAGTGCAGGCAGGAGTTCAGATCCTTGCCCTTATCTTTTTCGTATTCGCTATGCTTAAGGGTCTCATGGTTCTCTGGCTTGCTCTTTATGGAGCCGGTGTTCTGCTCTCCTTCTTCTTCGGAAGATTCTACTGCGGATATATCTGTCCGATGAACACTGCCATGACACTCTCACAGAAGATCAAAGGCAAGCTGACACTTACCACTCTCAATTCCACTCTGATGAGGTTTCTTCCATTTGTGTCTCTCCTCATTGCTGCCGGAATTATGATTCTTGGCAAAAAACAGCTGCACATGCAGATCCCGGTTCTGCTGATCTATCTTGGACTATCGTTCGTGTGGACGCTCTTCTTTTCAAGCGCAAAATGGCACACCTATCTCTGCCCCTACTCTATTCTGCTCAAGGCAGGGGGAAAGAAGAGCAGAAAACACTATCGTGTTGAAAAAGAGACATGCATCGGATGCAGAAAGTGCGTGAAAGTCTGTCCGACCTCAGCAATCACCATGGTGGATAAGAAGGCTGTCATCGATCCTGCTCTCTGTCTGTCGTGCGGGAAATGTGCCGAAGTCTGTCCTACAGGCGCTATCTCCTACTCACTGTAGGGATTGTTTCCGGTCACTGAGTATCAGGTTCCGCAGTCCCTGAACGGCAACCTCTATCGCGACCTCGGTGTCGTGATAGATCGGGTTGTCCATCCCCAGTGCCTCCCGTTCCTGGTTGCCTACAACGAAGAAGACGCTTCCGGCCCGTGCTTTCAGGTAGGAAGCGACAACAAAGAGGGTTGAAGACTCCATCTCACTTGCAAGCACATTCAGCCGTTTCCAGGCTTCCCATTTATTGAGCAGGTCATAGCTGACAGGCTTTATCTCAGGGGAGTGCTGTCCGTAGAAGGCATCCTTACACTGTACGATACCGGTATGGCTTATCTTTCCAAGCTGACTGGCGGCTTCATTGAGAGCCTGTACGACAGAGAAGTCTGCCACCGCCGGGAATTCTATCGGAGCATATTCACGACTCGTCCCTTCATGACGTATCGCACCTGTTGCAATGACGATCTCACCTCCCTTCACATCAAGGGCTATGCCTCCGCAGGTTCCCATGCGCAGGAAGGTATCAGCACCGCAAGCATAGAGTTCTTCAACTGCAATGGAAGCCGAAGGTCCCCCGATTCCGGTCGAGGTCACACTGACCTTCTCACCTTCGAGGTAGCCGGTATAGGTGACGAATTCCCTGCTGTCAGCGACAAAACGGGCATCATCAAAGTGTGCGGCTATTTTCTCGCAACGCTTGGGATCACCGGGAAGAATGACATATCTTCCGACATCCCCTTTTTTGATATGGAGATGATACTGTACTCCGCTTCCTTCCATATAATCGGTCATGATGATCCTCCTGATTATACGATACCGTTAAACAGTGTGAGTTTCAACTGATTTCAGCTTTGTAGCTCGACGTAGGTTTTTCCATGACCGCCATCTTCGGGCAGTGCAAAGGAGAAATCCTTCACATAGGGAAGAGAGGCGAGATGGTCGGTGATTCCTTTCATGAGAACGCCGGTACCGAGTCCGTGAATGATAGAAAAGGTAAGTACGCCGCTGAGCAGCGCCCGTTCTATCTGAGTGTCGACGATTTCTATCGCTTCAGCGAGAGTCTTTCCGCGTACATCGAGATTCAGAGCCGTATTCCTGTTTACCTGATACGAGAGCGAGGCTTTTTTCTTCTTCGGTTTTTTCACCTCTTTCTTCTTCACTGGTGTAAGCTCGCTCTCATCAACGGTGAATTTCATTCCGTTTACTGAGACCTGGATTTTGCCTGACTTCTCAAAGCGGATAATGGTTCCTTCCCGTTTTTTCCCCCCGATGAGAACATCAGAGCCGACAGCCAGAGGGATATCTGTTTCCGGCCTGAGAGACTGTTTCATCGCTTTCATCTGCTGCGTACTTGCATCCTTCTTTGCATCGAGAGAATCGAGGAACGACTTCATCTTCTTCGTCTTCTCTCTCGTGATCTCTCCATGACGCAGTTCCGCGACGAGGTTCTCAAGCTCTGAACGCTTTTCGGAAATAAAGGAAGAGAGGGTGCCGATCTGCTCCTGCCGGAGAAGGACTTCCTTCTGCCTGAGCGTCAGTTCGTTCAAATCAAGGAGACGCATCTTCTCCCGCATCTCCTTTTCCTTCTCGTCAAGCTGTTTCAGCCGTCTCTCTTCTTCCCTCTCCTTCTGTTCAAGCCTCTTGATGATCTCGGAAGCTTTCAGGTTCTCTTCACCGAGATACCCTTCCGCCTTTACTATCACCTGAGCAGGCAGTTTCATCCTTCTCGCAGTATCTATCGCGTGAGATTCACCGGGAAGACCGGAAATGATTCTGAAGGTGGGCTGATGTGTTGTCTCATCGAACTCCATCGAGGCATTGATAAGCGATTCGTGTGTATAGGCAAACTGCTTCAGCGCCATATGATGGCTCGTCACAAAGGTGAGTCCCCCCTTGTCCATGCAGTATTCGAGAATACTTTTTCCTATGGCTGAACCCTCCTGCGGATCAGTACCGCTTCCGAGTTCATCCAGTATAACGAGGGAATGCTCATCAAGGTCTCCCAGAATATTCCCGATGTTACTCATATGGGCGGAGAAGGTGGAGAGAGACTTCTCTATCGACTGCTCATCCCCTATATCAGAGTAGACGGAGGAGAACAGGGGCAGAGAGGTGCCTTCCTGTGCAGGAACAACAGCGAGGTGCTGGTGCATGAGCACCAGAAGCCCGATGGTCTTGATCGAGACGGTCTTTCCTCCAGCGTTCGGTCCGCTGAGAAGCAGGGATCGTACCGGAGGAGCCATATCAAGAGAGATGGGGATCGCTTGAGAACCGAGCAGAAGGTGCCGAGCTCCATCGATCCGGCAGGCCATGGAAGAGCTTACGGAAGGGAATGAGAGATCGTATCTCTGCATCGCCTTCATTCTGGCATAGAGGGCATCAGCAACCCCGACCTGTCTGCTCAGGATGTTGAATTCCTCCTGGAGGGAGAGGAAGGTATCACCGAGTTCGCGCAGTATCCTGGCGATTTCACGCTCTATCTCCTGAGATGCCTGCACGACAGAATTGTTGTAGGCTACCAGCGTATAGGGCTCGACATAAAGTGTCTGTCCGCTCTGACTGGATGAGTGAAGAAGACCGTCGACGTCTCCCTTGTGATCGTTTCTGATCGGGAGCATCACCCGGTTGTCCCGGTAGGAGGGAGTGAGCGACTGAGCAGAACTCTCGTGCTCTTTCAGGAAGGAGGTTGCAAAGGAACCTCTTTCCCGTTTCTTCGTCTCAAGCTTCTTCACGAGAGGTGCGATTGCAGGATGGGACATCTTCACCTTTCCGGGAGATTCGATTGATCTATCGAGTTCCCGCTTAAATCTTTCCATTTCAGGACTCAGGGGAGCAATGAGTGTAGAAACGAGAATTTCTTTCTCCCGTTCCTCCGCAGGATCCCTGAAGGAAAGGAAGCACTGAAGCGAAAGGATGGAAGAGAGGTATTCCTGTATTGTCAGAAGGTGTTCACCGGTAAGAGAAAATGCACCGACGGAAAGAAAAGTGTGCAACTCACGAAGGGAGGGGAAGGGGTCGGGAACGGTGCGTGATTTCTCCCTGATCTGTTCAATTTCCCGTATCAGCCGCTGTGTTCTGCGGATGTACTCTCCATCATGAGAGAACGGAAGCTGGTCCAGTTCCTCCTTCCCTTCGTCACTCAGGCAAAGAGGATGAAAAAGAGAAAGAATTCTTGGATATTCAAGATCTTTCAGCGTATGTTCTCTGTGATAATGTGTCATTCAGTACTGCCTTTCTCTACTCTGGATGGAATCGAGCATCCTGAGGTAGCTCTCGTATCTGTCGGGATGGATCTCCCCTGCCTCCAGGCGGCTCTTTACCTCACAGCCGGGTTCATGATCATGGAGACACCCGACATACTCGCAATTCCCAGCTGATTTTCTAAATTCAGGAAAAGCCTCGACAATATGAAGAGGTGAGGTATGGGGGATGTGAATCTCTCTCACTCCGGGAGTATCGATCACCAGGGAATCCCCGGTGGGGATCACAAGGGCATGGTTCGTCGTATGTCTTCCTCTGTTGTATTTCTGACTTATATCGCCGGTGACCTGAAGCTCATCCTCGCCGCAGAGGGCGTTGATAATAGTAGACTTCCCGACCCCCGACTGTCCCACGAAAGCGGCGGTCTTTCCCCGTATCTCCTTCCTGATGAGTTCTATCCCTTCTCTGTCGAAGGCCGATATATGGAGGGTCCTGTACCCGAGCTCTCCATAGAGACGGAAACGCTCGTCCTCCTGTTCCGTGAGCGGGAGGTCGCATTTATTCAGCACAAGAAGTATCTCACAGTCATAGGCACAGACGATCGCCCGGTCGATGAATCTCGGTCTGAGCGGAGGTGCATCCGCACTCGCTACGATGACAAGAAGGTCTATATTCGCGCAAAGTGTCTGATTCTCCTGCCGTTTCGCATTCCAGCGGGTGAAACGGCTCTGCCGCTCTTCACGTTCTGTGATCATCCCCTCACGGGTGCCGACACTCTGGTACAGAACATAATCTCCCGCTGCAAGTGGGGAATATTCCTTCTCGATACCCTGAAGCACCTTCCCTTTGATTCTGCAGGTGATCACCTGCCAGGGGACGATCGGCACAGAGCCGCTGCACCGGATAACGGAGTAGATATTATTGATTCCACGGATGATCATCCCACGCTCTGTTTCCATTGCTCTACCATAGCTCTATTTGCCACCTTTTTTCAACAGGCAGACTTTACACCGCTTCGCCGTTAGTGATACATTTCTTACATGTTCAGATCGATACCCTGTTCACATCCCGGATGTGCCAAATATGCAGTTGAAGATCATTACACCTGTCTCGAACACTCTTCGGATCCCGAGAAGATCATGTATATCATCAACAAAGCTCTCAGTGACAGGCATGCCCACAGGGATATGCTGATCACCGATGTCCTGTTCGAAGGACGTGATTTCTCACATACGAATGTAAATATGTGCAACTTTGCGCGGTGCACCTTCCGTGATGTCGATTTTTCCCACTCCGTTATCAATTCAACCTTTTTTGATTTCTGTCTCTTCGAAAACTGTAATTTTACAGAAAACGATTCACGTCATACGGTGGTCGCAGGATCCACGATGATCGGGTGCAATTTCACCGATTCAATCATGATCCACACGAATTTTATGGGGATTGAGGCGAGGGACTGTGATTTCTCGACGAGTGATCTCTACTACTCAACATTCTCCAATGCCTTTCTCTCAGATACGAACTTCATCGACTGCAATCTGAAGAATACCGATTTCAGGTTCTCTACACGGACCAACGTCTCCTTCAAGTACTCCAATTTCGAGGAGGCCCTCTTCTGAAGATATTCAGTCACTTCTCACTCACAGAGTATTCAAACACCTACCTTGTCGGTCCTGAGAAGGGTGGAGACGCCATCCTCATCGACCCGGGACACATAGACCTCTCGATCATAGACAGAATAGAGAAAAATCATTACCGGGTAGCGTCAGTCCTGCTGACGCACCGACACCCCTCACATACGCAGGGGCTCGGCACGCTCAAGAAGATCTATTCGCCGACCGTGTATGCGGGAAATCCTTCCATGGTCGACCATACCGACGTGCAGCCGCTCCAGGACAGAATGATTATCAACCTGTCGGGAATCAGTGTTGAAGCGATACAGATCCCCGGTCATACGATCGACTCATTTGTCTTCAAGATCGGGAACGCGCTGTTTACCGGAGATGTGCTTCATGCAGGAAGGATAGGGAGCACGAACGGCGTGCTTGAGAAGGCGCTGCTTCTCAAGGGAATCAAGAACAGACTCCTTACGCTCGACGAACGGTTTGTCATCTTCCCCGGACACGGAACTCTCTCGACGATTAAGATCGAGAAACTCTTCAATATGGATATCATCAACGCATCAAGCACCGAAGACCTTGATCAGGTCTTCCACCCCTCTATTGTTACCTGAGATTATTTCTCAGATGAACTTTGAACCTCTCAGGCATCGGTGAGGTGAATGTCATTCTCTCTGATGTGAGTGGATGCGTGATACTCAAAGAGAGCGCATGCAGGAGCAAGTCCCCCGTACTTCTTATCTTCCCGTAAAGCGTATCGCCGATGACAGGATGATGTCTGCTGGCCATGTGGACACGGATCTGGTGGGTCCTGCCTGTGACCAGGTGTATTCTCACAAGCGCACAGGAGGAGTACTGCTTCAGCACTTCGTACTCGGTCACAGCATGTTTTCCCACTTCCTCATGAGAAGAGACCGTAAAACGGGTTCTGTGATGCACATCACGTACAAGATAATTCTCAATCACACCGAGAGGTGGAAGGAGCTCCCCTTCCACGACGGCGATATAGTACTTTTCACTCTGCCGTTTCTTGAACTGCTTTTTCAGATTGAATAGACTTTCTTTCGTCTTCGCGACGACCAGGGTTCCGCTTGTCGGCTTGTCTAGCCGGTGAACGATACCCGGTCTCCCCCTTTCTATACGCTCATCATCCATCTCGTTGAGAAATTCAGGCCCAAGATAGGCTGCAAGGGCATTCACGAGCGTATGACCGCTCTCCCCTGCCCCTTCATGAACACTGATCCCGACAGGCTTGTTGATCACAAGGATCTGTTCATCCTCCCAGAGGATATCGAGCGGCATCTCATACGGGACGAGATCACCTTCCACCGCTTCTGACCAGATCACCCTGATACTCTCTTCATATTTTACTTTCTTCGATTTCTTCACTTCCTTCCCGTTCAGAAAAAAGCGGGTATCAGAGAGGGAGGCATGGGCCCGTGTAAAGGAGGGAATCAGTGTGACGCAGACAAAGTCTATTCTTTTTCCATTAAGAGATTCATCGTTGACGGTACATTCATTCTCATGATGCAGGATACTCATGTTACTCATTCTCTCCCATGATGTTGTCGATGATAGCGATCGTGAGCGAGAAGGCTGCAGCAGACCCGAGAAGGTAGAGAGTCCTGGTGGTATCATCATTGGTCCAGCTCTGCATACCGAAAGAGAGAGCCGTTTCATACGCCAGAGAAGAAGCCAGGAAGGTAAGAGGGAGAGAGCCGAAGAAAATGGTCTCTCCCCGCCTGAGCTCATGAGCCCATTCGGGAAATTCGTCATGGGCATAGGCCAACGGCTCTGCTGTCAGAGAGAAGGAGAGGATCAGAAGGAGGAAGATCAGAAGAGTTTTTCTCATGTATAATCCCTCGCACCGAAGAGCAGGGATCCGACGCGCACCATGGTGGATCCCATCTCCACTGCTATGAGATAATCCGAACTCATCCCCATGGAAAGCTCACGGAACGAGAGCTCTGGGTATCGTCCCTGCAGATCCCCCTGAAGACGCTTCAGGTCGGCAAAAGAAGTGCGTATAGCGTATTCATCGCTGGTCAGAGGACCGATCGTCATCAACCCTTCAATCTGTACTGAAGAGAGGCCGGAGGCCTCATCAAGACACCGGTACACATCCTCTGCGGATTCAAATCCGCTCTTGGACACCTCTCCGCTGGTATTCACCTGGAGCAGTACAGGCATGACGGTATCTACCCGTGCCGCTTCCTTATTCACACTCTTCAGGAGCTTCAGGGAATCAACGGAGTCTATGGCATCCACGTACGGAATCACCTGCCGAACTTTGTTGCTCTGAAGATGACCGATCAGACGGAGTGTATAGCCCTCTCGCTGCAGCGGAAATTTCCCGCTGAGTTCCTGGACACGGTTCTCACCGAAGGTGGTGAGTCCCGCCTTGAGAGCTTCCTCTACGGCACTCCAGGGATGAGTTTTAGAAACTGCAACAAGGGTGACCTCATCAGTTCTCCCTGCCTTTTTTTTTGCGTTATCTATCCCGTCAAGAATCTGGGAAACAGTGTCTCTCATAGACATGTACACTCCTTTAGAACGGCAGCTGATACGTGTCAGCAAAAGCCGCATAGAGGGCGGAATCCATATACCCCACCTGATTGCTCAGTACATAATGCCTGAGACAGTCTGCTTCCTTGACCATATTCGCTTTTTCCATCACCCTGCCGCTTGCAGGATTATCAACACAGTGCGTTGCCTCAATCCGGTGAAGATTCATCTGCTGAAAACCGAACAGGAGAACACGGGGCAGCGCCTCGCTCATATAGCCCTTACCCCACTCGCTTCTCTTCAGACCGTAGCCGACATCGCCTCTGCGGTCATTCACATTCTCGGTATCGATTCCGATAGAACCTATCGGAGTCCCCCTCTCTTTGAGGGTGATGGCAAAATTCATGGAATGGGGAAACGTACCGCCATCTTTCACTACATTGAGAAACTCAACACACTGGGATATATCTGTGTGTGTCCTGAATCTGAGATACCGGGTGACTTCGGGGTCGCTCGTCCAGGTGAACATCGCCTCCTCGTCTCCATCCCTGAACGGCCTGAGGATGAGCCGTGGTGTTTCGATGACATATTCCATGTACATTCCTCCCTAGAGGAATTCAGTATACTTGAAACAGAGATTTTGATAAATAGAGAATAAGAGCACCAGATCACCGAAGTCTCCTATCAGAATCAGGAGAGAGTACAGTCACCCGAAAACGCCCTCAATCTCAGCTATACACGAGAAAACGGTGTATCCCGAAAGATACACCGTTTGAAATACATCTCTATTCAATAATCAGTTCTGGCGTCTGCTCGTATCGCTCAGAGCCTGAGTCACACGGTCAAGGAAGATTGCCAGTATGACGATCGCGATTCCTCCTTCGAACCCTTTATCGATCTTAAGCTGGGTAATTCCCTTGAGAACCACGTTTCCGAGCCCTCCGGCACCGATCATACCTGAGATAACAACCATGGAGAGTGCAAGCATGATCGTCTGATTCACTCCTGCCATGATGGTAGGAAGTGCAACAGGAAGTTCCGCCTTTATAAGCATCTGTCTCGGAGTGGCTCCGAAGGCCCGTGCAGCCTCCTTGATCTCTGTCGGAACCTGTCTGATACCGAGATTGGTAAGTCTGACTGCAGGAGGCAGAGAGAAGATCAGTGTGGCGATGACACCCGGGACCGGTCCGAGCTTGAACAGCAGAACCGCGGGAATCAGGTAGACAAAAGCAGGCAGTGTCTGCATGAAGTCGAGCACCGGACGGATCACATTCCACGCCCTGTCAGATTTGGAGGCCCAGATACCGATAGGGATACCAACGAGAAGGCCGAAAACAACGGCAGAAATAACAAGTGCAAGGGTATCCATCGTCTCCTGCCAGTAGCCCATATAGAGAATCAGAAGAAATCCGATGAGGGAGAAGATGGCGACGCCTGTCTTTGCCGCTCTCCATGCGATAAAGGTGAATACCGCTATAATGATGAGAGCGTGAGGAAAGTTGAAGATCCAGGTCACTGCATCGAGAAGTCCCTCGACGAGAATTGCGATCGTATCGAAGAACCAGTCACCATGCTCGGTCAGCCAGTCAATGATAGACTCGAATATTTTTCCTATGCTGAATATTTCACGAATATGTTCCATTTAAGCATTCCCCTCTTTTTCATTCAGTTCATCATGAACCTCACTAAGAGCTGTCGGAGTAAGCGTATCTTCCTCCATTCCCTCATTCACTTCACGTATGATAGCCGCGCGATCCACAATACCATGGAAGACACCTTCCTCATTGAGTACGGCTATCGGGTACCGGGTCTCAAGTGCAGTCGCCATCAGATCGGCAACAGCAGTTTCAGGAAGAGTCGTATACACATTGGTATTCACGATACTTGAAATATCCCTTATCTTCTCTTTCTTCAACTTGACAGCATCATCGATCGAAATGATTCCCTGAAGTACCCTCTGGGCATCTACAACGAAGATATGAGAGTGTCCGTGCTTCTCCATCAGTCTCATCGCGGCCTCAGGGCCGTCTTTTGTAAGACAGATCGTAGGGGAGCTTCTCTTAATGAGGCCGGCTGTGATCACTCGGGTTCTGTCGACATTCTGTACAAATTTCTTTACATAATCATCTGCAGGATCAGCAAGAATCTCTTCCGGTGTTCCGATCTGACGTACCCGTCCATCCGGACCGAGAATAAGTATTCTGTCACCGATCTTGAGTGCTTCATCAAGGTCATGTGTAATGAAGATGATCGTCTTATGCATCTTCGTCTGAAGATCTAGAAGCTCGTCCTGCATCTGAGTCCTGATCAGCGGGTCAAGTGCACTGAAAGCTTCATCCATGAGAAGAATCTCGGGATCATTGGCAAGAGCTCGGGCAAGACCTACTCTCTGCTGCATACCGCCGGAGAGTTCACTCGGAAGGCTCTGCTCGAACCCCTCTAGCCCGACAAGCTTAATCGCTTCGAGAGCTTTATTTCTACGCTCTTCTTTATCCATACCGCCGACTTCAAGACCGAATTCCACATTATTCACAACATTTCTGTGAGGAAGGAGACCGAAGTTCTGGAAGACCATCGACATCTTGTAACGTCGCACTTCCCTCAAGGTCTCATGATTCATTGTCATGATATCCTTACCGTCAATAAGGATTTCTCCGGTAGTCGGTTCTATCAGCCTGTTCAGACACCGGATGAATGTGGACTTGCCGCTGCCGGAGAGTCCCATTACTACAAATGTCTCTTTCCTTTCAATTGAAAATGATGCGCCGTTGATCGCAACGGTACACCCTGTCTTTTTCAGGATCTCCTGTTTCGTCATTCCTTTTTGTATAAGAGGGATCGCTTTCTTCGGACTCGGTCCGAAAATCTTATGCAGACCCTTTACTTCTACAAGAGCCATATAATTCTCCTTGATATTAATTCTATCAATGTGATACCTACATCATGGGTCATGATGAGATCGAGCCGACAATGATCAGAGTCGGATTTCATGCGGAAATTCTTCTTTCTGAATATCACATAATCTTGATTACTTTACAGTAATAGACTTGTTTCTAAAAGTCAATAACTGGTAGAATTGCTAGTAATTTACTATTGATTATAATGTTATAATACTTATTTATTATTATTCTTCTTTGATTTCCTTAGATTCATCTTGTAATTTTCTCAATATATGTTGGTAATCTTATCAAACACTCAACATTTCATTGTACATTTTGTACATATATTACATTTCACGAACTGTAGATTGGGAGATTCTTCAGGTAACAACGTTATTCATTAAGAGAAAAAGAAGTATGAGAAGCAACTTTCAAATAGAACACTTTCTGCAGCTGAGATTCTCCTGTAAAAAAGGAAAGGAATTGCTCATTCCTGAAGTATATGTACAATTCTATATATATACTATTCAGAACACATATTTTGCTAATATTTCTACTGTATTGCCATTATATTATAGTTAATGGGTATTTTTTTGTTTTTCAAGGGGGTTTAAATAATTCTATTTTTTCTCTATGATAGTGAAAAAGATGCAGGTGAAGATCTTCACTCAGACTGTATGACGCAGCTCAGATCAGCGGCGTTCGCTGTGCATCGGACTCAGGAATTCATACAGAATCTGCATCATCAATCTACATGTTTCCGGTTTGTTCTCCGGAAACCCGATCTTATATTTTTCAAATTATCTTTAGGAGGATAAACGATGAAAAAATTAGTATTAACTGTTGTTATGATCGCATTGCTTTCAGTCCCTGCGGTTTTCGCTCAGGGAGACAGCGAAAGTGCTCCTACGGTAACTCTCACCTATGCTAACTGGGAAGAAGGTGTCGCATGGACTCACTTCATTGCTGCTGTTCTCGAAGACGAACTGGGATACGAGGTGGAACTCACCGCTGCTGACGTAGCTCCCGGAATCTCTGCTGTCGCCAACGGCGATCAGGATTTCTTCATGGAAGGCTGGCTCCCCACCCTTCACGGTGTATACACAGAAGGTACCGATATCGTCAAAATCAAAAAGATTTACGATAATGGTATTACAGGTCTTATCGTACCCAAGTATATGGCAGACGCAGGTGTAACAAAGGTGTCAGATCTTGCACGGCCTGAAGTAGCTGAAAAGCTTGATTACAAGATTACCGGTATTGATGCAGGAGCAGGCATGATGATCAAATGTGAAGAAGAACTCATCCCCGCCTACAATCTCGCAGATGCAGGCATCGAACTTCTTGCCTCCTCGGGTCCTGCCATGATGGCCGCTATCGATGCAGCTATCGAGAATGAAGAATATATTGTCGGTATGGGATGGCAGCCTCACTCAATGTTCGGTCTGTATGACCTTGTCATTCTCGAACAGGACGGCGCTGAAGTCTACGCTCCCAACGATATCTTTATCCTCGGGCGCTCCGGCGTTGAAGAAGATCTTCCTGAAGTTGTTGATTTCATGAAGAACGTCTACTGGACCAACGAAACCATCGGTCCTCTCATGGTGTACATTCAGGAGTCAAATCTTGATACGCTCGAAGCAGCACGTGAGTGGAAGAATGCAAACACCGATGTCTGGTCAGACTGGGTGAAGTAATCACCTGCTGAGTTAATCAGCACTACAGCGGAGGCGGAGTCTAAGGCTCCGCCTTTGTTTCGTTTCTGAGGTAAAGTTTTCCGGTACGCCCTTGCCTCCTGGGACTACACGTACCGCTGTTTCCACTGAACCTAAAAAAGGTGGAAAGAGATCACTCTTTCCACCTTTCTGATTACTTGGGGATTACTGGATTTGAACCAGTGACATCCTGCTTGTAAGGCAGGCGCTCTCCCACTGAGCTAAACCCCCGTCAACGAAAATGAACCTACCATAGTTGTTTCCTCTTTGTCAACTCATGATGATTCTTTTTTCATTTTCTCAGCTTCTATATCTTGCGAGTGTTGAGTGAACCGAGTACCATCCGGATAAGGACGTGCGGCAGATACAACGATCATGAAGAAGAAAGTACAGAATTCAGCGGACATGCATATTCAGGGATTCCAGAACCGGTTCGCAATCATCGAACCCCAGTTAAAGGAATATTATACTTCTCTCTATGGTGAGACAGGCTATGGGAAACTTATCGATACCGTGAAGACGCTGTTCTCCGGTCGGCCTGAGCAAATGCTCGAATTGGACCGTGAACGTCTCACGTACCCAACCTGGTACCAGGACCCGACAATGGTCGGGATGATGCTGTACGTAAGCAATTTCAGCGAAACCTTCGCCTCCATGCCCTCCCGCATCGAGTACCTCAAAAGTCTTGGAGTCACCTATCTCCATCTGATGCCCGTGTTCGACATGCCTGAGTTCGCAAACGATGGCGGATATGCGGTAAGCAACTTCACGAAGATTGATCCTCGCCTCGGCACCGATGAAGAATTCAACACCTTCACCGAGGCCTGTCACCGTTCTGGTATCAGCATCTGTATCGATTTCGTACTCAATCATACGAGTGATGAGCATGAATGGGCAATCAAAGCGAAGGAAGGAGATAGAGAGGCTCAGAACAAGTATTTCATCTTTGAGGATCGAACTCAGCCAGATGAGTATGAGAAGTACGTCAATGAGGTGTTTCCCGTTCTTGCCCCGGGAAACTTCACCTACAATGCAGCTCTCTCCTCCTGGGTACTGACAACGTTTAATCATTATCAGTGGGATCTTAATTATGCCAACCCCGAAGTGCTGCGGGAGATGGTCGCCTCCATGCTTCAGATGTGTAACAGAGGTGTTGATATCTTCAGGTTTGACGCAATTCCCTATATCTGGAAAAAATGGGGGACCTCCTCGAGAAACCTCCCTGAGGTTCACACGATCATCCGTATCTTCCGTCTTATTCTGGAACTCGCCGCTCCTGCGACGATCATCAAGGGCGAAGTCGTCATGGCTCCCCATGAGGTCGCCCCTTACTTCGGGACGGACCGGGAACCTGAATGTCATCTGCTCTATAATGTATCCATGATGGTGGAGCTCTGGAATTCCCTTGCATCACGCGACACCAGAATGCTCAGCGATCTCATAGAATCGATTCCCGAGAGAATACCTGACGGCGCCTGCTGGATCAACTACGTCAGATGTCATGATGATATAGGCTGGGGGTTTAACGAGAATAGTGCGCGCTCCCTGGGATACGATCCGTTCTTCCATAAACGGTTTCTCATCTCCTTCTATCTCGGCGCGTTCCCCGGCTCTTTCGCTCGGGGCGAGCTGTATGAATCTGACCCGAAGACTCTCGATGCCCGCAACTGCGGGACCACCGCCAGTCTCTGCGGGCTGGAAAAAGCTATTCACGAGAGAGATGAATATCAGGGGGAACTGGCTGTCAAGCGAATCATTCTCCTTCAGGTATTCGCCTTCGTAGCAAACGGCATTCCGGTACTGTACAGCGGGGACGAGCTGGGACAGCTCAATGATTACTCATATATCCAGGATCCTCATAAAGCACGTGACAGCAGATACCTTCACCGGGGTGTATTCGACTGGAGTGCAGCTTCTTCCATCGGGGATCTCACTCTCTATTCTTCTCAGATATATTACAGACTCAACAGGTACATCGGCGCAGCGAAAGGCCATTCGATGATGGGTAATAATAACATCCTGAGGAGCATACCCACCAGTGATAACGCTGTGGTGTGCATGCTTGTCATCCCCCGTCATCGTGAATATGAGAATCAGATGATGGTCGTTCTGGCCAACTTCAGCGAATACCAGAAACACGTGACGCTGAAGGATCATTCCTACCCGGAAGTGAGCACCCTGTTGTGGACTGAACTCCTTCAGGGCAAACAGGTCAGGCTGAATGATGAATGTGTCATCGGACCGTATGAAATTCTCCTTCTGACACCGAGATAAGAACTCCTTCAGCCCGTCATCCCATCTTTCAACTTGTCGTCATCTGTGCTACTATTCCCCTGTTTCGGGCTCTCTAGTAATCCCGGGTGAGATAAGGAACTCTTTTATGGATGATACACTGATTAGAAATATAGGCATCATGGCACACATTGATGCAGGAAAGACAACAACAACGGAACGGATCCTCTACTATACCGGTGAAAATTACCGTATCGGTGAGGTGGATGACGGTGAAGCCTCCATGGATTTCATGGAACAGGAACAGGACAGAGGTATCACGATCAGTTCTGCAGCCACCACCTGCTACTGGAAGGATCATAAAATCAATATTATCGACACGCCGGGTCATGTTGATTTCACGGCGGAGGTCGAACGCTCACTGAGAGTGCTTGACGGAGCTGTTGCAGTCGTCTGCGGGGTGAGCGGCGTTGAGCCCCAGACTGAGACCGTCTGGCGACAGGCCGATACCTATCGTGTTCCGCGTATCATCTTCATTAATAAAATGGACCGGCTCGGTGCAGATTTCTTTTCAGCACTTGAAGAGCTGAAAGAGAAATTCTCCATTACACCTGTCCCTCTCTTTCTTCCTATCGGAAGTGAAAGCGAGTTCAGCGGCATCATTGATGTCCTGAAAGGAGACCGAATTGAATTCGATCAGACCTCATACGGGTCATCCATGAACAGGCAGCCTCTCACGGATGAACAGGAAGAACTGCGGGAGCAGTGGTATGAACATCTGATCGACTCGGTAGCATCCTATTCTGATGAAATCACCGAACTCTACTTCTCCGGAGAAGAGATTCCAGAAGAGATGATTTATGAAGTTCTCAGAAAGGAGACCATCGAAAGAAACCTCTATCCAGTATTTGTGGGCTCTGCCCTGAAGAATATCGGCGTCCAGCCTCTGCTGGACGGAATCAATGCACTCCTCCCCTCTCCTCTTGACCTCCCCCCCATGAAGGGAATCAGCGTGAAGCATGAGAGTGAGGTGGAAGTGAAGCACGACCCTTCAGGACAGCCGCTTGCTCTGATCTTCAAGATTCAGCACGATCGTGAAGCCGGACCTCTCTGCTTCATCCGCGTCTACAGCGGAGTAGTCAAGAAAGGTACTGCTATCTTCAATATCGCGAAGAAGAAAAAGGAAAGAGTGAACAGAATCGTCCGCATGCATGCGAACAAGCAGGAAACTGTGGATTCTCTGGCTGCCGGCGATATCGGCGTCATTATCGGCTTCAAGCATGCACAGACGGGAGATACGATCGGATCTGAAGGGCATCAGGTGCTTCTTGAAAGCATGCACTTCCCGGAACCTGTCATTTCGGTCGCCATCGAACCGAAGACGATGAGCGATCAGGATAAACTGAAGAATGCTCTCACTCTTCTCAGTGTCGAAGACCCTACCTTCACCTGGAATGAGGACAGCGACACTGGACAGATCGTCATCAAGGGGATGGGTGAGCTCCACCTCGATGTACTCGTCACGCGTCTCACAAAAGAGATGAAGGTGGAGGCACGGGTCGGTAATCCCCAGGTCACCTACAGGGAGACGATTACGAAGGATATTGAAGCCACCGAGACCTACAACCGTATCCTTGCCGGTAAAGAACATGAAGCGACTGTCACGTTCTCAATCAAAGCGAAAAGCACAGGAAGCGGGGTCTCCTTTGTTTCCGATGTTCCGAAGCGAGAACTGCCTGCTGAATACCTTGAAGCGATCGAACGGGGTGTGATGAACTCGATCAAATCGGGTATCAGATTCGGGTACGAAGTCGTGGACATCGAAGTCCGGTTGATACAGGTCAAATTCAACGTCCTGACGGCCAGCGAATTCGCCTTTGAGGCTGCAAGCGCGATCTGCTTTGAAAATGGGGCACGGGAGGCTGATCCGATTCTCCTTGAACCGGTCATGAAGGTCGATCTGGTCGTACCGACCCAGTTCGTCGGAGACGTCATGAGCTCCCTCACCAGCAGAGGAGGCCTTATCAATTCGATGCATTCCAGAACAAGCGGAGACCATATCGAGGCCAAGGCTCCTCTCGCACAGCTCTTCGGGTATTCCACCGTCCTCAGGAGTTCAACGCAGGGAAGAGGAACGTTTTCGATGGAATTCTCCCATTTTGCACCGAAAAGTTAACAGTTTCCCAATAATTGTTTGACATCTGGGTCTCCGCATCATACGATATTTCTTGTTGAATGCATTTCTGCATTCGTAAAACAAGGAGGACATATGAGCGTATCCAGTACTGACCTGAGGAACATTGCAATCATCGGGCACATCGGTACCGGGAAAACCTCATTATTGGAGCAGATACTGTTTCAATGTGGAGTGATTTCCCGGGCTGAGAAAGTGGCAACAGGGAAAAGTGTAAGTGACTTCACCGAGGAAGAAATCTCACGGGAGATGTCTATCCATACGGCAATGGCACCGGTTGAATATGAAGGCAAGACCCTGACCTTCCTCGATACTCCCGGAACCGCCGACTTCATCGGAGAAGTGATTGCTGCACTGAGAACGTGCGAGAATGCACTGATGGTCGTTGATGCACGCGACGGAGCACAGATTGAGACAATCAAGCTCTGGAAACGACTGAACACCAGAAATAAACCGCGCGCTGTCTTTATGAACCGATGTGACAGAGACCGTGCTGATTTCTTCGCATCCTTTGACACACTGAAAGAGCAGATCGAAGCCACCTATGTTCCCGTCACCATCCCGATGGGAAGCGGAAGTAATTTCAAGGGTGTGATAAACCTCATTGAAATGCAGGCTTATACATATGATGCGGCAGGAAAGGAGACGATCATCGAGATTCCTGCAGAATACAAAGACGTCGTCGATGAGTATGAGCTCCAGCTCATTGAAGCGGCCGCAGAAGGTACAGACGAACTCATCGAAAAATACTTCGAAGAAGGCACTCTCACTCCTGATGAAATCCGCGAAGGTATGAGAAAGGGGCTTGCGGAAAACCGTGTAGTACCGGTTTTCGCCGGCAGCGGAGAACTGGGAAGCGGACTCTCCTCTCTCCTTCATTTCATCAAGAACAATTTCGTCAATCCGCTCGGTGCAGACGATGAAGTTGTACGTGGAGATGTTGACGAGTCTATCCATATCAGTGAAGAAGGTGCGACAGCAGCCTACGTCTTCAAGACGACGATCGACCAGTTCAGCGGAAAACTCTCCTACGTCAAAATCGTTCAGGGCTCGCTCTCCGGTGATACCGAAATCATGGATCCGACAATCGGGAAGAAAGAGAAGCCGGGTAAGGTGTATCAGCTCGTCGGAAAGAAACTTGTTGAAGTTCCCTCCCTCGCGGCCGGTGCGATCGGCGTGATTGCCAAGAGTAATATTGCACACACCAATACCACACTCACCAGCGGAGACCAGGGATTTACCTTCCATACCCTCCGGTTCCCCTCCCCTGTCTATTCTCTTGCCATCTCTGCAGGCGACAAGAAATCGGAAGATAAGATGAATGATGCCCTTCACCGTGTGGTTGAAGAGGATATCACCTTCCAGACAGCTTTCAATGAAGAGACGAAAGAATCTACTGTAAGCGGTATGGGTGAACTTCATATCAACATGATTCTCGACAGAATAAAAGAGAAACAGAAGATCACCATCAATACCAGAACACCGAAGGTTGCCTATCGTGAAACAATCACCAAAAAGAGCGGCGTAGTCGAATATGCTCACAAGAAGCAGTCCGGCGGACACGGCCAGTATGGTAAGGTTCTGATTGAAATCGAACCTCTTGAGAGAGGCGAACAGTACTCCTTCACCAACGCGATCAAGGGCGGCTCTGTCTCCAAGGGGTATATGCCCGGAATCGAGAAGGGACTTCACGACGCGATGGAAGAAGGGTTCCTCGCCCATTATCCTCTTGTCGACATAGGTATTACCATCGTTGATGGAAAGGAACACCCGGTAGACTCCTCTGAAATGGCCTTCCGCCTTGCAGCGAAGGGTGCCATGAAGGCAGCTATCGAAAAAGCAGGTCCGGTCATCCTCGAACCGTTCATGAAATTGTCCGTATATATCAATGATCAGTACCTCGGAGACATCCTCAGTGACCTCAGCGGTAAGCGCGGACGGGTTCTCGGTCAGGATGATATCGGAGGTGGTATCACGTTAGTGAAAGCTGAAGTACCGCAGCCTGAGATGCTCAACTATTCAATCGACCTGAAGAGCATGACGAGCGGGACAGGATCTTTCGAGATAGAATTTGATCACTATGAAGCGATCAGCGGCAGAATCGCAGATGATGTTATTGCGAGAGCAAAGCAGGAACATGACGCAGAATAATTCTACACTCATAAAACGACAAAGAGAGCCGGACGATGTCCGGCTCTCTTTTCAGATTGGGTAATCTATTCTGGATAGTATTCAGGACGCACGGGATAGAATGTTTCCACGTACTCAGAGTCTTCAAGCGCGAGAGCACCGTGAATCTGGTTTGAGTCAAATACGTACGACGTTCCCGCCTCGATAATACGGGACGTCCCATCCTCGGAAAGGAGTTCCACCTTCCCTTTGATAAGGTAACCGTTCTGCACCGGCTGATGGTTATGTAGCGGTATAGTCGCTCCTTTATTCAGGCGGAAGTGACAGAGCATCAGTTCATCATTATAGGTAAGGGTTGTCCTGAAAAATCCTGGAAACATTTCTACTGCCGACTCTTCTGAGAGAACGGCAAGATCCTTTTTCTTCATAAGTAATCTCCTCTTTTTATTGTATCTGATTATCATTGATTATCAGTAATGTGTTACATTATACCTAGAAAATATCATCTGTCAACATAATATGTACATTTCACATATATCTAATTGGGGTGGTTCATGTCATAGGGAAAAATGTTTAAGTATAAGTTCAGAGTGTACAGCGAGAAATCAGGCCTGGGAGGCTTTTTCAACCCAAACTTCTCTGATGATATGATTCTTCTCCATCCCCTTCCGTTCAAACCCGGTACCGGGTCTCCACGCAACAGGATCACAGAACCCGCCGCTTGGATTCACGAGGCCGGAGACAGAATCGAACACCTCAATCATCTGTTCGGCATATTCTTCCCAGTCAGTCACGCAGTAGATATATCCGCCTGCTTTCAGTTTACGTGTGAGAAGTTCTGCAAATTCATTCTGGATGAGTCGCCGTTTATGGTGACGCTTTTTCGGCCAGGGATCGGGAAAGAATATATGAAAGCCATCAAGAGATGCATCTTCTATCATATGAGTGAGCACTTCAACCGCATCGAATCTGATCAGACGGAGATTGGAAAGGTGTTCACGGCCTGCAGCACTGAGGAGTTTGGTAAATCCGCTCAGAAACACTTCGATTCCGATGTAATTTGTCTCGGGATGTTCGCTGACTATCCTTTTGGTGGAAGTTCCCATGCCGAACCCGATCTCAATGATTGTCGGATGATCATTGCCGAATACCTGTGAGAACTGAAGCTTCTCAGGAGCGAAGGGAAGAACATACTCATCACTGTACAGCTGTATCGCCTCTTCCTGGAAGGGGCGCAGTTTACCGGTTCTCAGGACAAAGCTTTTCACATTTCTTTTACCGTTCTCAGCAAGCAGGTCCACCCTGCCGTTCTTTATATCCATAGCTGTTCCTTCTTCCCTAGAGTCTTTTCAACATCTCGAGGATGAATAATGATTTATCTTTGAGTGAAATCGCTTCGGTCTTGAGTATCAGCACATTGATCCGCTTGGGATCAAGCTTCACACTGTTCTGCCTAAGCTGCATGAGCTGCATCACTTTATCGATTGAGATATCTTTCACCTTCGAGAAGGTGACCTCTACGAGGCCGTTCCTCTCCTTGAGATGATAGATAGAGAGTTTTCTGCACAGAATCTTCAGTTCTGCGATATACATCAGATTTGCGACAACCTCAGGGAGAGGGCCGAACCTTTCAAGGAGTTCGCCATTCAGGGCGAGCAGTCCCTCATCAGAATTCACAGAGGATATCTTCTTGTAAATCTCGAATTTGACAGAGGGCTCACTGATATAATCATCGGGAATGAAGCCGCTATAGTCGAGTTCGAGGAACACCTCTTCCTCGACACTCCTCTCTTCCTTGGTCAGGCGGGCGATCTCTTCATCGAGAATTTTGATATACATATCAAGACCGACAGAGGAAAGCTGTCCGCTCTGTTCCCGTCCGAGGAGATTTCCGGTTCCGCGGATTTCCATATCCTTCATGGCTATCTTGAAGCCGCTTCCAAGTTCTGTGTGATCAGATATGACTTTGAGGCGTTTGATCGCCACTTCCGAGAGCTGTGCCGACTGGGGGTAGAAAAGATAGGCAAAGGCATCTTTATCGCCACGCCCTACTCTACCTCTCAGCTGATACAGCTGAGATTACCCCGTACCGGTCTGCCCTATCTATGATGATCGTATTCACATTCGGGATATCGATACCGTTTTCGATGAGGGTCGTTGAGATGAGCACCTGTATTCCTTCATGCACGAACCGGTGCATGACATCCTCGATATGACGGGGATCCATCTGACCGTGAACGACGTCGAACACCAGATGAGGGAGTTCCTTCTGCAGGATGGTAAGAACTTCATCGAGCGAGTTGATTCGGTTATGCAGGTAGAATACCTGCCCTCCCCGCTCTGTCTCGTGCTGGATAGCTTTTTTCACCGTATAGATATCATACTCTTCTATGATGGTCCTGATCGCACGTCGTTGTATCGGAGGAGTAGTCAGAAGGGACATATCACGGATCTTCAGGAGCGACATATAGAGGGTCCGGGGAATAGGAGTCGCTGAGAGAGCAATCGAGTCGATGTTGGTCTTCAGGTGCTTCACCTTCTCCTTGTCTTTCACGCCGAAACGCTGTTCCTCGTCAATGATGAGAAGTCCGAGATCCTTGTAGAGCACATCCTTCTGCAGGATACGATGGGTACCGACGAGGATATCGACTTCCCCAGAGGCTACTCTTTTGAGTGTCTCCTTCTGTTTCTTCCTATCGATGATACGGCTCATGACTTCCACCTGGACTGGGAAAGTCCCGAGGCGTTCGATAAGAGTCTCATAATGCTGTTCGGCAAGGATTGTGGTGGGAGCGAGGAAGGCTACCTGCTTGCCCGCCATGACAGCCTTGAAGGCGGCTCTCAGAGCGATTTCTGTCTTTCCGTAGCCGACATCTCCGCAGATCAGCCGGTCCATGACCACAGGAGATTCCATATCGAGCTTGATATCTTCCACACACTGGAGCTGATCCTCGGTCTCGTCATAAGGGAAAGAGGCCTCGAATTCCATCTGCCAGTCCGTATCCTTCGGGAAGGGAAACCCTTTGGCATTCTTCCGTTTCGCATAGAGGTGAATGAGCTGCTCTGCCAGCTTCTCCGCCGATTTCCTCGCCTTTGCCTTTTTCGCACTCCAGCTTGTCCCGCTCAGGTTATCGAGTTTCGGCGCTGCGCCTTCGCTTCCGATATACCGCTGGATGAGGTTGGCCTGCTCGATGGGGACAAAGAGATATTCCTTGGAGCCGTAGAGGATTTTGATATAGTCTCTCTCGCGTCCGGCGATATGAACCCTGTCA
This sequence comes from Sphaerochaetaceae bacterium, assembly GCA_963676605.2. Lineage (GTDB taxonomy): Bacteria > Spirochaetota > Spirochaetia > Sphaerochaetales > Sphaerochaetaceae > SABI01. Next base: position 8,182 of record CAXXSP010000018.1, on the reverse strand, counting down.
ATCTTCTCGAACTGGCCGATACCGTAATTGATATGCACCACATAATCACCTTCATTCAGGTCTACGAAGGAATCAAGAGGAGAGGAGGCGACCTTATGGAGTGTTTTATTGAGGACCTTGCGTCGTCCGAAGATTTCATGGTCACAGATGACCGCAAGTTTTTCTTTCTCGAGGACAAACCCTCCGCTGAGTTCCTCTTCAAGGATGGTCACTCCCTGATAATTCTGCAGCATGCTTGAAAGGCGCTGTTTCTGAAGGTCACTTCCTGCGTAGATGACGATGGAGAATCCGTTGGCGATCAGATTCGAGAGATCCTCCTTGAAAAGAGTGAAATTGCCGAAGTAGGAGTGTCCATCACGTATATCGAAGGAGAATGCCTCATGCTGTCCCCTCACATCATACAGAAGAGATAGACGTTTACCCTCTTCGATAAAACTCGTATAGTCGTAAAGAATCTCATTCGGTTTCAGAGATGACCGGTCGGCCTGAAATGCCTGCCGGTAGAGACTTTTCGCTTCCACCTGCATCGAATAAAAGGAGGTATCGAGTCTCTCTTTCCCGATCACGAAGAAATAGTCAGAGCTTTTGAAGTACTGACTGATATGCCCCCAGCTCTGTGTCGGCCCTTCTTTCATCAAATGAAAGGTGAACGAGGCGATGCTCTTCACCAGGTCCTGGGTATCAGGATCATAGTGCGTGATCTTCTCGATCTCATCCCAGTCTCCGTGGATTCTTACCGGCAGGTCGCTGTCGTAGGGAAAGAAGTCGAAGATCTCTCCGTGGGAAGAGAATTCTCCAGGCACGGTCGTGCTGGGTGAACGATAGTATCCTGCTTCGCTGAAAATCCTGCTCAATTCAACAGGGTCAAAGGGATCGTGAATGCTGAGCTTCTTTTTCGTCTCAGAAACGTATGTGGAATCGGGAACAGGGGAAACAAAGGTTCGCATGGGGACGAATACGATTCCCTCACTCATCATCTCGAGATCCTGAAGGTCCTTCATCAGAAGATATTCATCATCACCGCCGGTAACGGCGCTGTAGAGCTTTTTCCCGCCACTCTTGAAAAGGAGGGAGGGAATATTCGAGACCTTGAGATCCTTGTACAACCCCGAAGCCTGTTGTTCAGTAGGACAGATCACCCATACTCTCTTTTTGAGATAGAGCTGACAGACGTTCAGATAAATCGCGAGAGGATACCCGCTGAGTCCTTCGATCGAGGTAGAGAGATCCTGATTTTTTCTGAATGCCTTGTACCCTTCACTCGATTTCAGGTAGGATTGTACAGGCTGAAGTATATGCTGCTTCATAACCGCACTTACCCTATCATAGAAGAGAGAACGTGTTCAATGGATTCATTTTATACACTGGTTGAGTTTATTAAAGAGATGGGCACCTACGCCGCAGAAAATCAAAAGAAAATAGAGGTCTCGTATAAGGATGACGGCTCAGTACTTACGGAAACCGACACCTATATCAACACTCACGTGAAAGCCATGATTGAAGAACTTTTCCCTCAGGCCTGTATCATCACCGAGGAGCAGGACAGCAGGTACGATGAGTCAGCCTCCCTCACCTTCATCCTCGACCCGATCGACGGTACCGACAGCTATTCACAGGGGATGCCTTCCTGGTGTATCTCCCTCGGCATCCTCAATGCAGAGCGCAATCCCGTGGGTTCCATCGTCTATGCTCCCCGCTGGGGACTCGGAGGGAATGACTCTCTCCTTCTCACCCTCTGCCCGGGTGAGGAGATGAAACTTAACGGAAAGATATATCAGCCGGAGAGGAACTATACCGGTATCGAGCAGATAGCGATGGGTTCTCACATTCAGCATTACATTGATCTCAAACAGTATAAGGGGAAGATCAGGTCCTTCGGGAGCAATATCATCCACATGATCGCACCGCTCATCCACTCCCGTATTCAGGGATCACTCAGTGTTCCCTGCTTCGCATGGGATGTAGCGGGAGCGCATGCCCTCCTGAGTGCTGCAGGCTTCCCGGTGACCTACAGGGATGGAACGCCCTTTGTCTATACCGATGAGATGCTTTATGAGAGAAAGACCTTCACAGATATCCTCCTGAGCGGTCAGGAGGAAGCGCTTTCTGATATGCAGAAGATGTTCAGATAGTTTCTACGATCTTTTTATTGTCAAACCAGTAGCGTGCAAGATAGATGAACGGAGTATCGAACAGAGACACCACCACCTTCAGGACATAGGTCGTAATGAGAATCTCGATCAGCACTGAGAACGGGAACACCCCGAAGAAGGCTGCGAAGGTGAATATAACGGAATCAAGCAGCTGGGACATGAGGGTTGAACCGTTGTTTCTCACCCAGAGAAACCTTTTTCCAGGCAGTACCTTTCTGATCCACCCGTAGGCGAAGATGTCATGCATCTGACTGATCCCGTATGCAAGCAGCGAGGCTCCCGCGATACGCGGCATCAGGGCGAATATCGTGGCCATGCTCTCCTGAACGAAATCACTCTCTGCCGGTATGAACATGAGAGCGATATTCATCAGCATCGTCATGGTGAACATCGAGAAGAACCCGATAGCAACTGCACGTCTTGCGTCTTTCTTACCGTAACACTCGCTGAGAATATCGGTTGCGAGGAAACTCGTTGCATAGATGATATTGCCGAGGGTTGCCTCAAGCCCGAAGAGGTTGACCGTCTTGGTCACCTGAATATTGGCGATCATGACTGAGATGGGTATCCAGATGTACAGACCGAGACGACCCCAGAGCCTGTAGGCGATGATGATGAGGAGGAAGTTGATCAGGAGCATCCCGATCCAGAAGATTTCATTCATAGCTGCTGTATCCTTACGTATGCTGTTTCTTTGTCATCGTGTGACCCGATGACTATACAGGAATTCACATCTATTGCATACCGGGAACATACATCCTCGATATATTCATCCCTGATAATAGCTACTATGGTTCCCGCGTATGATTGGAGAGCTGCGGAGAACGATGAATCAAACCCCTTTCCTTCCAATTCGAATCTCCCGATCTCATCGAATATCATGAAATCACTGGTATAGGAGGCGGCGAACTGCTGATCGGCCCAAGCTGCAGCCTCAGGATTACAGAAGAAGTTCCCTGCCCTCTCCCAGTTCTCATGAGCTGCCCTGTCGAGCATCAGCATGGAGGTACCGTCATGCTGGGAACTGAGCGTATAGGTATTCTTTTCCTCTCCGGGGAGAAGAAGGACCTGAATCACTCCGCCGATACTCTTCCCGTCCACATCGAGCTTCGAACAGAGGGTATAGGCCATGGTGGTCTTCCCGCTATTTTTCGCTCCCGTGATGATGATGATGTTCTTCTTCATACCGTCTCTCCTTTGAGAAAGCTCTGAAGGACGCTGAAAGCGGACATAGAGTCTTTTCTGTCTATGACGAAGGTCAGCTCATTCATCGTCGAGATGATCTCGTTCACATTGATCTCTTCCCAGGCAAGTTTTCTCACCGCTTCGTACACGATGCCGGGAGTCTGCATGAAATCACCGCTGAATACCAGAGAGAGCGCAACCAGGTCACCCTGCTGGAGAAGGACTTCCTCTCCCTCGAGAAGGGGGGAGACATGGTCCATATATTTTTCACTGATCGAAAGAGATACCTCATGGGACCCGACCGAGATGTTCAGGAAGTCACCGCTTGAGGGATTCACCAGATCAAACAGCTGCCTGAATTTCTCAAGAATTGAATCACTGCGCACCAGGTTGATATCGAAGATGTTTGTCTTCATAACGATCTCATAGTGTAGGGGGGCACTCCGATGTTCCTGATCCCTTTTCTTAAGCTCTTCCCCGTACCGCCTGATCGCCATCACGATCGCGGAACTCTTCACTTCCTTACCGTGTAGTTTCTCCACATGGGGATGAATCGATGAGGCGTAATTAGAGTAACTGAGAATACCGCTTATCAGCATTTCATGGAGAAAGGGAGTTCGGTCAATAATTCGTTTTACGGAATTGCTTACAGATTCCATAGATGCTCCTTTCTTTGAGTTTTTGTTATTATAAGCACAAATTGTTATAAATAACAACACCATTGCACACTCCTGTCCTCCCTGACGTGCCTTCAGTGGGTTCTTCAAGTCACCTCTGATATACAGAGATGGAAAGCTGTGGTAGTATGAGGCCGTACAAAGGGGGAAGGCCTGTGTTATGCCCGCAATGCAATCATACAGATGACAGAGTGCTTGAATCACGTCAGAACAGCAGTGGATCGATGGTCAGAAGGCGCAGGGAATGCACCAACTGCGGCTACCGGTTCACGAGTTATGAGCGGATAGAAGAGAAGCCTCTGATGGTGGTAAAAAGGGATCACAGGATAGAGCCGTTCGATATCAGGAAGATTGAACGGGGGATCCAGATCACCACGGAGAAGAGGCATATCAGACCTGAAGTGCTTGAGAAGATGATCGAACAGATCGAAGATGAGATCATGATCAAATCATCTTCGAAACGGGAGATCCCCTCTACCACTATCGGAGAGATCGCCCTCACCTACCTGTATAAGGTGGATGCGGTCGCCTATGTCCGTTTTGCCTCGGTGTACAGAGCCTTCGACTCCGTCGAGAAGTTCATCGAAGAGATTGAGAAAATACGAGAGGGACTGTAATCTCAAGCCCTCACGTCGAACCATTTTCCTGTGAGGGAGCGTTCTATATCATCATTGAGGTGATTCGGTTTCAGAATCTCATCTGCACAGTCCAGTGCGAAGGTGTCACTCATTCCCGCAACGTAATCGAAGATCATATTGTCATAGTTCCCTTCCCTCTTCTGATAACTCTCAGCCATATCCCGTATATGATTGCTGAAGCCCGCTGCAAGCATGTTCTTTTCTTCTTCATACCGTGCATATTCGAAGGCATAACTCTCGAAGATATCACTCAGGTAACTCACGATCAGTGAAAGGAGCCGGCGAAAATATCTGTGATACCCCTTCAGGAGGGGGGAATGATAGATATGCTCGTAATTGAATTTCTTCATCTCGATCACTGCCTCGTAGACTTCGTCTGAGAGACTGATACCCTTTTCGGGACTCGTATGTGTAAGTAGGTCGTTCACGAGAGTGTCTATGATGGAGGAATTCGTCGTTCCAAGCCGCTGCAGCCGCGATGGGAGGCATCATCTCGGATCGTACGATATTGAGGCGGCAGGCATCCTCGAAATCGCGTCCAAGGTAGGCAACCTGATCGCTGATACGGACAACCGCGCCTTCCCAGGTGGAAGGGACGATCCCTTTTCTCGTCCTGATTCCATCAAAATCTTTTTCCGTGTGGGTCGGAAGGATAGACTGAAGGAACGTCTCCCCGTTGTGGGAGACAATACCGTCCCGTACCGCATAGGTAAGGTTCAGCCCCCTTCCGTTATCGGCAAGATACTGAACGACTCTGAGGGAGTTGAGCTCATGTTCAAAATTCCCCATCCCCCTCTCTTTCCGTAATTCTCCGAGAATCGTTTCTCCCACATGACCGAACGGTGCATGTCCGAGGTCATGCCCCATCCCTATCGCCCAGGCGAGTTCATGGTCCAGTCCCAGTCCTCTGGAGAGGGTACTGGCAATGGAAGCGACATGAAGCGAGTGTTCGATTCTCGTGCAGATATGATCGTTGCTCGGAGCGAAGAAGACCTGCGTCTTATGTTTCAATCTCCTGAACGGGGAGGAGTGGATAATAGCTGTCGTATCCCGGTAATAGGGACTGCGTACATCACGTTTCCTTTCACTCTGTCTTCTGGTGAGCACTTCCTGACTCAGATGATTGACGTACCTGTCTGGCATGGGAACCTCCCTACTTGAGCATCCTGCAGGGAGGTGTATTCTACTTCCCTATCATCATCTTTCATGGTACCATGTTTCGCATGCTGATGCTACTTGTGGCAGTTACAACTTCCTTTATCCTCTTTCTCTGCCTCATAGCCTCGGTGCGCTTCCTGTTCACCCCCCGAGGAGTATACTGGATCCTTCCCGTCATCATAACTCTGCTGTTCTTCATGATCTCTCTTGCTCCGCTGAAGATGAATGCTGTTCAGGTATTTGAAGGATCCTATCAGGTACAGATCTCACCCGACACCTCGGTGAGAGAGATTGTACCCCTCATCATCGTGATGCTCTGGGCCTCCATGCTCATCATCTATAACTTTCTACTCAGCATACTCATACCAAAACATACGTTTCTTGAGCAGCGAAAAAGAAACCTTGATGAAGCACGATATATCCAGCAGAAGGAATTCAAACGGTTCAGACTGAAACAGCTCAGGAACAGAATGAACCAGGTTTCTATTGCACAGGAAACAGGAGGAGACAGATATCCCGTCAAGTGGATCACTTATTATGACCAGCACTAACAACGACAAGCATTCACTGATATATCTTACAGGTATCAAACACAGCGGAAAAAGCAATGTAGGAAGCTACTGCGCAGAACATCTCAAAGTCGATATCCCCGTCTTCTTTGTTGACCTTGATGAGCTTATTCTGGAACGAATATCGTATGAAAGTATCAGGGAACTCTACATAGCAGAAGGCAAGGATGCCTTCATGAAAGCCGAACGCGATGCGCTTGACGCATTTCTCGCTTCACATGACACGACAGGTCTCACCCTCACAATCATGGCGACCGGCGGAGGGGTATGTGACAATCACCACCTTATCCAAAGGATGAAGGAGACCGGCACCATTCTCTATCTCTCACTCAAAGAAAAGACACTCCTTGAAAGAATTAAAAGAAAGGGACTCCCTCCTTTCATAGACCGGGATGATCCTGAAGATTCCTTTCATGCCCTCTTCCTCCAGAGAGATACCCTCTATAGAAAGTTCTGCGATAATGTGGTACCATTAGCGGATTTCGAGAGCGTTGAGTTCAACGGAGTGAACCTCGCCGCTTTCATCAGAGAACTACTATAGGAGTACACCATGGGTGGCAATACATTCGGAACTTCACTTCAGATTACAACATACGGAGAGTCTCACGGCGCGGCTCTCGGAGTCATCATAGATGGACTTGAATCTAATTTCGTCATCGATATGGATGATCTTACCTATCAGATGTCGCGACGCAGGCCCGGCGGCAACCGCCTGGGAACCGAACGCAAGGAAGCCGATGACGTGGAAATCCTTTCGGGAATTTATGAAGGGAAGACCACAGGAACACCCCTGTCCATCATTATACGGAACACCAATCAGCGTTCCCATGATTATACCGACATCTCGACCTTTTTCCGTCCCGGTCATGCAGATTACACCTGGCAGCAGAAATTCGGCATCAGGGACTGGCGCGGCGGAGGCAGAAGCAGCGGAAGAGAAACTGCCGCACGTCTTGCAGCCGGTGCGATAGCGATGCAGATCCTCCGTTCGAAGGGTGTGAATATCACAGCCTATACGACACAGATCGGAGACGTGAAGGCTCAGAAGAAAGACCTGAGTATTGTGCGGGACAATCTTGTCAGCTGCTGTGATGCCGATGCGGTTGTTCAGATGGAACAGCTCATAGATCAGGCCAGAGCTGAAAAGAACAGTATCGGAGGGATTATCGAGTGCGTCATCACCGGATGCCCGACAGGTCTCGGCGAGCCGGTCTTTCAGAAGACCGAAGCCCTCCTTGCCCATGCGATCCTATCGATCGGGGCAACAAAAGGCATCGAATTCGGAGAAGGTTTCCATGCAGCTGATATGAGCGGCAGAGAACATAATGATGAGATCAGCTCTGAAGGCTTCCTCACCAACCATGCCGGTGGGATCAACGGAGGAATCACCAACGGACAGGATATCTTCTTCCGTGTTCCCGTGAAGCCGACAGCCTCGATAGAACTACCCCAGAAAACCATAGATCTTGACGGGAAGGAACAGACGATCGTTGTGAAGGGACGGCATGATCCCTCTATCGTAGTGAGGATCGTACCGGTAATCGAAGCAATGACAGCTCTCACCCTACTCTCCCTCTATTACGATCAGTATGGCAGATAAACCGCTCATCATACAGAGTGATATGACCCTTCTCATGGATGTCCATTCCCCTCAGGCCGAACAGGCGAGGAAGAATATTATCGCCTTCTGTGAACTGATCCGGTCTCCCGAACATATTCACACCTACAGGATCTCTCCCTTAAGTCTCTGGAATGCCGCTTCAAGCGGCCTGAGTCCTCAGGAGATTCTTGAACGGCTGGAA